>NZ_JBNWCK010000002.1:0-700637 GCF_053522465.1 Agrobacterium sp. 22-214-1 | reverse complement strand
CGACCAGCGGCTGAAACTGCTTGGGCAACTGATCGCGCGATACCGGCCAAAGCCGCGAACCGGCACCGCCGGCAAGAAGAACCGGCGTGATCTTTCGAGAGTGTTCCTTCACGACAAAACCTTTCCAACTCTAAAAATTTCCCGGCGCGCCGGACAATATACATATTTCGAAATACCGCCATCATCGGTTCACGGGCGGATAAGCGCAAGCTCATAAATTCGCCTCGTGAAAGCTTGGTGAACGGCGGGGCATTTGCCGGCAGGCCCGTTTTCCTAACGCAAGAGGGAATGCGAGGTTCCGCACGGAATGGCCGCTCAAAGTGACCGAGAGCAAAGAAAAACCCCGGAACAAAGCCTTGCGCTTCAGAGTGCTAAGCCGGGACCATTCCTGTCGGCAAAGCCTTTGACATGAACAGCAGGAATTAATCGATTGAATCGGCCGCAAATTTCATCACGCTTAAATTTGCTGCACTGAACAACATTCAAGGCTTGGCAGGCGCGCGAAAAATACAATAACAACGGCGGACATTTTTACACTGTTATTGACACGAAAGCACGCTCAGCCCATGTCCGACACGACCAAACCCGCCAGCACAAGAACATCGGTTACGGATCAGGAAGCCCTGGATTTCCACGCGGAAGGCCGGCCGGGGAAACTGGAAATCACCCCGACCAAGCCGATGGCGACGCAGCGGGACCTGTCGCTCGCCTATTCGCCTGGCGTGGCCGTACCAGTGAAAGCCATCGCCGAAAATCCGGCGACCGCTTACGATTATACAACGCGCGGCAACATGGTTGCGGTCATCTCCAACGGCACCGCCATCCTCGGTCTGGGCAATCTCGGTGCGCTCGCCTCCAAGCCGGTGATGGAAGGCAAGTCGGTCCTTTTCAAGCGCTTCGCCGATGTCGATTCCATCGATCTCGAGGTCGATACCGAAGACGCAGATGAGTTCATCAATTGCGTACGTTACCTCGGACCCTCCTTCGGCGGCATCAATCTGGAAGACATCAAGGCGCCGGAATGTTTCATCATCGAAAGCCGCCTGCGCGAGCTGATGGACATTCCCGTTTTCCATGACGATCAGCATGGCACCGCCATCATCGCCGCCGCCGGCCTCATTAACGCCATCGAACTGACGGGCCGCGACTTCAAGACCACGAAGCTCGTCTGCAACGGCGCGGGTGCGGCAGCAATCGCCTGTATGGACCTCATCAAGGCCATGGGTTTCAACCCTGAAAACATTACGCTCTGCGATACCAAGGGCGTGATCTATCAGGGCCGCACCGAAGGCATGAACCAGTGGAAATCCGCCCACGCGGTGAAAACCAACAACCGCACGCTGGCGGAAGCCATGAAGGGCGCTGATGTGGTATTCGGCCTCTCCCAGAAGGGCGCTTTCAGCGAAGAAATGATCCGCTCCATGGCGCCGAAGCCGATCATCTTCGCCATGGCCAATCCGGACCCGGAAATCACCCCCGAGGAAGTGTCGCGCATCCGCGACGACGCCATCATGGCGACCGGGCGTTCGGACTACCCGAACCAGGTCAATAACGTCCTCGGCTTCCCCTATATCTTTCGCGGCGCGCTCGATGTCCGCGCCAGCCAGATCAATGACGCGATGAAGATCGCGGCGGCACAGGCGCTGGCCGATCTTGCCCGCGAGGATGTGCCTGACGATGTGGCCGCCGCCTATCAGGGCAACCGCCCGCGCTTCGGATCGCAATATATCATTCCGGTTCCCTTCGATCCGCGCCTGATCTCGGCCATTCCGGTGGCCGTGGCGAAAGCCGCAATCGAAACCGGCGTTGCCCGCCGGGAACTGCCCGATCTCGACGCCTATGCCCGCGAGCTTTCCGCCCGCCGCGACCCGATGGCTTCCACTACGCAGCGACTTTACGAGCGGGTGCGCCGCTCGCCGAAGCGGGTCGTTTTTGCAGAAGCCGAAGAAGAACAGGTCATGCGCGCGGCGATTTCCTTCACCGCGCAGGGCCTCGGCACCGCCATCCTGCTCGGCCGCGACGATATCATCAAGGCCAATGCGGAACGCGCCGGCATCGATCTCGATCGCGCCAATATCGAGATCACCAATGCGCGCCTTTCCAGCCGCGTCGATGCCTATGTCGATTATCTCTATGCGCGTCTGCAGCGCGGCGGTTTCCTGCTGCGCGACGTGCAGCGTCTGGTCCACAACGACCGCAACCATTTCGCCGCCTGCATGGTGGCGATGGGCGATGCGGACGCCGTGGTCACCGGCGTTACCCGCAACTACTCCACAGCGCTGGAGGATATCCGCCGCTGCATCAACACCAAGCCCGGCCATCGCGTCATCGGTGTTTCGCTGGTCGTCTCGCGCAACCGCACCGTCTTCGTTGCCGATACCGCCGTGCATGATATGCCGAATGCGGAAGATCTTGCCGATATCGCCGAAGAGGCAGCCGGCCTCGCCCGCCGTTTCGGTTACGAGCCGCGCGTTGCCATGCTCGCCTATTCCACCTTCGGCCAGCCGACCGGCGAACGCTCCGACAAGGTGCGCGAGGCGGTGAAAATCCTCGACAGGCGCAACGTCAATTTCGAGGTCGACGGCGAAATGTCGGCCGATGTGGCGCTGAACCATCACCGCATGCAGAGCCAGTATCCCTTCGCCCGGCTTTCCGGCCCGGCCAATGTGCTGGTCATGCCCGCCATCCATTCCGCCTCCATCTCCACCAAGATGCTACAGGAACTGGGCGGCGCGACCGTCATCGGCCCGCTTCTCGTCGGCCTCGACAAATCGGTGCAGATCACCTCGATGGGTGCGAAGGACAGCGATATCGTCAACATGGCGGCAATCGCGGCCTATAATGCCGGACGATAAGAACAGGGCGTGCGGCTTTTTTCTTCTCCCCGCCGGGGAGAAGATGCCCCAAAGGGGCAGATGAGGGGGCAAGCTCTCCGCATATCGCTCGCCTCGCCCCCTCATCCCGCTGCCGCGACCTTCTCCCCCACGGGGAGAAGAGACAAGCCGGATGCGCTCGCTCCGCATGTGGCCATCCGGTCCTCAGCGACATCCGGACTATTCTCCCGCTCCTGACAAACCGGCACACAGCAAGGGAGGAAAAGAACAAGATTCTACAATTCAAAATTATTAGGATAATTTTTCTCCACAAAAGATTTATTGGAACCGGATTTTATTCATACTATTTTTCACGCAATGCCAATTCTCGCTCTTGGCGGGTGCCTCATGTAGTTTCCACCTAAATCAAAAGGAAATACCCATGGCCCTCTCTTTCTCCAAATTTGCCGCAAAACTCATTGCCGGAACCGTCGTCATCGCTTCGATGGCCACTGCCGCTCACGCGGATGCAACGCTCGACCGGATCAAGGGTCGCGGCAAGCTCACCGTCGGTGTCATCCTGTCCGGCGCGCCTTTCGGCTTTATCGATCCGAAGACGCAGGAGCAGAAGGGTCTCAACATCGACGTCGCCAAGGCGCTGGCCGCCGGCCTCGGTGTCGAGCTGGTCACCGAAACCGTGACCCCGCCCAACCGCGTGCAGTTCCTGCAGCAGGGGAAGGTCGATATTCTGATCGCCAACATGCAGTACACGGAAGAGCGCGCCAAAACGCTCGATTACGTACCGACCCCCTATGACCGCCAGGGTGGCGCCGCCATCGGCCGCAAGGACAGTGGCATCAAGGACTGGCCGGACCTGAAGGGCAAGATCGCCTGCGTTTCGCAAGGCTCGAACTACACCCAGCCGCTGATCGAACAATATGGCGCGCAGGTTAAGGCTCTGCCGAGCCAGCCGGAATCGCTGCTGGCGCTCAAGGGCGGCAATTGCGACGTCTCCGTTCACGTCAACGGCACGCTGAGCCTGATGCTTCAGGACCGCGCCGATGAGTGGAAGGATTACGGCATCCTCATCCCCACCGACCTGATCCCGTCGGATTCCGTGATCTGGCTGCGCAAGGGCGAAAGCGACACGCAGGCCGCTCTCGACAAGATCGTCAAGGAACTGCACGCCTCCGGCAAGATGCTCGAATTCGCCAAGGCCAACCGTCTGCCGAGCATCGGCTATATGGAAGAGCAGCAGAAGAAGCTTTCGGCGCAGTAAGGAACCGGGCAACCCGCTCACTCCGTCACCCGGGACAGGATCCGGGGTCCAGCGCGATCGGGCTCTTGATCGCGAGAGACACCTTCACGGCGCAGACGCGCCGTGGCTGGATGCCGGATCATCCCTTGGATTGTACCGGGGATCGGCATGACGCAAGGGCGGCTGCTATCATGGCGATTTCCCCTGACTATCGGGAACGGTCGGTTTCGCCCGCCGTTCTTTTCTGCTTTAAAGCAAGACAGGTCATTCTGGCGCCGCCTGCTGGGCGGCGCACCCGCGACAACAGCATGGATTTCCGATGCAGGATGGATTTACAGCGCGCTTCATAGAACTGGCCGCGCATCTCGGCCTCAACTATGACTTTCTGAACAGCGGTTACGAGGTTCAGATCTGGCTCGACGGCATGAAGATGACGTTGATCCTCGTCGCCGTCACTTTGCCGCTCAGCCTCGTCTTCGGCTTCATTTTCGCGGCCATGCTGACATCGGGCAAGGTCTGGCTCGCCGGTCCCGTCCGCGCCTATGTGGAACTGACGCGCAACACGCCGACGCTGGTGCAGCTGATGTGCGGTTTCCTTGTGCTCAACATGCTGATTTCCAATGCGCTGGGCGGCGCGCAGAACAATCCGCTGACACCCTTTTTCTGGGTCGTCGCCATCACCGGCCTGCACATTGCCGCTTTCCACGCGGAAGCGTTGCGTGGCGGTATCGAGGCGGTGCCGGCCACCACCATCGAGGCGGCGCGTGCGATCGGTTTCAGCTCCTTCGAGATTTTACGCTATGTGGAGTTTCCGCTGGCCATCCGCACGGCGCTGCCCTCCATCATCAACAATCTCGTCAATCTGGTAAAGCTCACCACGGTCGGCTCGGCAATTGCGGTGGGTGAAATCACCTATGCCTCGATCCTGATCTGGACGCAGCGCGACAATGTGGTCGAGCTGATGATCGTCATCCTGATCTTTTTCAGCGTCATCAATTTTATCGTCGCAAGGGCCGGTCTATGGCTTGAACGGCGTCTTGCGGTTCCGGGGTTCGGTCAATGAGTGCGGTGGTCTCTCCAACACAGGCGGTGAAGAAGCCGCCCTTCGGCACCATTCTGCTCCTCGGCGTACTGATTGCCGTCATTCTATGGCTGATCCTCGATCCGTCGCTCGGCCAGGTGCTGCTGCAATGGCTACCCTATCTGGCCAAGGGTTTTGCCATGAATGTGCTGATCAGCATCCTTGCGATCGCCATCGGCACCTTCATCGGCGTCCTGCTCGGCATCATGGAGCTTGCGCCCTACCGCCTCGTGCGCGCGCCGGCACTCACCTATGTGCAGATATTCCGCAACGCCCCGCATCTGGTGCTGATCTTTGCCGCGACCTACATCTTCCCCTTCGAGATCGTCGCTTTCGGCAACTACATTCCCTTCCCGGACTGGATCAAGGCCGTCGTCGGTCTCGCCATTCCGGCCAGCGCCCATATCGCCGAAATCACCCGCGGCGCCATCCAGTCGATTCCGACGGCGCAATGGGAAGCGGCGCAGGGGCTGGGCTTTTCGCGCAACCAGACACTGCGCTGGATCATCCTGCCGCAATGCGTGAAGCGCTCGCTGCCGCCATGGATGAACCTCTATGCGTCGATCACCATGGGTACGGCGCTCGCCTCACTGGTCGGCGTGCATGAACTTCTGCACGCCGCGACAGACGCCAGCACCGCCGTTCAGCGCAACGATTTCACCGTCGTGGTCTATCTCACCGTTCTGATGGCGTTCTTCCTGTTCTGCTATCCCGTCTCCCGTTTCACGCAGCGCCTCGAGCGGCGCTTCGCTTCCCGCTGATTGGAACAAGCCATGTCCGCACCCGCACCACAAACCGCCGCAAAAGCACTGGTTGAACTGGAAGGTATACATCTGTCCTTCGGCGACAATCAGGTCCTGAAGGGCATCGACCTTACCGTGAACAAGGGCGACGCCGTTTCCATCATCGGCCCTTCCGGCTCCGGCAAGTCCACCATCCTGCGCTGCATCAACGGCCTGCTCATTCCGCAATCGGGCAAGATCACCGTCGGCGGCACCCGTGTCGACCAGCTCAAGACCGAGGCCGAGCGCATCGCACTGCGCAAGCGCATCGGCATCGTGTTCCAGCAGTTCAACCTCTTCCCGCATCTGACGGTGATGGAAAACATCACCATCGCGCCGATCAAGATTCTCGGTACGCCTAAGGCTGAAGCCGAGCGCCATGCCCGCGAATTGCTGGAAAAGGTCCGTCTTTCCCAGAAGGTCGATGCCTATCCCGGCCAGCTTTCCGGCGGCCAGCAGCAGCGCGTGGCGATTGCCCGCGCGCTTGCCATGCGGCCCGAACTGGTGCTGTTCGATGAGGTCACCTCCGCGCTCGACCCGGAAACCGTGGGCGAAGTGCTCGCCGTCATCCGCGATCTCGTCAATGATGGGATGACCAGCATTCTCGTCACACACGAAATGCGTTTTGCCGAAGAAATCAGCGACAATATCGTCTTCACCGAAAATGGCCTGATCGTCGATCAGGGCACGCCGGAGCACATCTTCTACAAGTCGACCAATCCGCGCATCAACGCCTTCGTCAAGGGTCTCGGCGGGCAGGTGGCACGGGTCAATGACGGCGAAGGGATTTGATGCCATGACCGCCGACGAAAAACTCACCCTTCATCTCGCCGAAGCGATTGCCGCCTCCGATCCCCTGCGTGATGAGGATGCGGTGGCCATCGCCCGCACGGCGCTCATCGATTTTTTCGCCTGCGTGCTGGGCGGCGCTGCCGACAGAAGCACGAAAATCCTGATCGACAGCTTTACACCGGGCGCGACAGGCACGGCGGGCATTATCGGCCACGATCTGCGCACGGATGCCTTCACCGCCGCCCTCATCAACGGTCACGCCGGGCATGTGCTTGATTATGACGATGTGCACGGCAGCGTGCGCGGCCACCCGACCGTCGCCATCATTCCCGCTTTGCTGGCTATCGCGGTCGAAGAGAGCTCCACGGCCGATGCCTTCATCGCCGCCTATATCGTCGGGCTGGAAACCTTGGCGCGTCTCGGCCTCTCGCTCGGCACCAGGCACTACGAAAACGGCTTCCACGCCACCGCCACGCTCGGCCCCATCGGTGCTGCGGCGGCGATTGCCCATCTCTTAAAATTCGATCCGCAAACCACGGCCGTGGCGCTCGGCCTCGCTGCCACGCAATCGGCCGGGCTTCGCCTGCAATTCGGTTATGACGCCAAGCCGCTGCATGCCGGGCTTGCCACGCGTGCCGGCCTCACCGCCGCGCGGCTGGCGCGATCGGGCTTTCAGGGCGCGCCGGATTTTCTGGAAAACCCCATCGGTTTTTATTCCGCCTACGCCTTCGGCGCCGAGCAACCGAAACGTGTTCTCTCCGGCTGGGGCGCACCCTGGCAGATCGTCTCCCCCGGCCTCACCCTCAAGGCCTTTCCCTGCTGCACCGCCAGCCATCCCGTTGCCGTCGGCGCGCTGGCGCTGCGCAACAGCAATGATCTGACGCCGGACGAGATCGAAACGGTCACCATCACCTTCCCGCCCGGCGGCGATGCCGCCCTCGTCGGCCCCGCCACGCCCACGACCGGCATCGACGCTCGCTTCAGCGCAGAATATGTCTTTGCCGCAGCGCTGACGGATGGAGCGCTCGGTATCGGTCATTTCGATGAGCGCCCAACGCGCGCCGATCTGCTTGCCCTTTCCGCCAGAGTCTCGCGCCGGCATGATGAGACCGCCCGCCGCCTCTCGCCCGATCCGACCACCCGGTTCGTGGTCATCGACGTGATGAAGAAGGACGGCACGGTGCTGTCACGCCGTGTCGACGGCCTCCCCGGCATCAATGACCCGACCGAAAAATTTGCCGATGCGACCGGCGGCAATGAGAAATTCGCCGGCATTCCGGCACTGGTGCGGTCCATGAAAACCGCAGCCGACCTCAGGAAGCTCGAAACGCTTCTGGCAACTGAAATATAACACGACCGATATGAAGGCATGACCCCATGACCAATACGACCCGCAAAAGACAGATGCATCTCGGCCTTTTCCTACAGGGCGCCGGGCACCACGTTTCCGGCTGGCGTCACCCCGATGCCGAAGCCGGCAGCGAAAATTTCGATCTGCTCACCCGTGTTACGAAAATGGCCGAAGCGGCGAAATTCGACATGGTTTTCCTCGCCGACGGCCTGACCAGCGGCGTCGACGCCCATCCCTCGATGATTGCCCGTTTCGAGCCGCTGACCCTGCTTGCCGCACTGGCCATGGTCACCGACAAGATCGGGCTGGCCGCCACCGCCTCCACCACCTATGGCGAGCCTTACCACACCGCCCGCGCCTTCGCTTCCATCGATCATCTCAGCCACGGCCGCGCGGCGTGGAACATCGTCACCACATCCTATGCCCGCACGGCGGCGAATTTTTCCAAGGACCATCCCGAGCATGACGAACGTTATGCGGTGGCGGAAGAATATGTGAATGTCGTTCGCGGCCTGTGGGACAGCTGGGATGACGACGCCTTCGTCAAGGACAAGCAGGCGGGCCGCTATGTCGATCCGGAAAAGGTCCATATTCTCAACCACGAGGGCAAATATTTCACGGTCAAGGGACCACTGAATATTCCGCGTTCGCCGCAGGGCCACCCGGTTCTCATCCAGGCCGGATCTTCCGGTCCGGGGCAGGATCTCGCCGCCCGCACCGCCGATATCGTCTTCACCGCCCAGCAGGCGATTTCCGAAGCGCAGGCCTTTTATACCAGCCTCAAGGCGCGCGTGGAGAAGTTCGGCCGCGACCCGGCCAGCGTCGCCGTGATGCCCGGCTTCATGCCGATCATCGGCAGGAGCTTCGAAGAGGCCGGCGAAAAGCTGAAGGAACTGAACCGCTGGACCGATATCAAGAGCGCCATGCCGCTGCTTGAAGAACGCATCGGCCACAGCCTTGCCGATTACGATCTTGACGGCCCGCTGCCGGACCTGCCGATTTCCGACCAGCTGCGCAGCCGCGCCGAACTTCTGACCGAACTGGCGCGCCGCGAAAAGCTGACGATCCGGGAGCTTGCGCTGCGCGTCGCCGCCGGCCGCGGCCACCATATTGTCATGGGCACAGCCAAGGATGTGGCCGACCGCATGCAGGAATGGTTCGAAAACGGCGCGGCCGATGGCTTCAACGTCATGCCGCCCTTCTTCCCCGGCGGGCTGGAGGAATTCAACCGCGAGGTCGTTCCGCTCCTGCAGGAGCGCGGCCTGTTCCGCAAGGACTACGAAGGCTCGACGCTGCGCGACCATCTCGGTATCGCAAGGCCGGCGCTGCGGTGACAAAGCCATGCGGATGCCCGTTCAAAGGCATCCGCATCCACCGAATCTCATTCTCAAGCTGAAGCGGGACCGAGCCCGCTCCTTTACGCGGCCGCCCGCGCCGAAGTCTGGTCGCGCCGGGCCGTATTCGGAGTATCCGAGCGGGTGGACGATCCGTCTTCCCGCTGCACCGTGCGGCGGTTCAGCTTGAACAGGCTGACAAGCTGCGCCAGCGCATCCGCGCCCTGCGCCAGCGTCGTGCTGATGACCGTGGTGCGGGCGCTCATCGCCGCATTCTCCTGCGTCATCCGGTCGAGCCGGTTGACCGCCTTGTTGATCTCGCTGATGCCGACGGCCTGCTCGTCCGCCGCCTTGGCGATCATGTCGACATTGCCGTCAATGTGCCTGACCAGCGCGTCGATCTGCTTCAGCGCTTCGCCGGTTTCGCCCACCAGCCTGACGCCTTCCAGAACCTCGGTGCC
Source organism: Agrobacterium sp. 22-214-1 (assembly GCF_053522465.1). Classification (NCBI taxonomy): domain Bacteria; kingdom Pseudomonadati; phylum Pseudomonadota; class Alphaproteobacteria; order Hyphomicrobiales; family Rhizobiaceae; genus Agrobacterium; species Agrobacterium sp. 22-214-1. Next base: position 690,765 of record NZ_JBNWCK010000002.1, on the reverse strand, counting down.
GGAATTGTTGATCAGCGCCTTGATTTCCTTCGCGGCATTGGCGGAACGCTGCGCCAGCTCGCGCACTTCCTGCGCCACGACGGCAAAACCCTTGCCCGCTTCACCCGCGCGCGCGGCTTCCACGCCGGCATTCAGCGCCAGCAGGTTCGTCTGGAAGGCAATTTCGTCGATCACACCGATGATCTGGCTGATTTCCCGCGAAGCCGTCTCGATACGCTGCATAGCATCGACTGTCCGCTCCACGACCTCGGTGGAGGCCACGGTGGATGTCCGCGCGCTCTGAACGAGCTTGCGCGTCTCTTTCATGTTTTCTGTCGACGAACGGACCGTCGCGGTGATTTCTTCGAGTGCTGCCGAAGTTTCCTCAAGAGCCACCGCCTGCTCACGCGAACGTTCGGCGAGATTGACGGAAGCTTCGCTGACTTCCTGGCTGCTGCGGGTCAAGTCTCCGGTCTGGCCGAGAACGTTTTCCAGCGTCTTCTGGAATTCAGCGATGGATTTATTGAAATCGCAACGCAGCCGTTCGAACTCGCCGACGAAGGGTTTGTCCAGCGTAATACGGATATTGCATTGAGAAAGCCGCTCGAGCGCAGCACCAAGTTCCTCGACCGCATGCATCCGGTCCGTCACATCGAAAGCGAATTTCACCACCTTGAAGACGCGGCCCCGATCATCGATGATCGGATTATAGGAGGCCTGAATGAAGACGCGTTTGCCATCCTTGCCGAGGCGCATGAACTGCCCCGTCGAGAAGTGGCCCTTTCCGAGTTCCTTCCAGAAATCCCGATAGTCCTGGGAATGGGCATAGGCCGGCTCGCAGAACATCGAATGATGTTTGCCGATGATGTCTTCCGCCGTGTAACCGAGCGTCGCGAGGAAATTTTCGTTGGCGCTGAGGATTTTTCCATCAGGCGTAAATTCGATCATGGCCTGCGCGCGGGAGAGCGCCGCCAGTTTCCCGTCATCCTCGGCGCTCTTGCGCTTGATCAAGGTGATATCGGTTGCAATCTTGACCACCTTGTAGGGTTTACCGAAACGGAACACCGGATTGTAGGAAGCTTCGATCCAGATTTCGTCGCCATTCTTGGCCCGACGTCGATACTGGCCCTGATCGTATTCCCCACGCGACAGCTTCGCCCAGAAGCTCTTGTATTCAGGCGAGGCCGCATCTTCGGGAGACAGGAACATGCTGTGGGTACGCCCAACGATTTCAGACTGCTGATAGCCGACGGCCTTGCAGAAATTATCGTTCGCTTTCAAAATCTTGCCGGTCAGATCGAACTCGATGATGGCCTGTGAGCGGCTAAGCGCATCAAGCACCGCGGAAGCATCCAGACCGAGTTTGGAAAAGTAAGACATCTTTTTGAACCCTCAAACAGTAACCCATATGCAGACCTGTTCCACCCTCGAAATATAGAGATGAAAAACGGTCGGCCCGCCTGCACGCGAAACTAGCCGGACACCGTTAAATAGCGATTAATCATGAATTATAACTATTGATCCAGAGCCTCAATCGACCGCCGATATGCTTCACCGCGAATATATTCGCCTTGTCTATTTCGGACCGCTTATTTGCCACAGTGCTGATATTTCTGCGCCGGCAACACGATACGGCCTTTCATCGGGGCGGCATTCATTGTTATGCGGGGTTGAAAGATTTGTGTTGCAGGAGCGCCGATGACCAAAACCCTGAAATGCGATGTGCTGGTGATCGGCACCGGCATTATCGGTTCCATGGCGGCGCTTTATCTGCAGAATGCCGGACGCGAGGTGGTGCTGCTGGAGCGCGGCGAGGTTGCCCGGGGCGCGAGTTCCGGCAATGCCGGCATTCTGGCCTTCCCCGAAATCATCCCCATTCCCGCCCCCGGCGTCATGAAAAAAGCGCCGCGCTGGCTATTCGATCCGCTCGGCCCGCTCAGTGTGCCGCCCGCCTATGCGGCGAAGATCGCACCCTGGCTGTGGCGTTTCTGGCGCGCGAGCGCCGAGCGCAACTTTCGCCATGGGCTGAAGTCGCTCACCGACATCAACCGGCTGGCTGCCGTGGAAATGGCCCATGTCGCTGCGATGCCGGAACTTTCGCACCTCGTTTCGAAAACCGGCACGCTCGATCTTTATGACAGCGAGGCAAGTCTCAATGCTGCCCGCAGGGACTGGGACGAAAAGGAGATCGCCGGTTTCGCCTTTCAGCGCGTCGGCCGCCCCGAAATCGAGGAACTGCAGCCGGGTCTCGCGCCCCAGTTCCGCCATGCCATGTTTTCACCGGATGGCCTGCAGGTCTCCGACCCTTACGATTTCACCCGCGCCATTTTCGATCTGGTAATCGCCCGCGGCGCCAGCCTGCGCAAAGGCGAGGCCGAACGTATCGACGCCGTCGGCGAAAGTACGATCGTGACGCTGGAAAATGGCGACAAGATCGATGCCGACAAAGTGGTGATCGCCGGTGGCGCCTGGTCGAGAAAACTCGCCGCGACGCTTGGCAACATCGTGCCGCTGGAAACCGAACGTGGTTACAATACCACGCTTTCCCCCGAGGCTTTCAACCTGACGCGCCAGCTTTATTTCAACGACCATGGCTTCGTGGTCACCCCGCTATCGACGGGCATCCGCATTGGCGGCGCGGTCGAACTCGGCGGGCTGGAACTGAAGCCGAATTTCCGCCGTGCCGAAGCCATGCTGAAGAAAGCAGGACGTTTCCTGCCCGGCCTCAAACTGGAAGGCGGGAAACAATGGATGGGATTCCGCCCATCCATGCCGGACTGTCTTCCCGTCATCGGCACGGCACGCGCCACGCCGTCCGTCATCTATGCCTTCGGCCATGGCCATCTGGGGCTGACACAATCGGCAGCAACCGCCCGTCTGGTGACGCAACTGGCCAGCGGCGAGGAGACGGAAATCTCGGTCGATCCTTTCCGGCCGGGACGTTTTTCCTGAGTTCAGGAAGACGGGACTATTTCACCGGCTGCATGGAATCGTCGGGAAACACCACTTCGGCGAAGGACGGATAGACCTTGCGTAGGATCGTGACCTGCTGCTGGTCGCTTACCCGCAGCAAATACCAGTCCGTACCGTCCATCAGCGCCAGCGTGTGGGATTTCGCCTCGATCGTCTGGCCGCCGGTTTCCATCACCGTCCTGGTCGGAATGAGCGCATAGGGCGTTCCATCAGGCGTTTGCGCAAGGCTGATCGCCTGCGTATCCATGGTGAACTCGGTTATCTTGACCGCCGCGAGCGCCATCTGCATCTGCGCGGTCAAAGCGCCGCGCAATTGCTCCACGGTAATACCCGCTTCGCCTGCGATGAATTCAAAGATTTTCGGCGGCACCGTCTTGCCGACGACATCGAAATCCTGTGCGCTCAAAGCCGTCTGAAATCGCTCTATCTGCGTGCGAAGACTATCCTGCTCGGCAGGTGAGAGATCGCGTGACAAAGCGGGATGCGCAATCGCCACCAGCAGAAACAGGCAATAGAACAGACGCTTCATGGCTTGGCCTTTCCGGTTATCCGGCATCGCCCGGTCCCCGGAACGGGAACCGCTCATGAACGGGATCGTTCAGCGCAGCAAAAAGAAACCCGCAGCCGACAGCACGACGAAGACGACCAGACCACCAAGGAAGCCGGCGGTGGTGAAGAAACCCGCGACCATGGCCAGCATCAGCACGCACAGCATCATGGTGCCGTACTTCGTCAAGGCCAGAAAACCGTTATAGGTCTTTTCGTGCTCGGCATAGTTCATCTCGGCGCCGACTTCGACAGGACCCGTGTGGTGTTCGCTCATTCCGCTTCCCCTTGTGCTCCATCCGTCATGCCCGTCACACGGTAAATCTGCCCGTGGACGATCACGGGCCAATGCCGGATTCTCCGTAACCAGAGGTAACATGAAGTCGCCGAAAAGCGCAATGCGTTCTCAGCGAAAGAGCGGCAACGGCATGCATCGTTGCCGCTCAACCGGGCAAAACATGTCATAGGGCAACATTCTTTCGCAAACGGTTGAAAAGGACGGTCCGCCAAGCTGTTTCATGGTGGTTTTGGTTGCTTTTCGAACCGCCTGACCATACACGGGATTCTGTGGGGAGGAACTCTGGAACCTGTGGCAGCGGAAGCACGTGGAGGCGTGGCCGCAGCAGGGGCGCCCGGCTTTGCTCTCCGCCATAAACCCGCAAAGGGCCCGAAAAGGGAAGAGGGGAAAGTTATGAAATCGCTTTTAAAACTAAGTGCGCTGATAGACCTTGCAAGCGAAGCTCTGGGCAAGGTTGCCGGTTATCTCGTGCTCATCTGCTGCCTCGTCAGCGCCGGCAATGCCATGGTCCGTTACGCCCTGAACTACAGTTCAAACGGCTGGCTGGAAATCCAGTGGTACATGTTCGCTTTCATCGTGCTGATCGGCGCATCCTACACGCTGCGCATGAATGAACATGTGCGAGTGGACATCATTTATGGCGCGATTTCACCGCGCAGCCGCATCTGGGTGGACATTATCGGCATCGTGCTGTTCCTGCTTCCCGGCTGCTTTTACCTCGCCTGGCTTTCCTGGCCCATGTTCACGCTATCCTGGCATCAGAGCGAAATGTCCTCCAATGCCGGCGGCCTCATCCGCTGGCCGGTGAAATTCATCATCTTCGCCGGTTTCGCCCTTCTGGTTCTTCAGGGTTTTTCCGAACTCATCAAGCGCATAGGCGCCCTCAACGGGCTTTATGCGCTCGATACGAAGTACGAAAAACCCCTGCAATGATCGCACCGATCTGAACCTTCAGGATATTTCCCATGTTCGAATATGGTATTCTTCCGCCACTGATGTTCCTCGGCATGATCATCTTCATGCTTTACGGATTTCCGGTTGCTTTCTCGCTCGCCACCGTCGGTCTCGTTTTCGGCGTCATCGGCATCTTCACAGAGCATTTTTCGCCGGCCTTTCTTCAGGCCCTGCCGCTGCGCATCTTCGGCATCGTCTCGAACGACCTTCTGCTGGCCATCCCCTTCTTCACCTTCATGGGCGCGATCCTCGAGCGATGCGGGCTTGCGGAGGATCTGCTTGAAGGGACGGGCAAGCTGTTCGGCGCCATTCCCGGCGGCCTCGCTTATGCCGTCATCATCGTCGGCGCGATCCTTGGCGCGATCACCGGCACGGTTGCCGCCTCGGTCATCACCATGGGCGTCATCTCGCTGCCGATCATGCTGAAATATGGTTACAATCCGCGACTTGCCACCGGCGTCATCGCCGCATCGGGAACGATCACGCAGGTCATCCCACCTTCGCTGGTGCTGATCGTGCTTGCCGACCAGCTCGGCAAATCCGTTGGCGACATGTATCTTGGCGCCATCGGCCCCTCGATCCTGCAGGTCGCCATCTTCATGCTCTTCATCCTGTTCATGTCGGTCGTGCGGCCGAAGGACCTGCCGGCGCTGCCGCCGGAAGCGCGGGGAGAACTCAACCGGGCGCTTGTATTCCGCGTGCTGGCAGGCATGATCCCTTCCATCGTGCTGATCTTCCTCGTGCTCGGCACCATCTTCCTCGGCCTCGCAACGCCCACCGAAGCCGGTGCGCTCGGGGTCGTCGGCGCCATGGCGCTGGCCGCCGCGCACCGCCGCCTCACCTGGGACCTCATCAAGCAGGGCATGCATTCCACCATGCATATCACCTCGATGGTGGTGTTCATTCTGGTCGGCGCCACATGCTTCTCCCTGGTCTTTCAGGGCATGGACGGTTCGCTCTGGATCGAGCATATGCTGTCGGGCATTCCGGGCGGCCCCATCGGCTTCCTGATCTTCGTCAACATCTTCATCTTCTTCCTCGCCTTCTTCCTCGATTTCTTCGAAATCGCCTTCATCGTCATTCCGATGCTGGCGCCGATCGCCCAGTCGCTCGGCATCGACCTCATCTGGTTCGGCGTTCTGATCTGCATCAACATGCAGACGAGCTTCATGCATCCGCCCTTCGGATTTGCGCTGTTCTACCTGCGCTCCATCGCACCGCGCACGGTCAAGACATCGGATATCTACATGGGCGCGATTCCCTGGCTCGGCATGCAGCTCATCCTCGTCGCCATCGTGATCTTCTGGCCGGAATCCGTCACCTACTGGCTGGACAAGGCGCCCGAGGTCGATCTGAATTCCATCAAGATCGAAGTGCCCGCCTTCGGCAATCAGGGCGGCAACACCATGCCCAATTTCGGCCAGCCGGGTGGATTGCCGGGCATGCCGAATCTTGGCGAGCCCCCGAAGATCGGGCCCTGATCGGCGTCTTGTAAGGACTGGGCGAAACGCTTATGATTGCGGAGTGGAAGACAGGGTTGCGCCCCTGCCTTCCGTTTATTCTCTTTAGAAATGGAACCGGACAGTCACTGACCAGCCTGTCCGGTTTTTCCTAATGACGAATGCAATGCTCAGCGTTTTCCACATCGCATCACCTCCACAGTTGAGAGCAAGGCCTTTGCCGAGGTCGGCGTGGCCAATCCCTGCCGACACTCCGGCTGGTCGCGGAGCCTGCTGCTTTTGCCCACAACGGAATTGATCGTAAATCATCCTTTGTTGTCGGATGCGTGAAGGCATGCGCGCGCAACAAAAACCCCGGAGACCGAAATCCCCAGGGCCTTTGCTCGGTCCGCCGTCACCGAATAATCAGAGCTTGCCGTTACGCTGCTGGATCATCATGAAAGTATCGAAGGTGTATTCCGCAAGCTGCATCCACAGATAACCTTCGCGCTTGAAGGCGACCTGATCTTCGTAAATCTTCTTGAAGTCCGGATTGGAGGCCGAAATATTGGCATAGACTTCCAGCGCGGCCTTGTAGCAGGCCTCGAGGATTTCCTGGCTGAACGGCCTGAGCACCGCACCTTCAGAGACGAGCTGCTTGATGGCGATCGGGTTTTTCGCGTCGTATTTCGCCATCATGCTGGTGTTGGCGAAAGCGCAGGCGTCCTGCAGCGCCGTCTGGTAGTTTTTCGGCAGGCTGTTCCACTTCTCCAGATTGACGAAGGAGTGGATGACCGGGCCACCTTCCCAGAAAGCGGGATAATAGTAATATTTCGCCACCTTCTGGAAACCGAGCTTGTGGTCGTCATAGGGGCCGACCCATTCCGCCGCGTCGATGGTGCCTTTTTCCAGCGCCGGATAGATATCGCCGCCGGCGATCTGCTGCGGCACCACGCCGAGCTTTTCCACCACCTTGCCGGCCAGACCGGCGATGCGCATCTTCACGCCCTTGAAATCGTCGACGGTGTTGATTTCCTTGCGGAACCAGCCGCCCATCTGCGCGCCGGTATTGCCCGAAATCATGCCGTACAGATTGTGTTTGGCGTAAAACTCGTTGAGCAGCTTGTTGCCGTTGCCTTCATAGAACCATGAGTTCGTGAGGCGGGCATTGAGGCCGAAAGGTATTGCCGTGCCGATGGCGAAGGTCGGGTCCTTGCCGACGTAATAATAGGAGCAGGTGTGGCACATTTCCACCGTGCCGGATGATACGGCATCGGCCGCCTGCAGGCCGGGCACGATTTCGCCGGCGGCAAAGGGCTGGATGGTGAAATTGCCGTCGGTTGCGGCGGCGACATGCTTGGCAATATCTTCCGCGCCGCCATAGATCGTGTCGAGCGATTTCGGAAACGACGACGTCAGGCGCCAGTTGATCTTGGTATTCTGCTGTGCAATGGCGGGCGCGGCCAGCGCTGCCGTGGCAGCTCCCGCAAGCGCACCTTTTTTCATAAAGGAACGGCGATCCATCTATATCCTCCCAGATATGAACGCTGCCCGCAGCTTTGAATTCCCCTCGTTGCTGTTCAGGCATCGCAGCAAAGTAAGCACGGTTACGGCCCGGCTGACAAGCACCCGCACCAAGAATTAATCGCGGAAAAACCGGCCTTTCGGAGAATTTTCGGAAACTCTGCTTCGTATTTTATTTTCAACTGAAATATCCCGGCATCGCCTTATACTTTAGGCGCATAAAGGATCGTCAGAACGCAAAACGCATGCTTGACTTGGCCAGCCGGCAGTCGCACAAATTTCGAAGATTCATCCCGGAGCCACCATGCCAAAACCCATTATCGCCGTTCCCGCCGACATCCGGCATTTCACCGGAGCCGACTGGCACGCCGCGCAGAACCAGTATGTTTCCGCCGCGCTGAAAGTGGCTGGCGTCATGTCCTTCATCGTTCCGGCCTTCGAGGACGGAAACGAGGTAGACGCCATTCTCGACCGGGTGGACGGCCTGCTCGTATCCGGCTCCGCCACCAATGTGCATCCTTCCCTTTACGGAAAAGAGGCGCAGGAAAGCGACGGCCCGTTCGATCAGGCCCGCGACGCCACCAGCCTGCCGCTGATCCGCCGCGCCATCGAACGCGGCATCCCGATGCTGGCCATCTGCCGCGGCATTCAGGAGCTGAACGTCGCGCTGGGCGGCACGCTTGCTTCCGAAATTCAGGAGCAGCCCGGCATATGGGACCATCGCAAGCCGGAACATGACGACCGCGACGTGGCCTTCGCCATCCGCCAGCCGGTGCATGTGCGCGAAGGCTCCTGCATTGCGCAGCATCTTGGCATGTCGGGCGAAATCCAGATCAATTCGCTGCACCGGCAGGCAATCGCCGAGACCGCGCCACGCCTGCAGGTGGAGGCGACGGCGGCGGACGGCACCATCGAGGCCGTTTCAGTCATCGACGCCAAGGGATTTGCCGTCGGCGTGCAATGGCATCCGGAATATTGGGCTGAGACCGACGCGCCGTCGCGCGCTTTGTTCGAGGCCTTCGGCAAAGCCGTCCACGACTATCGAAACAGCAAGGCATGAACCTTAGCTAATCCCCCCGGCTCATAAGAACACAAAAAAGGGGCAAGCCTGAAGGCCTGCCCCAAGTCTGGGAGGAGGATTTAGCGCTTTGCGCGTTTCTTCTGTCGGTAGACGTCGGCAACGACCGCGGCCACGATGATGAGGCCTTTGACGATTTCCTGGTAATAGGCATCCACCCTGAGGAAGGTGAAGCCCGACGTCATGACACCGAGAATGATGGTGCCGATCACCGTTCCGGTGATGCGGCCGGCACCGCCGGCGAGCGATGTGCCGCCGATAACGGCTGCGGCGATGGCGTCGAGTTCATACATCACGCCCATGCCGGCCTGCGCCGTCTGTGCGCGGGCGGCGGTGACAACACCGGCGAGACCGGCGAGCAGGCCAGCGATGGCATAGACCTTGATCAGATGCGCCTCGATATTGATACCGGACACGCGTGCCGCCTGCTGGTTGGCGCCGATGGCATAGGTAAACTTGCCGTAGCGGGTGTAACGCAGCGCCACGTGGAAGATGACGGCAACGACGAGGAACACCACGACCGGCCAGATGCCCGTGCCGATGAAGTTGAAACCGTCCGTCAGACCGGAGATCGGCTGACCCTTCGTATACCACTTGGAAAGACCACGCGCCGTCACCATCATGCCAAGCGTTGCGATGAAGGGCGGAATTTTGGTGCGGGCGATGAGTTGCCCGTTGATGAAGCCCGCAAGGGCGCCAGCCAATATGCCGACGGCGAGCGGTATGAAGAAGGGCAGATCGGTCAACCCCGGATAAAGCGCCCGCGGCCATGTGGACGATTGCGCCACGCTGGCGGACAGCATCGCCGTCAGGCCGACGACGGAACCGGAAGAGAGATCGATACCGCCGGTGATGATGACCTGCGTGACACCAACCGCGATGATGCCGATCACCGAGACCTGCAGGATCATGATCGTCAGGCGCTGCTGGTTCATCAGGAAGCTCTGGCCGATGAAGATCCAGCCGAGAATTTCATAAACCAGCGCGATGCCGATAAGCACGAAAAAGATATTGGCCTCCGGCGGGATGCGCCGATGCGGCTTGCGTCCGGATTTTGCGTCCAACTCTGTGTTGGCGGCGGCGTTCGTATTCATAGTCATTCCTCCTCGAGAAATCCCGGCGCGCCTCACCGCGATGCGAGATCCATCACTTTAACCTGCGTGGCTTCACTTCTATCGAGGAAGCCCGTCACCCGACCTTCATGCATGACCATGACACGGTCGCTCATACCCAGAACCTCCGGCATTTCGGAGGAAATCATGATGACGGCGACGCCCTGGCGCGCCATCTCGCAAACCAGCTTGTGAATTTCCGCCTTGGCCCCGACATCGATGCCGCGCGTCGGCTCATCCAGAATGAGAATGCGCGGCTTGGTCAGCATCCAGCGGCCGATCAGCACCTTTTGCTGGTTGCCGCCAGACAGGTTCTCGATGCGCTCGTAAAGATGCGGCGTCTTGACCCGGAGCTTGCGGCACATCTCCTCGCAGGCATCCGACAGCGCATTTTCCTGCACGAAGCCGTTGGCGACATATTTGTCCTGCAGGACGGCGATCTGCATGTTCTCCAGAATATTCAGGATCAGCAGGCATCCCGTATCCTTGCGATCCTCCGTCAGGAACGCCATACGGTGACTGATAGCCTTCGTCGGGCTGTCGATCGAAACCGGCTTGCCGTCGATTGCAATCGTGCCCGAGGATGCGGGCGTTACACCGAACACCGTTTCCGCCACATTGGAGCGACCCGATCCGACAAGGCCGGCAACGCCGAGAATTTCACCGGCGCGCACCTCGAAGGAAACGTCGTGGAAAACGCCGTCGAGCGTGAGATTCTTGACCGAAAGCACCACGTCGCCGATCGGAACCTCTTCCTTCGGGAACATCTGGGTGATTTCACGACCCACCATCATGCGGATGATGTCGTCACGCGTTACATCGGTCGAGGCGTGGGTGCCGATATATTTACCGTCGCGGAAAACCGAAAATTCATCGGCGATCTCGAACAGCTCGTTCATCTTGTGGGTGATGTAGACGATACCGATACCGCGTTCCCGGAGATCGCGGATGATGCGGAAGAGATGCTCGACCTCGCGCTCCGTCAGCGCGGATGTCGGCTCGTCCATGATGAGAACATCGGAATCATAGGAAACCGCCTTGGCGATCTCGACCATCTGGCGACTTGCCACCGAAAGCTCGCCGACGCGGGTTTCCGGGTCGAGATCGATGCCGAGTCTTTCCAGCAGCGTTTCGGTGCGGCGATACATTTCGCCATGGTCGATGAGGCCCAGCCGGTTCTTCGGCTCGCGGCGTATCCAGATGTTTTCCGCCACCGTCATATAAGCCATCAGGTTCAGTTCCTGATGGATCATGGCAATGCCGTTTTCCAGCGCATCGAGCGGGGAATCGAGACGTATGTCGGCGCCTTTCAGGCGAATTTCGCCACTGTCCGGCTGGTAAATGCCGGCCAGGATCTTCATCAGCGTCGATTTTCCGGCGCCATTCTCGCCCATCAGCGCATGCACGGTGCCGCGCTTCAGCTTGAACTGCACATCATCAAGCGCCACGACGCCGGGAAATTCCTTGCGTATGCCTTCCGCCGCGAGAAGATACTCCGCATTCGGCACGGCTCCGCTGGCGCGCACGGCGGCCATTGTCGATGGACTGACGACCATCTCATCCTCCACAATAGACAAAAATGACCGGAAACAGGCTTTGCCAGACGGCGCACCTTGCCTCCGGGGAGGCTTGCAGCGCCATGTCGATCACGACATGAAAGGCGCTGCAACACTTTGAATTCACTGAAATTCAATCGTAATCCGCTCGCGCACCGAAGCTTGTCTTCGGCGCCGTCGGAAACCGGCATCTGCCTCCAATATCGATCTGAACGGGCGCAGATGCCGGAAGGCAGCCGTTAGTTCTTGGCCACGTAGTCCTTGACGTTTTCAGGCGTGACGAGCTGGAAAGGAATGTAGACCTTCTTCTCCACCTTGTCGCCCTTGACGAGCTTCAGCGCGGCATCGAGAGCGCCCTTGCCCTGCCCTGCCGCATCCTGGAACACGGTTACATCCAGATCGCCCGCCTGCATCGCGGCAAGGGCGTCCTGCGTGGCGTCAACGCCGGCGACGACATAGCTCTTCATGTCCTTGCCTGCGGCCTTCAGGGCCTGGATCGCGCCAATCGCCATTTCATCGTTGTTGGCGATGACGGCATTGAATTCGATGCCGCTGGAGAGCCAGTTGGTCACGAGGTCGGAACCCTGGGTGCGCTGCCAGTTCGCGGTCTGCTCTTCAACAACCGAAATGCCCTTGCATTCGTCGGTCTTCAGAACGTCCTTGGCAGACTGCGTGCGCATGCGTGCCGCCTGGTTGGAAAGCTCGCCCATCATGATGACCGCATTGCCCTTGCCACCGAGAAGGCGGCAAACTTCTTTCGCTTCAAGCGTGCCGGCCACCGTCTCGTCGGAGGCGACGAATGCCTGGCCGTCCGGCAGGCTATCGACGTTCACCGGCTGGCGGTTGACGTAAACCAGCGGAATCTTGGCGTCAGCGGCGAGCTTCGACATGGCCGCCGTCGCATCCGTATCAACCGGGTTGACGATGATCGCGTCGACCTTGGACGCGATGAAATTCTGAATCTGGCTCTGCTGCTTGGCGACGTCGTTCTGGGCGTCCTCGACCTGCAGGGTCACGCCCTTCAGTTCCTTGGAATAATCCTGCATGCCGTTGCGCAGCACGGTCAGGAAGTTGTCGTCGAACAGCGCCATCGAGACGCCCACGGTCTCCGCATGCGCCGCCGTGCCCAGAAGCACAGACATGGCTGCGCCGATGATAAATTTCTTCATTGTTTTCTCCTCCTCGGTGTCCGGCGCCACCTCTCCCAGCCGGAGGCGAACCCGAGAGCCCGCCGCTACCTCCTCGCAAACAGAAAACGGAATAATGAAACCGATTTTCTGTCTGTTCGATATATTTATTCCATTTTTGGTCCGAACGTCAATGCTTTCTTCACGTCAAGGCGGCGAAGCGGCACACAAGGCGGTGATTAAGGAGGATTTCAGGAGGAAGGAGTTCCGGGGCAGATTGCCGGGAACCGCGCCGAAGCTTTTTCAACGTTACCCCCACTCCTCAGGCGAGGATCGATAAGCCGTTGAAATCGTGGATCCTCGGGCCGAAACCGAGGATCACGAGGAATATGGCGGAAGGTCCGTTTTCAATGCCGGACCCGCAGACCCCGCCATTGGCAAGGCCACCGGCGGGTCACATCTTTTCGCTTGCCGCGCCCATGTGAGGCACCATTCCACCGGCGAAAATACGCGATAAGGGAACGGGTTCAGCAGAATGGGCGTGTTGGTGCAGCACGTTCTATCGATGGGAACCGGGCATGACATCGGCGGGAATCGGGCAGACATATTTGCTGCCCTCGGTCTTTTCCTGCCACTCCCTTTTGGCACTGGCGAGCAGTTCAGGCGAGGTCATCAGCGCAAAGCCGGTCGATGCGAGTGCTTTGGCCGCATGGGCCATGGCCTTGTGGGCGGCGGGGCTTTTGCCCTGCGCCACCACCTGCCAGGTATGCGGATTGGTGCCGATCGCCCAGGCGGGCGTCCAGCACTGTGCGGTTGGCGTCACCCAGCTCACATCACCGACATCGGTGGAACCCGCCCGAAAATGCGACTGGCCCTCGAAATCGCGCAGGCCGAGATGCAGGGGTGTCGACCCGTCGATCTTCCGGTTGGAAAAGACATCGCCCTTGATCTGGTAGAGCCGGATGCTGCTTTTGATCGCCTCGTCGGTGAAAGTGTCCTGAATGCGTTTGGCGAAAGCGATATCCGCCTCGTCGAAGGCGATGGGGCCTAGCGTCACCATGTTTTCATGCATCGCCGTTTCCAGCGTGATGTTGGGCAGGAGATTGGTGGAGGCGGTATCGAAGACGATTTCCACCTCTGTTTCGGTCATCATCGCCGCGCCGCGCGCCACCTTGTCCACCCGCGCGGCAAGATCGAGCGCCTGGCGCATTTCCGGGGCACGGATCAGATAGAGCACTTCCGCCCTGGCCTGCACCACATTCGCCGCCTTGCCGCCGGTATCGGTGATTGCATAATGCACCCGGCAATCCTGCGGCATGTGTTCACGCAGGAAATTGACGCCAACATTCATCAATTCGACGGCATCGAGCGCCGAACGCCCGAGATGGGCAGCGTTGGAGGCATGGGCCGCAACACCCTTGAAACGATAAAAATATTCCAGCACGGCCAGATTATTGGTCGAGCGCACGCCGTTGAAGGGCGCGGGGTGCCACGTCAAAGCCGCATCGACATCGTCGAACAGCCCAGCGCGCACCATGAAGGTTTTGCCGGAACCGCCCTCCTCGCCGGGGCAACCGTAATAACGCACGGTGCCGGGCAGATTATTGGCTTTCAGATGCCGGGCGAGCGCAATAGCGGCCATCAATGAGCCGACACCAAGCAGGTTGTGGCCGCAGCCATGGCCGGTGGCGCCCGCCTCGCACGGCTGCACCTCAGCCACATCGGCCACCTGGCTCATGCCGGCCAGCGCATCGAATTCACCGAGAAAAGCGATGACCGGCTTGCCGTTGCCGAATTCGCCGATGAAGGCCGTCTCCATGCCTGCCACTCCACGGCGAACCGCAAAGCCGTTTTCCTCAAGCGCGCCCGCCAGAACGCCGGCAGATTGCTGTTCCTCGAATTTGAGTTCGGCAAAATCCCAGATTCTGTCGCTCAAGGTGGTGAAATCGGGCTTCATCGTCTCGACTTCGGCGGCAATCGACATCACGGCGTCACGGTTCATGGCTTGTCCTCGCATTTCCGCCCTTTGCGGGCACGCGCAAGCGCTTCGGCGGGCGCACCGCCAAATTCCTGCGCTTAATATTGGAAAGCCCGCGCCGGGGTCCGCCTCCGGCGCGAGCATAGTGGATCAGTTATCGACCGAGACTTCCCAGAGACGGGCGTTCGACTGCCAGACCGGCTGGCCCTTCAGCTTCTTCGTCGCGCCCCAGACATCGACCATGTCGTAAAGGAAGATACCCGGCATTTCCTTCAGCATCAGTTCGTGGAACTCGTCAAAAATCTTCTGGCGCTTCACCTGGTCGGCCTCGACATAAGCGGCCTTCATCAGCTCGATCGCCTTCGGATCATCCCACATCAGGGAAGCGTTCTTGTCCTTGTTGCCGACATAAAAGGCATACATCAGCGCCGGGTCGAGGCGCGGGGCGACCGACTGCGAGATCACCTGATAATTGCCGGAGCGACGGCGATCGACCTGAGTGGCATAATCCAGCACCTCGATCTGCACGTTGAGACCCGCCTGCTGCATCATCGCCTGCGCCATGACGGCGGCCGGGAAGCTCGGCACGTTGCCACGCTTGTTGGCGATGATGGAGATCGGCTCGCCCTTGTAACCGGCGGCCTCCAGTTCCTTCTTGGCCGCCTCGATGTCATAGGCCGGACGCTTTTTCTGGGTCTCGTCGAAATAGACCGAGTCCTGCGAGACCATCGAGCCGTTGGCTTCACCCGTGCCGTTCGATGCGGCCGCGACCAGTTCATCGAGATCGAGCGCCATCGCCATGGCGCGGCGCACGCCGGGATTGCTCAGCACCTTGTCGCGGGTCTGGATGTAGAACAGGTTCTTGCCGTTGTTGCGGGCAACGATGAGCTGCATCTTGTCATTGGTCTTGAATTCCGGAATGAGATCCGGAGAAATCTCGGCCGTATCGAGCACGCCGGATTCAAGGCCCGCCTTCACCGTCGAAGCATCGGGAATGACCATGAACTTGATGCCGTCGGCCAGCGGCCGCTTGGAGCCGACCATGCCATCAGGCTTGCCGTCATTTGCCGGCGAAACATAATCGGCAAATTTGGCGAGGCGGATATATTCGCCTTTCTTCCACTCGTCCCACTGGAACGGCCCGGTACCGATCGGCTTGACGAAGCTGCCATCGGCGGCAACCGATTCCGGCGAGATCATGCCGGTATAACCGCATTCCGGCCGCGACATGAGGCCGAGGAAAACGGCGGAGGGTTTTTCGAGGGTAATCTCGACCGTGGATGCATCCGTGGCCTTGACGCCGGTGACGTGTGCTGCGCCGCCCTCGGCGAAATCGTTGAGGCATGCCCATTTGGTTTCCGGCTTCAGATAGCGCGTCCAGTTCCAGACGACATCCTCTGCGGTGAGCGGCTTGCCATTGTGGAATTTCACGTCCTTGCGCAGCTTGAACGTATAGGCCAGGCGGTCAGCCGCAACCTCGACGGTTTCGGCCAGAAGCGGCTTCACCTCGCCGGCGTTGTTGTAGCCGACAAGACCTTCGACGATATGCAGGATAACCCCGTCCGTATTGCCATCGCGGTTCACACCGGGATTGTTGCTGCGCAGATCCGAGCTCTGCGCGATGGTGATGTCGCGGGCCGCCGCGATATTGGCCGTTACCAGCAGGGCAACGCCTGCGAGAAGAAGTTTTTTCACTGTTCTACCCTCTTTGTTGTCATTGATTGTTATTGGTTAAAACCCGTCCCAGCAGGCCTGTGCCAGCCGGCCGATCGTTTCGAGCGCGATGGTATAGCCCGGCGTGCCATCAGGCATGGTTTGCGGCACCTCATCGGTATAGGTGGTGATGATGAAGGACGGCGCACCGTTTCTGTAGACGATGCCGGCATCCATGCGCCCGCGCTTGCCGCGACCGCTCTTGCTGGCCACCACGGCCTCGAAAGGCAGGCGGGAGCGGATTCCATACCGCAAAATCTGGTTTTTCAGCGTCTGCATCGCCCACTCGCACAATTGCAGGCTGCAACCGAGCTTTGCCTGCGCTTCGGGCGAGGACTGGGCATCGAGAATGGTCTGCAGCAGCAGCACCTGATCCGCCGCCGAGGTGGTGGTGACGGTTTTCAGCGGATGGTCGGCCGCCAGCGCCAGCGGCGGGATGAGGAAACGGTGGTGGGTATTGGCCATGCCGAGCGATTTGCAATAGCCGTCCACCTCTTCCAGCGTCAGCCTCTCCAGCACCATCTTGGTGCAGACATTGTCGCTCAGCACCATCATGCCGGCGACGGCATCGCGCAGCGAAATGACGATGCCCGGTGTCATATAACGGAACATGCCGCTCGCAACCTCTTCCGCCAGCCGTTTTTCATAGGTGACGGGCTGGTCGAGATCGATCCGCCCTTCGCTGGCGGCCTTGAGCACGGCCATCATGATCGACGTCTTGCGGGTGCTGCCCGATGGCGTCTCCTCGTTTTCTCCCCGGCCGATCTCTTCACCGGTCAGGAGATTGCGCACCATGAAGCGCGTCACGAAAGGCTGTGCATCACAGATCGCATTTAATTGGGCAGCCACAGTCATTGTCATCTTCCTGTTAAACTTCATCTTCCAGACGCCATTTCAGTGTCACGCCGCCCTTTTCATTCTGGTCGAGGGCGGGAATGGCCGAGAGCAGCCGGCGCGTATAGGCCTCTCTCGGGCTGTCGAAAATCGTGTCGCGATCACCCTCTTCGATGATGCGGCCGTCCTGCATGACGACGACACGGTCGGCCACCTGCTCCACCACGCCGAGATCGTGGCTGATGAACAGGCACGAAAAGCCGTAACGTTTCTGCAGATCGGAAAAGAGATCGAGCACCTGCG
The DNA here is from genome assembly GCF_053522465.1 of Agrobacterium sp. 22-214-1. Taxonomy (NCBI): domain Bacteria; kingdom Pseudomonadati; phylum Pseudomonadota; class Alphaproteobacteria; order Hyphomicrobiales; family Rhizobiaceae; genus Agrobacterium; species Agrobacterium sp. 22-214-1. The sequence goes on along the minus strand of NZ_JBNWCK010000002.1, from coordinate 673,351 downwards.
CCCGCACCGTCACGTCGAGCGCCGAGACCGGCTCGTCAGCGATCAGGAACCGCGGACGGCGGGCAATGGCGCGGGCAATGGCCACGCGCTGGCGCTGGCCGCCGGAAAGCTCGTGCGGATAACGGGTGGCAAAATCAGCGCCGAGCCCCACTTCCTCCAGCGTTTCCAGCGCCCGCTTGCGCTTGGCGGCCTGATCAAGGCCCGGCACGAGGCGCAGCGCCTCCTCCACCAGTGCCTGAATGGTCATGCGCGGATCCAGCGAGGAATAGGGATCCTGAAACACCATCTGGCAGTTGAGGCGATAATCCTTCCAGTCCTCGTTGCGCTCGCGGCCCTGAAAGCGGATATGTCCTTCGCTTTCCTGCACAAGCCCGGCAATGGTGCGGCCGAGCGTCGTCTTGCCGGAACCGGAACCGCCAACAAGCGCCACGACCTCGCCCTCGTGAATATCGATGCTGACGCCATGCAGCGCCCGCTTCGGTTTGGCTTTTTTCAGCAGGGATTTGCGGCCGGCATAATCGACGACGATATCGCGGGCCGAAACCATCGGCGCCCTGGAGGTGTCGATATTGCGCGGCTCACCGCGAAACGGCAGGGAGGAAAGAAGTTTTTTCGTATAGGGGTGCTGCGGCGCGTCCAGCAGGTCCTCGGTGCGGCCCTGTTCGACGATCGTGCCTTTTTCCATCACCACGATGCGGCTGGTATAACGTGCCACCATCGGCAGATCGTGACTGATGAGGAGAACGGCAGTGCCTTCCGCCCGTGTCAGTTCCACCATCAGTTCCATGACATCGCGCTGGATGACCGCGTCAAGCGCCGTCGTCGGCTCATCGGCAATCAGCAAAGCCGGTTTCAGCAGCATGACCGAGGCCAGCATGATGCGCTGGCGCATGCCGCCGGAGAACTCGTGCGGATAGGCCGTCAGCGCACCTTCGGGATCGCGGATGCCGACCCGGCGCAGCATGTCGAGAATTTTCTCGTGGCGCTCTTCCGGCGACAACTTCGTGTGAAGGATCAGCCCTTCCTCCAGCTGCCGGCCAATCGTCATTGACGGATTGAGGGAGGTCATCGGCTCCTGAAACACCACGCCGATCTCCGCGCCGCGCAGACGCCGAAGCTCCCTCACCGGCAGGGACATGACGTCCTGCCCCTTGTAGATGATCGATCCGCCGGTGACGGCGATGGCCGGAGGCAGAAGCGAGATGAGCGCGCGGGTTGCGAGCGTCTTGCCCGAGCCGCTTTCGCCGACGATGCCGAAGATTTCGCCCGCAGCAATATCGAAGGAGACATCCTTGACCACCCGATGGCCGGTTCTGGCGACTTCGAGCGAAAGGCCGCGAACAGTGAGAAGTGTATTAACAGTCATTTGAGACCTCTCATGCGCGGATCAAGCCTGTCGCGAAGGGCATCGCCCAGAAGATTGATGCCAAGCAGCGTCAGCGCGATGCAGAGGCCGGGGAAAAGCCCGAGCCACACGGCCTGCTGGATGAAGGGACGGCCGGCGGCCAGCATGTTGCCCCAGGTGGGTGCCGGCGGCGGCACACCGAGGCCGAGGAAGGAGAGCGCGCTTTCCGAAAGGATGGCCCAGCCGAACATGGAGGTGGCAAGAACCGTGATCGGCGCAATGCAATTGGGCAGGATATGCCGGAACATGGTGTAGATTTCACCATTGCCCATCACCAGCGACGCCTCGATAAATTCCCGCTCGCGCAGAGAAAGCACGGCGCCGCGCACCACGCGGGCCATGGATGGCGTATAGGCGATGCCGAGCGCGAAGATGATGCCATACTGGTTGGCGCCGAAAACCGCGAGCAGGCCGAGCGCCAGCAGAATGCCCGGAAAGGCGAGAAGCGCATTGTTGATGGCCATGATGACGCCATCCACCCAGCCGCGCGCATAACCGCTGACGAGGCCGATCAGCGTGCCGCAGATCGTTGCGAAGCTGACCGTCAGAAAGCCGATCCAGACGCTGGCGCGCGCGCCGACCATCAGACGGCTCAAAACATCGCGCCCGAATTCGTCGGTCCCGAGAAGATGGCTGGCGCTTGGGCCGGCCAGACGCGAGGCAAAGCCGAGCTTCATCGGGTCATAGGGCGTCCAGAACAGACCGGTTGCGGCAGTGATGAGCAGGAGGGCGATGAGAAAGCCGCCGATAAGCCCGTTAAGTGTGAACTTTTTCATTCGGCAACCACACGCGGATCGAAGAGGGGATAAAGAAGGTCGACGAAGAGGTTGACCAGCACATAGGACAGCGAGACGAACAGCAGGCAGCCTTGAATGACCGGATAGTCGCGGGCAAAAATACTGTCGACCATTAGCCGTCCGAGGCCCGGAATGGTGAACACGGTCTCGATGACGGCGATGCCGCCGAGAAGATTGCCGAGGATGAGGCCGATCATCGTCCATGTCGGGCCGAAGGCGTTCTTGAACGCATGCCGCCAGAGCACGGCGCTTTCCGAAAGGCCCTTGGCGCGGGCATGGGTGATGTAATCCAGCCGCAGCACTTCCAGCGTCGAGGCGCGCGCCATGCGGATCAGAACGCCCATTTCATGGATCACCAGCGTCATGACAGGCAGGACGAGATAGAGCATGCCACCGACGAGATTGTCGCTGATCGACACATATCCGAGCACCGGCAACCAGCCGAGCTTGAGGCCGAAAAACAGAAGAAGCAGAAGACCCAGCCAGAATGTCGGAATGGACAGAAGCAGGGTCGCCGTTCCCACCAGCGCAAGATCGGTGAGGCTGTTCTGTTTCCAGGCGGCGATCACACCCGCCGGAACGGCAATCAGGCTGGCGAGCAGCACCGCGACCACGACGATCTCGGCACTGACGAGAAAACGCGACACGACCAGCGGCAGCACCGCCTCGTCATTGACGATGGAGCGGCCGAAATCGCCCTGCACCACGTTGCCGGCCCAGATGAGGAACTGTTGCGGCATGGATTTGTCGAGGCCGAGTTCGGTCCTCATCGCCTCGATCTGCTCCGGTTGCGCCATATCGCCCAGCATCAGGGCAGCCGGATCGCCCGGAATGAAGCGGATGAGCGCGAAAACCGTGATCGACACGAATGCGATCGTCGGCAGCGCCATCAAAAGACGGCTCAGTATGAATCTTATCATCGGTTCCCCACGATTGATGGCGGGGAATGGTATCCCGCCTCTATCGGTTTCGTTGCTGGCGACTATGACGGATTGATAAATAAGGCGCAATATTATGCATAAACGTCATATATCTATGCAGAATGACGGCGCGTTTCATCCTGATGAGGGCAATGAGATTTTCCGCCTAAAATACCGTTTTCAGTCGATTTTTTGCGAAAGCTGGATTTCCCGCTTCAAGGCATCGCTCAGCGCCTGCGCAGCGATGGACAGCGGTGCGCCGGAAGCACGGGCTAGGCCGAATTCCTGCGTCGCCTGCGGGACGAATGGTCGGGCGACAACGGGAAGGTGCCGGTAGAGGTTAGCATAAAAACTGCTGATGATCGTTACCCCCAGCCCATGTGCAACATAGGCGCAGGCGGAACTGTTGGTGTGGGTCTCGATCTTCACCATCGGTTTGACGCCGGCCTTCTTGAAAACCTGATCGAGCGCCATGCGGTTCGGCCGCTGCCGGCCGATCAGAATGAGCGGAACATTGCGCAGGTCCTTGACGGTAATTTCATCAAGCGCGGCCAAGGGATGATCCTCCCGCACCACACAGACGCTCTTGCCGGTCGCAACACGCTCGACATCGATGCCCGGCCCGATCTCTCCTTCCATCCGCAGGAAACCGAGATCGATCACCCGCTCGCCGACGAGCTTGTTGATGGCGGTCGTCGTTTCGAAAAAAGTCTCGATGCGAACGCCGGGAAAATCCCTGACATAGTCGATCAACATGGCGGGCGCGAAATTTTCCCACATGCTGCTCGGCAGGCCGATACGGACGATTTCCGGACCGGCCGCGCCATTGCGCAAATCCTCAGCGTGGCCGGACATGCGATCGACCGCAAGCAGCACGCTTTCCGCATCCCGCGCAAGAAGGACCGCCTCCGGTGTCGGTATCAGTCGCCCCTTGTCGCGGGCAAACAGCGTCAGCGACAAATCCGCCTCAAGCTGCGCCAGAAGCCGGCTGATACCGGACTGGCTGAGCCCCATGGCCTTGGCGGTGGCGATGGTCGAGCCAGTGGAAAGAAGCGTGCGCAGGACTTCGAGCTGCTTGATGTTCATGAGGCCAGCACCATGGGTGAAGAGACGAGCCGGTTTCGGTTCAAACGTTTTGCCGCCGATAGACCTTGATGTCACCGGTTTTTTTGCGTCGCCACTTGGCCGGCACGGTCACCGGTTACAATTCCACCTCATAGATCGTGTCATGGGTAGCCACACGCGCCTCTCCCGATGGCGTCACCCAGCCGCGAAACATGCCTGATGTATTGTAGGGCGCGGATATGCCGCCTTCGGCATCGATTGCGACGAGGCCCGCGCCGATATCGTAGGGCGCCAGATCCTTGTGGACGAGATTCCCGGCGGCGGTCTCCAGATCCTGCCCGAGATAGGCAACGCGGGACGCGATCTCGTGGCCAACGACATAACGGATGAAAAACTCGCCCTTGCCCGTGCCGGATACCGCACAGGCGCCATCGCGCGCATAGGTGCCAGCGCCGATCACCGGGCTATCGCCCACCCGGCCGTCCGGCTTGTTGGTGTAGCCGCCGGTCGAAGTGGCAGCGGCGAGATGGCCCGCCGCGTCGAGCGCCACCGCGCCGACAGTTCCGTGCTTTTCGTTTTCCGTTGCTTCCGTACCGGCGGAGGCATGGCGCTTCATCGCCGCCAGCGCCTCAAGGCGCTTTTGGGTGGTGAAATAGGATTGCGGCTCGGTGGCGAGCCCCTTGTCCTTCGCGAAGCGGTCGGCCGCCTCCCCCGTCAGATAGACGGCTCGCTCATCCGCCATCAGCGCGCGGGCCGCCTTTACCGGGTTGCGGATGGCGCGGGAGGCGCTGATCGCACCCGCCGCCAGCGTTTCACCATCCATAATCGAGGCATCGAGTTCGTGAATGCCGTTTTCGTTGAGCGCCGCCCCGTGGCCGGCGTTGAAATGCGGACTGTCCTCCATGACGACGACCGCCGCCTCAACCGCTTCAAGCGCGGTTCCGCCAGCCTTCAGCACGCCATAACCGGCGCGCAGCGCCGCTGCCAGATCGTCGCGCGCAGCAGCCCACTCCCCGGCCGTCATGCTGTCTTCCGGCATCACGCCGCAACCACCGTGAATGGCCAGTGCGATCTTCGTCATGTGCTCACTCCCTCCTCACCCCGCCAACGGCAGGGCCTCTTAGCATCAATGAAAGGCGATATCGCCGATGACCCGCACGCGGACCCGCCGCGCGCCGCCAGGCAGATAGGCGATCGGAATATCCTCCACCTCAAGCGTCTTGAGGCTCGCCCGCTCCGCACCGGATGCGACCGCTGCGTTCTGCGCTTCGGTCTCGGCTTTCGCAAGGGCTTCGTCGCGGCTCAGGCCGGAAAAGACCTGATCAACCTCGCCGGAAACCTGCGCCATCGCCGCGCCCAGCGCATTGGCAACGCCGGCATTTTCCACGCGCAACACTTCCGACGCACCCGGAACCGTCTCGGGAATCAGGAACGCCCCGCCGCCGACGGCAACCAGCGGCACGTCTTCGGCTGATGTTTTCATCTGGTCGAAACTATCGGCCACCATGTCGCGGATGCGTTGAAGCGTGGCCTGTACGAAAGCCGGATCGAGGTCTTTCACACGGTCCCGGTCACCCATCTCGATCAGGCCTGCGGCAACGGCGATATCCGATGTCGTCAGCGTCTCACCGCCGAAAACGCGGGCTTCCGTCAGAATGCGATAACCGACCGAGCGCGGACCGATCTTGCCCGTCTCAGGGTCGACGATAGTACCGCCGCCGAGCGCAATCGGCAGGAGGTCGGGCATACGGAAGAGCGTGCGCACCCCACCGATATGAACGATATTGTTCGCCTCGCGCGGAAAACCGCCGACAAGGCAGCCGATATCGGAGGTGGTGCCGCCGACATCCACCACCATGGCATCGGAAAGACCGGTGAGGAAGGCCGCACCGCGCATCGAGTTCGTCGGGCCGGAAGCGAAGCTGTGCACGGGGTTGGCGGCGGCCACATCCGCAAGCGCCACGGTGCCGTCATTCTGGGTCAGATAAAACGGCGCCTTCACGCCCGCTTCGCGCAGCGCATCCGAAAATGCCTGAACCGTGGTCTTGCCCAGCGTTTGCAGCGCTGCGTTCAGGAGGGCGACGTTTTCGCGCTCGAGAAGCCCGATACGGCCAAGCGTATGGGAAAGCGTGATGCGTGCATCAGGGATCACCGAACGGACGATTTCCGCCGCCCGCACCTCGCACTCCGTCGTCAACGGCGAGAAGGTGGCGGAAATGGCGACGGAGGTGATGCCCGCATCGCGAATTTTCATCGCCGCTTCGCGGATTTCATCGGGAACCATGGGCACCAGCGGACTACCGTCATATTCATGGCCGCCATGGACCATAAAGATCAGCGGATCCACGGCATCGCGCAGATCCTTCGGCCAGTCGCACATGGGCGGCAGCGAAGAACCTGTTGGCAGCGCGATGCGGATGGCCGCAACCCGCTCCAGCCGGGCGCGCTCCACCACCGCATTGGTGAAATGCGTCGTGCCGATCATCACCGCATCGATGGGCCGATCCGCCGCGCCGACATGGCTCGCCACATGGGCAAGCGCCGCCTTTACGCCGGAGAGGACATCCTGCGTGGTCGAAACCTTGATGGAAGCGACGATGGTGTCGCCATCGATCAGAACGGCATCCGTATTGGTGCCGCCAACGTCAATACCGATGCGTTTCATGGGAATACCGATCTGAAGTCAATGTCATAACCAAAGGCGCGCGGGCCGACGGCGGCGATGCCGGCAGGTGTCGTCAAAAGCTCCGGCGCCGGCAGGGCGACAACCGTGACGCGCTGGCCGTAACGCACCGATTCCGTTCCGATGGCGCCACCGGAAACCGTGTCGAGAAGGCAAAGCAGGTCGGGCGTCATGGCGACCGGCTGGCCATTGAGGAAGGCGACCGCCCATTCGTTCTGGAAGGCGAGTTCCATGCACGAACCGCGGTCGGCATCGATACCTTCAATGGTCGTGCTGCCGCGCAGGAAACCACCAGTGGTCTCGCGGGCGACGTCCACCACCTTGCCGCGAAACAGCTGCTTGCCGCCCTCATGGTCGAGAACCGCCTGAACCGGATCGTCATGGCGCGCACGTGCTGCCATCACCGCACGCCCGAGTTCGGTCGCCTTGGTGACGGTATAATGAATGCCCCACTCCTTGACTTCCTTGCCGGTGCGCGGTGCCTTGCAGGTGGCGGCAGTGGAACCGACTTCGGTGCAGACCTTGCGCGAGATGCGCTCCATCCATTTCCACGAGGCAGCGCGCGTCACGATCACCTCATTGTCGCGCACATCGACGAGCGACAGTGGGAACATCGGCAGGTTGCCGATGGCGAAGGATGTCATCTGCGCTTCGGGATAGGCGCGTCCCATGGCGTCTGCATTCACGACAGGCCGATCGAGCACGGCGGCGGCGAGGAAGGACGACAGCGCGTTCGAACCGCCGATTTCAACGCTCATGATCGCCCGAAACGGCTTGCCGAGATAATCCTCCATCACCTCGACGGCACGGGCCAGATGCACCGGATCACCCAGTCTTTCCTGACCGACAAGCGGCGCACCCATCTTGGAGACGACGGCAACCATGTCGTCATCGGCAAGCGCCATGGGGTCCATGACCTTTACCCGCCTGCCCTCGGCATAAAGACGGCGCAGGTTGAGCGTCGAGATATAGGGATTGCCGCCGCCCCCCGTTCCCAGAATCCAGGCGCCGGTGGCCAGAGGTTCGATATCGTCTTCGGAAAATTCCTGGATCATGCGTCATCCTCGGGCATGCCGCAGCCTCTCCGGCCGCAGGCGATGCTCCTTCCCTTTGAAGTTCCAAGTCTGGCCAACCCCGCCTTTGTGGCGGGGCCGGTTTTCATGAGGCGGAGATCACTCGGCCTTGCAGTCCCAATGGAAGTTGGAGAAGTTCAGGTCCCAGCTCTGCATGGGAATGAACTCGTAACCCTGAAGGCACTTGTTCGCCGCATAACGGCGGTTGGGCGCAACGGCCCAGACGTCAGGCTGAAGATCGGCGATCTTCGTCTGCAGTTCCTTGTAGGTGGCGTTCTGCTCGTTGACATCGGTGGTGGCGCGGACCTTGTCGATCAGGCCGTCGATTTCCGCATTCTGCAACCATTCCATCGACATCCAGGTGCCGGAAGCCTTGGAGTGATACTGGTTGTAGAACATCGAATCCGGCGACGGATAGGTCGGCGAAATATTCACCTGCGTCGATGCCGGCGTCGTTTCCGGCTTGGAGGACAGCTCGACGATACGGTTCCACGGCTCCGGCTTGATATCGAGCGTGATGCCGATCTGTTCGAGGCTGGATTGCAGAAGCAGCGCCACTTCCGCCTCGAAGGCGAGCGAAGCGACATAGCTGTTGACCAACGTGATCTTCTGGCCGGCATATTTCGACTTCGCCAGCTCTTCCTTGGCTTTTTCCAGATCGTAAACGCCGGGCTGGATGTCGCCGTTATGCGCATCCTTGAACGCGTCGGAGAGCGGTCCCTTCATATCGAAGCCAGGATAGATCACTTCCTGGATCGTCTTGTAATCCGTCGCATAGGCGATGGCGCGGCGCACGTGGACGTCGTCGGTCGGATAGGCCTTGGTGTTGAGCTTGATGACGAAACCGCCGGCGGTGCGGGTCTGGATCAGCTTGTAACCCTTCATCCGGCCGATGGATTCATAGGTGTCGTTGCCAAGCCCGTGCGAGGAAAGGCCGAGTTCACCCTTTTCCGCCAGCGCCTTGACGGTGGCGTCGTCGCTGGTCTGCACGAAGCGTACTTCGTCGATGGGCTTGCCCTTCGTCCAGCCGAGGAAATAATCGGCATTGCGGGCGATGACCATATCGGCCGAACGGTTGTAGCTGACCAGCTTATAAGGGCCGGAACCGGCGGAATGTTCCCCGACATAAGCCTCACCCCATTTATCTTCGGGCTTGGCATTGGCTTCGATCAGCGTCTTGTTCATCGCCATCATCAGCGGCGTTGCCGCCATGAAGGGCGAGAACTGGCGCTCGATCTTCATGACCAGCGTGGCATCGTCAGGCGCGGTAACGTTTTCGGGCTTCAGCACGCCGACGATGAGGTTCGACGGGCCCTTGTTGATGCCGAGCAGGCGCTGGATCGACCAGGCGATATCGGCCGCCTTCACGGCCGTACCGTCCTGGAATTTCGCATCGTCGCGCAGGTGGAAGGTGTAGGTCAGGCCGTCCTCGGAAATCTCCCAGGCTTTCGCGAGATGTGGCACGATTTCGCCCTTGGCGTTTACCGTGGTCAGACCGTCATACATGTTCACGATGGCCATGTAGCCGGTGTAGTCAGTCACTTTTGCCGGGTCGAGCGAGCTGAATATCTGCATGGTGTTGACCGCGACCGACACCTTGTCTTCCGCAAGAACTGCGGAAGAGATAAGCGGCAACGCGAGCGCCGTGCCAAGCGCCAGCGTAGCGAGACGGGAAGAAAGTACAGGCATTTTCATTTTTTGTTCTCCTCTTTATTGCGGGTCATTGGCCCGCTTATGGTTAGGCAGCCTTGCTGACCGGAACGGGCAGCGGTGAGAAAGGAATGTCCGGGTAACCGAAGGCCGCCGGCCCGACGACCTCAAGCGCGCGGGCGCTGCGCAGCAGGTCGTGGCAGGGGATGGCGATGACGGCCACGCGCTGGCCGTAGCGCAGCACTTCGGTGGTGATCGGATAACCCGTGTCGACATCGAGCAGGACGATCAGGTCGGGCACCGTCACTTCCACCTTGCCGTCACGGGAAAACAGCAGGAATTCGTTCTGGATGGCGACGCCCGCCGTCTGGCCTGCGCAATCGTCGAAACCGGAGAGCGTGAGATCGCCGACTGCGAAACCGCCACGCAGGTGGCGTTTCAGATCGGTGATCTTGCCGTTGAAGATGCGCCTTCCGCCCTCCAGCGCGCAGACCGCGGCAATCGGGTCTTCCTGCTGCTTGCGGGCGCGGATCACCGCCTCACCGATGGCGATCGCCTTGGTGTAGGTTTTCGGAATGCCATACTGATGCACGTAATGCGCCTGCATCGGCGCGGTCGCCAACATCGCACCGCCGCCCTGCGAGACGACGCAGGCGCGCGCCATGCGCTCGTGCCAGACCTCGGAAACGGCATGGCTGAAGATGACGGCATTGCCATGCAGATCGCACATCACCGACGGCGTGGAACTATGGCCGTAGATGGAGAAGGTGGTCATCTGCATTTCCGGGAATGCCCGGCCCATGCCGTCGCAATCGAGAATCGGCAGGCCGCCGAGCGCCGCCGTCACCAGCGGGTTCATGGAATTGGAACCGCCGATTTCCTCGCAGACGATGGCGTCGACGGGCGTGCGGATCAGCTCTTCCATCGCCCGCAGGCAACGCAGGCCCTCGCGTCCTTCGCGAATACGCTCGACACCGACGACAGGTGCGCCGATGCCGCCAATGGACATGCAGAGCGCGTCCGGCTCGATCGCGTCGGTTGCGAGGATCTTCATTTCGTAACCGGCCTTCATGGCCTCCAGCGCCAGCAGCTTGCCGAGATACGGATTACCGCCGCCGCCCGTGCCGAGAATGCCTGCGCCGATTTCCAGCGCGTCGAGGTCTTCACGGGTCAGCGTCCGCAATGCCGCTTCGTCATATTTCAGCTTGCGTGTCTCAGCCATGATTGGCTCCCATTTCTCCAACAACTTTCACATGAATGCGGGTGGCATTGCCGGGCAGATAGGCAAGCGGCATGTCCTCGCGCTCGATGACTTCCAGCGTCGCGGCAATCGCACCGGCGGCAATCGCCTTTTCGCGCGCCTCCGCTTCCGCCTCGGCCAGTGCGCTCTCGCGTGTGCGTCCGTCGATCAGCGAGAAGACCCGGTCCGTCTCGCCGCTGATCTGCGCAATCGCCGCGCCGACGGCATTGGCCACCGCGAAATTCTCAGGCCGGATGACTTCGAGGTCACCGATCCGATCCGGCATCAGGATGGAACCGCCGCCAACGGCAATCACCGGCACAGGCGACGACGAGATGCGGCTGCGCTCCACGCAGGCCTCAAGCATGTCATTGATCTTGTCGACCGCCGCATCCACGAGCTTTTTGTCGAGGCTGGAAACCAGCACCTTCTCGCCCACATCCGCCTTGCCGGAGGCAACGGCGATATCGGTTGCCGTCAGGGTCGAGCCACCGAAGCAGAGCGCCTCGCGGCGAACACGGTAACCGACGGATTTCGGCCCGACGGTCAGGCCGTGGTCACCATTGACCACCAGCGAACCACCGCCGAGACCAATAGAGAAGACGTCAGGCATGCGGAAATTGGTACGCACCCCGCCAATATCCACCGTGGTCGAGGCCTGACGCGGGAAACCGTGTGACAGCGAGCCGACATCGGAGGTGGTGCCGCCGACATCGACCACGATGGCGTCCTTGAGGCCGGTGAGGAAGGCCGCACCACGCATGGAATTCGTCGGGCCGGACGCGAAGGTGAGCACGGGGAAACCGCGCACCACATCCGCCGCCATCAGCGTGCCGTCGTTCTGGGTAATATAAAACGGGCAGGTGATGCCCGCAGCCTTCAGCGCCTCGCCGAAAGCCGCAACGGTGCGGTCCGCCAGCGACAGCAGGCTGGCATTCATGATTGCAGCACTTTCACGCGCAAGCAGGCCGTGACGGCCAATATCCTTGGACATGACCACCGGCAGGCCGGGGCAGCGTTCCTGCAGGATTTCCTTCGCCCGCAACTCCATCGCTTCGTTGATGCCGCTGAAAACGCAGGTGACGGCAGCGGCCTTCAGACCCTTGGCGCGAATATCGGCGGCGATGCGGACGATTTCGTCCTCATCGAGCGGCGAAATTTCGCGGCCGTCGAATTCGTAACCGCCGCGCACCTGATAACCGTGGTTGCCGACGATTTCCCTGAGATCATCCGGCCAGTCGACCATGGGCGGCAGGCCGGCGCCGGAAGGCAGGCCGAGACGGATGGCGGCCACCTCGTCCATATGCCCGCGCTCGATCACCGCATTGGTGAAATGCGTGGTGCCGATCATCACGGCGCCGATGCGCGCCCGGTCTATGCCCGAAGCCTCGATGACCTTTTCAAGGGCTTCGATCACACCGGATGTCACATCCTCCGTCGTGGAGGCCTTCACCCCCGCAAGAACGGTTTTATCCTGCAACACAACGGCATCGGTATTCGTGCCGCCGACGTCAATTCCAACGCGATACACGTCAGGCTCCTCTTTCATCAATCGGTCGTTTTGACGAGGAAGCGCATGCGCTCCTCCTCGGTCACCGTGGGTTTGAGACGTTCTTCCTCGTCGGTGACGACGGGGATGGCCGCGATCAGGGCGCGGGTATAGGGATGGGCCGGCTCGGCAAAGACCGCCGACGTCACACCCTCCTCGACAATCTCGCCGCGCAGCATGATGGCGATGCGCGAGCAGAAATTGCGCATCAGCGACAGGTCATGCGAGATCATCAGATAGGTGAGGCCAAGCTCCTCGCGCAGTTGCAGCAGAAGGTCGATCACCGTCTTCTGCACGGAGACATCAAGTGCCGCCGTCGGCTCGTCGAGAATGAGGACTTTCGGTTCTGCCGCGAGCGCGCGGGCAATCGCCACGCGCTGCTTCTGGCCGCCGGAAAGCTCGTGCGGATATTTGCCGAGATAGGATTGCGGCAGCCGCACCAGCCCCATCAGTTCCTGCATCCGGCTTTCCCGCGCCTGCCCATCCATGCCGATGGATTTCAACGGCAGTGAAAGCGTCTGCCTGACGGTACGCTTCGGATTGAGCGAAGTACCCGGATTTTGATAGACGATCTGCGTCAGCCGCTTGCCGCGTTCAGGTGCCGGGGCGTCAATGACAAGACTACCGGCGGTGGGACGGGAAAGGCCCATGATCATGCGGGCAACCGAGGTCTTGCCGGAACCGGATTCACCCGCAAGGCCAAAAACCTCGCCCTGCTTCAGCGTCAGGTTCACGTCGCGCACGGCATGGTAGCCATTGCGCCTGCCATAAATCTTGTTCAGGCCTTCGATGGTGATGATCGGCTGGCGCGTGCTTTGCGCGAGATCCGTGACACGCGAGCCATAGAGCGGCGGCACCGCATCCAGCAGCGAACGTGTATAATCCGCAGCGGGAGCATGCAGGATTTGCGTGCAAGGGCCGGTTTCGACGATATCGCCGTGGTGCATGACCACGACCCGGTCCGCCACCTTGCGCACGACGCCGAGATTGTGGGTGATCATCAGCAGCGCCATGTTTTCTTCGGCAACCAGCTGGTTGATGAGGTTGAGGATTTCATCCTGCGTCGTTACGTCAAGCGCCGTGCCGGGCTCATCGGCGATCAGGAGCTTCGGCTGATGCAGCAGCGCAAGGCCGATCAGCACACGCTGGCGCATGCCGCCCGAAAGCTCGGACGGGTAGGCGTTCATCACCCGCTCGGTATCGGCGAGCTGCACGCGGCGTAAAACGGCTGCGATGCGGTTGCGGCGCTCCGCCTTGGACGAATTGACGCCGTCGCGCTTGTCGGCAAAACGCATGACATCATCAAGATGCGTGCCGATCTTGAAGACCGGGTTGAAGGACGAGAGTGGGTCCTGCATGATCAGCGAAAACGCCGTGCCTTTCAGCGCCTCACGCTCCCTGCGCGGCATGGACAGCACATCTCGACCATCGATGACGATCGCACCTGATGTGATCGCGGCATTCTTCGGCAAAGTGCCGATGATCGCCTTGGCGGTGACGGACTTGCCCGACCCGGTTTCGCCGATCAGCGCCACGCGCTCGCCGGCGGCGACCGTGAAGGCGACATCGCGCAGCACCTGCCGGGTGCGGCCATAGTTGGTGAAGGTGACGTTGAGATTTTCGACCTTGAGAAGCGGTTCAGTCATGGTTTTAGCTTTCCACGTCGAACATGTCGCGCAGGCCGTCGCCCAGCAGATTGAAGCCAAGCGTCACGTAAAGCACGGCCGCGCCGGGGCAGAGCACTTCCCACCAGAAATCCGGCATGAACTGGCGCCCGTCGGCGACCATCGATCCAAGATCAGGGGTCGGCGGCTTGACGCCGAAACCCAGGAAGCTCAGCGTCGCGCCGAACAGGATGACGAAGGCGGCATCGAGCGTCGTCTTGACCGATATGACCGAAACGCAATTGGGCAGGATTTCGCGGAAGAGGATGTGCAACGGGCCTGCACCGGCAAGACGTGCCGCTTCGATATAGTCTTCCGAGGCGATAGACTTCGACACCGAATAGATCAGCCGCGCATGCCAGGTCCACCATAGCAGCGTGATTGCGATCATGGCGTTCGTCAGCGTCGGTTCCAGGAGGTTGGACACTGCGAGTGCCATGACCAGTGGCGGCATGGCCAGCATCACGTTTGTAAGGCCGCTGATGAGTTTTTCGGTCCAGCCGCCGAAATAACCGGCGATCAGGCCAAGAACAGTTCCGACCGGAACGGAAATGCCGAGCACGCCGATGACGAGAAGCAGCGAGACGCGGAGCCCGAAGATGGTGCGGGAAAAGATATCGCGTCCTGCCTTGTCGGTGCCGAACCAGTGTTCGAGATCCGGCGGCATGTGGCGGGCGCGGAAATCGACAACCGCGCCGATATGTTTCGGATAGGGCGTAAGCCAGGGCGCAAAGACTGCCAGCACCAGCACCGACAGAAGGATCAGCGAGCCGATGACCGCCGCCGGATTGCGGCTGAAGCGATACCACATCATGTAACCGGCGCTTAAGCCCCGATCAGTGGATTCGAGCATTTTCATATCGGCCATCAGCGAGCCTCCTTGCGGCGCAGGCGCGGGTCGATGATCGAGATCAGGACATCCACGATCAGGTTCGCAACGATGAAGAACAGGCCGGCCACCAGCACCACGGCGGTCACGGCATTGAGGTCTTTCTGCAGGATGGCGTTCAGACCGTAGGAGGCGAAACCGCCCCAGGCGAAGACCATCTCGATCACGAAGGCATTGCCGATCAGGGACGCGAATTCGAGACCCATGATCGTCAGCGGCGCGATGGAAGAGAGCTTCAGCAGGTAACGGAAGATGATGACCCTCTCCGGCACGCCGAAGCTTTGCAGGGTGAGCACATGGTCCTTGCGCTGGTTCTCGATCATCGAGGAGCGAGTGATGCGGGTGATCTGGCCGATGCCTGCCATGGAAAGTGCGAAGGCCGGCAGTGCGAGATGCTTCAGCGCATCGAGCACCACATCGAAACGTCCGGCCAGCGTGCCGTCGATCAGGATGAAGCCCGTGGGGCCGCCCTGCCAGCCGAGCGAGTGGTCAAGCCTGCCGATGATCGGCCAGCCGGAGAGAAACCGGGCGACCAGCAATTGCAGCGTGATGGCGAAAAGAAAGCTCGGGATCGTGACCCCGGTGAGCGACAGGATGCGGCCGATATGGTCCAGCGGACGGTCGCGATAATGCGCCGTGATGACGCCGAGCGGGATGGCGACGGCAAACATGAAGATGACCGAGACAAGTACCAGTTCCACGGTAGCCGGAACGGTCTGCGCCAGATCGGTGGTCACCGGACGCTGCGACACCAGCGAAAAACCAAGATCACCGTGCAGCGCGTTGCCGATATAATCGAGATATTGAACGGCGAGCGGCTTATCGAGGCCCATCTCACCACGCAGCGCATCCACCTGCTCCTGCGTTGCCGCAGGACCCAGCGCCATACGCGCGGGGTCACCCGGCACCACGCGGGCCAGCACGAAAATCATGATGGACAGGGCGATCATGACCAGCACGAAGGTGCCGAGCCTGTTCAAAATCGCGACCAGCGGATGTTGCTGCATCGGTGGAACGTTCCTTGTGCATCGGTTGCGTGAGCACAAGTTTTCACCACATGTCCGTTTGAACAATTGCCGAAAGGTATAGTTTTTTGAAAGATGAGTATAGGTTTTTAAGCTTAAATCCCCTATGCCTTTGCGAATGACGCTCCTGCCCCGCACCCGCCTCTGCCGCCGCATCGCCAGCGAAACCGCCGGCGTGGTCTTTCTGCGGGCGCCTGCGGGCGCGGGAAAAAGCGTGCTATTGGAAATGCTCGCAAAAGAGCTTGGAACCGAGGTGTGCCGCACGCACCAGCCGCGAAGCGACGAGGCCACGAATGGCTGTCTCCTGTGGGACGTGCCGGTTTTCGCGCGGGCGGCGCGCATGCCGGCCGCCATCCTGGAGGCGGTGCGTTTGGTGGTCATCGCCTGCCGGCCGGATCAGCGGATCAGCGGGCTGGCCCGGCACATCCTGCATCGCGGTTCGCTCACCATCGGGCCGAATGAACTGCTTCTTGGTGAGGACGAGGTGGAAGGCCTGCCACCTGAGCAGAAGCGCCTCGCACTCCACGACTATGCGGGTTGGCCGGCTTTCCTCTCACTGGCGCGTTTTCCGGATGAAACGCTGTGTGCCGACTATCTGCGGGAAAACTACCTGCCGCATCTTTCTCCCGCGCAGACGGTTGAACTTTCGTTCTGGCTGGAAAACCCCTCTGCGGAACCCGAGGCGGACTGGACCGAACTGCTGCCGCCATTCCTAACCGGAAATCCCGAAAACCACCCCACCCTGATACGGCTTCTGAGCGTGGCTGCGCGGGAACGTCTTGCTACCCTGCAGGCCGGCAGCGCCGTGGTGGAGGTGGCATCGGCTTTCGAAAAGGAAGGGCGGGCGCTTGCGGCCATGGCGATGCTGCTCGACCGTGGTTATGAGACCCATGCCGCGCAAATCCTTGAACGCGCCCATGGCCGTGAACTGATCTATCGAAGCAGCGTCGACAGGTTTCGCGAGATCATCATGCGGTTTTCGCAGGATATGATCGCAACGAATGAAACCGTGCTCTTCGCCGTCACCCGTGCCCTGCTGAAACAGGGGGAATTGCAGCGCGTGCGCCATCTGCTCGGCAAAAGCCTCGGATCGGACTATCTCGATCCACTGAAAGTGCTTGCCCGTGGCTCACGCTTTTCCTTCGCCGCCCGCACCTTCCGGCTGAACCTGATGATTGCCGAGGACCTGACGCCCAATGACGCGGTGATAACCCGTCTCGCCGAGTTCATGGCCGACTACCCCATGGACGACCACGGCAAATGGGCGGCCTATTACAATGCACTGCTCGAATTCGAAATCCGCCGCCGCAATTTCCGCGAGGCGGAGGCCGCCGCCGCACGCGCTCTGATCTATCTGCGCAAGATGGGCGGGCAGCCCCTGCTGGAATTTTTCATCCATCTGCACCAGATCGTGCTGCGGCTGATGAGCGGCGATACGCTTCTGGCGCGCCACGCGGCGCAGGAGGCGCGTGCGCGGCTGGAACAGGTGCCGCATGATGCCGTACAGGAGTTCCGGATGCTGCGGCTGACGGAAGCCTGTCTTGCCTATGAGGCGGGAAAACCGCGCGATCTCCTGCATTTCGTCGAACATGAATTCGATCATTTCGCCGCGGCCGAGATATGGCCGAGCCTGATGCAGTTTGCCCTGCATTATGCCTCGCAGGTGCTGATCGATCATTTTCCGATGACTGTGCGCCCCGGTTTTCTAGACGGTCTGTGGATCCACCTTTCGGAAGGGCTGCAATTCCATGCGATGATGGAGATCAGGACGGCCATCGCCTATCAGAACGCCAACCGGTGGGCGGATGCGGCCGCGACGCTTTCGGCGATCCGCATGCCCATGGGCCGCAACTGGGTGGAGAGCGCGCATGAGGATCTTTCCCGACTGATGCGCCGCGATGAGATCGCCTATGTCATGGCCTGGCTGCGCGATGCGGTGCATCTTTTCACGCCCCGCGCCTATCTCTCCCGCCAGATCGACGCGATGATCGCCAATCCCAAAGTCACCAACCGCGAAAAGGTCGCGCTGCGAATCTGGCAGAGCTACGCCGCGCACCAGCGCCGCGACAACGCCGCCGCCCGCGCCCATATCCTCACTGCCCTTGAATCGGCTACCCGCCTTGGCTGCAGCGGTGTCCTGTCGGAGGAGCGTGTCTTCCTCTCACCGCTCCTGAACAATCGCCGCATCCGCAGTTTCATCGAAACCTCGTCCGATGTCCGCACCGCGCTGTCGATTTTCGCCGCTTCGGTCAACTCGCCGCAGGCGCGCGCCCTGCATGGCGGGCTTTCGCAGCGGGAAGCGCAGATGCTGCAACTGCTCGCCAGCGGCATGTCGAACAAGAAGATCGCCCAGACGCTCAACATCTCGGAAGTGACGGTGAAGTTTCACCTCGGCAACCTGTTCCGCAAGCTGGATTGCAAACGCCGCGCGGAGGCGATCCGCGCGGCGAAAGCACTGGGCTGGCTGTAAGGTTCAGCGGTTGTTCTTCTTGCGCCATTCGGCAAAAGCCGTCTGGTGCTCTTCCTTGGTGCAGGGGTAAAGCCCGATGATCGTCTGGCCAGCCTTGACCTGTTCCACCACGAAATCCTCGTAAGCCGTCATTTCCACCGCCTCGGTCGCCACGTCGTCGGCAATGCCCGCCGGGATGACGATAACGCAATCGGCGTCACCAACGATGATATCGCCCGGGAACACCGGCGCATCGCCGCAGCCAATCGGACCGTTGATCTCGATTGCCTCGTGTTTGGTGAGGTTGGTGGGGCTGGAAGGGCGGGTGTGGTAGGCGGGAATATCCAGCTCGGCGATGGTTGCCGCATCCCGGAAACCGCCATCGGAAACGATGCCGGCACCGCCGCGAACCATCAGGCGGGTCACAAGAATATCGCCGGCCGAGGCGGCGGTCGCATCCTTGCGGCTGTCCATGACAAGCACATGGCCCGGCGGGCATGTTTCGATGGCGACGCGCTGCGGATGGGCGGGATTGCGGAATTCAACAAGCTGGTTGCGGTCTTCACGGGCCGGCATGTAGCGCAGGGTAAAGGCCGGGCCGACCATATTCTTGCCCTTGTAGCCCAGCGGGCGCACGCCCTGAATGACCTGGTTGCGCAGACCCCGCTTGTAAAGCGCCGTCGCCAGGGTAGCGACGGAAATCGTCAGCAGTTTTTCGCGCGTTTCATTATTCATATCTGTCTCCTCGCAATGGGCGGCTGGATGTGTTTCAAGTCCGGTGAATGGGCTCGTCTGTGAAGACACCGCCCTGATATTTTGCGATTGCGGCCTCGGGATCGGGGCGCGGCACATCGCGTTCGATTTCCGCACGGTAGCGCGCGGCATTGTCGCGGCGCTGCCAGCCGAGAAAGTCGACATGGGAATTATCCCACCAGCTGTCGTCATTGGCCGAAACGCCCCAGATGACCGGGCAACCGAGTTTCTGCACGCGGAAGGTGGCCTCGATCAGCGAAACGAAGTCGCCGTAGCTGAGCCAGGTCGACAGCATCCGCCAGTTGGTGGGCTTTTCTTCGCACGACCCGATACGGACAATGGCCGTCTCCTGGCCGAATTTGGAGTGGTAGAGGCTTGCCATGGCCTCACCGAAAATCTTCGAGACGCCATAAAGGCCGTCCGGCAGAAAGGGTGTTTCCGGCTCTAGCTGCTGTCCCTGCGGATAATAACCGATCGTGTGGTTGCTGGAGGCGAAGATAATGCGCGGCAGGCCGTTTTGTCTCGCCGCTTCGTAAAGATTGTAGACACCGCGAAGATTGGCGGCCTCGATGGGATCAAAAGCCTTTTCCACCGAAATACCGCCGAGATGGACGATGCCGTCACAGCCCTTCACCAGTTCATGAACCGCCGTCTCATCTTCGAGCCGGCAGTGAAAAAGCTCCTCATGGGGTGCTGCTTCCCCGAGATCGACGACATCCGAAAGGCGGATGGTCTCGGCGACATGGCCGAGCCGTCCGCGCAGCATGCTGCCCAGCTTGCCGCCGGCGCCTGTGATGAGCAATCGCTTCAACATGATAGGGCCCCTTAGAAAATATCGGGCTCGCCGGCGGTGCGGCCGAAATCCGTTTGCAGGAAGTCGAAATCGCAGCCCTGATCGGCCTGGGTGACGTGCTTGGAGAAGAGATAACCATAACCGCGTTCATAACGCGGCGCGGGCGCCTGCCAGGCGGCGCGGCGGCTGGCGATTTCCTCTTCGCTGACCAGCATATCGAGGCGGCGCTGCGGCAGATCGAGGCGCACGATATCGCCGGTCTTCAGAAGCGCCAGCGGGCCGCCGACGAAGCTTTCCGGCGCGACATGCAGCACGCAGGCGCCATAGGAGGTGCCGGACATGCGGGCATCGGAAATGCGCACCATGTCGCGGTGGCCCTTTTTGATCAGCGCCTTCGGGATGGGCAGCATGCCCCATTCCGGAAAACCGGGACCGCCGAGCGGGCCGGCGTTGCGCAGCACCAGCACATGATCCGGCGTGACATCGAGGTTCTCGTCGTCAATTGCCTTCTTCATCTCCGGATAGCTGTCGAAGACCAGCGCCGGGCCTTCGTGAACATGGTACTTCGGATCGCAGGCGGCGGGCTTGATGACGGCGCCATCAGGGCAAAGATTGCCGCGCAGCACCGCAAGCGAGCCTTCCGCATAGACGGGATTATCGAGCGAGCGGATGACATCGTCATTATAGACCTTCGCGCCTTCGAGGTTCTCGCCCATGCTGCGGCCGGTCACGGTCAGTGCCGAACAGTCGAGACGGCTTTCCAACTGCTTCATCAGTGCGCGCAGACCGCCGGCATAATAGAAATCCTCCATCAGATAGTCTTTGCCGGACGGGCGGACGTTGGCGATCAGCGGCGTGACCCGGCCAAGTTCGTCCAGCTCATCGAGCGTCATCGGCACGCCAGCGCGGCGGGCCATGGCGATCAAATGCACGACGGCATTGGTGGAGCAACCGGTCGCCATGGCGACGATGGCGGCATTGCGAAAGGCGGTCGCGGTCAGGATACGGTTCGGCGTCAGCTCCTCGGCCACCATTTCCACGATACGCCGGCCGCAACCTGCCGACATGCGCTGGTGTTCGGCATCCACCGCCGGAATGGAGGAAGCTCCCGGCAGGGTGAGGCCAAGGGCATCGGTGATGGCAGTCATGGTCGAGGCGGTGCCCATGGTCATGCACACACCGGCGGAGCGGGCAATGCCGCCCTGCACGCCGCGCCATTCCTCGTCGGTGACGTTACCGGCACGGCGCTCGTCCCAATATTTCCAGGCATCCGAACCCGAACCCAGCACCTTTCCGGCATAGTTGCCACGCAACATCGGGCCGGCCGGCAGATAGATCATCGGCACGCCGGCCGAGATCGCACCCATGACGAGGCCGGGTGTCGTCTTGTCGCAACCGCCCATCAGCACCACACCGTCAAGCGGATGCGAGCGGATCATCTCCTCCGTCTCCATCGCCAGCATGTTGCGGTAGAGCATCGATGTCGGCTTGGTGAAGCTCTCGTCCACCGAAAGCGACGGCATTTCGACGGGAAAACCACCCGCCTGCAGCACACCGCGTTTCACATCCTTCACCCTTTCAGGGAAATGCGAATGACAGGTGTTCAGCTCCGACCAGGTATTGAGGATACCGATGACGGGTTTGCCGACAAAATCCTCCTCCGCATAACCGAGCTGCATCATGCGTGAGCGGTGGCCGAAGCTGCGCAGGTCGTCGGGAGCAAACCAGCGGTCGGAACGGAGTTTTTTATCGGTCATGTCAGTGGTCCTGCGTTGCGGGTTGCGCCAAAGGCTGTCAGTCCTGCCGGAGCGTCAGCCCGCTCGTCGTATCGAAAAGATGGATATGTTCCAGCGGCGCCGACAGGCGGATGACTTCGCCCGCCGATGTCGAGGTCTGGCCGGAAAGATGCAGCGTCACCGGAGTGCCGTCACCGAGATTACCATAGAGATAGGATTCCCCGCCCAGCTGTTCTGCGGTGCGCACCGACATGGTCAGTGCGCCGCCCTCACCCGGCAGCACATGGTTCGGGCGGACGCCGAGTGTCACCTTCTGGCCGGGCTTATAGGAAAAGCCGGTCTGTGGTAGCGGGATCAACTCACCGGTGGCGATCTTCAGGGCCGGCGTTGCATCCGAGGTCACTTCGCCGGCAAAGAAATTCATCTTCGGCGAGCCGATGAAGCCTGCCACGAAGAGATTGGCCGGGCGGTTATAAAGATCGAGCGGCACACCGAATTGCTCCAGCTTGCCGGCGCGCAGAACGGCGATCTTGTCGGCCATGGTCATGGCTTCCACCTGATCGTGCGTCACATAGATCATGGTATTGCCGAGACGCCGGTGCAGGCTGGAAATCTCACCGCGCATGTCGACGCGCAGCTCCGCATCGAGGTTGGAAAGCGGCTCGTCGAAAAGGAACACACGCGGCTCGCGCACGACGGCGCGGCCGATGGCGACGCGCTGGCGCTGGCCGCCCGACAGGTCCTTGGGGCGACGCCCGAGAAGCTGGTCGATCTGCAGCATCTTGGAAACCTGGGAGATCTTTTCGGCGATATCCTTTTTGGAGGTGCCGATGTTCTCAAGCCCGAAGGACAGGTTTTCGCGCACCGTCATATGCGGATAAAGGGCATAGGACTGGAACACCATGGCAAGGCCGCGATCTGCGGCCGGCACCGTGTTGACCACATCACCGCCGATGACGATATCGCCGCCGCTCAGTTCTTCGAGACCGGAGATCATGCGCAGCAGGGTCGACTTGCCGCAGCCGGAAGGGCCGACGAAAACGCAGAACTCGCCGTGTTTGATATCGAGATCGACACCCTTGATCACATCGAGGGCACCATATGTCTTTTTGACCTGACGAAGCTGAATACTTGCCATTGTCGTGTTTCCTCCCTGAGGATTATTTGCCGCCCGTCGATGCAATGCCGGTGGCGATGTATTTTTGCAGGAACATGAAGACCAGCGCGATGGGTGCGAGTGTCAGCACCGTCATGGCCAGAAGATTGCTCCATTCCGTCGTCATCTCCCCCTGGAAGGAGTTGAGCGCCAGTTGCAGGGTGAAGTTGTCGTTGCGCGTCAGCACGATCAGCGGCCAGAGGAAATCGTTCCAGCGCCACATGATCGCAAGGATCGCCAGAACGGCAAGCGCCGGCGCCGAGAGCGGCAGGATGATGCGCCAGTAGATCTTCCATTCGCTCGCCTTGTCCATGCGGGCGGCATCGAGGATTTCATCCGGGATCGTCAGCATATATTGCCGCAGCAGAAAGACACCGGTCGGGGTGGCGGCACCGGGAATGATGACGCCCCAGAGACTGTTGATCATGCCCAGCTGGCTGGTGATGAGAAACAGCGGCACCAGCACGACGGTCTGTGGGATCATCAGCGTGCCGACAACCAGCGCCAGCACCACGCCCCTGCCCTTGAACTGGTATTTCGAGAGCGCGAAGGCCGCCATGGAATTGACGATCAGCATGATGATGGTGGACGTCACCGTGATGAAGGTCGAGTTCCAGAAATAGAGCGGGAAATTGAAGCGCTGGAAAAGCTCGGTGTAGTTTTCCGTCGCCAGCGCCACTTTTTCAGCCGGTTTCAGCTCGTTGAACGGCATCTTCAGGACTTCGGTTGGCTTGGCCGGGTCAACCACCTGGGCCACGAGACCGATGCGGCGGACCATGCCGAACTCGCGGCCCTCCTTGTCGACATAGGCCGGCAGCGGTGCTGCCTGCCCATCCACCACCACGGTTTCCTGCGTATAGGGCAGGAGGCGCGGCGGAAAGCGCTGGAGATCGGCCTCCGTCTTGAACGAGGAAAGCACGAGCCAGACGACGGGACCGAACATCATCAGCACCGCCACGCCGAGATAGGCGTAGGATAGCCAGTCGGTCCAGTGCAGCTTGCCGTTTCGGCCACGGGTACGGGTCAGAAATGCGCCAATCCTAGCCATCGACCTTGCTCCTGTTTGCCCGGAATTGCAGGGCGGTCAGCACCACCAGCACCACGGCGAGCAGCAGCGAAGCGGC
The DNA here is from genome assembly GCF_053522465.1 of Agrobacterium sp. 22-214-1. NCBI lineage: Bacteria > Pseudomonadati > Pseudomonadota > Alphaproteobacteria > Hyphomicrobiales > Rhizobiaceae > Agrobacterium > Agrobacterium sp. 22-214-1. The sequence goes on along the minus strand of NZ_JBNWCK010000002.1, from coordinate 649,380 downwards.
GGCAGCCAGACCGAAATTGCGGGGCGTCCCGGCAAAGCCGGTCTGATAGATGAACTGAATGATGAAGGTAGTCGCCGAACCGGGGCCGCCACCCGTGAAGGCAAAGACTTCATCGAAGGTCTGCACGCCCTTGATGAGCGACAGGACGAGAACCACGAGCATGGTGGGCGCAAGCAGCGGCAGCGTGATGCGCCGGAAGATGCGCCAAGGGCTCGCCTTGTCGAGCTGCGCCGCCTCATAGACATCGCGCGGGATCGCCTGCAGGCCGGCCAGAAGAATGAGCGTGTAGAAACCCATATGCGCCCAGACCGACAGGAAGACCGACCAGCCGAAGGCAAGATTGGCTTCGAGCAGCCAGTCGACCGAACCGAGGCCCAGCCCCTCCATCGTTGCGTTGAGAACGCCGAAACGCTGGAGAATCCACTTCCAGATCAAGGCCACAACCACGGGCGACAGCAGCACGGGGAAGAAGAAGACGGCACGGAAGAACCCGCGCGCCCGGATATCGCGGTTGAGCACGATGGCCGTGATCAGCGAAAAGCCGACCATGAAACCCACCTGCAGTACGACGAAGAAAACCGTGTTCCAGACCGAGCGCCAGAACAGGTCGCGCTCACAGGAATTGGGATCGAGATAGTTCTGACAGGAAAGAAGGACCGAGAAATTTTCGCCGCCCACGGCAGGGCGTTCGGAAAGCAATATGTGTTCGCTGCCGGTCACGGAATAGGCCATGTTCAGCACGATCGGCAGAAAGGCGAAGACCGCGAACAGGATCAGGTTGGGTGTAAGAAACACCCAGGCGATCCGCCGATGGCCGAGAACCTTCTGCAGGAAGGCGAAGGGCAGTTCGACGATGCCCATGACAGGCGCAAGAAGTTTATACATGAGGGTCCTCCTTCGATCCGGCGCGGCGCGGCATACGCCGCGCCGGAAGGCGATGGATCACTTCGCCTGTTTCAACGCTTCCTCGAGGTCCGTCTTCGCGCGGGCCATGGCTTCATCGACGGTGCTTTCACCGACGATGGCCTGCGTGATGCGCTGGACGGAGATGTTGAACATGGCGCGATTGTTCTTGTAACCCTGATAGGTGTAGGCAATCGGGCTGAGGCCGGGAATCTGGTCCAGCCAGGCGTTCATGGCCTTCTGCGTCGCAGGCGTCGCACCGGTATAGGTCACGCCCTTGTCAGCCACGGCCTTGTGGGCCGGAACGTTGCGGGTGCGCACGGTGAAGTCGAGATAATTCTCGTCCTGAGCGAGGAAGTTCAGGATATCGGCAACGATCTTCGGGTTTTTGGTCTGCTTGAAGCCGACGATGCCGGTACCACCAGGCATGCCGGTGCAGGCAGCGCCGCCGCAGGGCTGCGGCACGACTTCCCAGTCGAAAGCATCGCCGACCTGGCTGTCGAACCGCGCGGTCTGCCAGCTGCCCGAGTAATAATAGACGAGCTGGCCGTTGATGAATTCCTGCGCGGCATCGCGATAGGTATTGCCGCCCTGCCCGGCCCAGACGTCACGCGCCATGGTGCCGTCCTTGTTCCACTCCACGAATTTCTTCACGAAAGTCGTGAAGCCTTCATCGACGAGAATGGGCTTACCATCAGCATCGAAAACCTTCGCGCCATAGGAAATGGCCGGGCCGGCAATACGGTGGCCGGAACGGTCGATGGCCATCGGGTAAGGCGTGCCGGTTGCCTTGGCGACGGCATTGGCAGCCTTCGCCCAGTCATCCAGCGTCGCATCCTTGCCGGGTACGGCGACATTGGCCTGATCGAACAAAGTGCGGTTGATGAAGGCGCCGGTGATGGTGAGCTGGGTATGCATGCCGTAAATGCCCTTGTCGTCTGGGCCGCTGCGATACCATTTCAGCACGTTGGAGAAATTATCTTCCCAGTATTTCGCATCCACATAAGGTGTGAGATCGAGATAATAGCGATTGAGGCCGCCAAGGTCGGTCACGGTTGCGAAATCCGGGCCGCTGCCGCCGGCGAGCTGCACGGGCAGGCCTTCCAGCAGCGCCTTGTAGGGCACGACGTCGGTGACGATCTTCACGTCCGGATGCTGCTTTTCGTAACGCGCGAGAATATCTTTCAGAATTTCGCAGCCGTTGCCGTCATAAGCGCAGGTGAAGCGCACTTCCTCAGCCGCCTGGGCGGCGCCCGCAAAGGACGCCGCGCCAATGGCGAGCGCCAATGCCATGCTGTATTTACCGATCATCTCTTTTCCTCCCTTAGATGATTATGCGTTGGCGGATGCGCGCGGAGCCCAGCCCTTGATCCATTCGCCTTCTGCGGCGTCGGACAGGCGGACCGGCTTTCCTTCCCGCACCGAGCGGTAGATGGCGGTGACGAGTTCGATGGACTGCAAGCCATCGTTCACAGTCACTTCCTTGCCGCCGCGTCCCTCCATCGCGTCGGCAATGGCCTCGACAAAACCGGCAAAGCCGTTTTCGCCATCGGCGACCCTCGCCAGAACGGCGTCGATCTGGTCCTGCGTGGTCGGCGCACGGGCGATGAAACGCCATGTGTCTTCGGCCGGGCGATAGGGCAGCGTGCCGCTCTCGGCGGTGAAGCCTTCGAAGCAGAAACGCAGGCGGGACGTATCTTCGGCGGCACCGAGCGTCACCGAGCTGGTCGCCAGCGCACCGCTTTTCATACGGAAGCTGAGTGCCGCGCAGTCTTCGGTTTCGATTGTGTTGACGCGCGTATCGGCCATGGCGAACACTTCGTCGACCGGGCCGAGAACGTGGCAGAGAAGATCATGGGCGTGGATGGCGTGGCCGAGGATCGCGCCGCCGCACTCGCCCTTCCACGTACCGCGCCACGGAATGTCGTAATAGCTGGCGCCACGGTTCCAGTGAACTTCCGAACTCGCGACAAAGGCCTTGCCCGCAAGGCCGGCATCGATGAGCGCGCGAAGCTGCCGCATCGCATGTCCGAAACGGTACTGGAAGACCGGAAACACGCCACGGCCGGTCTTCTTGACGGAGTCGATCAGCGCATTTGCCTCTTCAAGCGAGCGGACGAGCGGCTTTTCGCAGACCACATCCTTGCCCGCCGCATGCGCCTTCAGCGTCACGGGGAAATGCAGGTGCGGCGGCAGGCAGACGTCGATGAGCTGGATGCTCTCATCGGCCAGAACCTCATCGAGATCGGTCGTCAGACGGATGGACGCATCCTCACCCGCCACGGAGCAGGCGCGCTCCAGATCGAGGTCGCAGATCGCCTTGACGACGAAGCGCTTCGGCAGGGCCCGATAGCCGCTCAGATGCTGGGCGCCGATGCCGGCGCCAATGATGGCAACACCGATCATTTCGAAGCTCCCTCGGCCTTGGCCTGCGCCTGCAGCGACAGGTCGCATACCTTGAACACATGTTCCTGCGTCATCGCCGTTTCGGTGCGGTTGCGGATGTCGTCGCACAGGCGGCCGAAATAGGGCAGGCCGGCACCGGAGGCGTCGATATATTCGCAGCGGTCGCCATTCACGAGAACGAGGCGGTCGGTGCCTTGCGTATTGCCGACATCGACATATTTACGCAGCTCGATGTAGCCCTCGGTGCCGAGGATCGTCAGGCGGCCGTCGCCCCAGGTCGGCAGCGCATCGGGCGTGTACCAGTCGACGCGGATATAGCCGTGGCCCTTGTCGCCGCGCAGCACCACTTCGCCGAAATCCTGCAGGCCCGGATCGCGCGGGTTGGCATAGTTGGCAACGGTGGCAGCCACGATCTCCACTTCGGTCGAGCCGGTGAAGAACATGAACTGGTCGATCTGGTGGCTGGCGATATCGGTGATGATGCCGCCGTAAGCTTCCCGTTCGAAGAACCACTTTGGGCGGATCTGGCGGTTCAGACGATGCGGGCCGAGGCCGACGGTCTGAATGACGCGGCCGATGGCGCCCTGCGCAACGAGTTCGGCCGCTTTGGTCACGCTCGGAACTTCAAAACGCTCGGAGAAATCGACGGTCCAGATACGCTTGGTCTTCGCCACCGTCTGGCGAAGGCGATCGAGCTGTTCGAAGGTAGTGCAGCCGGGCTTGTCGGACATGACGTCCTTGCCGGCTTCCATTGCGGCGATGGCGAGATCGGCGCGCTTGGAGGGAATGTCGGCGATCAGCACGAGATTGATGCTGCCATCGGCCAGCAGAGCTTCCTTGGAGGTCGCGCGCGGCACATCCGGGAAGCGCTTGACGAAGCCTTCCACCACGTCTGGCTCGCCTTCGGTCCACCAGCCGGCGAATTCTGCGCCGGCATCCAGCATGTTCTGGGCCATGCCGAAAATGTGCCGGTGCTCTATGCCGAGAGCGACGAACTTGATTGCTTTAGTCATCCTGCAGTTCCACTTCCTTGCCGGTGTCGGCCGAGTTGATGATCGCGTCGATCAATCTGTGAGACAAAAGAGCCGCTTCACCGGTGACGACCGGGGCGCGCCCTGAGGAGATGGCGTCTGCGAAATCTTCGAAGACGCCCTGATGCCATTCATGCGTGAAAGCCATGGGGTCGGCGCCGCCGCCCGTGCCGGATGCCGCGCCGCCAAACGTCTCCTGCCGGCCATCGCGCCAGTCGACATGCAGGAGGCCCGAAGCGAGCCGCAGGCTGGCATTGTCGAAATGCAGGACAATCGATTCCGGAGCGCCGGGGAAACTTGCGGTGCTTGCGACCAGCGAGCCGACAGCGCCATGCTTGAAACGAAGGCCGGCCGCGACGTAATCTTCGGTTTCCATGCGATGAAACCGCGTCGTCGCCGCCATGGCCTGAACGCGCGAGACCGGCCCTGTAAGGCTCAGCGCCAGATCGATGGTGTGGATTGCCTGGGAGATCAGAACACCGCCGCCGTCGCGCGCCAGCGTGCCGCGGCCGGGTTCATCATAATAGGATTGCGCGCGCCACCACGGCACGGAAACTTCGCAGAGACCGAGCGCTCCGAGCGTCCCGCCATCGACCAACTCACGGGCTTTTTGCGATGCAGCCCGCATTCGGTGCTGAAAGATAATGCCGAGCGTGACGCCGGCCTCACGACAGAGGGCGACAAGGCCGCCGGCTTCCTGCGTGTTCCGGGCGACGGGCTTTTCCATCAGAATGTGTTTGCCCGCCTTTGCGAGCTGTCCGACGATATCGATGCGGGCATTCGGCGGCGTTGCGACGATGGCGAAATCGACATCCGCATCGCGTGCGGCTTCCTCCACCGAGGAATAAACGACGACCTCATATCCGGTATGTTTCGACGCTTCGGCGGCCAGCGCGCTGGCGCGACCGGAGCCGCCATCGACCAAACCCTTTAGGCGAATTTTTTCCGGACTTGCCGCACAGGCGAGCACATGCGTCTTCGCCACCATTCCGGCGCCAACGATGACGCAGGTCTTGATATTTTGCATTTCGGGAGCCTCCTTCCCAATAAGCGATCATTTGCATACCGGTATGCCGGTTGTCAACAGACTTGTGTTCCGGTATACCGGTTATGAAAACGCTGGAGGGTATATGCCGAAAATTCCCGTAACAGGTGGCACCGTGCCGACAATGGAGCGACTGGACCTTAATCGTCCGGTCGTGGACCAGATCTATTCCGCGCTGAAATCGGCCATCCTTTCCCGGGAGCTTTTTCCCGGCCAGGCGGTTTCGGAAAACGAAATCGGACAGTTGTTCAATTCCAGCCGAACGCCGGTGCGCGAAGCACTGAGCCGCCTGCGGGATGACGGCCTGATCGTCACCCTGCCCAGCCGCGGCACCTATGTCTCCAGATTATCGGAAAAGCACATTCGCAGCGCGCAGTTCATCCGCGAGGCGCTGGAGGTCGCTGCGGTTTGCAGGCTGTGCCAGATCGGCATAACGGCGGAGGCCGAGCAGGAGATTGAACACGCCCTCACCGGCCAGCGCGCAGCCATGCACCGCGGAGACAGAAAGGCTTTTCGCGTGCATGACGACCAGTTCCACAGCGCGCTTGCCGCCGCGACGGGGCTTGAGAGGCTGGAGACGCTGTTGATCCGCGAGAAGGCGGGGCTGGACCGCCTGCGCGCGCTCGCCATCACCGACGAGGCGCATATGGCGCGGCTGCTCTCCGAACATGAGGCGGTTTACGATGCGATCAAGGCCGGGGACGAAGCCCGTGCGACCGATGGTTTGCGCAAACACCTGAGACGCGTCCTCGGCATTCTTTCGCAGGTTTTCGAGAACCACCAGGACTATTTCGAATAATTCTGCGCCATCATCTTCAACGGTTCGAGCATCATGAATACGGCAAATCCTGAAAAAGCGCTCGCCATGTCGCAGGCGAAACTTCTGTGCGACACGATGAGCACGCTTGCGGAATCCCCCGTTTGGGATGAGCGGCGACAGGCGCTTTTCTGGTGCGATATACTCGGCAAGGCGGTGCGGTCCGCAACGCTCGAGCCCGGCCTTTATCGCGAATGGGCGTTTCCCCATACGGTCTCGAGTCTCGGTCTCTGTCGGAACGGCGATCTCATCGTCGCCTGCGGCATGGATATTGTCATCCTCGATCCGGAGAGCGGCAAAACACGCCTTCTCCACTCGCTGCCGTCACCGGACGGCATTCCCTGCCGGCTGAACGACGGACGGATCGGCCCCGACGGCGCCTTCTGGGTGGGAACCATGCACAACGTGCCACTCGCGGACATGGAGCCCCATGGTGAACTTTGGCGGATCACCGAAAAAAGCGCCGAGCGCATGCAGACCGGCCTGACATGCCCGAACGGCCTCGCCTTTTCCCCGGACGGCTCCATCATGTGGCAGAGCGATTCCGTCCAGAAATGGATACGCCGACGAAAATTCGACAGCAGGAACGGCACATTCGATGAGGGCGTGCTGGTGGCCCGGATGACGGAAGAGACCGGAAGACCCGATGGCGGCTGTCTCGACAGCAGCGGCACCTATTACAGCGCGGGCGTTTCCGCTGGCCTGTTGAACGTTTTCTCGCCCGACGGCACGCATACGGGCGTGATCCCGGCACCTGTCCCGCATCCCACCATGCCGTGCTTCGGAGGACCTGATTTCAGCATCCTTTTCCTGACATCACACCGCCACAACATGTCCGAAGACCGGCTGGCGAAAGCACCGTTTTCGGGCGGCGTCTGGGCGATCCCGACAAAGACGAAAGGCTTTGCCGCCTTCCGTTTTGGCGAAGGTGGATAGAGCCCGGAAACCGGGCCCAGATTCCTACTCCTCACGGAAGGCACGGCTGATCTGGTCGGTCAGCGGTTTGGCGATATAGGACAGCGCCGTCCTTTCGCTGGTCTGAATGAACGCCTCGGCCGGCATGCCCGGCACCAGCGGCGCATTGTTCAGCTTCTGCCGCTCGGAGACCGGCACGGAAATCCGCGCCAGATAATAGGAGAGACCGCTGCGCTGATCGGTGGTGATATCCGCCGCGATGCGGCTGACATGGCCTTCCAGTTCCGGCGTGACACGCTGGTTGAAGGCGGTCATGCGCAGCATGGCCTTTTGCCCCACCTGAAGCTGATCGATATCCTTCGGCACGATCTGCACCTCCAGCGCCAGCTCGTCTCCGTCAGGCACGATGAGCATGATCGGATCCGCCGGCGTCACCACGCCGCCCACCGTGTGCACGGCCATTTCATGCACCATGCCGGATTGCGGCGCGACGATATCGATGCGCTTCAGCTCGTCTTCGGCGGCAACCTTGCGCTCGACGAATTCGCCCATCTGCGCCTGTATTTCCCGCAGTTCCCGCCCGACCTCGGTGCGCAATTCCTGGTCGATCTGCAGGATTTGCAGTCTGGTTTCGGTAATGCGCCCCGCCGTCTGCGCCTGATAGGCGATTTTTTCGCCGCGCTCGCCGCCGAATGTCGCGGCCTGCGTCTGCAGGCTGTTCAGCCTCTGCACCGAAACGATACCCTGTTCGCGCAGGGATTTCTGCGAGGTGATTTCAGCCTCCAGCACGGCAAGGCCGTTATCATAGGCGACTTCCTGCGCCTTCAGCCCTTCGATCTCATGTTCGAACTGGGTGATGCGCTCGGAAAGCTGTGCTTTGCGCCCTTCGCGATAGGATTTGCGGAATTCGAACAGCTTGGTCTCGCTGCGCATGGCGGAGGCGACATCGGCATCGTCTTTTCGCGCCATCAGCGCCTGCGGAAAAACGAGCTCCGGCAGATCGTCGCGCTCGGCCTCCAGCCTTGCCATGCGCGCATTCAGCTCATCCAGACGCTTGGTCACGATGGCGAGATTGGCGCGGGTTTGGGTCGCATCAAGGCGCATGACCACATCGCCGGCCTTCACCCTGTCGCCCTCATTCACCAGAATTTCGCCGACGACACCGCCGCTCGGGTGCTGCACCTTCTTGCTGTAGGAATCCACCACCAGATGGCCGGAGGCGACAACCGCGCCGGCAAGATTGGTCGTCGCAGCCCATCCGCCGACGCCGGCCAGCAGCGCTACACCCGCGGCAAGGCCGGCGACAAGATGTTTGCGGATGGAGCGGGATACATGGCTGCGCTGATCAATGTTTGACATCCGCATCTCCTTCCTGACTGTTCTCTTCACGGACGTCTTCCAGCACCAACGCCTGTGGCTGGGTATTGGCGACGACGCGCAGGGGCGAGATCGTCTGGGCGGATGCGGTAAATCCCTTTACCGCCTGCGCCTGCGGAACGCGCAGTACCTTCGAAAGCACCTCGTCGCGCGGGCCGAAGGCCTTCATCCGCCCCTCTTCCATCATCAAAATGAAATCGACAGCACCGATGGCGCTCGGCCGGTGGGCGACGACGACGGCAATACCGCCCCGCGCCTTCACCGAGGAAATCGCCTTGACCACGGCGGCTTCGCCTTCCGCATCGAGATTGGCGTTGGGTTCGTCCAGCACCACGATGAAGGGATCGCCGTATAGCGCGCGGGCAAGGCCGATGCGCTGGCGCTGCCCGGCGGAAAGCGCCGAACCCGCCTCGCCAATATCGCTGTCATACCCCTTTTCGAAACGCAGGATCAGTTCATGCGCGCCCGCAGCCCTGGCCGCCGCGATGATGGCGTCAGGATCGGGATTATCCTCGAAACGGGAGATATTTTCACCGATCGTGCCGTCGAACAGCTCCACGCCCTGTGGCAGATAGCCGATATGGCGGCCCAGCGCCTCACGGTCCCACTGCTCGAAACTTGCACCGTCCAGCCGCACCTTGCCGGCGGCCGGCATCCACGCACCGGTGAGAATGCGCGCGAGCGTGGATTTACCCGAGCCGGAGGGGCCGATGACGCCGAGCGCGTTTCCGGCGGTCACGATGAAGCCAAGCCCGGTGACGGTCGGTTTTTTTTCTCCCGGCGGAACGATGGTGACGTTTTCGACCCGCAGTTCCTTTTCAGGCTTCGGCAGGGCCATGGCGGCGGCATTGGCCGGCATCTGTGCAAAAAGCTCCCTCAGCCGCGCCCAGCTCTGCCGGGCAGCCACGAAGGACTTCCAGTTGGAAATGGCGAGATCGACGGGCGCCAGCGCCCGGCCCATCATGATCGAACTGGCGATCATCACGCCGCCGGAGGCCTCCTGATTGATGACGAGCCAAGCGCCGACCGCCAGAATGGCCGATTGCAGCACGACCCGCAGAGACTTTGCGATGTTGCCGAGACCGCCGGCCACATCTCCGGCCTTGCGATTGGCGGCGAGATAGGCCTCGTTGGAATTTTGCCAGCGTTTTCCGAGCCGGCCGCCAAGCCCCATGGCCTGCACGACTTCGGCATTGCGGCGCGAGGCCTCCAGTTGCCGGTTGCGGGCCATATTCTCGACCATGGTGTCGCGGATCGGCTTCTGCGAGAAGATATTGGTGAGGATCGTGAGGGAGACAAGCAATATCGCGCCGGCAAGCGCCGTCACGCCGATCCAGAAATGAAACAGAAAACATATGCCGAGATAAAGCGGCATCCACGGCAGATCGAAAAAGGCGGTCGGCCCCGTGCCGGAGAGAAAACCGCGCACATTGTCGAGATCGCGCAGCGGCTGCAGACCGTCGCCCGGCATGCGGTTGACGAGCGGCAGGCGCACCACCGCATCATGTACCCTGCCGGAATAACGCATGTCGAAATCTTCGCCGATGCGGATCAGAACGCGGGCGCGGATGATATCGAGCAGGCACTGGAAGCCGTAAAGGCCAAGCGCGAGAATGGCGAGCCCGACCAGCGTCGGCACGCTGCCGCTTGCCAGAACCCGGTCATAAACCTGCAGCATGAAGAGCGGCGACGTGAGCGCGAGTATATTGACCACGCCGCTGACGAGCGCAACGCCTAGAAACGTGCTTTTAAGTGGCGAAACAACCGCCGCAGTGAGGGACTGCGGCAGCGTCTGCTGGTGGTTTTGAAAGCCCACAGCCTGTTTTTCCTTTACGCGGCAAGCGCCGATGCGCTGGCGAAAATGAAGTCCGATGCGTCGAGCACATTTGCATCGACGCCATTCAGTGTGACGGAGACGGACGTGTCTGTGGCCGAAAGGATAACGGCATTTCCGTTATCGTTATACCACAACAAATCGTCCACCGAAGTTGCGCCCCAGGCGGAGACATCTAGCGTATCCGTGCCGTCCTGATAGCCGTAGGTTCCGGTCGGGCCGGCCTGTACGACATCGTTGCCGCCGGAGAATACAAAGGTGTCTGCGCCGGCAAAGCCGGTCAGGGTGTTGGAGGCAGCCGTGTCCTCGATCACCGTGCCGGTGGCGGCAAAGTAATCATAGAAGCCAGCCAGCGAACCGAAGCGGGCAAGCTGGTAAACAGCGAGATCGAGAAGATCGCGCGCGCCGGCCAGCGAGTAGGCGCCGTCGGGATCGATCAGCAGTTCCTGCTGGCTAACGGCGATGCCGCTGGTGGACTGGCTGTAGCCAGTGCCCAGAACGATGCTGTCGACCGAACCCGTCAGGTTGCCCTGGGAGTACTGCAGAGCGCCGCTCATGACGATGCCCTTGCCGCCGGTGCTGCCATCGCCCCACGCCTCATAGGTCGTGTTCGGATCGATGGTGGTGGTGGCGAGAGAGCTGGTCTGAGCGTCGTAGAACGCACCATAGGTCGAACCGAAACCGCTCGTCCAACCGTTGAGGTAGCCGATCAGATCGGAGGAAGACTGCGTCAGTTGAATTGTGGTAGCCATAGGTGTACTCCTTTGCTGGCCAATATCGATACCTTCGTCCTGTGGCGAAGGCGTTTCATCTCCGGGACGGGCTGCAACCCAGCCCGGAGAATTTCTTCCACGGTTCAGAACTTCACGTTCATCGTCGCGATAAAGGTGCGGCCCGGCGCCGTGTAGGCGCTTGCTGCCGGGATGTATTTGCGGTCCGTCAGGTTGTTGACGGCGAAGCGAAGCGTGGCCTTGTCGTTGAAGGCATAGGAACCGTAGAGATCCACCGTCGTGTAGGGATCGGTCACCTCCCGCAGATTGCCTTCCGTATCCAGCGTGCGCGACTGTGTCGGCGTAACGTGGTTGAGCCTTGCGCCCAGCGAGAATTTTTCATCGAAGAAACGCATGCCGCCATCGAGCGTCAGCTTCATCTTGGGCGCGACGTCGCCCGGCCAGGCAACGATTTCACCGGTTGTGGTGGTCGTACCGTTGGAAAAAACCTGCGTCTTTTCAGGCCATTCTGTTTTCAGAAAGGTTGCCGAACCGCCGATCCAGAAACTGCGGGCATCGTAATTGCCTTCGAATTCAAGCCCGCGCATATAGGTCGTGCCGTCCAGATTGACGAAGCTGGTATAGGTGCGGTCGAGGACCTGATCCGTAACGAGATAACCGAGCGCGATATAGTCCTTCACCTCACGGCGAAAGGCAGCCATTTTGATGCGAATGGAATCGTCGTCCAGCAGCACGCCGTCGAAGCTCATATTCGCGCCGACTTCGTAGGTCGTCGCCTTTTCGGCACGCAGGGCCTGGTTCGGAGCGTATTCGTATCCAGCGCTGTCGCCCGGACGCGCTCCAGCGAAAAATGCTTCGAGAATTGTCGGCGGACGCAAGCTCTGGGAATAGCTCACATAGGGGCGGAACCAGTCGACGGGTTTCAGTTCAATGGTGGCGGAGGGCAGCCAGGCGCTATAGGTGCGATCGATATCGACATTGTGCTCAGGGTACTCGGTGACCGGCGTATTGGTGGTTGTACCGGTGCCCGGCATGCAGTTGGCCGAGGTTGTGGGCCAGACGCGCGCAAGATAGAGGGCGTAACGCGCCGCCCAGCTGGGGTTAGCGGGGGCAAAGACCTGATTGAAATAATCGAGAGCCGTATAGTGATTGCGGATCGCATCGCAGGGTACGGTCGTGGTCACCATGTAATCGCGAACGCTATAATAGGTCGCCGATCCCTTGAGACGCGACCAGTCGTAACGCACGCCGCCACTCAGCGTGATCCAATCGGCCGGCTCAAGCTCACCATTCAGGAACAGGCTGGCGACATCGCGCCGCCCGGCAGGGCTGAATGACGTGTAGCTGCTGGCGAAAGAGGGATTTTCCGCGATTTTTGCGCTCGTCGCGACGGATGTGGCAATGTCCCGGAAAGCTTCGGCCCCATAGTTCAGACTGAGCGCACCCGCCACCGTGTCAAAGCGACTGGTATTTTCCAGGCTGCCACCGAAGCTGCGCAGGCCCATATCAAGATTCGTCTCTACCGCATAAGTACGCGCCGCACGCAGTTCATGCGTCATATTATCGTTCAGCCACAGCGATGACTTGAAGTCGACGAGTTCGCTCTCCGGGTCCCAGTCCAGCTTCGCGACGACGCTGTCGTTTCGCACGCTTTCCCTGTCCATAACGTTGTACGAGCCGTGGACGAAATCATTCTGCTGGTGCATCCACGACAACGACGTTTGCACATCGCCAAAGTCGCCTTCGCCCTTGACAAAGGTCGACCACCCATCCCTGCCAAGCAGGTCCTTCATCGTCAACGCTGTGCTTCGGGCCTCGCCCTTCGTTCCAATCTTGTATTCATCCATGATGGTGCGGCTGTAGCCGGCGACGAAGGAGACAGGGGTGTCCGGAGAGCGAACAGCAGCCAGAACAGAACCCTGAAAGTCATAACCATTGGTGCCGCGGGAAACATTCACTTCCCCGCCCTTGTTTTCACCCTCGGCAATCAGATCGTCGGCGCTGATGGTTCGGAACTCGACCTTGCCGCCCAGAGAGCCGGCATTGCCCGACCGTGCATTGGTTATTTTCTCGATCTCGACGGCGCGAATGAAGGCTGAATCGACATAACCCTGCCCTGCACTCGCAGTATAGCTTGCGGTGCCGCCAAAAGTCGCACCACGCTGCGCATTCTGCCGCGCCCCGTCGATGGAGACGACCACGCGGCCGCTTTCCTGCAAACCGCGCACATTCGGCGAAACGGTTGGGAAGCTGCCATTGCCCTCGCCGGCATAAACACCGGAAACCCGGTTGAAAACATCGCGCGTGTTGCGCACGCCCGCCGACTGGATCGCCTCACGGCCGACCACGCTGACGCTGGCGGGCGTTTCATAAACCCAGTCGGGCGTCCCCTGATAACCGGAACCGGCAATGGAGTTGCGCCCGGTCTTGCCGGTCAGGGTAATGGTTTCCAGAACCGTCGTACCCTCCGCGGCGGAAAGATCGACGGTCGATTGCCCCGTGCCGATGACGACGGTTCTGCCATTGCCGGCGATACGGAAATTGACGCCCGTTCCCGCCAGCAACCGCGACAGCGCCTCCAGCACCGTGAAACTGCCGGTGACGGCGTTGGTGCGCACATTGCCCGCCGCAGGAGTGGCAAGCGTGACCTGAAGGCCGGATTGCCGCCCGAAAGCACCCACGACCGATGACAGCGACTGGGCGGGAATGTTGAACGGCCGCGTCGCCCCCTGCTCGCCGCCTGGACGCTGGGAATTGGCGGTATCTGCTCCGGTCTGGGCCAGAACGGGCGTCGCGAATGAAACGGCGACCGCCGTTGTCGCCAGCAGCACGGCCCTGCGAGCCTGCTTTGCTGCTTTTTCCCCTGAACCGGGCTTGCATGTCTGGAGGCGCATATTGCTTTTGTCTTCCTGTCTTTCGCTCCGGATATATCTTGACCGGATTACTCAACAAAAAGACGATTGCCTCGTCGATTTTTTTCAGGCTTTCGGAAGAAATTTTATAAATTACTGAAAATAAATATGATTTTTTGTTGCGGACTGTTTCAGAAGCGGGTGATGATGCGGGCGCTGCCGCCAATCGCATGCACCTTGCCCTTATAGGGTTCCACCAGAGCCTCCAGCGCGCGATCCGGGTCGCGCAGATCGTAAAAGCCCGTCACCCTCTGCTCGGCAAGCCGCTTGTCGGCCATGGTCAGCCATGCCGGATGGTAGCGCTGGATCTGTTCCACGACCGAGCCTATCGTCGCATCGACCACATAGAGTTCACCATTCCGCCAGCCGCCAATATCCTCGACGGAAACAGTCTCTTTGCGGATCGCGCCGGAAGCGTCGACAATCAGCATCTCGCCCGGCACCAGCCGCGTTGGCGGCGCATTGCGGAAAGACGCCTCCACGGAACCGTGCGCCAGCGCCACCTGGGTTACGCCATCCGTCAGGTCGACGTCGAAAGCCGTGCCCAGCACCTGAACAGTCACGTTTTTTGCCTCCACGACGAAGGGACGCGTTTTATCCGGCACGACGTCGAAAAAGGCTTCCCCCTTCAGCACCGTCACATTGCGACGGCCATTCGTGAAATCCGTTGAAAGCGCGCTCGCGGCGGCAAGCTGCACTTTGCTGCCGTCTTCGAGGGTGATCATGCGGCTTTCGGCGGTGGTGGTCTGATAGTCCGCCTCCAGGCGAACGAAAAATGCCGGAACGAACAGCACCGCAAGACAGAGGGACGCCGCCGCTACGGCCGCGCCAGCATAGTGCCGCACGGACCAGCGCCGCCGCTGCGGCTTTATCGCGGCCTTGCCGGGCAGATGCGGCGCATCTTCCCAGAGGTTCTTGAATTCCGGCTCTACCAGGCCGAGATTGCGCCACGTCTTGCATGTTCGTTCCCAGGCGAGACGGTTTGCCGGCGCTGCCGCCAGCCATTGCTCGAATTCCGCCTTCAGGCGCGGTTCCGCCGAGCCAGATTGCAAGCGCAGCAGCCAGTCGGCCGCCTCTTCCGCCTTACCGGCCGGCAATTCAATTTTTTTCTCTGGATCAATGGTCATTGAACCGGGCCAGTTCCTTTGCGGGGCGGAGGAGAAGCGTCGTCTTCTGCATTGCTATAAAGACGTTTGAGGAAGAGATTTTTTTCACAGGGCGGGACAATCGGGACTATTTTACTTCATTTCTTTGGTAATCGCGGCAATGCTGCCCTTGATCAGACGATGTGCGCTGGCCACGGACACGCCAAGGTGACGCGCAATCTCTTCCATATTGTAACCACCGAATCTGTGCATTTCCAATGCCACCCTTGCCTGAACCGGCAGGCCGGCCAAAATAGTCCGCATCTGCCGGACTTCGTCGCAGAAAAGGGCATGCTCCTCCGGCGTACCATTGTCCTGCGGCACGCCCCAGAACGGCGTATCGTCCGGCCGTTCCCGAAGGTCCTGGCGGCTGCGCCGGCGATTGTCGAGCGCAAGATTGCGAACGATGCGGAAGAGATAGGATTTGAGGTTGGAAGGATTGCCGGAGGCCTCGGGAACGAATTTCAGGAAGGCTTCCTGAACGACGTCCTCCGCATCCGCCCGCGACCCCAGAATGAGGGTGGCGTATTTGATCAGGTCGACCCTATGCGCGACGTAAGCGTTATAACGCTTGTCATCTTCCCGTATGCCCATGTCTCAACCGAGAGAAATTTCAAGGATCGACGAAACCTGCCGCCCCCGAATGGCCGCGCAGTTCTGCCGCTCAAAGCTCTAGCACCCAAACCGTGAATCGAACAGATATTTCATGACTATTATCATCAAGAATTTGTGCAGCCCGCATCGAACGGACCCGGCAGCAAGCGCGGCCGGGTCTTGACCTGTCAGATGGCCCCGTCGACGATGACCATGGGTCTGCCCTGCGAGCAGGGCTCGATACGGGCATCGATGCGATAGATATCGCGCAGCATCTCCGGGGTTATCACCACCTCCGTGCTACCGCTCACCACCATTTCACCGCGCGCGATAACCATCGTATTGGCGCAATAACGAAGCGCATGGTTGAGGTCATGCAGGGCGATCAGCACGATCATGCCGGTCTTCTGCGCCAGATCGGTAACGAAGCCCAGAACCTCGATCTGCCGGTGAAGATCGAGCGCAGACGTCGGCTCATCCATCAGCAGCACCTCCGGCTTGCGCGCCAGCGCCTGCGCCAGCGAAACAAGCTGCCGCTGACCGCCGGACAATTCGCCAAGCCCGCGGAAAGCCAGGTCATGGATTTTCAGCGCCTTGAGAATGGCGTCGATCTCGAAGAGCTCATCGTCATGGACCCGCCAGCCGCCGCCCTGCTTGGCGGAAAGAAGCACGGATTCATAGACGGTCAGAACGGCGTTGGCGCCGGTATCCTGCGGCATGTAGCAGATGGCGCGGTTGCCGCGGGCCGTATCGGAGAGCTCAACCAGTCCGGGGCCGGAAATCAGGCTGGCGATGCGTTTGAATAGCGTCGACTTGCCGGCGGCATTCGGGCCGATTACCGCCGTCACACTGCCGCTTTCCAGCGTATCGATGCCGACCTTGGAGAGAACCGTGATGCGCCCATAGGCGGCGCCGACATCTTTCAGTGCGAGCGCTACCATGCGCGCCTCCTGTTGCCGAAAATAAGCGCGAAGAAGAACGGAACGCCGACGAGCGCTGTGATGACGCCGATCGGCAGGATAGCGCCGGGAATGAGAATCTTGCTGATGACCGAGGTTGCCGACAGAAGCAGCGCACCGCAGATCACCGAGCCGGGCAGGAAGAAACGCTGGTCCTCACCCACCACCATACGGGCGATGTGCGGACCGACCAGCCCTACGAAACCGATTGTGCCGACAAAAGAGACTGGAATGGCCGCCAGCAGGCTGACCGTCAGCATGGTCGTCAACCGCAGCCGCCGGACATTGATGCCCATGCTGGCCGCCTTGTCATCGCCGAGCCTCAGCGCCGTCAGCGCCCAGGCATTGCGCATGAACGGCGGCACGGTGACGAGGAGGATGGCGGCGGTGATATAAACCTTGTCCCAGGTCGCCTTCGTCAGGCTGCCCATGGTCCAGAAAACCACGGCGGCAAGCGCCTGTTCGGAGGCCAGATATTCGAGCAGCGACAGCGCCGCATTGAAAGTGAACACCAGCGCGATGCCGAGCAGCACGATGGTTTCGACCGTTACCCCGCGAAGCGTCGAGGCGAAATGGATGAAGAGAGCCGCGACCATGGCCATGATGAAGGCGTTGATCGGCACCATGTAATGCACGGCGCCCGGAAAGATCGCCACGCCCCCAACCAGCGCCAGCGCCGCACCGAAGCTTGCCGCCGCCGAAATGCCGAGCGTGAAGGGGCTGGCGAGCGGGTTCGACAGGATGGTCTGCATCTGCGCACCCGCAACCGAAAGCGACGCTCCGACGGTCACCGCCATCAGCGCGATCGGCATGCGAATATCCCAGATCACCACCCGAAGCTGGTTTCCGACGGCGGCCGGATCGGCAATCGTCGCCAGAACCTCGGAGAGCGTGTAGCGCGCCGGACCGAGCGCCATGTCGGCGGCCATGCTGAAACACAGCGCGATAAAAAGCCCGAAGAGGATGATTATCCTGCGCGCGGCAAGGGCGCGATATTGATCGCGCCCACTGATACCAACCGCGCTTTCATTCAGCGAACTCATTGGTTCAAACCTTTTTCGAGCGAGGCGAAATAGCCCGGCTTGTAGGTGACGGGCAGGAATTTGCGGTGAAACTCCTCAAAATTCTTTTCCGGATCGAGATCGGCGAAGAGATCGGGATGGAACCACTTGGCGAATTGTTGGATCGGGAAGAATTCGTAGGGCGCGCCATAGAACTGGTGCCAGACGGCATGGACATTGCCTTGCTTCACCGCCTTCAGTTCCGGAAACGGCGTGCGCTTCATCAGATTGGCCAGTCGCTCACGGGAAAGAGCCATATCCGCCCCGCGTCCGACCGGAACGAACTGGTTGATGTCGGATTCGGCAGCCCAGTTGGAACCGGTGACGATGACGTGGTCCGGATCGGCAACGACGAGCTGTTCGGGATTGAGATCGCCGAAGGTTGTCTTGATGATGCCGTCGGCAATGTTGTGGCCGCCGGCGAGATCGACCATCGCGCCGAAATTGACCGGTCCGAAAGTGCGGCAGCAATTGTTTTCGCCGGAAATGCCGGGGGCGCGTTCGATGAAGACGTTCGGGCGTTTCAAGTCCTTGACGCTGGCGAGCCGGTCGGTCACGCGGGCGATTTCGGCACGGCGATAAGCGATGAATTCCTTCGCGCGCTCTTCAGCGCCGAACAGTTTGCCGAGAATTTCGACCGAGGCTTCGCTGTTCTTTTCAGGATCGATACGGAAATCGAGATAGATGATCTTGATGCCGGCGGCGGCGGCCTTTTCTTCGAAACCGCTCTCCTTGGCGGATTTCTCCGCTTCCAGATTGAGGGTGATCACATCGGGCGAAAGGGTGATGGCCGTTTCCAGGCTGAAATCGCCCTGCGGCACGTAACCGAAGCGCGGCAGTTTCTCGATCTGCGGAAAACGCTCGACATAGGCGGTGTAGCTGTCGGGGTCCTTCTTGAGAAGATCGTCACGCCAGCCGACAATGGTGTCGAAGGTCTTGTCGCCCTTGAGCGCGGCAATGACATGCACCTGGCGCGCCTCACCGACGATGACGCGTCTGGCCGGCAAATCCAGCTCGACTTTACGACCGGTGACATCGGTAATCTCGGCAGCCAGAACCGGCACGGCGAGAAGGGAGAAAGCCAGCACCGCAAGATGCCTGAGAGCGTTGAGCGGCATGAGAAGTCCTCATTGAGTTCCAAAACAAAGCGATAAAGCCGCATGGCTGCGGCTTTATCCATCGGTTGGACGGCGCTCCCCTTCACCGTCCCCTTATTACTTGGCGTCCTTCAGCGAAACGAAGTAGCCGGGCTTGTAATCGAGCGGCAGGAAGCGGGCATGCAGTTCCTTGAAGGTCGCCTCCGGGTCGAGGTCCTTGAAGAGGTCCGGATGCAGCCACTTGGCGATTTCCTGAACGGCCACGAACTGATAGGGATTGTTGTAGAACTGATGCCAGATGGCGTGGACATTACCGTCCTTCACCGCCTGCACGCCGGTGAAAGCCGGGCGCTTGGTCAGGTTTTCAAGCTTGCGATGGGCTTCCTTCAGATCCGCGCCATAACCGACACCGACCCAGTTGCCGCCCGGAACATAACCGTTCCAGTTGCCGCCGGTGATGATGATCTGCTCCGGGTTGGAGGCAATGATCTGTTCCGGATTGACGGTGCCGAAAGTGCCGGGAATGATGTCCTTGGCCATGTTGACGCCGCCGGCAAGCTCCACCATCTTGCCGAAATTCTCGTTGCCGAAGGACATGCAGCAATCGTCGGAATAACCGCCGGCGCGCTCCATGAACACGACAGGCTTCTTCGGATTGGCCTTTTCGAGCGTATCGGTAACCTTGGCGATGGAGTCGGCGCGGAACTTGATGAAGTCCTCGGCGATCTTTTCCTTGCCCGTCAGCTGGCCCATGAGGCGCATGCTCGGCTCGGTATTTTCCATCGGCTTTTCACGGAAATCGACGTAAACCAGCGGAATGCCGACCTTGGCGAGCTTTTCGATATAGCCCGCTTCTTCGGTCGCCGTCTTGGCGTCGATATTCATCAGGATCACGTCAGGCTTCAGGGCGACAGCCTGCTCTATGTCGAAAGTGCCGTCCTTCATGCCGCCGAAAGTCGGCAGCTTGGCGATTTCCGGATACTTTGCGAGATAGGCCGCATAGGTTTCCGGGTCGGCTTTCGTCAGATCGTCGCGCCAGCCAACCACGTGCTGGAAAGGGTTTTCCTTGTCGAGCGCAGCCAGGAAATAAATCTGGCGACCTTCACCGAGGATGACGTGCGATACCGGCACATTCACCTCGACATCGCGGCCCGTCACATCCTTGACGGTGACCTTTTCGGCGAATGCCGGCCATGCGGCGGATACGAGAAGGCCAAGGGCAAGTGCCGCAGATTTGGCTGAGATGCGCATCGGATATTGCTCTCCAGTGTTGACTGGCGCGGCTGTATTATTTTCTGACTATACTAGTCAACATTTATGTTTTAGAGCCATTCTTAACTGACCGGTACATGAGTTGAAGACCGATGATCGACACAATCCAATATGGCAAAAACG
Source organism: Agrobacterium sp. 22-214-1 (assembly GCF_053522465.1). Lineage (NCBI taxonomy): Bacteria > Pseudomonadati > Pseudomonadota > Alphaproteobacteria > Hyphomicrobiales > Rhizobiaceae > Agrobacterium > Agrobacterium sp. 22-214-1. The sequence goes on along the minus strand of NZ_JBNWCK010000002.1, from coordinate 629,158 downwards.
ACAGTCTGCGAGACGAAATCAAATCCTATTGGTCCGGCCGCGCCGCGACTTTCGACCTTTCCCCCGGACATGAAATTTTCTCTGAAGACGAGCGCGAGGCCTGGCACGCGCTTATCCTGAAACATCTCGGCCGCGGAGAAGGCCGCAGGGCGCTCGATCTTGCCAGCGGCACCGGCGTCATCTCGCACCTCATGGACGATCTCGGTTTTCACGTCACCGGCATGGACTGGTCGGAAACCATGCTGGCGCTTGCCCGTGAAAAAGCGAAAAGCCGCGGCCGCAGCATCCGCTTTTTCGTCGGCGATGCCGAAAACACGATGGAGGCGGATGAAAGCGCCGATGTCATCATCACCCGTCATCTGGTCTGGACGCTGGTGGACCCGCAGGCAAGCTTTGCCGAATGGTTCCGTGTCCTCAAACCCGGCGGACGGCTTCTGATCGTCGACGGCGATTTTGTGAATACCGGCTGGCGCGAAAAACTGGTGAAGAAACTGGCGGTCGGTCTCGAAAACATCGGCCTCGTCAAACCGGACCAGCAGCACAAGCCGGCGGACCCGGAAAACACCTTCAACAGCATTCTTTCCCGCGTTTATTTTTCGAAGGGCGCAAGGGCCGGCGATGTCGCGGCGCTGTTGCGTGCGACCGGCTTCGAACCTGTCGCAATCGATCAGGAGCTTCAGGCCATTCACCGCGCCCAGGCGAAAAATTTCAGCCTGCTGAAAGGCATTCTGCGCGGGCTGCAGCATCGTTATGCCGTGTGCGCGGTGAAGCCGGGAGACTACTCCGTCACCCCGGACTAGATCGGGGGCCCAGTGCGATCAAGTCCTTGATCGCAAAAGACTCTTCCCACGGCGCAGCCGCGCCGCGGCTGGATACCGGATCAAGTCCGGCATGACGGATGAGAGCTCAGTGCGGCCTCATTTTTCCGCCTGCTCGAAGAGGTCCTCGAACCTTGGCTTCGCCCGGCCGGGTACGTCCACTGTCCGGTAGCTCTGCGGCAGGGTCGCCTCGCCGACCTTGATCAGCATGACCATGCCCATGCCGTAATGCGGCGAGCATTTGATGCCGTAAAAGCCCGGCTTTTCAAAGCCGGTCTCGAATTCGTCATTGATCCGGCTTTTGAAACCTTCGGCACCTTCCGGGATCATGCCATCGATGGTCGCGGCATTGTGGCTCTTGTGGGTAGGCACGAAGCGCACGCGGTCGCCGGGCGCTATTTCGAGAAAATCGGGCTCGAATACCATCGGGCCCTTTTCGCCCCGGTTCAGCATTTTCACCTCGAAGGTCTCGGCTGAAGCCTGAAGCGGAAAGCCCGTGAACGCCACGGCAATGACGGCAGCGGCCCAAAACATGCTGGTCCTTGCAGCGGCGTTTGCGAGCGTCGTCAATGTCATCATCGTGCCAGTACTTTCCTTGGATGCTCGGCCCGCCCATGGGCCGGCAGAAAACGAATATGGGAAAAGCCGCCCTCATCCGTGGTGACGACGCATTCCACCCCGAAGACAGCGGCTATTCTCGCCGGCGTCAGGACCTCCCGCGGCGGACCGACCGCAATCATCTCGCCCCGATGCATGATGGCAACGCGATCGCAGAACATGGCGGCGTGATTGAGATCGTGCAGCGCCGCCACAACGGTCAGGCCCTGCCGGCGCACCAGATCGAGCAGGCCGATCTGGTGACCTATGTCGAGGTGATTGGTCGGTTCGTCCAGAAGCAGGATATGCGGCTCCTGCGTCAATGCGCGGGCGATATGCAGGCGCTGGCGTTCGCCGCCCGACAGATGGTGCCAGTTGCGCTCCGCCTTGTCGGCCATGTCGACATTGGCAAGTGCTGCATCAACAATGGCGTCATCCTTCTGCGACCAGGCGGAAAGCGGCCCGAGATAGGGCGTGCGCCCAAGCTCCACCGCCTGTCGTGCGGTGATGCGTTCGGTGGTTTCGGCCTGCTGCTCCACGAAGGCGAGCCGGCGGGCAAGGTCTCGCCGTCCCAATGAGGCAAGCGGCTCCCCCCCGAGCGTAACGTGCCCCCGGCGCGGCTTGCGAATACCCGCCAGCATGGAGAGCAGCGTGCTTTTGCCGGAACCGTTCGGTCCGATGACGCCGAGAAACTCACCGGAACCGACATCGAGCGAAACGCCGCGCACGATATCGATATTGCCGGCGTGGAAATGCAGGTCGCGGGCGGATAATTTCATGAACGCCCCCTCTTCTGCCCAAGGATGAAGGCAAAGGCGGGGGCGCCGACGAGTGCGGTGATGACACCGATGGGCAGCACCTGCCCCGGAATGACGATGCGCGAGAGAATATCCGCGACGATCATGAAAACCGCGCCGGTCAGCGCCGTCACCGGCAGCAATATACCATGGCGAACGCCGACGAAGATGCGTGCGGCATGCGGAATGACGAGGCCCACGAAGCCGATGGAGCCGACCAGCGACACCATCGCAGCCGTCATGATCGCCGAAACGGAGATCAGCACCGCATAGACCCAGCGCACCGGAATGCCAAGCGAGGCAGCCGCCTGACCGCCGAAGGCGAAGGCATCGAGCGCCCGGGCATACCAGAGACACACCGCAAGTCCCGCAAGACTAACCGGCAGCGCCAGCCAGACATCCGGCCAGCGCACGCCCGAGAGGTTGCCCAGCAGCCAGAACATGATGCCGCGCGCCTGTTCGGCATTGGCGGATTTGGTGACGATGAAAGAGGTCATGGCATTAAACAGCTGCGACCCGGCCACCCCGGCCAGAATGATAGCGCTGTTGCCATGTCCCGCCCGCACCGCCAGAAGGCTGACCAGCGAAAACGCAACGAAGGCACCGATGAGCGCCCCGGCCGGCATCGTCAGGAACCCCGCTCCGAAGCCAAGCAGCGCGACAGCGACGGCACCGGTGGAGGCACCGGCGGAAATGCCGAGAATATAAGGATCGGCAAGCGGATTGCGCAAAAGCGATTGCAGCACCGCCCCGGCGAGCGCCAGCGAAGCACCGCAACAGGCGGCGACGACGGCGCGGCTGAGACGATAACTCCAGACAATGCCCTCATCCAGCGGCTCCAGCGGATAGGCCGCATGGAAGACACGGTTGGCGATTGTTTTCGCCACAACGTCAAAAGGAATGGCGGTCTCGCCGATGGCCGCGCCGGCCATCAGCGCGACGAGCAGCAGGGCGAGCGCGGCAAAAGCCAGCCCTACCCTGCCGAGATGGGTGGAAAGACCGTTCACTTGGCGAGGCCGGCAGCCGAAATCGCCTCGGCCAGCGTTTCGATGCCTTCAATGGTGCGAATGGTCGGGTTCATCGCCTGCGCATCCATCTCGAACACATGACCTTCCTTGACGGCGGGCATGATGCTGGCCACGGGATCGGTGGCGAGGAACTTCAGCTTGACGGCGACATCGTCTGCCGGGAAACGGCGGCGATCCATTTTGCCGGCGACGATGATGGAGGGATTTGCCTTGGCGATGGTTTCCCAGCCGACGGTCGGCCACTCTTCATCGCTTTCGATGACGTTCTTCAACCCCAGCGCGGACATGATGTAGCCGGGCGCGCCATTGCGGCCGGCCACATAGGGATCGATATCCAGCTCGGCGCTGGAGAACCAGAAGACGGCCGAAAGCTTACCGTTGGCCGAGGCGATCTTGGCGCGGGCGGCTTCTTCACGCTTCTTCAGGTCGGCAACGACCTCTTCACCGCGATCCTGCACGTTGAAGATCTTGGCGAGATCGCGGATTTCCTGGTAGATCAGATCCATGGTGAAGACGGTGTTGCGCACGCCGTCACCGCCGCCGGAATTGTCCTTGCCCATGCAATCGGCGGGCGAGGTATAAACGGGAACGCCAAGCTCGGCGAATTGCGCCGGTGTTCCGACAACGCCTTCCGGGCCGATCTGCCACTGGAACTGCGTCGTCACGAGGTCCGGCTTCTTGCCGATGACCGCCTCGAAGCTCGGATCATTGTCAGCCAGACGCTCGACCCTGGCATTGGCCTCCTCGTACCCCTTCAGAACCGGACCGATCCACAGCGCCGTGCCGACCACCTTGTCGGCGAGGCCGAGGAGGTAAAGAACCTCGGTCGTGCTCTGGCCGACGGACACGGTGTGGGCGGGCGCCTGCCTGAAGGTGATCTCCTGACCGCAGCTGTTGATCGTCAGGGGATAGGTGGTTTCGGCAGCATTGGCGCCGGCGACAGGCAAAGCCGCAAGCGCAGCGGCCAGAAAACCGGCATGGACCGGCAGGCGTCTAGAATGAAACATATGTTCTCCAGTCGAAAGTAAATCTTATTCCAGAGCAGCAGGCGTCAGAACGCGCAGCAACAGCGGGACGTCTTGTACGGAGAACGGCAATAGGACGCAAACGAAATGTTATGAAATAACATTACAACCTCCTCCTCCGGGCTTCCCCGCCCGTAACGATGGTTTATATTTCGACGGCAGGTCTCCTGGCTCACGGATTTGCGTCACTCATCTGCCTTCCCGCATTCCGGAGAATACAGTGGCATGACGCCTTGGAGCGTCACGGGGATGAACGACAATCCGCTTACAGTTGCGGGGGCAGCCACGGCATTGGGCGAAAAAGATCGCCCGCACCATGTTCCCTATTAATCCCTTCGCCTTTCGGCTGCAGGAACCGTCGCTTTCTCACATAAGGGGCATGAGGCGGGGCGTCAATTGCGATAGTGCCGCACCTCAGCACAAAGACGGGCCCGCCAGGGCGAAAATCTTTGCGGAACCGGAGCCTGCCGGTTGCGGTACGCCTTTCGACATGGTGGTGAGCGTTTCGATCACCACCAGCCCGGATTGTGCCAGGAACTCGGTCAGAAGACCGCTATCCCGCACGGCATCGAGACGGACAAGCTGATCGTCGAGATCAGAAAAATGTCGCCTCACCAGCGCAATCGCATCCGCCTCGTCACCGGCGACGACCGGGCCGACAATATGGCCCCGCCCCGCAGCACGCCGCAATGCAAAGGCGGCAAGACGATCGGCCTCGAACAGGCCGTAACCCGTATTTTCCCGGAGAAGGCGTTGCAGGACACCCCGGCGCGAAACACCGAAAGCCGCCCGATCCAGATCCGCCACGGCGGACAAATGATCCTCGGACAGCGGCTCGATTCTCTGTTTTCTTCCAAGCGTCGGCATCTCGGCAGGGCAGCGCGCCTTGCCGCGCAGGAGATGTACTTTTTCCGTATCTCCGACAAAACCCAGCCGTGCGAAAAGCCGTCGCGAGGCTTCCGTGGCGTTCAACCGCAGGGCCGCGTCAGGGTAGCCCGCAATGAGTTGGCCCACCAGCCATGGTGCAACACCCTGCCCCTGCAAACGGGGGGAAACGATGACCATGCCGACCGTCGCGAAAGCCTCATCATAAGGAAACAGCATTGCCGTTGCGACAACGCGATCGATTTCGTCAAGCGCGGCAAGGCCGACGCCGCACTGCCGCAGGAAACACCATTCGTTCGCGTGATATCGCCATCCGACAGCCATGGACAAAGCATGCAGATGATCGGCCTCCACATCGGCGATATCCACTGTCCGCAACTCGAAACTATCGACTTTGAGCAGCTCCATGACAAACGGCTCTCATTCCCTCCGGCGCGGGATCTTGATCCCGGCAGCCCAGCTCACGACATCCGAAGATAACCAGCCTCGTCAGCAGGAATTTTCCGAAAGCGCTGGAAGGACACAACAATCTACTGAAATCGCCCGTATTTCAGCAGATAAACGCCGCAGGCCGCTCTAAGCTTTTCGGCGTTGAAGCGACGGAGACAGCCATGAACGCAATCGACATTCTGGAGCGTCTTGTCGGCTTCCCGTCGGTGGTCGGAACCGCCAATGGCGACATTGCCGGATGGATCGCCGATTATCTGGAAAGCCACGGCGCGAAAGTATCGCTGCTTGCCGGCCCGGAGGGCGACCGCGCCAATCTCTTCGCCAGCTTCGGCCCGACCGATATCAGCGGATACATCCTGTCCGGCCATATGGATGTGGTGCCTGCCGGTGAGCCGGAGTGGTCTTCCGATCCCTTTACGCTGAGAGCCGAGGACGAGCGCCTCTACGGACGCGGAACCACCGACATGAAAGGGTTTCTGGCCACGGTTCTCGCCGCAGCACCGGCATTTTCACGCATGGCGCTGAAGCGGCCCGTTCACATCGCCTTTTCCTATGACGAGGAGGCGGGCTGCCGCGGCGTTCCCCATCTCATCGCCCGGTTGCCGGAACTATGCGCAAAACCGGCGGGCGCGATCATCGGCGAACCGAGCAATCTGCGCGCCGTGCGCGCCCACAAGGGCAAGGCCGCCGCACGCATCACCATTCGCGGTCGCTCCGGCCATTCCTCGCGGCCGGATCAGGGCGTGAACGCCATTCATCTGATGACCGGCATCATGGCAAAGGCGGTCGAGACCGCACAGGCTCTCACCCAAGGTCCCTTCGAAGCGACATTCGAGCCGCCCTATTCCTCCCTGCAGATCGGCACTGTGAAAGGCGGACAGGCGATCAATATCATCCCCGATCTCTGCGCCATCGAACTGGAGGCGCGGGCGATTGCTGGCGTGTCGCCGGTCGCCCTGCTCCAGCCGGTGCGCGACCGTGTCGAAGCGCTCGCCGCCGAGGGCATCGACATAGAATGGACGCCGATGAGCGATTATCCGGCGCTCTCCCTTGCCGCCGATGCACCGCTCGTGAAGCTTCTGGAAGAGTTGACCGACGCGCCCTGCATCGCCGCCGTCAGCTATGGCACGGAAGCCGGGCTTTTCCAGGCGGCCGGCATCGACGCCATCATCTGCGGCCCGGGCGATATCGGCCGCGCCCACAAGCCGGACGAATTCATAACGGCCGGCGAACTGTCGGCCTGCCAGTCAATGCTGGAAACACTGGCGAACCGCTGCACGGTTTAAACCTTCGGAACCACGGATTTCAGATGACTTTCTTCTTCAATTCCGACGCGAAGCGCGGCGAGATTTTCCGGCAGGCTCTGGCCCGCGACCTGCCGGAACTACCCTTTTCGATGGATGCCGAAAGCGTCGATCCGGATGCGGTTCGATACCTCATCACCTGGACCGTGCCTGATGATATCGGCCGCTACCGCAATCTCGAAATCCTGTTTTCCATCGGTGCGGGCGTCGATCAGTTTCACATCGACACCGTCCCTGCGCATGTAAAAGTCGTGCGCATGGTGGATGAAGGCATCATCCGCATGATGCAGGAATATGTGAGCCTCGGCGTGCTGGCGCTTCACCGCAACCTGCCGGTCTATTTGAAACAGCAGCGCCAGCAACTCTGGAAGGCCCTGCCGCAGCGTCAGGCGGAAGAGTGCCGGGTGGGCGTTCTCGGCCTCGGCATGCTGGGCGTTGCGGCGCTGGAACGGCTGAAACCCTTCGGTTTTCCGCTTTCCGGCTGGAGCCGTTCACCGCGCGAGATCGATGGCGTGACCTGCCATCATGGCGAAGCCGGATTGTCCACGATCCTTTCGACCAGCGATATTCTCGTTTGCCTGCTGCCGCTGACCGACGAAACGACGGGACTTCTGAATGGCGAACGCCTGGGGATGCTTCCCGAGGGTGCGGGGTTGGTTCACGCCGGGCGTGGCAAACAACTCGACCACGACGCCCTCATCGATGCGCTGGACAGCGGCAGGCTTTCGGGCGCGGTGATCGACGTCACCGATCCGGAACCGCTTCCGGAAGACCATGCCTTCTGGACGCATCCGAAAATTCTCCTGACGCCGCACATCGCCAGCGTCACCCAGCCGCATTCGGCAGCACGCACCGTTGTCGAGAACATCAAACGATACCAGTCCGGCCTCGAGCCGCTCGGCCTCGTCGACCGCAATCGCGGATATTGATCATCCCGTTCCAGGAAAGGACACCCATGCCGCTTCTCAAGACCATCGACACGCACCCCGCCTTTGAACCGAAAGCCTCCAAGGCCCTGCCGGAACGCCTCATTTCCGGCGATCCGTCCTTCAAGACCTGGCCGCTGGACGAAGCCCGCAACGGCACCGTCCACACCGGCATATGGGAAGCGACGCCGGGCGAAAGCCGTTCGATCAAGGGCGAAACCTTCGAATTCTGCCATATTCTCGAAGGCGTCATCGAAATCACACCGGAAGGCGGCGAACCGCTGCGTTATACGGCTGGCGACAGCTTCGTCATGAAGCCGGGCTTCGTCGGGGTGTGGAAAACCATTGAAACCGTCCGCAAAATCTATGTTACGGTGAACGGATGAACTGGGAACCGGCCATTTTCGAAATCACCCGCGACGGCTACGTGCTGAGCACCGATCCGGCACGGGTGGATTTCGATCTGGTCCATGGTTTTCTCGCCCGCGATTCCTACTGGGCGCAGGGAATGACCGCCGACCGGCTGAAGCGGGCGCTTTCGCATTCGTTGCCGGTCGGCGTTTACGCCCCTGACGGCTCCATGGCCGCCTTCGCCCGCCTGGTAACGGATTATGCCGTTTTCGGCTATCTGCGCGATGTCTTCACGGTGGAGGATCATCGCGGTCGCGGCCTTGCGTCCTGGATCGCCACCGAGATACGCAAACACCCGGAGCTTTCGACGGTATCGAGCTGGATGCTGGCGACCCGCGACGCCCATGGCGTTTACGAAAAGGCCGGCTATCGCGCAGCGTCGCATCCCGAATATTACATGACGGTGCCGAAACCCGGCGAGGGTTGAACAACCCTCCCTATGGGTCACCCCGGCCATCCTCATAACCTGGGGCTATGACCCTTACCCCATAAATGCTTGGCCCTTTTCCGGTCCCGATGACAGCATCGTCCGCACTGGAAAAGGAGACGGAAGAGATGGGATATCGCATTGGCGTCGATGTGGGCGGGTCGTTTACGGATTTTGCCGTGTTCGACGATGGGACCGGCGCGCTTTCCACCCTGAAGGTGTTTTCCCGCCCCGATGCGCCCGGAGAAGAAATCCTTCTCGCGCTCGATACGCTGAAAAAGCGCGACGGCATCGAAGCGAAGGACGTTTCCTATTTCACCCATGGCACCACCGTCGGCGTCAACACCGTGATCCAGCGCAACGGCCAGAACGTCGCGCTGTTCACCACCGAAAATTTCGAGGATGTGCTGGGTGTTGCACGCCTGAAAATTCCGCAGATCCACAATCTCTATTCCGTGCGGCCGGAACCGCTCATCCCGCGTGAACGGGTTTTCGGCATAGCCGAGCGCATGCTGGCGACCGGCGAGGTAAAGCTCGCCCCGAACGAAGAGAATGTGGCGCAGGCTGTCGCCGGCGCCCTTGCAGCCGGTTGCGACGGTATCGTGCTCGCCTTCCTGCATTCCTACCGCAACCCAGAAAACGAACTTGCCGTGAAGGCGATGATCGAACGCATCGCGCCGCAATTGCCGGTGGTCTCCTCTGCCGAGACATGGCCGATCATCCGCGAATATGAGCGCACCGTCACCGCCGTCATCAGCGGTTATGTCCAGCCGCGCGTCGCACATTACCTCGACCGTTTCGAAACGGTGCTGCGCGGGCAAGGCATTGCCTGCCCGCTGCTCATCACCAAGACCAATGGCGGCGTCATGGGCATCGATCAGGCGCGGCGGGAATGTGTGCAGATGATCCTGTCGGGCACCGCTTCCGGCGTCATCGGCGCGGGTTATCTGGCAAAGGCCAGCGGCTTTGAGCGAGTGATGAGCCTCGACATCGGCGGCACCAGCGCCGATGTGGCCGTGATCCTGGACGGCGAGGCCCAATATGGGGTCGGCGAACTGATCGGCGATTTCCAGATTCATGTCCCCTCCGTTTCGGTCAGCTCCGTCGGCCAAGGCGGCGGCTCGGTCGCATGGGTCGACAGTCTCGGGCTGTTGCAGGTGGGGCCTGAAAGTGCCGGTTCGACGCCGGGGCCGGCCTGTTACGGACGCGGCGGCGACCGCCCGACGATCACGGACGCCATGGCGGCCGCCAATCTCATTGGCCATATGCCGCTCGGTTATGGCGCGGTGACCGTCGATCACGCCGCATCGCGCGCCGCGCTCTCGCCGCTCGCGGAAAAGCTCGGCCTTTCCGTCGAGGCGCTCGCCGGCAACATCGTCGATATCGCCGTCTCCGGCATGTATGCGGAGGTGAACGCCCTCACCTCCCGTTTCGCCATCGACCCGCGCGAATTTCACCTCTTCGCTTTCGGCGGCGCCGGCGCGATGCTCGCCTGCTTCCTCGCCCGCGAGCTGGACATGAAGGGTGTGGTGGTGCCGCCCACCCCGGGCGTCGTTTCCGCGCTCGGCGGCCTGATTGCCGATCTGAAGAACGATTTCATCCGCACCACCTATTGCGATGTGAACGACAGGGAGGCCTCCGATCTCGCCCCCCTTCTCGCCGAAATGCAGGAAACCGGCCGCAATTGGCTGAAAGAACAGGGTTTTAACGGCGATTGGGAGATGCGGCTTTCCGCGGACATGCGCTATCGCGGCCAATCCTACGAAATCGAGACCACGCTCCAGCCGGAATGGCTGTGCAGCGGCGACGCCGGCGCGATCAACAGGGCTTTCCATGAGGAACATGCCCGCCTCTACGGTCATTCCGATGAACGGGCGGCGGTGCAGATGGTCAATCTCAGGCTTGTCGTCTCCGGGAAAACACCGAAGCCGCCGCTTCGCGAGACAGGCGCGGCCACTGGCCCCGCAACGCCGCGCTTTCACACGAAAGGCTGGTTTGGCGGCATGGAGCACGACTTGGCGATCTATCACCGTGACGATCTGGCGGCCGGCCACGATTTCAACGGCCCCGCCATCGTCCTTCAGGACGATACCACCACCGTGGTCCCCCCCGGCTTTTCGGTCCATGTGGACCGTTTCGGCAATCTCGTCATTACCAAGCGGGAGTTTTGACCCATGACCATCGATCGCCGCAATCTCAAGGTGCTCGCCAATTTCTGCTCGGCCGCCGCCGATGCCATGGCCTTTACGCTGATGCGCACCGCCCATTCCGCCTTCGTCAAGGAAACCGAGGATTTTTCCTGTCAGGTGGTGACGCGCGAGGGGCTGGCCTTCGCCAATCCCCGGCAATTCGGCGCGCCCTGGTATAGCGGCATCGACTACGCGCCGCTGCTTTCCATGTTCGAGGAATATGAAGAGGGCGATATCTGCATCACCAACGATCCCTATAGTGGTTTCGTCGCCACCCACTCGCCGGACATCCACATCTGGAAACCGGTCTTCCATGAGGGCAAAATCGCCTGTTTCGTGGTTGGGCATATCCACAATACCGATGTCGGCGGCGCGGTTCCCGCCTCATTGTCCCGCTCGCTTTCCGAAATCGAGCAGGAAGGCCTGCGCATTCCGCCGGTCAAGCTCGTTCGCAAAGGCAGGCTCGACCCCTTCATCATCGACATGATGAAGGCCAATGTCCGCATGCCGGAGCAGAATATCGGCGACCTCCACGCCCAGATCGCCTCCGTCAATATCGGCGAACGCAAGATGCAGGAGATCATCGCCCGCTTCGGCTTTGACGATTTTCTGGACGGTGTGCGCCAGATTTTCGACTATGCGGAAGAGCAGACCCGGCAAATCCTCACCCGGGTGCCCGATGGCGACTATTTCTTTGCCGATTATGCCGATGAGGATTCCGTCGGCGGCCGGCCATGCCGCGTGGCGCTGACGCTGAAAATCCGAGGCGGCGAAGCCATCCTCGATTACACCGGCAGCGACCCGCAGCTCGGCTCGTCGCTGAACATGCCGACCGGCGGCCGCGAGCGGCATTCACTCGTCATGGTCGGCCTGACCTATGTGCTTTATACGCTCGATAACAGCCTGCTCCTGAATGCCGGCACGCTACGCCCGGCGCGGGCCGTGCTGCCGGAAGGCACGATCGTCAATTGCCAGCGCCCGGCCGCCGTCGGCATGCGTTCGCTGACCTGCGCCATGACGCAGATCGTCACCATCGGCGCTTTTGCAAAGGCCCTGCCGGAGCTTATTCCCGCCGCCTCACCCGGCGGAAACGCCATCATGAACATCAAGACCAGCGACAGGAACGGCCGCCCGGTCATGGCCTCCATCGGCCCGGTTGGCGGCGGCGGCGGCGGCACGCCCTTCTGCGACGGCAGCGACGGCGCGGGCGGCGCCACCGGTTTTCTGCGCAACACGCCGATTGAAATCAGCGAAGCGGAAGTACCGATCCTTTTCCGCCGTTATGGGCTGCAACGCGACACCGGCGGGGCGGGCCGTTTTCGCGGCGGCCTTTCGGCTATCATGGAGTTTGAAATATCCTCCCCGGAAACGGTGGTCACGGCCCGCAACCGCAACCGTTCGGTGATGGCGAGCTGGGGTGTCAATGGCGCAGGTCCGGGGCTGATTTCCCGCTTCCTCCGCAATCCCGATACCGAGGGCGAAATCTCGCTCGGCAATACAGATATCGTCCATTGCGGCCCGGGCGATGTCATTCGTGTCATAGGGCCAGGAGCCGGCGGTTACGGCGACCCCTTCACCCGCCCGCAGCAGGCCGTGCTGCGCGATGTGCGGCGTGGTGCGGTGTCGGCAGAAAATGCTGCAAGACACTATGGGGTGGCGCTCAACGGTGATGATATCGACGAAGAGGCGACGGCTGCCCTGCGCGCCGCTCCGCGCCGGAAGACGGACGATATCATCAGCTACGGACCCGAACGGCTCGCCTTCGAGGCGGTCTGGACCCCGGAACGTTATGATCTTCTGACGCAATTCCTGCAAAAATCGCCGGTGGGATGGCGCTTTTTCCTGAAACACCGGGTGTTTGAAGCGGTCGAAAACGAGGGCGATGATCCCCGCCCCCTTAGCGAGCGGATGGCCGGGATTTTCGACCGTATAAGCGCCCGATACGGCGTTTGACCTGCGGCATATACCGGCCGCCGAAGATTGCGCTGTCTGCCGGTGGCAAAACAGGATTTTCATTCACCGCCCGCGCCGCAGTCGGTCGATGCTGCTTGCCATCAGGGATTAGCGTTGGGGCATATCCAAAGAGGATTCCACATGACGCTCAGCTTCGATCCAGACAGCTTACCCCTGCCGATCGGCCACTTCATCGGCGACCGGCTGGTTCCGGCGGCAAACGGCATCGACATGCACCGCCCTTCGGACGGCATCGAATATGCCGGTTGTCCCAAGGCGGATGCGGCGCTGGTCGATGAGGCTGTGCAGACTGCCAAGGCCGCGTTGAAGAGCAGCAACTGGGGCGGCGTGCGCCCGCGCGAGCGCACGAAGGTTTTGCAGCGCTGGGCCGACCTGATCGAACAGGAAGCCGAGACGCTGGCGAAAATCGAGGCGCTCTCCTCGACGCGACCGGTGGGCCAACTGATCGCCGGCGATATCGCCGTCACCGCCGAACAGATCCGCTTCTTCGCCGAGTTTGCCGACAAGGAAGGCGGCGATCTGGTGCCGACAGACGATGCGAGCCTCGGCATGATCATGACCGAACCCTATGGCGTCGTCGGCGCCATCACGCCGTGGAATTTCCCCGTCTCCATGGCCGGCTGGAAGCTTGGCCCGGCGCTCGCTGCAGGCAACGCCGTGGTGCTGAAACCATCTGAAATGACGCCCTTCTCCAGCATCTTCATGGCGCAGCTGGCGATCAAGGCCGGATTGCCGGCAGGTCTCATCAACATCGTGCTGGGCGACGGGCCTGTGACCGGCAATGCCATCACCGGCCATCCGGAAATTTCGAAGGTCAGCTTCACCGGCTCCACGGCCGCGGGTTCGGCCATCATGGCAAATATCGCCCGCACCGGCATCAAGCCCATGACGCTGGAACTCGGCGGCAAGAGCCCGCAACTCGTCTTCGCCGATGCAGATATCGAGAAGGCGGCAGCGGCCATCGCCGGCAATATCCTCTTCAATGCCGGGCAGGCCTGTGTGGCCGGCTCGCGCATCATCGTCGAAGAAAGTGCGGCGGATGCCCTTTCCACCGCCATCATCGCCCGCATGAAGGCGGTGAAGCCCGGTCCGACCTGGGACGAGACGACGCAATATTCGCCGATCATCTCCGAGGTGCAGCGCAAGCGCATCGACGGCATCGTGCAGGCCGCGGTCGCCCATGGCGGCGAATGCCTGACGGGCGGCGCGATCATGGACGGTCCCGGCTATTTCTACCAGCCGACGCTGATCGCCAATGTCGACCAGACCTCCCCTGCCGTCACCGAGGAAATCTTCGGCCCGGTGCTGACGCTGCAGACCTTCCGCACGGAAGAAGAGGCTCTGGCGCTTTCCGACCATCCGACCTACGGTCTGGCGGCGGGTCTTTTCAGCCGTGACGTCTCGCGCGTCATGCGCCTGTCCCGCGCCATTCAGGCGGGCACGATCTGGGTCAACCGTTATGGCCGCTCGCGCGACCACATATTGCCGACCGGTGGTTACAAACGCTCCGGAATCGGCAAGGATCTCGGACGCGAGGCCTATCTCGCCAACCGCAAGAGCAAAAGCGTCCTTATCGGACTGTAACAGGGGTAATGTCTTGAAAACGCATCGCATCGCACTCATTCCCGGAGACGGCATCGGCAAAAGCGTAACGGACGCCGCATGGCAGGTGCTCAACGCCGCCGCCAAAACCTCCGGTTTTGCGCTTGAAGGAACGGAATTCCCCTGGTCCTGCGCCTTCTACAAGGAAACCGGCGCGATGATGCCCAAGGACGGCATCGAAACCCTGCGCGGCTTCGACGCCATTCTGCTTGGCGCTGTCGGCTGGCCGGCGGAAGTGCCGGACTCTGTCTCGCTCCACGGCCTGCTGCTGCCGATCCGCAAGGCTTTTGTGCAATATGCCAATATCCGCCCGCACCGGCTTCTGCCCGGTGTGCAGGGACCTTTGAAGGCCGATGGCTTCGACATTCTCTGCATCCGGGAGAACACGGAGGGCGAATATTCCGGCGCCGGCGGCCGCGTGCATCAGGGCACCGATGACGAAGTTGCGGTCGAAACCTCGATCTTCACCCGCAAGGGCGTGGAGCGCATCCTGCGTTTCGGCTTCGAACAGGCGCAGAAGCGTCGCGGTAAGCTTGCCTCCATCACCAAGTCCAATGCCCAGAAGTATTCGATGGTGTTCTGGGACGAGGTGACCCACAAGCTCGCCACTGAGTATCCCGACGTCGAGGTTTCCAGCTATCACATCGACGCCATGGCGGCCCGCATGGTCATGGCCCCGGAAAGCCTCGATGTCGTGGTCGCCTCCAACCTCTTCGGCGACATTCTGACCGACCTCGGTGCGGCCATTCAGGGCGGCCTCGGCTTTGCCGCCTCCGCCAATATCAATCCCGACCGCAGCGCGCCCTCCATGTTCGAGCCGGTGCACGGTTCGGCCCCGGACATCGCCCATCTCGGCATCGCCAACCCCATCGCCGCCATCTGGTCCGGCGCGATGATGCTCGAGCATCTCGGCGAAAAAGACGCGGCCGTGCGTATCATGACGGCGCTGGAAACGGCGACCGGCCGAGGTATCGGCACGGTGCCGGGCAAGGACAAGACAGACGCCATCACCGCCGCGGTTCTCGCGGCGCTCGACTGATTTCGGAGAATTATGATGCAGGGCTTGAAGGACAAGGAACTCTTTCGCCAGACGGGCTTGATCGGCGGCGCCTGGAAGGCGGCGGTATCTGGCAAGGCGGTCGACGTGATCGACCCGGCGACGCAGGTGGTCATCGGCACCGTGCCGGATATGGACGGCGCGGAAACCCGCGCGGCAATCGAAGCCGCCAACGCCGCCTTCGGTCCGTGGAAAAAGAAAACCCACGCGGAGCGCGCAGCGCTTCTCGAAAAATGGTTCGCGCTGATGATCGACAATGTCGACGATCTCGGCCTGATCCTGACCACCGAACAGGGCAAGCCGCTGGATGAAGCGAAGGGCGAAATCCGCTATGGCGCATCCTTCGTCAAATGGTTCGCGGAAGAGGCCCGGCGTATCAGCGGCGGCACCATCCCTTCACCGACGCCGGATCGGCGTATCGTGGTTCTGAAAGAAGCAGTCGGCGTCTGCGGCATCATCACCCCGTGGAACTTCCCGAACGCCATGATCACCCGCAAGGTCGCGCCCGCACTTGCGGCCGGCTGCACCGTGGTCATCAAGCCTTCGGAGTTTACGCCCTATTCGGCCCTGGCGCTCGGCGTTCTTGCCGAACGGGCCGGCATTCCCGCGGGCGTCATCAATATCGTCACCGGCATGCCGACAGAAATCGGCAACGAAATCATGGCTAACGAGACGGTGCGGAAAATTTCCTTCACCGGCTCCACCCGCGTCGGTTCGCTTTTGATGCGTGGCGCTGCCGACAGTGTCAAGCGGCTGTCGCTGGAACTGGGTGGCAATGCGCCCTTCATCGTTTTCGATGATGCCGATCTCGATCTCGCCATTGAAGGCGCACTGGTTTCGAAATTCCGCAATGGCGGCCAGACCTGCGTTTGCGCCAACCGCATTCTCGTGCAGTCGAGCGTTTATGACGCCTTTGCGAAAAAACTGGCGGATCGCGTCGACGCCATGCGGGTCGGACCCGGAACGGAAGCAGGCGTTTCCATCGGCCCGATGATCAACGAGCCGGCCATCGCCAAGATCCGCGCCCATATCGATGACGCCGTTTCCAAGGGCGCAAAGATCATCACCAGGCCGCACGATCTGCCGGAAGGTCCGCAATATACCGCCCCCGTGGTGCTGACCGGCGCCACGACCGGGATGCGGCTGGCAAGCGAAGAAACCTTCGGACCGGTAGCGCCGCTCTTCCGTTTCGAGACGGAAGAAGAAGCCATCGCCATCGCCAACGGCACGCCCTTCGGCCTCGCCGCCTATTTCTATACCGAAAGCCTGAAACGCGCCTGGCGCGTGGGCGAGGCGCTGGAATTCGGCATGGTCGGCCTCAACACCGGCGCAATCTCCACCGAAGTCGCCCCCTTCGGCGGCGTCAAACAATCCGGCCTCGGCCGTGAGGGCGCACAGGTCGGCATCGAGGAATATCTGGAGATCAAGACGTTTCATATTGGCGGGCTTTCCTGAGCCCGCTTCCTTCTCCCCGCCTAAAGGGCCGCTCTGCGGCCCTTCTTTTTGTGTGGAGGCAATAAAACGGCCGGACAGCTGCTGTTAGACTGATGGAACGCCCACAAACCTCTCCTCCGTCATGCTCGGGCCTGTCCCAAGCATCTGCTACCGATTGATTTTACGATAGGTGGGCAGATCCTCGGGACAAGCCCGAGGATGACGTCGAATGTGGAGGATGGTTCGTAAGAAGCCTGAGCGACAGGAAGCGACCGCACTCTACTGAATCTTGTCCAGCATCTTGTAATAGAAGCCCACCAGCGGCAGGAACCACGGCTTGCCGAAATGACCCGGCACCGCCGGCCATTCCAGCCCCTTCAGGGGGTTGTTGTCCGGCCGTCCCAGAATGGCGTCAGCCATGATCATGCCGAGATGGGTGGAAAGCTGCGCACCGTGGCCGGAATAGCCCATGGCGTACCAGACGCCGTCATGGAAACCGGCGCGCGGATAACGGTCCTTGGTCATGTCCACCAGACCGCCCCAGCAATAATCGATCGGCACATGGACAAGCTGCGGGAAGATGCGATGCAGGCTTTCCGTCAGGATCGCACCGCTTTTGGCGTCCGAACGCTGGTCCGACGTGGCGGAAAAGCGTGCACGGCCGCCGAAGATCAGCCGGTTATCCGGCGCGAGCCGGAAATAATTGCCGATATTCATGGAGTTGACATAGGTGCGGTTGCCCGGAACCGAAGCCTGAACCTCCGCATCCGTCAACGGCCGCGTGGCGATGATGAAACTGCCGACGGCGATGATGCGGCGACGGAAATAACCGAAGCCGGACGGCGTGTAAGCGCCGGTCGCCACCAGAACATTGTCGGCCGTCACTTTGCCGCGCGGAGTTTCCAGTTCATGGGTCCTGCCGTTCTGGGTATGCTTCGTCACCGCCGCATTTTCGAAGATCACCGCGCCATGACGGCTGGCGGCTTCGGCAAGGCCGGCCACATAGCGACCCATATGCATCATGGCGCTCTTCTTCGAGAGCATGGCGCCATAAAAGGGCGAACCGATCTCCGCCTTGAGATCGGCTGCGGAAAGAAGCGCCGTATCGGGATCGACCTCGGCATGCAGCGCCTCGAAATTCTTCGCCAGACCTTCGAAATGCTGCGGCTTGGAGGCGAGCTTCAGCTTGCCCGAGCGGCGGAAGTTGCAATCGATGCCTTCCTCCGCAATCAGGCCCTCCAGCGTATCGATGGAGGAATCGAGCGCCCTGTAGAGGGCGATCGCACGTTCCTTGCCAAGCTCGGCCTTGGCGGAGAGATAGGAATGGGCAAGACCATTGTTGAGATGTCCGCCATTGCGGCCGGAAGCGCCCCAGCCGACCCGCTCCCCTTCAAGAACGACGACCCGCGCACCGGCCTTGGCCAGCTGGCGCGCGGCCCCGAGACCGGTGAAACCTCCACCGATGACGGCGACATCGTAATGACCTTCGACGGGACCTTGCGCGGCACCTGAAAATTGCGGCGCGGTATCGTGCCAATAGGAGACGAACTTCATGGTCCCGACCTTTCCTTACAATCCAACCACGCCTGCCAGGCCGGAAATATCGGCGATTTCGATATAACCGTAATAGGGATTGGCGGGCTCGTGACCGCGATTGACCCAGACCTTGTTCTTGATGCCGAGATCATGGGCCGACATCAGGTCGTAACGGAACGAGGAGGAAACATGCAGCATGTCTTCCGGACCGCAGCCCAGCATGTCGAACATATATTCGAAAGCCTTGAAGCGCGGCTTGTAGGCCTGCGCCTGCTCAGCGGTATAGACCGCGTGGAAGGGCGCACCGAGCTTTTCGACATTCGACATGATCTGCGAATTCATGGCGTTGGACAGGATAACGAGGGGAATTTCCTTCGCCACCTTGGCAAGCCCGGCCGGAACATCGGCATGCGGGCCCCAGGTCGGAACGCGCTCGTAAACGAAGGTGGCATCTTCATCCTTGAAGGCCACGCCATTGCGCCTGCAGCTGCGCGAAAGCGAATTGTGAACCACCTGGGCGTAGGGCTTCCAGTCGCCCATGATCTCATCCAGACGATAGGCCGCAAAATTCTTGATGAATTGCTGCATCTGCGCTTCATCGAGACGATCGCCATAAAGATCGCGTGCGGCCTCTGCCATCTGGAAATTGATCAGCGTGCCATAGCAATCGAAGGAGATGTATTTCGGGCGGAAGATGGTCATGTCGTCGTCATCCTTGCTTGGGGATCGGCCGTGCCGGAATGAATTGATCATAGAAAGCCTTTGCCCGGTCGGCGCACCGCAATTGCCATTCGCGGAAGCAGATTGTTGCGTATGCAGCCGCCAGTTTGGCAGAGAGTTGCGTTGAGGCAAACCGGAAGCCGCCGCCGGTCCCCGGTTTACGGCCGGGTGCGGACAAGATGCGGCATAAGATGCGGCGGCGGATAAAAGCAACAGCGAAACATATCGAACCTTCCCATTTGTCGGGACAATCTTCTTTCGGCATCGGTCTATCAATGAATAAGCAGAAAAACGGAGTTCCGGCATGCAGGCGAGCCTGATCGATATCCAAACGTTTCAACCGGACCACCTCGACGCGGCCGTTGAACTTTCCCGCCAGGCCGGCTGGCCGCACCGGAAAGAAGACTGGGCGCTGGTTCTTTCCCTGAGCAAGGGTTTCGTCGCGCTGGAAAACGGACGTGTCGTCGGAACCGCCATGGCGACAATTCTCGGAGACACCTGCGCCACCGTCAATATGGTGATCGTGGACGAGAGCATGCGCGGCCGCGGCCTTGGACGCCAGCTGATGGGCGCGGCAATGGACGCAGCAGAAAATCGCGAGTGCCGTCTTGTAGCCACGGCCGACGGCCTGCCCCTTTATGAAAAGCTGGGCTTCGCCGCCTGCGGCGAAGTGCTCCAGCATCAGGGCATTCCGGCGGCGACCGACAGGCCGGAAGGTATCATCTGGGCGGAAACCATTGATCCGGCCGAACTCGCCGCGCTCGATGCGCAGGCTTTCGGTGCGGATCGCACGGCCCTCTTTGCAGCACTTGCCGAAAGGGCGCGTTTCGCACTCGTGCAGGACCAAGGGGTCATCAAGGGCTTTGCAGCACTTCGCGCCTTCGGGCGCGGCGAAGTCATCGGCCCGGTTGTCGCGGAAAATGCTGAGATCGCGAAAAATCTGATCGCATTCGTGTTTTCTGAACGTCCCGGCGCATTCCTTCGTGTGGACACCACGGCCGATACGGGCCTTGCCCCCTGGCTTGCCGAACGCGGTCTTGGCCATGTCGGCGGCGGCATCGCCATGCGCCGGTCGAAAACCGAAATCCCCGCCGACAAAAAACTGAAAACATTCGCATTGACCAGCCAGGCGCTGGGCTGAATCCGGAGAGACCCCATGTTAAGCAATTCACTGATCGAACTGGATCGCGCCCATCTGGTGCACCCTGTCTCCTCCTTCCGCGGCCATGAGAAGCTGGGCGTGCGGGTGCTGCAATCGGCACGCGGCGCCACCGTCACCGATATGACCGGCCATCAGCTGATCGACGGATTTGCCGGCCTGTGGTGCGTCAATGCCGGCTACGGGCACGACAGCATTGTTGAAGCAGCGGCAAAGCAGATGCGTGAATTGCCTTATGCAACGGCCTATTTCGACATTGGCAGCGAACCGGCCATCCGGCTGGCCTCCGAGCTTGCCGACCGCGCGCCGGGCGATCTCAACCACGTCTATTTCACGCTTGGCGGTTCCGATGCGGTGGACAGCACCATTCGGTTCATCCGCTATTACTGGCATGCCAAGGGCCAGCCACAGCGCGACCAGTTCATTTCCATCGAACAGGGTTATCACGGCTCCACCACCGCCGGTTCGGGCCTCACCGCCCTGCCCGCTTTCCATGCCGGTTTCGGCGTGCCTTACGACTGGCAGCACAAAATCCCGTCGCACTACGCCTACCGTAACCCGGTGGGAAGCGACCCGGCCGCCATCATCGCATCCTCCCTGCAAATCCTGAAGGACAAGATCGAGACGATCGGTCCAGACCGCGTCGCCGCCTTCTATGCGGAGCCGATCCAGGGTTCCGGCGGGGTTCTCGTGCCGCCTCCCGGCTGGGTCAAGGCCATGCGCGACCTCTGCCGGTCCTATGGCATCCTTTTCGTCGCCGACGAGGTCATCACCGGCTTTGGCCGCACGGGGCCGCTGTTTGCCTGTGCCGACGAGGATATCGTGCCGGACTTCATCACCACCGCCAAGGGCCTCACCTCCGGCTACGTGCCGATGGGCGCCGTCTTCATGGCGGACCACGTCTATGATACAATAGCCGACTTCGCAGGCGAGGCCGCAATCGGGCATGGCTATACCTATTCCGCCCATCCCGTCAGCGCCGCCGTCGGCCTCGAAGTGCTGAAACTTTACGAGGGCGGGCTGCTGGAAAACGGCCGCCGCGCCGGTCAAAGGCTGATGGCGGGGCTTGAGAGCCTGAGAAGCCATCCGCTGGTCGGCGATGTCCGCGGGCGCGGCATGCTCGCCGCTGTCGAACTCGTGACCGACAAGGACAAGAAAACGCCGCTGCCCGCCGCTGCGGCCCCCGCACGCAAGGTTTTCGACCGCGCCTGGGAAAACGGCCTGATCGTGCGCGCCTTTGCGAACGGTATTCTGGGTTACGCGCCGCCGCTCTGCTGCACCGACAGCGAGATCGACGCCATCATCGAGCGGACGCTGAAAACCCTCGACCAGACGCTCGAAGACCCCGCGGTACGAGCCGCCATGGCCTGAGGCGATAGCTGGTGGCGTTGCGGCACCCTCTCGAAATGTCGCAATGCACCGCATATTCGCAATATTCTGCCGAAGAGCCGATCCATTTCGGCGAATCCGGCGTGCCGAAAGTGCCAAACTATTAATGCAAACGGCACTAAACGCCATAAAAAAGGGCGTAATCGCAAATGGGAACGGGGCAAGGATCCCGTCCGGGAACAGAATAATCTGCCGCAGGCTCCCCAAGAGGCTTAAGGCGGCAAAGCGGAGACCGACATTGCCCAAAAAACTGAGCGACTTCAAATATATGAGCTTCGACGTGGTGGGGACCCTCATCGATTTCGAAGGCGGCCTGAAATCGACGCTGGCCGCAATCGGCGCGGAAAACGGCGTGGAGGTCGATGGTGAAAAGGCGCTCGCGCTTTACCGCGCCGCCCGTTATTCCGACGCGACCGACCTGTTTCCGGATGACCTCGTCCGCGTATACCTGATTATCGCTCCCGAACTCGGCCTGCCGGCGGAACGCGCATTCGGTGAACGCCTGCGCGATGCGGCAAAAAGCTGGAAAGGCTTTGAAGACAGCCGCGCCGCCATGGCCGAGCTTGCCAAGACGCATCGCCTCATCGCCATGACCAACGCCCAGCGCTGGGCCTTCGAATATTTCTCGAAGGAACTCGGCAATCCCTTTCATGCCGCTTTCACGGCGGATGACACCGGCACCGAAAAACCCGATCCCGCCTTCTTCGAAAAGGTCTTTGCCTTTGTGGAAAGCGAGGGCGCGTCGAAGGACGACATTCTGCACGTCGCGCAAAGCCAGTACCACGATATAGGCATTTCCCGGAAACTGGGCATGACCAATTGCTGGATCGAGCGTCGCCACGCCCAGAAAGGATATGGCGGTACGATCGAGCCGGAAAACTTTACCGAGCCGGACTACCACTTCACCTCCATGGCCGGCCTTGCCGAAGCAGTGAAACAGACGGGCGGCTGAGCCGCCCCGCCAATGGCTTGCCGCGAACTGGGATGCGGCATGCCGAAAATTTCTTCAGACGCATTTCAACAAATCATACAAAAGGGGAAGACCATGAGTGACAGGATTACAAACTGGACCCGCTCCGACGATGCCGCCGTTGAACAGGCGATCCGACGCGGCGCAACGCGGCGTGAGCTGCTTCACATGCTGCTGGCGGGCGGCGTCGCCCTTTCCGCCGGTTCGGCCATCCTCGGCCGCGCTTCAAATGCCGTGGCCGCAACGCCGGTATCCGGCGGCACGCTGAAAGCTGCCGGCTGGTCCTCCTCCACCGCCGATACGCTCGATCCGGCAAAAGCCTCGCTTTCGACGGACTATGTCCGTTGCTGCGCGCTCTATAACCGTTTGAGCCTCCTCGATGTTTCCGGCACGCCGCAGATGGAGCTGGCCGAATCCATCGAAACGAAGGACGCCAAGACCTGGACGGTCAAACTGCGCTCCGGCGTCACCTTCCATGACGGCAAGGCGCTGACCGCCGACGATGTGGTCTATTCGCTGAAGCGTCACCTCGATCCGGCCGTCGGTTCCAAGGTCGCAAAGATTGCCGCGCAGATGACCGGCTTCAAGGCTCTCGACAAGAGCACGGTCGAAATCACGCTGGCGAACGCGAATGCCGACCTGCCATCCATTCTGGCTCTGCACCATTTCATGATCGTTGCCGACGGCACCACGGATTTCTCCAAGGGCAACGGCACCGGCGCTTTCAAGCTCGAAAAATTCGAGCCGGGCGTGCGTTCGATCATGGCCAAGAACACCAATTACTGGAAGTCCGGCGGCCCGCACATTGACAGTTTCGAATTCATGGCGATTTCGGACGACAATGCCCGCGTCAACGCCCTTCTTTCCGGCGATATCCAGCTCGCGGCCTCCATCAACCCGCGTGCACTTCGCCTGCTCGACAAGCAGGAAGGTGTCGTTCTTTCCAAGACGACATCGGGGAACTACACCAACCTCAACATGCGTCTTGACCAGGCGCCGGGCAACAATGCCGATTTCATCGCCGGCATGAAGTCGATCGTCAATCGCGAGCAGATCGTCAAGGCGGCGCTGCGCGGTCTGGGTGAAGTCGGCAACGACCAGCCGGTTCCGCCGATGAACCCCTATCACAATCCCGACCTCAAGCCGAAAGCCTTCGATCCTGACAAGGCGAAGTTCCACTTCCAGAAGGCCGGCCTCATTGGCCAATCCATTCCGGTCATCGCATCGGATGCGGCAAGCTCTTCCGTCGACATGGCGATGATCATCCAGGCTTCCGCCGCCGAAATCGGCGTCAAGCTGGATGTGCAGCGCGTGCCTTCGGACGGTTACTGGAGCAATTACTGGCTTAAGGCGCCGGTCCATTTCGGCAACATCAACCCGCGCCCGACACCGGATATCCTGTTCTCCCTGCTCTATGCTTCCGACGCACCGTGGAACGAAAGCCAGTACAAGTCGCCGAAATTCGACAAGCTGATGCTCGAAGCACGCGGCATGCTCGATATGGACAAGCGCAAGCAGATCTACTTCGAACTGGAAACGATGATCGCCGACGAAGCCGGCACCATCATTCCCGCCTATATTTCGAACGTCGACGCCATCACCTCCAAGCTGAAGGGGCTGGAAGCCAATCCGCTCGGCGGCATGATGGGTTATGCCTTTGCGGAATACGTCTGGCTCGAAGCCTGATAGACCATGGAGCCGGGCGCGAAAATGCGCCCGGCAGCCTTTCCGTCGTTACGGAAAGCCTCCACAATCAGGCACGTCGCAGGAGCATGTGAATGAACAGCCGGATATTATCCCTTATCGCCAGGCGGCTGGTCGTCATGCTGACGACGCTGCTGATCGTCTCGTTTATCGTCTTTTCCGCCACCAGCCTGCTGCCCGGCGACACGGCGACGATTCTTCTTGGCCAGGCGGCGACGCCGGAGGCCGTGGCCGGCCTGCGCACCGCCATGCATCTCGACGATCCGGCCCTCCTGCGTTTCGTCCGCTGGCTTCTCGGCCTGCTGCAGGGTGAACTCGGCACATCCTACGCCAACAACATGGCGATTGCCGATCTTATCGGCCCACGCTTCGTCAACTCCATGAAGCTTGCCGGCATTACCACCATCATCGCCGTGCCGCTGGCGCTGACCCTCGGCATCAGCTCCGCCATGCTGCGCGGAACGCTTTATGACCGGGCCGTCACCGTGCTGACCATCGGCGTCATTTCGGTGCCGGAATTCATGATCGCCACACTCGCCGTGCTGCTTTTCGCCGTCTATCTGAAATGGCTTCCGGCGCTGTCGCTGGTCAGCGAAGTTCACACGCTTTTCGATGTGCTGCGGGTCTATGCCATGCCGGTCATCACGCTGACCTTCGTCGTTTCCGCACAGATGATCCGCATGAGCCGCGCCGCCGTCATCGAGACGCTGGATACGCCCTATGTGGAAATGGCGCTTTTGAAGGGCGCGCCGCGCATGCGCATCGTGCTTCGCCATGCGCTTCCGAATGCGCTCGGTCCCATCGTGAATGCGGTGGCGCTGTCGCTTTCCTATCTCGTCGGCGGCGTCATCATCGTCGAGACGATCTTCAATTATCCTGGCATCGCCAAGCTGATGGTGGATGGCGTCGCGACGCGCGACCTGCCGCTGATCCAGAGCTGCGCGATGATCTTCTGCGTCGGTTATCTCCTCCTCATCACGACGGCGGATATCATCGCCATCATGTCCAATCCGAGGCTGCGCTGATGGCCGAGAATATCAAAACAACTTCGGGGACCTCGCGTTTGGGTTACAAGATCAACGCAGTCGGCGTTTTCGGCTTTCTCGTCATTTTTTTCTGGGCCATGGTCGCAATCTTCGCGCCCTATCTCATTCCGCATCCGGTCGGTGAAATCGTCGATCTCGATTATTTCGGGCCGATGACCTCCGATCTCTGGCTCGGTTCCGATTATCTCGGCCGTGATGTGTTCTCCCGCATTCTCATGGGCGCGCGTTTCACGGTCGGCATATCGCTCGCCGCCGTCACCATTGCCTGCACCTCCGGCGTCGTGCTCGGCATGTGCGCCGCCGTCATCGGCGGCTGGTTCGATGCGGCGCTGAGCCGGTTTCTCGATGCGGTGAATTCCATTCCAAGCAAGCTTTTCGGCCTCGTGGTCGTCGCCGCCGTCGGCTCTTCCATTCCGGTGCTGATCATCACGCTCTCGGTCATCTATACGCCGGGCGCCTATCGTTTCGCCCGGGCGCTCGCCGTCAACGTCAACACAATGGATTTCGTCACCGTCGCCCGGGTGCGCGGCGAAAGCCTGTTCTACCTCATCGGCTCTGAAATCCTGCCGAACATCGTCCGGCCCGTCCTGGCCGATCTTGGCGTGCGCTTCGTGTTCATCGTGCTGCTTTTATCGGGCCTTTCCTTCCTCGGCCTCGGCCTGCAGCCGCCGAATGCGGACTGGGGCGCGCTGGTGCGTGAGAACATCGGCGGCCTGCCGTTTGCGGCCCCCGCCGTCATCTTCCCGTCGCTGGCCATTGCCAGCCTGACGATCAGCGTCAACCTGCTGATCGACAATCTGCCGCAGAAAATCCGCGACAGGAGCGAATAATGAGCAATCTCGTTGAAATCCGTGGACTGAAAGTCGAGGCCACCACCGATTCCGGCCGCCGTATCGACATCATCAAAGGCGTGGACATCGACATCGCCGATGGCGAAATCGTCGCGCTGATCGGCGAGAGCGGTTCCGGCAAGACCACCATCGCGCTGACCCTGATGGGCTATGCCCGGCCGGGCTGCCGCATTTCCGGTGGCAGCGTCAAGGTGGCGGGCCAGGACATGGTGCAGCTTTCCGAAGCCGAACGCGCCAAAGTCCGCGGCACAAAAGTGGCCTATGTGCCGCAAAGCGCCGCCGCCGCCTTCAACCCGGCGCAAAAGATCATCGATCAGGTCATCGAAGTCACCCGCATCCACCATCTGATGCCGCCGCAGGAAGCGCGGACACGCGCGGTGGAACTTTTCAAGGCGCTGTCACTGCCCAACCCCGAGACCATCGGCGAGCGTTACCCGCATCAGGTGTCCGGCGGCCAGCTTCAGCGCCTCTCCGCCGCAATGGCGCTGATCGGCAATCCGAAGCTGGTGATCTTCGATGAGCCCACCACCGCGCTCGACGTCACGACCCAGATCGAGGTTCTGCGCGCCTTCAAATCGGCAATGCGCAAGAACGGCATAGGCGGCGTTTATGTTTCGCATGATCTCGCCGTCGTCGCCCAGATCGCCGACCGGATCGTTGTGCTGAAAGGCGGCGAGGTTCAGGAAACCGGTACGACCACGGATATCCTCGAAAATGCACAGCATCCCTACACGAAGGAACTGCTGACAGCCTTTCATGACAAGGCGCGTGTCATCACACCCGCCAAACAGGAGCAGGCAACGCCGCTGCTGGTTATCGAAAAGCTGATTGCCGGTTACGGAACGAAGGGCGAAGACAAGATGCCGCTGGTGCGTGCGGTGGATAGCGTCAGCCTTTCGGTCTATCCCGGTCGCAATCTCGGCATCATCGGCGAATCCGGTTGCGGAAAATCGACGCTGGCGCGCGCCATTGCCGGCATTCTGCCGGCGGCCGGCGGCCATGTCATCTTCGAAGGCCGGGAACTGGATGCGGATGCCCGGCGTCGAACCGGCGACCAGCTACGCCGGATGCAGATCGTGTTCCAATATGCCGATACCGCACTCAACCCGTCGAAACCCATCGAGGATATTCTCGGCCGGCCACTGACCTTCTATCACGGCATGAAAGGAAAGGCGCGCGACGCCCGGATCGATGAGCTTCTCGATATGGTGAAGCTGCCGCGCTCGGTGCGTCACCGCCACCCTTCCGGCCTTTCCGGCGGGCAGAAGCAACGCGTCAATTTCGCCCGCGCACTTGCCGCCGAACCCTCGCTCATCATCTGCGATGAAATCACCTCGGCGCTCGATACCGTAGTGGCGGCCGCGATCATCGATCTTCTCGGAGAGCTGCAGCGGGAGCTGAGCCTCTCCTATATCTTCATCAGCCACGATCTCTCGGTGGTGGAGACCATCTGCGACGAGATTGTCGTGATGTATGGCGGGCAGAAGGTGGAGCATCTGGAAACCGAAGCGATCAAATCGCCATCCCACCCCTATTCGAAACTGCTGTTCTCCTCCGTGCCAAAACTCGACCCGACATGGCTCGACAATCTCCAGCAGGATGCGGAGCTGGTGCGGGCGTTTTCGAAAAGGTGAGAATGAAATGATCCGGCCCGGCAACGGGCCGTTTTCTCAGACCTCACAGCGGAAACAGGCTGGTCAGCGGCATATGCGATTTGATGATCGGCGATTTCAGCACCACGAAGCTGAAATATTTGTCGATGCCCACATCCATATCGGTCAGCCGCTCCATGATCGACTGATATTCGACGATGCCAGAGGTGACGAATTTCAGCAGGTAATCGTAACCGCCCGAAACAAGGTGGCATTCCACCACCTGGTCGATCTTTTCGACAACGCCGAGGAAGCGGGCGAAATCGATCTGGCGATGGTTCTTGAGCGTGATTTCCGTAAACACCGTCAGCGTCTGGCCGAGCTTGTTGATGTTGATCTGCGCCGAATAACCCTCGATATAACCTTCCGCCTGCAGCTTCTTCACCCGCATCAGGCAGGGGCTTGGCGACAGATTGACAAGCTCCGCCAGCTCGACATTGGTGATGCGACCGTTTTTCTGCAATTCGTAGAGGATCTTGATATCGATCCGGTCAAGTTTCATCACGTGCGGAACCCCTTTTTTGTTTTTTGAACACGCGGCATAAAATTCTGGCGCGGCAAAGGAAATCTTACCACATGGGCGAGCCCTGTCGACGTGGGGATATTTTTTTGATGCAGCATAAAGAGTTGCAGAGGCCTCGCCCAACAGCAGGAGATTCCGGCAAGAGGCCCAGTCTGGCAGCGTTTACACGCCGGCTGAGGTAAATTAGGACGAATACAAGGAGTCCGACCATGCCCGCCCCGCTGCAACAGATCACGACATCGCCGGAACTGCCCATATCCGCAGACGCCGTCATTATCGGCGGCGGCATCGTCGGTGTCTTCGCCGCCTATTATCTCGCCCGGCGCGGCCTGAAAGTGGCGCTGGTCGAGAAAGGCCTGATCGGGGCCGAGCAATCCAGCCGCAACTGGGGCTGGTGCCGCCAGCAGAACCGCGACGCCCGCGAATTGCCGATTTCCACCAAGAGCCTGGCGCTCTGGGAAGAGTTTGGCGCAGAGAGCGGCGAGGACACGGGTTTTCGCCGCTGCGGGCTGTTTTACCTGAGCGACAATGAGGCCGAACTTGCCGGCTGGGCGCGCTGGCGCGACTTTGCCATTACCGCAGGCGTGACGACCCATATGCTGAGCGCCGATGAGGCGAGCGAACGTGGCCGATCCACGGGAAAGCGCTGGAAGGGCGGCGTGTTTTCGCCGACGGACGGCACGGCCGATCCTTCCATGGCGGCGCCCGCAGTGGCGCGCGCCATCATCAAGCTGGGCGGCACGGTGCATCAGAATTGCGCCGCACGCGGGCTTGAGACGGAAGGCGGCCGGGTCAGCGCCGTCGTCACCGAAAAAGGCACGATCCTCACCAAAACCGCCATCATGTCCGGCGGGGCCTGGGCGTCGTCCTTTTGCCGGCAGCTCGGCATTCGTTTCCCGCAGGCCTCCGTCCGCTCTTCCATCCTCTCCGTCACCCCGGGTGCGGAAGGGCTGCCGGATGCGCTGCACACCGCCGCCGTTTCGGCAACGAAGAGAAAAGACGGCGGCTACACGCTCGCCATCAGCGGGCTGGGACGCATCGACCCGACGGCACAGCAGATGCGGTTTGCCCGTGAGTTCATCCCGATGTTCCTCAAGCGCTGGCGAAGCCTGCGGCCGGGCGGGCTGGAAGGCATTCGCGGCGGCCATGAGACGCTGAAACGCTGGCGGCTCGATGCGCCGACACCGATGGAACGGGTTCGTATTCTCGATCCGAAACCCAATACCGCCGCCATCCGCGAGACCCATAGAAGAGCGCTGGAGCTTCTGCCCGCCCTCGGCAAAACGCAGATTTCCGCCGCCTGGGCCGGTTTCATCGACAGCACGCCCGATGGCGTGCCCGCAATCGGCGAAACCAGCGAATTGCCCGGCTTCATTCTCGCCGCCGGTTTCAGCGGCCACGGTTTCGGCATAGGGCCGGGCGCCGGCCATCTGATCGCCGATATCGTGACGGGCTCGAACCCGATCGTCGATGCCGCCCCCTATCACCCCAGCCGTTTCCTGAATTCGTCCTGGGGCAAGGTCGCGGATTTCTAACCCTCCCTTAATGGGATGCGACAGGCTCACCGCGGCGAAAACGGCCGATGTGAAAATCCGCAATCGGCGTCGTGGTCTTTCCGGTCGCTATCAGCTCCGCCATCACGTCGCCGACACCCGGGCCGATCTGAAAACCGTGGCCGCTGAAGCCAAAGGCGTAATAAAGGCCGGAGGTTGCGGCACTGTCTCCTATGACCGGCAGATCGTCGGCCATATAGCCTTCCACGCCGGACCAGGTACGGATCAGCCGGGCATGGCGCAAAGCGGGTGCCAGCCGCAGAAGCTGCCGCAACTGGGCATCGAGCCCGGCGGGATCGTATTTCGCCCGGCGTTCGTCCAGCGCGGCGGCGCATCGTTTCACCCCACCGAAAATGACATTTCCGCGCGGGATTTGCCGCATATAGATCACTTCGCCGGGAATTTTGGTGGAGACGCCAACGACCGGGTGAATGAACCATGGCAAAGGTTCCGTCACGCCCATTTGCGGGCCGGCCACTTCCAGCGGCACCGCTTCCCCCAAAGTGCCGGCAAACCCGCCGCCCCATGCACCGCTGGCGACCAGCACCACGGGCGCGCGATAATCCCCTTCCGCCGTCGTCACCCGGAAATCCTCACCGGCCTTTTCGATGGCCAGAACCTCGCAATTTTCCACGATCCTTGCGCCATCCCGCCGCGCCGCACGGGCAAAGGCGGGCGCGACGAGGCGCGGATTGGCGTGACCGTCATGCGGCGACCATGATCCGGCAACCGCTTCCGGTCCGATGAAGGGAAATTTCTGCCGGATGACCTCGCGCGGGAGGATATGCAGTTCCAGACCATATTGCGCGGCATCGTCGCGGTATTTCTCGACCGTGGATATCTGTTCTTCCGCCCAGAGAAACCGGATATGGCCGACGGGCATGAATTCCACATCCGCACCGGTCAGTTGCGGGATGCGGCTCCAGATATCCCGCGATCTGTTGGCGAGCGGAAGCTGCCCGAGGTAACGGCCCTGACGGCGGACATTGCCGAAATTGGTGCCGCTCGCCTGCTGACCGACAAGGAAACGCTCCAGCAGAATGACGCTGACGCCCCGTTGCCGCAGGAAAAACGCCGTGGCGGTTCCGACAATGCCGCCGCCGACAATAATGACATCCGCCTCCGCAAGCGCGTTACGCATCATCGTCTCCCCTCACAATCGCCAGTGGCAGCGGTTTTACTGGCGCCTGCCCGCGCAGCCGTCCCGCCGATTCCACCGGCAGGCCAGAGGCGGCGGCGACAATCTCCTGTCCCGCCTGCCCGCAAAACCGCCCCTGGCACCGGCCCATGCCGGCCCGTGAGAAAGCTTTCGAGCGATTGACCTCCGTTGCGCCCTTCCCGGTGACGCTTGCGCGTAACTCGCCCGCCGTTACCACCTCGCAGCGGCAGATGATCGTGTCGTCGGCAAGCGCCTGCGCCAACAGATGCGGCCAGGGGAAGGCCCGCGCCATTCCCTGCGCAAAGCGCCTCGCAGCTTTCAATTGCTTCTGACAGCAGCCGATCTCCGCGCGGGATGGCTTCAAACCCTGATCCTCAAGAAGCGCGAAGGCGGCAAGCCGGCCGGAGGCTTCCGCACCATCTGCACCGAGAATCCGCACGCCGTCGCCCGCCAGATAGACATTCGGCACCGAACTGCGTCCCATATCGTCCACATCCGGCAACCATTGCCGGATCGGCGGATGAAAGGAGAAGCGGCAACCGGCAAGATCGGCAAGCTGGCTTTCCGCCCGCAGATGATAACCCATACCGACCGCATCGCAGGCGAGGCGTTTTTCCTCACCGGACGCATCCCGGTAGCGAATGCCGGTCACGCCGCTCTCGGCGTCACCGATAATCTCTATCGGCACAATGCCTCGCTCGATCCTTACCCCGCCGGCCAGCAAGGCTCCAACGAGCCGCATGCCCTTGAGGAGCTGCGACGGCCGCGTGATCATCCCCGGCAGACCCTTGATCTGCGTGGAAAACGGTGTGGTATCCAACACCGCCACGGGGGCCGCGCCTGCCTTCATATATTGACAGGCAACGAGATAAAGCAGCGGCCCGGTGCCCATGAAAACCACGCGACGCCCTATCGCGCAGGCCTGCGCCTTCAGGGATATCTGCGCGGCGCCAAGCGAAAAACATCCCGGTCTCGTCCAGCCCGGCAAAGGCATGATGCGGTCGGTCGCACCCGATGCGATGATGAGGGCATCGAAATTGAGAGCTTCGGATGTCTCGGCGCGCTGAATATGAATGCGATTGTCGCGGATTGCCCATGCCAGGGTCTGCGGGCGGTAATCGATATGGTCCGAAAGCCCGTCGAATGCCTCGTGCAGAGCCTTCGCCTTGTCCGCTTCCGTGCCGTAAAGGGCCGCATAGGAACGCCGGAAATTTTGCGGCTGGCGGCGATAGATCTGGCCGCCGCTGCGATCTCCCTCATCGATGACGACGGGGCGGAGCCCCGTCCGCACCAACGCCTCGGCGGCACGCGTACCGGCGGGGCCGGCGCCCACGATCACGACGCGCAAATCTGCCATAACCCCTCCGGAACCTCGGTTCTGATATCCATGCCCGGGAGTACGGCGGTGGAGCAGGCGCGCAGCCGCTCACCTTCACCCGTCCAGACCCAGCAATCCTGACAGGCGCCCATCAGACAGAACCCCGCCCGCTCGCCATCGGCGAACTCGGACAAACGGGCAAATCCGCGCGAAAGCATCAGCGCCGTCAGCACTGTGTCTCCCTCCAGCGCCTCGACCGGCATGCCGTCGATCAGAACAGGGCAAGCCGCGCGTCGCTCTTCGGCGATGCGCCTGAATCTGGCCAGCATTCGCGTTTCCTTTCCCGAAACCTTCGCAGGCACCTCTCCTGCACCCTCACAGATTTCCACGGCAGAAGGTTTGCCGCCAATCGCAAATGGTCGCTTGAACAGAACCTTGGGTTATGGAAGAGATGACGCCGGAGGTTTCCATGAACGCCCGACAGCTTGAAATTTTCCGCGCCATCATGCGCGACGGTTCCGTGACGGCGGCGGCCAATTCGCTTGCCGTTTCCCAGCCCGGCGTCAGCAAGGTGCTGCATCATCTGGAAAGCCAGCTGGGTTACAAGCTGTTCGAGCGCATCGGCGGGCGGTTGGTGCCGACGATGGAAGCACATCTGATCTATGAGGATGCCGACCGGGTTTTTCGCGAACTTGAAGTTCTGAAAAAGCTGACGCGCACCATCGGCGAGCGCAAGCTTGGCCTTCTGCGCATCGGCGCCAGCCTGCCGGTCACCTATTCCGTGCTGCCCGAGGCGCTGCTTGCCTTCCGGCAGGCGCATCCGACCGTCAAAATCCACCTCAACGCCCTGCCCAAAAAAGAGATTGCCGAACAATTGCTGCTGGGCGACATCGATTTTGCGGTAACGCTCTCCACCATTCAGGCGCCGACGGTGCGCAGCGAAATCCTCGCCTCCGTACCGGTCGTGGCGGTGATGCGGCATGATGATGCCCTGGCCGAAATGATGACGGTGACGCCCCGCGACCTCGCCGGTAGACCGCTGATTTCCTATGGCAACCATGCGGACGAGATCGGCCCGCAGCTGAACGAGGTCTTCGAACGCGATGGGCTTATACGGGATGTCTCGGTGCAGGTCACCTCATCCGTTGGCGCGGTACCGCTGGTGCGCGGCGGCATCGGCATCGCCCTTGTCGACGGCCTGGTGCGCTGGAACAGGTTCGAGGGGGTGACGGTGCGCCCGTTCATGCCTGAAGTAACGATGAATGTCGCCGTTTCCACCAACACGGCCCGGCCGCTCTCGCGTTTCTTCAAACCCTTCGTCGGTGAATTGCGAGAGCTCTTTCGCGCCCTTCCCGCGCAGAATTGACGGATAAAACAATACCCGCAAGGCCTGAGCCTGCGGGTATTGCAGTCCGCCGCATGTGTTAGAACGATCAGCTTTTCGGCAGGCCGGGCGGGTTGGTCCGCGATTCCGGCAGGGCTTCTTCCGATAGCTGCCAGCGATCCAGAATCTTCGCGTAAGCGCCGCTCTTGATCAGGTCGTTGGTGGCAAGCGTCAGCGCATCGGCCAGTCCCGATCCCTTGCGGGTAGTGATGGCGACATCGGAACGCTCCGGCCAGCCGGCGGAAAGGGTCCCGACACGCTTGATGGTCTTGTCACGCGCGGCGATGAAGACCAGCTGCGCATGCGGCTGAACGATCACATCCGCCCGCCCCGCTGAAAGCGCCACAAGCCGGGTCGCTTCATCATCGTAATATTGCAGCTCGATCGGCTTCAATCCGGCGGCGACGTTTTCGTCGCTCCATTTCAGCATAATACGCTCCTGATTGGTGCCGGCGCCGACGATGATCCTCAGGCCGGCCGCGTCCTTCGGCTCGTGGATGGCGGTTATGCCGCTGTCTGCCTTGACGAAAAATCCGTGCAGGCCCTGACGATAGGTGGAGAAATCGAACTTCTCCTTGCGCTGCTCGGTAACGCCCACATTCGAGATCACCGCATCGTATTTGCCGGAGGCAAGCCCCAGCGGCCAGTCCGCCCAGGCAACCGCCACCAGTTCCAGCTCCAAGCCGAGGCTGTCGGCCACCGCAAGCGCATAATCGGGATCTGCACCGACCACCGTTTTTGCATCCGTCGCATAGGTTGCCAGCGGCGGTCCGCCGGGTGCGACCGCGACGGTGAGTTTGCCCGGTGTGACGAATTTGAAATCCTTCGGAACGGCGGCAATTGCGCCGGGGTCTTTCTCAACCCGGATGCGGCCGGGCTGATCCGGCGACAGGTCGAAGACATCGGTTGCGAAAGCCGACCCAAGACCGGCGATGGAGAGAAAGGCGCCGAGCGTGGCCGTGGTAAGACGAGAGGTGAAGGTCATTGTGGTTTCCCGATAGAATGCCCGATAGAATGACTGTGGGACGGAGGTAGCGCGGACGGGAGGATGCCCGCGCTACCGGCTGAGTGATGTCCCACCTTCAACTCAGCTTTTGGCAACTCAGCCTTTGGAAGATCTGGCCTCAGCTCTTGGGCAGACCGGGCGGATTGGTGCGGGATTCGGTGATGGCTTCGGAACCGAGATTCCAGCGGGCGAGAACCTTGCCGTAATTGCCGTTCTTGATCTGGG
This sequence comes from Agrobacterium sp. 22-214-1, assembly GCF_053522465.1. NCBI lineage: Bacteria > Pseudomonadati > Pseudomonadota > Alphaproteobacteria > Hyphomicrobiales > Rhizobiaceae > Agrobacterium > Agrobacterium sp. 22-214-1. The sequence continues at coordinate 594,039 of NZ_JBNWCK010000002.1, read as the reverse complement.
CGTTCAGCGCGGCGGTGATGGCCTCCGCTATGCCTGCGTCCTTTTTCGAAGCGACGGCGATCTCGGCCGCTTCCGGCCAGCCGCCGGAGAAGGTGCCGACAAGCTTCGTCTTCTTCTGGCTTGCCGCCTGGAAGGCAGAGGTCGCGTTGGGGCCGAGATAGGCATCCGCACGGCCGGATTGCAGGGCGACGTCAAGCACGGCCTGATCGTCGTAATATTGCACCTCGGTATCGGCCAGCCCCTTCGCCTTGTTGTCCTTGATCCATTTCAGCAGGATCTGCTCCTGATTGGTGGCGGCCCCGACGATGACCTTTAACCCTGCGACATCCTCCGGCTTGCCGATGGATGTGACCTTGCTGTTATTGCCGACATAAAATCCCAGCAGATCGTTGCGGTAGCTGGAAAAATCGAACTTTTCCTTGCGGGCTTCCGTCACCGTGATGTTGGAAGTAACGGCGTCATATTTGCCGGATGCAAGACCGAGCGGCCAGTCCGCCCAGGCAATAGGCACAAGCTGCAGCTCGAGGCCAAGGCTGTCGGCGACCAGCTGGGCGATATCCGGCTCCACGCCGATCGGCGTTTTCGTGTCGCTCGCATAATCCACCAGCGGCAGGCGGAAGGGAACGGTCGCGACCGTCAGCTTTCCATCGGCAATGAACTTGTGGCCGGCGGGCAGAAGCTTGATTGCCTCTTCCACCTTTTCGGCGCGCACCCGCCCCTTCTGTTCAGGCGACAGGTCAACCTCCTGCGCATGCGCGGCCGGGATGAGCGCAGCGGTGGCGGTGAAAAGACCGCCGGCAAGCAGGGACAATAATTTCGATGAAAAAGCCATGTGAGTGTTTCCTTTGTTGTTGATTAGAGAACTTTTGCGAGAAATTCGGCCGTGCGCGGGTGGTCCGGCTTGTTGAACACTTTCTCCGGCGTGCCCGTTTCGAGAATGCGGCCCTGTTCCATGAAGACGACCCTGTCGGAGACTTCGCGGGCAAAGCCGATTTCGTGGGTGACGATGATGAGGGTGACGCCGGAGCGGGACAGCTCCTTGATGACATCCAGCACCTCATTGACCAGCTCCGGGTCGAGCGCGGATGTCGGCTCGTCGAAGAGCAGCACCTTCGGCCGCAGCGCTAAGGCCCGGGCAATCGCCACACGCTGCTGCTGCCCGCCGGAAAGCTGGCGGGGATAAGCGCCTGCCTTTTCGGCCAGACCGACGCGGGCCAGAAGATCGCGCGCCTCGGCTTCCGCCTGTTCTTTCGATATGCCGCGAACCACGACCGGCGCTTCGGCGATGTTCTCAAGTGCCGTCAGATGCGGGAACAGGTTGAAGCTCTGGAACACCATGCCCACTTCGACGCGGCGCTTGAGGATTTCCCGTTCCTTCAATTCATAAAGCGTGTCGCCCTTCTGACGATAGCCGACCAGTTCACCGTCGATGGCGATGAAGCCGTCGTCGACACGCTCCAGATGGTTGATGGAGCGCAGCAAGGTGGACTTGCCGGAGCCGGACTGGCCGAGAATGGTGGTGACGCTGCCTGCCGGAATGGAGAGCGTGACATCGTCCAGCACCTTCAGTGTTCCGAAGGACTTGGAAACGCCGTGGATATTGACCGAACCGCCACGATTGCCGAGCTGGAAACTTCCCGTCCTGGCGGCGGCCGGTCGTTCAGGTCTTTCAATGGCGGGCGCTGGCGTCTCCACCGCTTCCGGCAAAGGCTTGCGCGGCAGGAATGTGCGATAGAGCGTGGCAAGCAGCGAGGGCGGCGGATTGCGCAACGCGCCGCGCGAGAAGTGCCGTTCGATGTGGTGCTGAACGATGGAAAGCGCAGTCAGGATCACCAGATACCAGACGGTGGCGACCATCAGCAGCGGGATCACTTCCAGATTGCGGCGATAGATGATCTGGATCGTATAGAACAGTTCCGGCAGCGCGAGGATATAGACCTGCGACGTGCCCTTGGCGAGGCCGATAATATCGTTGAAGGCCGTGGGCAGGATAGAGCGCATCGCCTGCGGCAGGACGATGCGGGACGCCTGCCGCCTGCGCGGAAGGCCGAGCGCGGCGGCGGCTTCGAGCTGCCCCTGATCGACTGAAAGGATTCCGCCGCGAACGATTTCGGAGGCGAAAGCGGCCTGATTGAGCGTCAGCCCCAAAACGGCCGCCGCAAAGGGCGTCATCAGCTGTGTCGTATTCCAGCTGAAGAAATTGATGCCGGTATAGGGCACACCGATTGTCACGGTTTCATAGAGATAGCCGAGATTATTGAGGATCAGCAAAAGCACGATCAGCGGGATGGAGCGAAAAATCCAGATATAGGTCCAGGAGACAGCGACCAGCAGCGGCGAACGGGAAACACGGGCAAGCGCCAGCAGGGTTCCCAACACAAAACCAAACAATGCACCGAGCGCGGTCAGGAGCAGCGTCCGGCCGAGACCGACCAGCACCGGTTCGGCGAAGAACCATTCGGCAAACACATCCCAGCCCCAGCGCGGGTTGCCGAAAACGGAATGCACGACGGCGGCAATGATGAGGACGGAGAAAACCGTGCCCACCGTCCGCAGCGGGTAGCGGGCCGGAACGATGCGGAAATGGGAGTAACCGGCCGTGATCGGTTCACTCTTCTTGTCGCCCACGGCGAGATGCGGAAAATCAGAGGCCATCGTCATCGGAAAAAGCCTTTCACGGATGGGCGGAAGAGGGTTGCGGCCGGACAGTCGCTATCGGCGCTCCTCCCGGAACCGAGACGGGTGCGGGTTCGGACAGCCATTTTTCGAAGGGCAACGACCGGATCGTCTCGGGATCGGCCGCGGTATCGAACAAAGCGCGATAACCATTGGTGAGATAAAGACCGACCGCTTCCGGCTGACGGAAGCCGGTGGTCAAATAAACGCGGGCATAACCCTGTCGGATCGCCTGCTGCTCCAGTTCCCGGAGCACGATTTTCGCAAGCCCTTGCCGGCGATGGGCGGAATGGGTCCAGACCCGCTTGAATTCCGCCGTTTCGTCGTCGTAGCGCATGAAGGCGCCGCCGGCGATCGCTTTGCCGTCACGCAGGAGCAGCAGGAAATTACCCGATGGCGGGCTGAAGGCTTCCGGCGGATATTTGTTCAGCTCTGCCTTGGCCCCCTCCGCATTGAAGAACGTGCCGTAGCGGCTGTCATATTCGAACAGCAACTCCTCCAGAAGCGGGGTTGCGAGCGGATCCTTGACCGATGTGTAGAAGAAACTGTCGCTCATGTCCTTGTCCTAATTTTCGCGTCAGGAGAGATAGGCTTCCGCCAGCCGCACCCAGAAGCGTGCTGCCGGCGTGATGATCGCGTCGTTGAAATCATAGTGGGGGCTGTGCAGCGGCGCGCTGTCGCCATTGCCGACGAAGAGATAGGAACCGGGCCGCTCCTGCAGCATGAAGGCGAAATCCTCGCTCGCCGTGCGCGGCTGGAAGGCTTCGGCGACTTGCCCGGCGGCGAAATGCCGTTTGGCGACATCCCGGGCGAAGACCGTCTGAGGGGTGTGATTGATGACCGGCGGGAACCCACGGGAATAGGCGACCTCGGCCTTCGCGCCGAAGCTCTCGGCCTGCGCTTTGGCCAGCGCCGGAAGCCGCTCCTCCAGCCTGTCACGCACGGCAGGCGAGAACGCCCGGGCGGTGATCTGAAGCTCGACGCTTTCGGGAATGACGTTGGAGGCGGTTCCGCCATGGATGGAACCGACCGTCAGCACCGCCATCTCGCGCGGATCGACATTGCGCGAAACGATGCTCTGCAGGGCGGTGACGAAGCTTGCCGAGGCGAGAACCGGATCGACCGTCTCATGCGGCGCGGCGCCATGCCCGCCCTTGCCGACGATCCGCACCTTCGCCTTGTCGACGGAGGCCATGGCAGGGCCTTCGACGAAGCCGAAATGTCCGGTGTCGACACCCGGCCAATTGTGCAGCCCGAAGACCGCATCGACCGGAAACCGCTCGAAAAGCCGGTCCTTTATCATCGCCCTTGCCCCGGCGCCGATCTCCTCGGCCGGCTGGAAGATCAGCGTCAGCGTGCCGGAAAAATTCGATGTTTCGGCAAGATACCGGGCAGCGGCAAGCAGGATCGTCGTATGACCATCGTGACCGCAGGCATGCATGACGCCCTGCGTCTGGCTGGCATAGGCAAGGCCGGTTTCCTCGATAATCGGCAGGGCGTCGATATCGGCGCGAATGCCGACGCGCTTGTCGCCATGACCGCGTTTCAACGTGGCGACAACGCCGTGGCCGCCGACACCTTCCGTCACCTCATATCCGAACGACAAGAGATAGCGGGCAATGAGCGCCGCGGTGCGTTTTTCCTTGAGCGAAAGCTCGGGATGCCGGTGGAGATCATGCCGGATGGCGATGCTCTCGTCGATGAAGGCAAGGATTCCCCGTTCGGCGTCGTCCTGCGGACGCGCGCCGTCAATGCGGATATTCATGGTTCTGTCTCCTGCGCGGCTCGCTACGCGCCGCGTCTTGAAATCTGCACCGGGCGGCAATCGTCTCCGCCCGGCTGCAAGCTCAGGCGATGGCCTTGTCCGACCCGTTTTCGTGGCGGGAATAGACGCTTTCCCTGAAAGGCAGGCCGAGATGGTCGCGCAGCGTCACCCCTTCCAGATGCGGATCGAAATAACCGCGCCGCTGCAGCACCGGGATGACGAGGCGGATGAAATCGTCCAGTCCCTCGGCAATTACCGGGAATCCCAGAATGAAGCCATCGGCCGCATCGTGCTCCACCCAGCGGATGATTTCGTCGGCCACCTTGTCCGGGGTGCCGATGAAACCTTCACGCGGGGTCGCTGCCTCCAGCGCCGCCTCACGCAGCGTCTGGTTCTTTTCCTTTGCCCGCCGCTTGATGCGGTCGGTCGTGGAGCGGAAACTGTTCTTGCCGATCTCGCCGAGTTCGGGGAAAGGCTCATCCAGCGGATAGACGCTGAAATCGTGATGATCGAAGAAACGGCCGAGATAGGCCAGCGCATCCTCGATGGTGATGAGGTTGCGGATGACGTCGTATTTCGCCTCCGCTTCCTCCTGCGTCTCGCCAACGATCGGGCCGATGCCGGGGAAAATCTTCACATCGGCAGCGGACCTGCCCTGCGCGACGGCGCTCTGTTTCACGCGCTTGAGGAAGGTCTGGTTTTCCTCCAGCGAAGCGGAATTGGTGAAGACCGCGTCCGCATGTTTGCCCGCAAGACCGATGCCGGCATCGGAGGAACCGGCCTGGAATACGACCGGCTGCCCCTGCGGCGAACGCTGGATATTGAGCGGGCCTTCCACCTGGAAGAAGCGGCCCTTATGGCCGAGCGTATGGAGTTTGGCGCGGTCGAAGAACTGTCCCGTCTCGCGGTTGCGCAGGAAAGCGTCATCGTCCCAGCTATCCCACAGGCCCTTGATCACTTCGAGATATTCGTCGGCAATCTCGTAACGCAGCGCATGTTCGGGGTGGTTGCGGCTGTAGTTCTTCGCCGTACCTTCAAGCGGCGTCGTCACGGCATTCCACCCGGCGCGGCCGCCGCTCAGGAGATCGAGCGAGGCGAACTGGCGGGCAATGGTGAAGGGGTCGCTATAGGAGGTCGAAACGGTGCCGGCGAGACCGATCTTCGAGGTCACGGAGGCGAGCGCCGAAAGGATCGTCAGCGGCTCGAACCGGTTGAGGAAATGCGGGATCGACTTGTCATTGATATAGAGCCCATCCGCCACGAAAGCGAAGGCGATGCCCGCCGCTTCCGCCTTCAACGCGGTCTTCCTGAAAAAGTCGAAATTGACGCTGGCATCCACCGGGCTTTTGGGGTGCCGCCAGGCATTCATGTGCCCGCCGGGGCCTTGAAGCATGATGCCGAAACGGATTTTCTTTCTCGTCATGTCATTCCCTCCTCAGAGAAAATTACGCCGCCCGGGAAAGGCGATGCGTGGCAAGCAGTTCTATCGAGGCAAGCCGCTGATCGGCACCGACATGCGGCGGCTCGATGATGAATTCCTCGATGCCGTGCTCTTCGGAAAGCGAACGAAGCGCCTTGTGAATATCCTCCGGCCCACCATGCAGGACGTTCGGCTTGCGCTCTTCGATGCGGTAATCGGCATCCCCGGACTGGCGGGCGAATTCCTCCGCCTGTTCACGCCGGCCAAGGTTGAACGCCCTGCCGTCGCTGAGGAATACCCGGTAGATGCGCTGACCTTCCACCTGTCTCGCGGCATGGGCGGGGTCACTGGCCGCAAAAGCCGACAAAGCAAGGATCGGAGCGCTTCCGCCGCTTTCTTCCCGGAAAGCCGAGAGGCTGCGGCGAAGAACCTCCGCATCGCCATTGAGGTGGCCGGCAAAGACGAAATTCCATCCCCTTGAAGCCGCAAGTCTTGCGCTTTCCGGGCTGGCGCCGAGCAGGAATCGTTCCGCAGCGACCGGCGGCGCAGGTGTTGCCCGCAGCCCGGCCTGTGCGTGGTCCTGCGGCGCGGCGCCGGACAAAAACGTGGTGAGTTCACTGAAGGCCGTTTCGAAATCGGGTTTACGGGCAGGATCATAGGCCTGCTGCAAGGCCGACGTCGCCAGCGGCAACCCGCCCGGTGTCTTGCCGATGCCGAGATCGACCCGGCCCGGCGCGAGCGACGACAGCACGTTGAAAACCTCGGCGACCTTGTAAGGGCTATAGTGCTGCAACATGACGCCGCCCGAGCCGACGCGGATGTGGGAGGTCTTCGCCAATATCCACGCAACCAGCGCTTCCGGTGCGGAACCGGCAAGCTCCGGCGAATTGTGATGTTCGGCCACCCAGAAACGGCGGTAACCCAGCTCTTCGGCGCGTCTGGCAAGATTGATCGTATCGCGGAATGCACTCGCCGCGTCCTCACCCGTCGGAACCGGGCTCTTGTCCAGCAAACTGAGCGTATACATCATCACCTCGCGTGTCTTTGATGCATACTTTGTCTACCGATTTTATATTCTAATAAAGGATGATCGTTCCACGTTGCAGCGCGATCAGAGAAAATATTGTTTTCAGTGATGTTTTCGGAAGCCGGCCCTGGCAAAGCCATTGGTAGAGCCGAAGGAATGGACCAAAAAGGCTGCAACAAGCCGTTTTCCGCGCCAAACCCGGACGAAACGGGCTTGCGCCGGAATTCGCTAAAAACTACTTAGTAAGTTAGGAATATGGCCCGGCGCTATAAAACGTGCCGACTCTCTTTTCGGATCATGCGATGTTGACCAAAAAAGGCAAATATGGATTAAAGGCTCTTGTCGATCTGGCGCGGCTGCCCCAGGGCGAGACCGCCTTCGTGACCGAAATTGCGGCCCGCAACAATATCCCGAAAAAATTCCTGGATACTATTCTTCTGGAGCTGCGCAATAGCGGCATTCTGCGCTCCAAGAAGGGGCCGAATGGCGGTTATTCGCTGTCTAAAATGCCATCCGAAATCATGATCGGGCAAGTCATCCGCACGCTGGACGGTCCCCTGGCCCCCATCCGCTGTGCAAGCCGCACGGCTTTTGAAGCCTGTGACGACTGCGATGATCCGGAGACCTGTCAGGTCAGGGTTTCGATGACGGACGTGCGTGACGCCATCGCAACCATTCTGGACAACATGACACTCGCACAATTCGTGGCCAAGGACGGGCAGAACGCTCGCTCCATTCCGGCCGGCGAATAGGATTCCGCGCGGCCCTTCATTCGAGCTTTGCCTATTGCCTGCGCAGATCGTCGTCCAGCGACGCGATCAGCCCGGCTTCACTGACGCCTTCGACAAGACCGAGGCGCGCCATCAGGATTTCAAGCGTGATGGCATTGTTGCGAACCGAGCGAAAGGTGACGTTTTCCGCTCCCACCTGCGCCGCATCGATATTGGCCGCAAGGCTGGATATCTGCGCCTTCAGGAGCTCGATGGCGAGAAATATTTCGCCTATCACGGGCCGCGCCGCACCATCGCCGGCCAGCCTGTCGATCAGCAGCGCCGAAAGTTCACGCTGCTTTTGCCCCAGAGCCACTGCGGCTTTCAAAAGGGTGGAAACGGAAACGGCCAGATTTCCGGCTCCCTGAGCCAGGAACACCACCTGATCGGCGCGTAACAGACCTTCCCATGACGTATTGGGGCGGTTGCGCAGAACGACAAGCAAAGGCTGCCCGGCCGTGTTGACGGCCGGCACGACAATCCAGTCCGCGTCACCCCTCACCGACCCCGCAACGTCATCGGGAAGCCGCAGGGCGTAGTCGTCTTCCGTCACCGTAACCGCCTGATCCAGATCCGCGGCAGATATTGCCAGTGCGAAGGTCTCGCCAAGATCGAGACGGGCGAAAAGTGCCTTGCGCTGGTCTTCGCTGCCCGCATTCCTGATGAATTCAAGCGCGGTGAAATGTTCGACGAGATCATGCGCCGCCGCCGCATCGGCTGCGGAAATGATGGCGAGCGCCTGCGAGAGAACATCATTGGTGATGTCTGTCCCGCCCAGTTCCGTTGGAACGGAAAGAGCAAGAAGACCGGAACGGGCGATCCGCGCATGGATTTGCCCGGGACTTTCAACGGCGCAGTTTTCGGCGATCGTCCGGGCAACGGTCAGCACATCGATATCCGCGCCGAGGCGTGGAGGAACGAAACGAAGTCTTTCGCCGAGAGGCGTGACGGATCCCATGCTCAACTCCCTCAAACAATGACAAAGTGAAAGCGCCGAATGGCCGGCGCTCAGTCCAGAGAATGATAACGCCCGTTTTGATAGAGCAGCGAATGGCCGGAGCCGATGCGGATCGCCTCAACCTTGCCGATGACGATGACATGGCTGTGCCGTTCGATCGTCTCTTCAATGGTGCAATCGATCGCGGCAACAGCGTCTTCGAGAATGGGCGCACCGCTCGACAGCCGGGTCCATTCCGCACCGCGATACCGGTCCGGGCCCTTCAGGCCGCCGATGCCGGCAAACTGATTGGCGACGAACTGATGGTTCGCCCCGACGATGTTGACGGCGAGATGACCGAAACGCTGCACCACCGGCCATGTGGATGAGGAGCGGTTGAGCGCCACCAGAATGCGCGGCGGATCGACCGACAAAGCGGTGGCCGAGGTCACGGTCGCGCCCGTTCGCTCGTCGCCCTCACCCGCCGTAATCACGCTGACACCGCCGCCCAGCGTTCTCAGCGCCGCCTTGAGGCTGTCGGCATCCGCCGCCTTGCCGGCGACCGGGTCGCGGAGGTTGATGAATTGTTGATCCTTGGCCGCATATTGCAATGTCATCGGGTTGCTCCTGAAAACAGCTGAATTGTTCAATAGCTAGCAGCGGCGGCGGGGGGTGAAATAGACATCGTTTTCCATAATGATAATATTCTATAGAAATAATGTTTTATGTGCCGCCGTCCGATTTCGCCCCGCCGCAAGGATACCTGCCTAAAAGGTGGGAGGCACAGGTCGCCTCCCGTCGATGGATCAGGATCCGGACACCAACTTGACGTTACCGCCATGACCGCCGCCGCCGAAAACCTGTTTCGTGCCGAAAGAAGATCGTATCTGGTTGCGGGGTCCGCCAAGGCCGATTTCCGGAAACAGCAGTTCGGATAGCCGATAGGCTTCCTCCAGATGCGGATAACCCGAGGCGATGACGGTATCGATGCCCAGCGCCTGATATTCCCTGAGGCGCGCCGCCACCGTCTTCGGCGAACCGACCAGCGCCGTGCCCGCACCCGAACGGACGAGACCGATGCCCGCCCATAAATTCGGCGAGACTTCCAGCCGGTCGCGCCGGCCATTGTGCAGCGCCTGCATTCTCGCCTGCCCGACGGAATCCGAAGCCTTGGAGAAGACCTCCTGAGCGGATGCGATGGTTTCGTCGGAAAGCTTCGAGATCAGCCGGTCGGCATCGGCCCACGCTTCCTCGTCTGTTTCGCGAACGATGAAATGCAGCCGGATACCGAAGGTAACCTCCCGCCCTTTTTTGGCGGCGGCGGCGCGCACCTTGGCGATTTTTTCAGCCACCTGCGCCGGCGGTTCGCCCCAGGTGAGATATTTGTCGGTGATACCGGCCGAAAACTCGATGCCGGCATCGGAGGAGCCGCCAAAATAAATAGGCGGTCGCGGTTCCTGCACCGGCGGCAGGCCGAGTTTTGCGTCCACCGCCTTGATATATTTGCCGTCGAGGTTTCCCTTGCCGGTTTCAATCAGCGAATTGAACACCTGGAAGAACTCCCCGGCGTGATCGTAACGCTCGTCATGCGGCAGGAAAATGCCGTCACCGGCCAATTCCTGCGCGCTGCCGCCAACCACGATGTTGAGAAGCAGCCGGCCATGGGAAACGCGATCAAGCGTCGAAGCAAGCCGCGCATAATAGGCGGGCGAAGCGACGCCCGGACGGATGGCGACAAGGAATTTCAGCTTCTCGGTATAGGCGGCGAGATTGGCCGCAAGGATGAAGGATTCTTCGCAGGCGACACCGGTGGGGATGAGCACGCCTGAATAACCGAGCCGATCGGCGGCCTGGGCTATTTCCCGGAAATAGCCGGGATCGGCAGGACGCGAAAGATCATCCGAGCCCAGATAGCTGCCATCGCCTGAGGTGGGTATGAACCACAGAAAATCGAGTGGTTTATCGGATGTGCTCATCGGCAGGTCCTCTGCAATCTGCCCTCGGGCAATGCGCTTGATGATAAAAGGGTAGCCAATTCCCCGGCGCGTTTAAGAAATTTTGTTCCAATTTCTATCCGGCGAGGAGAGTTTCTCTCCCGGATAAACCGCGCTTCGAAGAGAAAAGGAGCCCTCGCTGATGGTCGTCAGAAGACCGGATAAAGGCCGAGCATCGCAAAGTTCATTTCGCAAATCTCTTCCCGTTCGAGTTCGAGATCGCTTTTCTCCTGCCTGATGCGTCCGGAATGATCCAGAGGATGAAGGCTGACCTGTTCCTCTTCCCGCGGCTGACGCCGGGTCAAACCGAACAGATCGAAAGTAAACGCATGAAGTCCCTGCGGCATGTGCGCCTCCTTTGCTCAACTCCCCTTATCCTCGGGCGACCGTCCCAAATCGTCAATATTTTCCATAAAATTACTATTCTATAATTGGAGGATCGCCGGCAAATGTGGACTAAGGTTGCGGCGGCGAGAAAAAATCCGTTTCCGGCCGCCGATAATGGGGCCATCGCCGCTTCATCTTGCGACGGCGGTGATTTTCAGGTGTCCGGCCTCACGGCAGGGCAAACCGGCGCTTGAGAAAAAGGCCGGCAAATGCGCCCAAACCGCAAAAAACAAGAAATACCCAACCGGAAAGCGCGCCCGCATGGATGCCCGACAGCAGCACGCCAATGGTGCAGCCAAGCGCGGTCATACCGCCCCAGCCCATCAGCACGCCACCGGCAAACCGTGTCGCCAACCCACCGGCGGAAGGCCATGCGGGCTGAAATTTTCCTGATGAAAGCGCAGACGCGAGACTTGCAAATATCAGTCCCGAAACGAAGAGGCCGTTCGGCGACAGGATCGTCGTTTTAACGGCACTGATGCATCCCCGCACCGTGTCGAGCCCCGCAAGCGTTTCCGGCACCCAGCCCGCCGCAGCCCCTGCCGTTCTGACGATGCTGCCGAGTTCGGCCGTCACCCCGAGCGGCGCGACACGGAAATAGGAAAAGGCGCTGATGGCCGCGACGAGAACCCCTGTGACGACGGGCGGCCAGCGGTCGATGAAAACGCTTCGGAATGCCTGTTGCAGCCGGTTTTCCGGGGCCGCGGTCGCAGAAGCGGGGGCGGTTTTATCGAAAAACAGAACGAGAAGGATCAGAACGATCAACACAGCGCCGGCAATCAGCAGCGCCGGGCCGTATCCCAGATGATGCGGCAACCAGATGGGCCAATCGTCGAAAATGCTGACCGTATAGAGAAAATTCCAGCTGAGAAACGCCAGCAGGAAGCCGACCCCCGCTCCCACTATGGCAAGCACGGAACCGAAGGCCCCCTCACCCAACCGGTAAAAATGCCCTGACAGACAGGAGCCGGAGAGCGCTGCACCGAAACCGAAAACGGTCGCCGCCACCGCCAGAATCCAGCCAACGGGCCCAATATGCGCATTGGGCGGCAGGCGGCCGGGTTGCGGCACCGGCATCCACGCCGCGGTGACGATCTGGTAAAACACCACGCCCGCCAGCAGGGCGACAAGAATAGCCACAACACCGTCCGAACGCCTGCCGTCGATGAAATCGCGAAAATTGCAGAGAAAGCAGAACCGTCCGCGCTGCATCACGATGCCGAAAGCGGCCCCGGCCAGAAGAGAAAAGGCAAGTGGCCTGCCATTCTCAAGCAGCTCCAATCGATAAGCAGCAACCGTCACGGCACATAAGATGGCAAACGCCACGAGGCGGGAAAGGGTCGAGCGCATGGAATACCGGCGAGGTCGGAAGAATGGATGCCGGCGCGCCACCCGATGCGCCGGCTCACGGATGAAGGCAGCTAAGGCTTATTTGCCCGTCCAGACCGTTCCCGTCGGATTGCTGATCGGCACACCGACCGCATTGCCGTACTCGGTCCAGGAACCGTCATAATTGCGGACGTCGTAACCGAGGATCTTTTTCAGCGCGAACCAGGTGTGGCTGGAGCGCTCGCCGATGCGGCAATAGGTGATGATGGGCGCCGAGCCGTCGACGCCCTTCTCGGCATAGATCGCCTTGATCTCTTCGGCCGATTTGAAGGTTCCATCCTTGTTGACGATTGTGCCCCACGGAACATTGACGGCACCGGGGATGTGGCCGGCCCGGACGGACAGCTCCTTGACGCCATCCGGCGCGAAAATCTTGCCGGAATATTCATCCGCCGAGCGGATATCCACCAGCTTGATGTTGTGCTTGCCCTCGGCCACCGCAACGACGTCCACAAAGCGCGCCCGGACCGAGGTGTCGGGCTCGGCAAGCTTCAGTTTCGTTTCGGCCGTTGCCGGTGCGGATGTGTCGAAAGGCAGTCCCTGCGCTTCCCAGAGCTTGCGGCCGCCATCCAGCAATTTCACCCGGTCGCCCAGACCGTAGGTTTCGAAAATCCACGCCCCCCAGGCGGCAAACCAGTTGTTGTTATCGCCATATAGAACGATCGTCGTATCGTCACCCACGCCGGCCTTCTGCAGCAGGGACTGGAAATTATCGCGCGCGGCAATGTCGCGTTTTTCCTTGTCGACGAGATCCGTATGCCAGTTGAGGCTCACCGCACCGGGAATATGCCCGCGCTCATAGACACCCGTATCGACGCTGACTTCAAAGACCCGCACTTTCGGATTGTCGAGATTTTCCTTCAGCCAGTCGGCTGTTACCAGCGCTTCCGAAGCCCCGGCCGTGGCCAACGATATCGTCGACAAAAACAACCCGCCGAGAGCCGACGTTACAAGCTTGATCCTGGACATTTCCTTACCCCTTTCCCTGATTTGATGACCAATGAAAGGTGACGGCAAAACCGACCGGAGCGAAGAAATGCTTTTCTATATTTTTATGGAAAATAAATGCGGCCACTCAAAAACAATCTTCAGGCGAAATTCAAAATTTAATCGGTAAAAATCGCCGATAAAGCGCTCAAAGGTTGCAAACGATGCAAAAAAACCAAAAGAAGCGATCAACCAACCCGCACTCATCCCATTCGGCAAGGAAGGCTGGAAAGCCTCGGCCTTTCTCTAAAAATGCGCGTCGCCCAGGGCAGTCAATCTGCGCAGCCTCGATCCGGCCACCGCCTTTGCGGGTGCGCCATCTGCCTTCAACCGTTCGAGAAGAGCATAACCCTCCGGCCATCGTCCGTAGCCGCTGGCAATATTGATATGTCCGACGGCGCCGAGATTGATGAGATCGCTCCCCCACATGCTCGCACTGCGCGCGAGCTCTTCGAAATCCATATAGGGATCGTTCATGCTGCCCACGACGAGGCTGGGAAACGCAAGCGGTTGCTGCGGAAACGCACCGAACCGGACGATACAGGGATGCATCGCCTCCACGCGGTTGAGATGAGCGGGTGCGACGAGAAGCGCGCCCTTGATTTTGGCGGCCGAGGGGCGAGAGGCCATATTCGCCACCAACAGGCAACCGAGGCTGTGGGCGACGATATAAGCGCTTTCGACTGTCGCCAGCGCGGCCTCGAGACGATCGAGCCAGTCCTCGAGAACCGGGCATTGCCAATTGTCCTGATCGACCAGCCGCGAGTCGGGATCATCCAGCAACCAGTGCCGCTGCCAATGTCCTTCATCCGAACCATTCAGGCCAGGGACAATCAAGGTGGTACACATGCCTGCTCCATAGGTTGTGGGCGGTATGTCGCAAGCATGGTGAATTTCGCGATTTCCGTCGACTATTGCCTTGCTCACCTTTCGAAGCCTCGCGAAAAATCGATCCAGACAATTTCGATCATGAAGAAAATGCGTTCTCATCGATGCAGATAATATCGATCAGGGGGGAATCATTTACTTAAATTTTTTATATAGAAAATATGTGCAATATAGGCTTTCCAGACGGAAAGCTTTTCCTCCGCCGCATAACAAAAGAAACGTCGCTGCTTCGCCGGGCCGCCGCCGCTTTGCCATTCTCGCAGCTGCGGAGGCTTGCACCTCCCGTAGGCCCAAGCGGTGAAGGCCAAACGTCAGCAGGGCCACCCACCGCACCATAAAACGAAAATTCAGGCGGATAATGTGAGCAGCACAAGCGAATTTCTCTGGTACATCCCCAATGACGTCAAACCCGGCCACCGGGGCGACGCCGTCAGCGAAAACCACAACAGTCTCGATACATTGACGAGCCATGCCAGGGCGCTTGAAACCCATGGCTGGAAAGGCGCGCTGCTCGGCACCGGCTGGGGACGTCCGGATACATTTACGGTGGCGGCGGCGCTTGCGGCCCGCACCACCACATTCGAGCCGCTGATCGCTATCCGTCCCGGCTACTGGAAGCCCGCCAACCTCGCATCGGCCGCCGCCACGCTCGACCAGCTTTCCGGCGGTCGAGTTCGGATCAACATCGTTTCCGGCAGGGATGAGCTTGCCGCCTATGGCGATGAAGAAGGCGATCAGACGCAGCGTTATGCCCGCACGAAAGAATTCATGCGGCTGGTGCGGCGGCTCTGGACCGAGGAAAACGTCACTTTTAATGGCGATCATTTCCGGGTGACGAACTCCACCGTTTCGCCACGCATCGCCGCGCGCGAAGGCAGGCCGCATCCCAAACTCTATTTCGGCGGCGCTTCCGAAGCAGCCGAGCAGGTTGCCGCAACCGAGGCCGATGTGCAGCTTTTCTGGGGAGAACCGCTCGCCGGCGTGCGCGAAAGGATCGAGCGGCTCAGGCACTTCAGCGAAAAGCTTGGCCGCGATCTGCCGCCGCTGCAATTCGGCCTGCGGATCACCACGCTGGTACGCGAAACCACAGCCGAGGCATGGCGCGATGCGGAAGCGAAAGTTGCCGAAATGGCCGCAAACAATGGCGTACGCTGGAACGACCATCTTCAGGCCGTGGCGGTCGGCCAGCGCCGCCTGCTGGATTTGCACCGTCAGAGCGACGTGCTGGACGACAATCTCTATACCGCGCCGGGCAAATTCGGCGGCGGCGGGGCGGGAACCACATGGCTTGTCGGTTCGGCGGAAGATGTCGCGGCGTCACTGCGCAAATATCGCGCGCTGGGCATAAGCCATTTCGTTCTTTCCGATACGCCCTATCTCAAGGAAATCGAGCGGCAGGGCGAGAGCTTGCTGCCGCTGCTGCGGGATTGATGGGCGTGGCTTGAAAATGGCCGGCCCGCCTCGGACAAGGCCGCCCATTTGCTTCGTCGGTCAACCGCCCGCCGCCTTGATGCTCTGACGACCGAGGATCGTTCGGATCATATGGCTCTGCGGCGCATGCGCCCTTGCCGTTATGGCGTCACGGTGATGGCGCTCAAGGTCGTAATCCCGGCGCAGGCCGCGATTGCCGCCAAGCTCCAGCGCCAGATCCGTCACCGCCACCGCATTGTCGATGACCACATGGCGAACGGCCAGCGCATCGGTTCCCACCCTCTCCCCCGCATCGACGTCGCGGGCGACCGAGAGGAGGAGGCGTCGGTTCGCCGCCAGCAGCACCTCGATCTGGCCGAGACCTTCCTGAATGCGGGGGATGGAGGACAGCGGTGCGCCAAGGCTTGCCGGAACATGGCCATTCAGATGGCGCAACAGATCGTCCCGCGCCGAAAGCGCGACACCGTGATAGACGGAAGCCAGCAGCACGAAGAAATTATAACCGTCCGCCTCATCGCGCCGCAGCGGCTCATCCGCCGGCTGCTCGGCGACGATGTCGGCAAGCGGCACCTTTACATCTTCCAGCACCAGATCATGGCTGGCTGTGGCGTACATGCCGGTCGCCTCCCATGCTTTTTCCTGGGCGATGCCAGCCGCATCGAGAGGAACAAGAAGCTGGATCAGGCGCGGCGCCTCTTCCGTCGTCACGGCAAGCACGATCGCCCATTTCAGGCCCGGCAGGCCGGTGACGAAGCTCTTGCGGCCATTGACCACCCAAAAATCGCCCTCGATCCGCGCCGTCGTTTCCGGCAGGCCGCCATGGGCGGGGGAACCGACACCCGGCTCCGCCTGCGCATTGTTCAGGAGCGCCGGTTCCCTGCTATTGGCGGCCAGTACCTTTGCAGCAAGTGCTGCCGGCCACTTGCCGCGACCGATCGCGGCATGAACGCTGTAATGCATGGCGAGGATGAGGGCGGTCGATGGGTCGCCCCTGGCAATGGCCGTAATGACGGCATGTGCCGTTTCCATGCCCTCACCCCAGCCGCCATCCTTTTCAGCCGTGACGAGACCCAGCAGGCCGGACTTGAAAAGCGCCTCGAAATTACCGGCGGCGAATTCGCCGCTTTTATCATGGTCCGCAGCAGTCAGGCTGAAATCCCCGGCCAGCGCGGTTGCTACGGCGACCGAATCTGGCCGCTGCGCCGGCGCGTTCGGAACGGCGGAAAGTGCAACGCTCATGCCACCGCCCTTTCATTTGCCGTGACGAAACGGTCGTCGATCCAGTCGCCCAGATCGAAGTCGTTTTCAAGGAAGCCCCATTGATGCAGGAAGTCCTTGTAATGGTCCACGGCACCGACAAGATCGGCATCGAGGCCGAGACCGAGATGGCGGTGAACCTCAGCTCCATTGGCGGCCAGAACCTGCTCCTCCGTCGCACCGGCCTCGCGCGCGATGAAACGGCGCGTCTCCTCCGGGTGCTGTTCCGCCCAGAGCGAGGCCTGGCCGATAGCGTCAACCAGCCGCTGCACCAGATCGGGGCGCTCATCGGCAAGCCGTCCATCAACCGTGAGTACCCGTGGCGAACCGGAATTGATACGTATCTTAGGATCGGGATGAAAACCGAACTCCGCCACCTGCACCGCACCGATCAGGTTCGCGGCGGCAATACCGGCCGTTCCCTTCACGAAAATCGCATCGACCTCGCCCCGCAGCAGCGCGATGATTTCCTCACCGAAGGATTGCCGGCGCTTCAGGCCGAACAGCGACGGCCCTTCCTGCGAGGCCAGCACCGAATCCCTGATGACGATGTCCTTGAGTTCGACATCCTCGACCTTCAGCCCTTCCAGCGAAAGCGCCGAAACGATACCCTTCAGCGCCGTCGCGCGCATGAAATCGACGATGCCTTCCGGTCTGCGCGGCACGCCGAAACGGCGACCGGCGAGATCGGCAAGCGAGCGGATACCGGTCTCCGGCAGGGTGATGATTGCCTGATACTCATCCGTCCACGTCACCCCGATGAGACGCGTATTGCGCCCTTCCGAACGAGCGCGGATGGGCGGCACATTGCCGCCATGGCGGAAGGACCATTCCAGCGTGTGATTGAAATGGCTCTGCCGGACGGAACGGTCAGGCGAATCGATGATGGATTTCAACGCTATGCCGACCTCCTCGAAGGTCTCGCCGAGATAACCGAGCTGTGCCGCCAGCCCTACGGGCGTGGGCACCGGGCAGCGTGTGTACCAGATTTCAGAAAGTGTCGTGCTCATGGCTTTGGCCTCGATGAAAGGGAAAGGTCCCGGCCCGCCGCAAAGGGGGCCGGGTCTGGCGAGACGATCAGGATGCGGCGATATGCGCGAAGGCGAGGCTTCCCGCCACACCTTCGGCACCGATGGTGTGATCGGCGATACGCTTGTTGAAGATGGTGATCTCCGGTGCTGCGACGATGTCGATGGCCGGCACGTCCTCGACGAGGATCTGCTGGATTTCCTTCCATTGCGCGACGCGCTTGTCCGGATCGATCTCGATGGCGGCGGCCTCCAGCAGCGCATCCACCTTCGGATTGCTGTAAGCCGCTCCATTGGAGAAGGGCACGCCCTTCTTGAAGTTCTTCGACCAGTAGAGCCGCTGCACGCCGACAGTCGGATCGAAGAGATTGCTCATGCCCTCATAGGCAAAGTCGAAATCGCGATCCGTGTAGATACGCTTGGTATAGGTGGCGAAATCCTGCGTCCGCACCGTCACGTCCACGCCGACCTTCGCCAGCGCCTGGCGAATATAATCCGCACCGCGCGGATAGGCCTCGGTGCTCGGCACGTAATCCAGATTAAGCTTGAAACGGATTCCATCCGCACCGCGCTTGTATCCGGCCTCATCCAGCAGCGCTTCCGCCGCCTTCAGATCGATCGGATAGGTCTTCAGATCGTCCACGAACCATTTCGTCAGCTTCGGATTGATCGGCCCGGTGATCGTTGCACCATAACCGAAATTAACAGTGTTGAAGATGACGTTGCGGTCAATCACATGCGCGAAGGCACGGCGGACGCGGACATCCTTGAACACGTCCTTTTCGAGGTTGAATTCCACGCGGCTGATCGAATTGGTATATTGATAGCCGTTGGTCTCGAAGCCGAGGCTCGGCAGCTCCTTCAACCGGTCGAGATCGCTATAGGCGACCGGCGTGCTGGGCGCGAGATCGATCTCACCGGTTTCGATGGCAATCGCCCGGGCCGAAGCGTCCGGAATGAAGCGAACGATGAGCTTGTCGAGATAGGGGCGCGGCGCATCCCAATAATCGGCATTGCGCTCGAAAACGATATGACTGCCACGCACCCACTCCTTGAACTTGAACGGGCCGGTGCCGATGGGGGCGAGATTGACCGGGTTTTCGGTCACCTTCGTACCCTCATAAAGATGTTTCGGCACGATGGGCGTTTCGGCGGCGGCGAGCGCCGTGATCAGATAGGGCGCGGGTTTGGAGAGAACCAGAACCGCCGTCAGTTCGTCCGGTGTCTCGACCTCGGTGAGGTTCAGGAATGTATTGCGGCCGCGCGGATGCACTTCCTTGATGGTATTGATGGAGAACGCCACGTCAGTGGAGGTGAAAGGCTTGCCGTCATGCCACTTCACGCCGGGCCTCAGCTTGAAGCTGTAACGCAGACCATCCGCGCTCACTTCCCATGATTTGGCCAAGAGCGGTTTGGGATTGAGGTCAAAATCATAGGTCAACAACCCTTCGGTGACCTTGGGCGATATATAGACGGAATTATAGGCTGTGTGTGCGATGGTCGTCAGCACCGGCGGCTCCGATGAGATGAGCAGGGTGGCCGTGCCACCGCTTGCCGGCTCCGCCGCGTTGAGCTTCAGCCCCGGCAACGACACCACGCCAAGCGCCACGGACGCCAGCAGAAATCCACGCCGCGTCGTCTGGTTGAAAATAGTCATGCGATACCCTCTCCTTGATTGAACCGGCGAAAAACCGGCAAACTGAACCACCGCGTTTAGGAAGAAGTTTGTTCCCCAGACGAGAACGAGCTTGGCATGAAGAACCAATCATTCTCATAAACAGGAATTATCTTTTCTTTATGGCGCATATTTTCGTAAATTTCAGAAAATAATTCTATTACTCTTTGACAAATTCCATAAAATTAGTCAACTAATACCAACGCCTCCTGGGGCCGATTTCATATTTCCACGCTTACGGACTGGAGCCGATGTCGAATTCGAAACGGATTTTATCGCAGGCAAAAAGGGTGGCCATTCAGGCCGTCCCGACGGTCCTCGGTATCGTCATCCTGAACTTCTTCCTGCTGCAACTGGCGCCCGGCGATGCGGCCGATGTGCTGGCCGCTGAAGCGGGTTCGGCGACCGTCGAAACCATGGCTGAAATCCGCAATCGCTTCGGGCTCGATCTGCCGGTTCTGCATCAGCTTATGAATTATCTCGGCAATCTCGCGCAATTCAGCCTCGGCTTTTCGCCGCGTTACGGCATGCCGGTGGCAGACCTCATCGGCCAGCGTCTGCCCGGCACACTCGCCCTGATGGGC
Source organism: Agrobacterium sp. 22-214-1 (assembly GCF_053522465.1). Classification (NCBI taxonomy): domain Bacteria; kingdom Pseudomonadati; phylum Pseudomonadota; class Alphaproteobacteria; order Hyphomicrobiales; family Rhizobiaceae; genus Agrobacterium; species Agrobacterium sp. 22-214-1. Next base: position 573,824 of record NZ_JBNWCK010000002.1, on the reverse strand, counting down.
GCGGCACTCGGCATTGCGATTTTTGTCGGCGTGTTTCTCGGCTCGATCATGGCGCTTTTTTCCGGCAAGCTGCCGGACCGGATCATTTCCATCGGTTCGCTGATCTTCTATTCCGTGCCGGGTTTCTGGATCGGCCTGATGTTGATCCTGACCTTCTCAGTGAAGCTCGGCTGGCTTCCCTCCGGCGGCGACAGCACCATCGGCAGCAGCCTCACCGGTCTCAACGCCCTGCTGGACCGGCTGCGTTATATCGTTCTTCCCGCCCTTTCGCTCGCGCTTTATTTTCTGGCCATCTATGCCCGCCTTACCCGCGCGGCGATGCTGGAAGTGAAATCCCAGGACTATGTGCGCACGGCGCGCGCCAAGGGCGTCTCTCCGCTCCGGCTCACCACGCGCCATATCCTGCGCAACGCGCTCATCCCCATCACCACCATGGCCGGCATGCATATCGGCGGCCTGCTCGGCGGCGCGGTCGTCGTCGAAACCGTCTTCAGCTGGCCGGGTCTTGGCCGTCTTGCTTTCGAAGCCGTCATGGCGCGGGATTTCAGCGTGCTGCTGGGCATTCTGCTTCTCTCCTCCCTCGTCGTCATCATCGTCAATGCAGCCGTGGACCTGTTGCAGGCATGGCTCGACCCCCGCATCGGAGAAAGCCGATGAATTCCTCCCAGACCACCGCTGTCCTCGGCACGGCCGAACTCAGCGCCGAAGACAACAATCCCAAACCGAAGAAACCGGAAGAAAAAGCCTGGCCCTATATCCATGCGCCGGATGCACTTTCGGCCCGCTCCGTCTCCGTGCCCCGGCGCGGCCTGCGGCGGGAACTGAAAATCTTCCTCACCAATCCAAACGCCATCGTCGGGCTGCTGTTTCTCGCAACCGTCATCGTCACCGCACTGATCGCCCCCTTGATCTATCCCGGTGATCCGTTGGAAATGGTGGCCCGCCCGTTCCTGTGGCCGGGCCAGAACGTGGCCTATCCGCTCGGCACTGATTCCATGGGCCGGGATGTTCTAGCCGGCATCGTGCATGGCGCGCGCATCTCGCTCACCGTCGGGGTCGTAGCGACGCTGATCGGGCTCACGATCGGCATCGCGGTCGGCGCCTTCGCCGGTTATTTCGGCGGCGTCATTGATGATATCCTCGTCAAGCTGATCGAAATCTTCCAGACCCTGCCGAATTTCGTGCTGCTGGTGGTGCTCGTCGCCATCGCCCAGCCGTCGGTCACCACGGTCACATCGGCCATCGGCATCATCACCTGGCCACTGGTTGCACGACTTACCCGCGCCGAATTCCGCGCCATCCGCGAGAAAGACTATGTGCTCGCCGCCCGCAGCCTCGGTTACGGCCATGCGCGCATCGTCTTTCAGGAAATCCTGCCCAATGCGCTGCCGCCGATCATCGTCACCTCCTCCGTCATGGTGGCGGGCGCGATCCTCATGGAGGCGGCACTCTCCTTCATGGGGCTTGGCGATCCGAACCGCGTGTCCTGGGGGTCGATGATCGGTTCCGGCCGCGATGTCATCCGCACCGCCTGGTATCTGACAGCCCTTCCCGGCCTTGCCATCGTCTTCACCGTCATTTCGCTGAACCTCATCAGCGATGGCCTCAACGATGCGCTCAACCCCCGTTTTTCGGAGGAACGCCGATGAGCAAATTGATCGAAGTCCATGATCTCTCCGTCAGCTTCGGCTCCGCCCAGCCGGTGAAAGGTGTCAGTTTCGATGTCAGCCCCGGCGAAATGCTGGCCATTGTCGGCGAAAGCGGCTCTGGCAAATCCCTGACGGCGCTCGGCCTCATCGGTCTTTTGCCATCCCACGCCAAGACCGGCGGCCGGGTTCTGCTCGAGGGCCGCGACCTGCTACCGCTTTCCGAGCGGCAATGGCGCGGCATTCGCGGCCGGGATATCGGCATGATCTTTCAGGAGCCGATGACCTCGCTCAACCCTGTCCTGACGGTTGGCGAGCAGATCATCGAGGTGCTGCGCATCCATGAAAAGATCGACCGGCATCAGGCGCGCAAACGCGCCATCGAGCTTCTGGACCTGGTCAATATTCCAGACGCCCGCCGCCGGGTGGACGATTATCCGCACCAGCTTTCCGGCGGCATGCGCCAGCGCGTAATGATCGCCATCGGCGTCGCCTGCAATCCGAAACTGCTGATCGCCGACGAGGCGACGACGGCGCTCGACGTGACGATACAGGCGCAGATCCTGCAACTGCTCGACAATCTGCGCCGCGATCTCAACATGGCCGTCATCCTCATCACCCACGATCTTGGCATCGTGGCGCAATGGGCGGACCGGGTGATGGTCATGTATGCCGGCCGCAAGGTGGAGGAGGGATTGCCGGAACCGGTTTTCTCCAACCCCTACCATCCCTATACGCGCGGCCTGCTCGCCGCCTCGCCGCGCGCGGAAGACGGGCAGCATTATCGCGACGGGCCGCTCATCGAGATTCCGGGCTCCATCGTTTCCGCCACGGGGGAGCGCGGCTGCGCCTTCCGGCCACGCTGTCCGAGCGCCCGCGGCTTCTGCGGGCAGTTCGTGCCGCCGCTGCGGCAAATCTCGCAAGGCCGTTACGCCGCCTGCCCCTTCGTTGCTCCCACATCCCACGAGGTACCCGATGGCGCTCTTGTCAGTGCATAGTCTTTCCACCCATTATACGGGCGGACGCGGCACCGTGCGCGCCGTCGACGATGTCTCCCTCGATATCGAGGCGGGCGAGACCGTGGCGCTGGTGGGCGAATCCGGTTGCGGCAAATCCTCGCTCGGCAAATCGCTGATGCGTCTGGTCGAGCCATCTTCCGGCCGGATCACCTTCAAGGGTGCCGACGTCACGGCAATGACATCGTCCGAACTGCGCGGCATCCGCCGCCGCATCCAGATGATCTTTCAGGACCCCTTCGCCTCGCTCAACCCGCGCCAGACTGTGCGCACCATTCTCACCGGACCACTGAAGGTGCACGGCATCGGCGACAGGGCGCGCCAGCGAGAGATCGTCGAAGCCATCGTCGCGCAGGTGGGCCTGCCGGCGGATTCGCTCGACCGTTATCCGCATGAATTTTCCGGCGGCCAGCGCCAGCGCATCGGCATTGCCCGCGCGCTGGTTCTGGAACCGGAACTGGTGGTCTGCGACGAGCCGGTCTCGGCGCTCGATCTGTCGATACAGGCGCAAATCCTCAATCTTCTGGTGGAGATGAAGAAGCGGCTTTCGCTGTCCTATCTCTTCGTCTCCCACGACCTTTCCGTGGTGCGTTATTTCTCCGATCGCGTGCTGGTCATGTATCTCGGCAAGATCGTGGAAAGCGCACCGACATCGGAACTCTGGGCTTCCCCGAAGCACCCCTATACGCGCGCGCTTCTCGCCGCCGTTCCCGATCCCGCCCGCCGCAAGCAGGCGGCACCGATTTCCGGCGACCTGCCGAGCCCGCATAACCCGCCATCCGGCTGCCGGTTTCACACCCGCTGCCCGCTCGCCACCGAGCTCTGTCGCGAAAAAGCGCCGGATTACACCCTTTTCGGCAAGAACCACGCCGTGGCCTGCCACCATGCCCAATAACTTGAAGGAGCAACCATAATGGTCGACTATCGCTATCTCGGACGCAGCGCGCTGAAAGTTTCACCGCTGAGCCTCGGCACGATGATGTTCGGAGGCCCGACGCCGGATGACGTGGCCTTCCGCATCATCGACAAGGCGCGCGAACAGGGCATCAATTTCATTGACACGGCCGATGTCTATCACGACGGCAAGTCGGAAGAAGTCGTCGGTCGCGGCATCAAGGCCAGCCGCGATCACTGGGTTCTGGCGACGAAATTCGTCAATTCCCACACCAAGGGCCCTAACCTCGGCGGCCATTCGCGCAAATGGGTGATCGAGACTGTCGAAAACTCGCTGCGCCGTCTCAACACGGACTATATCGACATTCTCTATTTCCACCGCGCCGTCTTCGATGCGCCGCTGGAAGAGCCGGTACGCGCCATCGCCGATCTCATCCGTGCGGGCAAGCTGCGTTACTTCGGCGTTTCGAATTTCCGTGGCTGGCGCATCGCCGAAATTTCGCATCTGGCCGACCAGCTCGGCATCGACCGGCCGGTTGCCAGCCAGCCGCTCTACAACATCGTCAACCGCACGGCCGAAGCCGAGCAGCTGCCGGCGGCCAATCATTATGGCCTTGGCGTGGTGTCCTATTCGCCGCTCGCACGCGGCGTGCTGACCGGCAAATATCAGCCGGGCGAACAGCCGGGTGCCGATACGCGCGTCGGCCGTGGCGACAAGCGCGTTCTGGAAACGGAATGGCGTCCGGAATCGGTCGAAATCGCCCAGAAGGTCGCAGCCCATGCCGCTTCGAAGGGCGTTTCGGCGGCGGATTTCGCGCTTGCCTGGGTGCTGAACAACAAGTTCGTCACCGCCGCCATCACCGGCCCGCGCACCGAAGAGCACTGGGACGGATATATCCGTGCGCTCGATGTGAAGATCGATGCGGAAGATGAAGCGCTGGTCGACAGCCTCGTGACGACCGGCCACCCCTCCACCCCCGGTTTCAACGATCCGAGCCATCCCGTCGAAGGCCGCGTGCCGCGCAATCTCGAGCCCGCACACCGCCCGGCACTCAAGCCGCGCGCGGTCGCCTGATCGTCCAGAAGACCATGCCTGCGGCGCGCCGTGCCGCAGGCCCTCACATCCGCTCAGGGAAAACCGCAATGTCCACTCCGAAACTACAGACAACCACCACCGACAATTCCGGCGTACCGAGCCGTGACGAGATTCTGGCCCGGGCAACGGACATTGCGGCCATCGCGGCCAAGGATGCCGCCCATCGCGAACGCCAGCGGGAACTGCCCTTCGATATCTTCGCCCTCATCAAGGAGGCGAAGATCGGCACGCTGCGCGTTCCCGAAGCCAAGGGCGGACCGGGCGGCTCGATTGCCGACTATATCGAAGTGCTGATGATCCTCGGCGAAGCCGACAGCAATATTCCTCACGCGCTTCGCAGCCATTTCAACTTCACCGAAAACCTCGCTCTCGCACCCATTGAGCTGGAGGACCGGCGGCATCTCGAACATGTGCTTGCCGGCAAGCTCTTCGCAGGCGCCAGCACAGAACAGGGCACCAAACGCCCCGGCGAAATCACCACGCGGCTGAGTGCGGATGGTGACCGTTACCGGCTGAATGGTCGCAAATGGTATGCGACAGGCACGGCCTTTGCCGATTTCGGCACCTTCAGCGCCATTGGCGATGACGAACAACCGATCGGCGTTCTCATTCCGCTCGACCGCGCCGGCATCACCATTCTCGACGACTGGGACAGCATGGGCCAGCGCATGACGGCGAGCGGCGGTGTTCTGCTGGAAAATGTCGAGGTGCTGCCGCATGAATTGACGACGCGCAAGCTCGGCAGCCAGATCGGCCGCCACAGCTCGGCCATGCGGCAGCTGCATCTCGCCGCCTCGGCGGCCGGCGCCGTTCAGGGCGCACTGAAGGACGGCGTGGAGTATGTGTTGCGCCAGGCGCGCACGACGCTTCACAGCAGCGCCGAAACCGCCAATCAGGACCCCTTCGTGCAGAAGATGCTCGGCGAAATCAGCGCCGGCGCTTTCGCGGTGAAGACGCTGATCCGCGAAGCGGCAAGAACGCTCGACCGCACCGCGGCCGCCTTCGCCACCGGGGACGAAGAGGCGATCGAGGCAGCCCTGCTGGAAGGCTCACTCGCCACCGCCCGTACCCAGATCATCGCATCGCAGCTTTCGCTCACGGTCGCCACCAATCTCTATGAACTCGGCGGCGGTTCGGCGACATCGAGCGAGCGGAATTTCGACCGCCACTGGCGCAATATCCGCACGGTCTACAATCACAATCCGCTCGCCCACAAGGCGCGCGTCATCGGCGATTATTACCTCAACGGCACCACGACCCACCTCAGGGAAGGCCGGGTGTTCTGACCATGCGGAAGATGCAGGCGGCAAAGGAGAAACAGCAATGAGAACGGAGTTTATCGCTCCCGCCGGGAGCCGGGCGGCTTTTCGCCTGCCGACACTTTCCCGGCTGCCACCGCTGACCGCCTTGCGCGCCTTTGTCGTCGCCGCCCGCCATGCGAGCTTTTCGCGAGCGGCGGAGGAGCTGCATGTCTCGACGGCGGCCATCGGCCAGCAGGTCCGTATTCTCGAAACCCATCTCGGCCAGCCGCTTTTCAGCCGCCAGCGCGGCGAATTGCTGCTGACAGATGCCGGCAGCGCGCTTTATCCCGGCCTTGCCGATGCCTTCGAGACCATGATCGGCAGTCTTTCCGACCTGATGGTTTCCAACGCCCGGCCGCAGCTGAAAGTTCTGGCCGAAGGCTGTTTTGCCGCCCGCTGGCTGGCGCCGCGGCTGGGCAGCATCGTTCCAGCACTCGGAGACGTGGAGCTTTCCATTGAATCCCTTGAAAGCGAAACCATCGACCTTACCCATTTCGATGCCGATTGCGCCATCGTCGCCACCCATGCGCAGATTCCCGGCTTCATTCATGAGCCGCTTTTCGCCGATACCGTCAGCGCCGTCTGCACCCCGGAATTCGCTACTCGCCATGGGCTTGCAGACGAACCGGAGCGCTTGCGGGATCTCGGTTTTGCGATGTTGCGCGGCAATGGCCTGGACCCGGCCTTCGAATGGGCGAACTGGCTTCGCGCCTGCCGCATTCCGCTCAGGCTTTCGGCAAGCGGTCCGCGTTTTTCACGCCAGACGGCACTGATAGAGGCAATCTCATCCGGCCACGGTATCGGCCTCGTGCGCCATTCGCTGATTTCGGAAGAGCTGAAAAACGGCCGGCTGATCGCGCCCTTTGGCGCACCACAACCGACCGCCAGCCGTTATCACCTGCTGACCAGTCCTGACAGGCGGCGGCTGCCGGAGGTCGCATCTCTACTCGCCCTGTTGCGCGAGGATATGCGCTCTCTCGAGGCCGCCGCCTGAACACGCCCGTCCCACCTCAGGCGCGTTCCCTTTGCAACTCTCTGGCCGTGTAGATATTTTCCGGCCGAGGCAGGCCATAGTGATCGCGCAGCGTATCGCCCTCATAATCTTCGCGGAACAGCCCACGCTGTTTGAGGATCGGCACAACCCCGTCGACGAAGTTGTCGAACCCGCCATTCAGCCATGGCGGCATGATGTTGAAGCCATCGGCCGCACCCTCACGGAACCAGGTCTCTATCCAGTCCGCCACCTGCTCCGGCGTTCCGGAAATCACCTTGTGGCCGCGCCCGCCGGCAAGCCGGTGCAGCAATTGCCGGATCGTCGGATTTTCCCTGTCGATGACATCGAGAACCAGCTGATGGCGGCTGCTATCCGCTTGGGCCCGCGTCGCCTCCACGGCTTCGTGCGGCAGCGGCTGGTCGAGATCGGCCGATGAGAGATCGATGCCGGTGATGCGCTGCAATTGCCCGAGAGAAAAGGCCGGTTGGATGAGATCGTTGAAAGAGGCCTCGAGTCTGCGCGCCTCCTCTTCTGTTGACGCGATGAAGGGGCTGATGCCCGGCAGGATTTTCACATGGGCGGGATTGCGCCCCGTGGCCGCGACGCGCCGCTTGATGTCGGAATAAAAAGACCGCGCACTCTCCAGAGTCTGGTGCGCGGTAAAGATTGCCTCGGCATAATGGGCGGCGAAACCACGCCCTTCCTCCGAGGAGCCAGCCTGCACATAGACCGGCCGGCCCTGCGGTGAACGCGGCACGTTCAGCGCGCCCCGTACCCGATAAAATTCGCCGTCGTGATTGGCAGGATGAATGCGGTCGGTATCGGCGAAAAGGCCGCTTTCTTTATCCGCAACAATGGCGTCATCTTCCCAGCTGTCCCAGAGCTTCGTCACCACATCCACGAACTCGATCGCCTGACGGTAACGATCGGCATGCGGCGGATGCTTCTGGAGATTGAAGTTACCGGCGGCCGCATCCGCCGAAGTCGTCACGATGTTCCAGCCCACCCGGCCGCCGCTGATATGATCGACGGACGCGAAGAGCCGCGCAAGATTATACGGCTCGTAATAGGTGGTGGAGGCCGTGGCGATGAAGCCGATCTTTTCGGTGACGGCGGCGAGGGCCGCCAGCATGGTGATCGGCTCCAGCCGGTGGCGGGCGGCATAACGGATATTGGCGTCCAGCACCGGCGCATCGGCAAAGAAGATGGCATCCAGCTTGGCCGCCTCGGCCTTGCGGGCGATATCCTGATAAAGCCTTATATCGGTGACGCGATGCGGCTCGGAGTCCGGATGCCGCCAGGCCGCCTCGTGATGTCCGCCCGGATAGATGAAGGCATTGAGAACCAGCTTCTCGGATTTTCTGCTCATGGAAATGACCTCTTATTCGCTCTGGACCGAAGGGTTGGGAGGCGCTCACGCCTCCTTCGTCACCCAGGCCTTGGCGAGATTGCCGCTCAGCCCCTCCGCCCCGGTCGCATAATCCTTGATGCGCACGCTGCCGACGACCGGCTGGATGGGGGAGACGAGATTGATGACGGGAAGATCTTTTGCGATAACGGCCTGAAACTCCTTGAAGAAGGCGGCGCGTTTTTCGATATCCGGCTCCACCGCCGCCGCTTCCAGCAGCCGGTCCACCTCCGGATTGGCGTAGTGGCTGGCATTGGAGAATGGCAGGCCGATCTTGAAGTTCTTGCTCCAGTAGACGCGTTGGACACCGGCTGTCGGATCGAAAGTATTGGAGAGGGATTCCACCGAAAGGTCCCAGGCGCGGTCGGTATAGACAACCTTCACATAGGTGCCGAAATCGAATTTCTGGATATCCGCCTCGATGCCGATTTTCGACAGAGCTTGCGCGATGAAATCCGAATAGGTCTGCGGATTGAAGGGGTTGGTGGTAACCCGAAGCTTGAAGCGCTTGCCGCCATCTTTGCGCGGGAAACCGGCCTCATCCAGCAGCTTTTCAGCCTGTGCGACATCGAACTTGGCGAAACCGATATCCGGATTGTGGAACTTCGCAAGGCCGGGGCTGATAGGCGTCGGCGATGGCACGGCGTAACCGTAAAGCACGGTATCGATGAGCGCCGGAACATCGATGGCATGGGCAATGGCCTGCCTGACCTTCAATTCCTTGAGATATTCATTCTCAAGGTTGATCACCAGCTGGTTCTGCTGGCCGGCATAGGCATAGATGCGGTCATCCACCTTCAATGTGGGAATGGATTTCAGCCGTTCCAGGTCGGCAAGCGCCACCGGGTTCGGGCCGATATCGCCTTCTCCGGTCTCCAGTGCCGCAGCGCGGGCCCCCGCATCGTTGATAAGGCGGATGATGACGCGGTCGAGATAAGGGCGCGGCGCATCCCAGTAATCGGCATTCTTCTCCAGAAGAATATGACTGCCCGGCACCCATTCCTTCAGCACGAAGGGGCCGCTGCCGATGATCTGGGCCGGTTTCGGATTATCGGTCGGCTTGAAGGTCTCGAAGATGTGCTTCGGCACGATTGGCGATTCCGACGAGGCGAGCGCGGTAATCAGGCCCGGCGCCGGCTTGGAAAGCTTCACTTTCGCGACCAGCGGATCGGACGCATCGACACTTTCAACATGCGAGAAAGTAGCGCGACCGCGCGGATGGGCTTCCTTCAGCCGCAGAATGGAAAATTCCACGTCTGCCGATGTCACGGGTTTGCCATCGTGAAACTTCGCCTTCGGCTGCAAATGGAAGACATATTCCAGCCCATCGGCCGAAACGCTCCATTCCCTGGCGAGGCTCGGCTTGGGCGAAAGCTCGTAATCATAGGTCAAAAGCCCGTCATAAATCTTCGAGCCGATAAACTGCGGACCGCCCGCACTGGTATTGATCGCCACGAGCTGGGTCGGCTCGGGAAAATAAACGATCTTGAGCGTCCCGCCCGAAACCGGCTCTTCGGCAGCCGCAAAGGAACCGCCTGGAAGCGCGACGAAAGCGCCGGCGGCAAGTGCAATTTTGTGAAACTGGCGTCTGGAAATGGTCATGTCTGTCTCCGAAAAAATCCGATATGCGGGCGCGGCAACTCAGTGCAGCTGCGGGAACCCATGGCGCTCGGCAAGGATTTGCAAAATGCGTTTGGTGTCCTGAATGAAATGCGTCGCGCCCTTGGCCGTAGCGTCGCTGGGCGCGTCGCCGGCGAAGATGAACAGCGGCAGCGACTGGTTTTCCTCACCCACGGCGGCGATGACAGCCTCACGCGGGCGCTGGAAACCGACGCGATGGACATCGATCCCGGCGGCAAGGTCCGGAAAGGCGGCAAGCAGGCCTTCGATCTGGTTGCAATGCGGGCAGACGAAGCGGACACCGGGGTGTTTTGGGTCTTCAAAACCGGGGGCGATCAAAAAAAGCGTATCCTTGGCCATGGCATCCATCATGTGAGGGTGAGATTTCCAGCTCACAGTGCAGGTGGCCAAAGCGTCGGTCCAGAAAGCAATTCTTGCTTCGCGGCGAAGAAATGCTTTGCGCTAAATTATTGATGAAACTTATTTTTTCTAAATTTTCACGGGTGGTATCGCTGTTTCGCCCGACCTGTTTCATGCGCAAAGTTTTTCCCTGAAACGGGCGTGCCGCGCGAAGGTGCAAAAAAGGATGGAAGGCGGATTTCGGCAATAAAAAACCCGGCAGAATTGCCGGGTTCTGGTGAGATGCTGTTGGCGCAAAACCTCTCCTTCGTCATGCTCGGGCCTGTCCCGAGCATCTGCAACCTACAAGGCGAGGATGCCCTGGCAGATCCTCGGTACAAGACCGAGGATGACGTCGAATGCGGAGGAAAATTCGTCATAACTCTCGCACCACAGGATCACCGGAATTCTGCCCTCACTCGCCTTTCCAGGCCGTCGCCAGATCGCCATAAGCTATGTCGATGGTCGTCACGAGCGATTTCAAGCTGGTGTTGCGCAGAATGACGGTCGGCAAAGCGACGATAGAGAAATTCGGCAGATCGTCGCCGGTGATTTTCTGGATATCGTGGAACTGCCCTGCCCGTTTCGTTTCGTCCACTTCAATCGCGGCGGCACGGAAAAGATCATCCACCTTTGGATTATTGTAGTGGGCGGCGTTGACATAGGGGGCGGGTTTCTTGATCCCGTCGGACCAATAGAGGCGCTGCACGCCCGCCGTCGGATCGAACAGCCGGCTGATGCCATTCACCGTCAGGTCAAAACCGCGCTCCGTATAGACCCGCTTGATGAAGGTGGCGAGATCGCCTTCGACGATATCCACCTTCACGCCGAGTTTGCCGAAGGATGAGCGGAGATATTCGGAGGTTTTGCGGAAGACGTCGGAAGGCAGGAAGGCCAGCCGCAGCGAAAAACGGGTGCCATCCGCGCCCTTCGGGTAGCCGGCCTTGTCCAGCAATTCGTTCGCTCTGGCGAGATCGAAGGGATAGGTGAAAGGCTTCTCGTCATTATAGGCGGTGAAGACGGCCGGGATGTTCGAACCGGCGGGTTTCGCCGTCCCGAAGAAAATGGCGTCGTTGATGAAATTGCGATCAATGGCATGTGCCAGCGCGTGCCGGACCTCCTTTTTGGCAAGGATCGGATTTTCGAGATTGAATTCGAACACGGCGGCATTGTTGAGATAGGAGTCGGTATAAACCTCCACCGCAAGCTTCGGATTTTGCCGCAGACGCTCCAGATCGCTGTAGGACACATCGGCGGTATAATCCGCCTCACCCGTCTCCACGGAAATGGTGGTGGAAGCCGAATCGGCGACGAAACGGGCCACGAAACCGTCGAGATAGGGAAGATCGGCCTGCCAGTAGTTCGGGTTCTTCTTCAGTTTCACATAGCTGCCGCGCTTCCATTCCTCGAAGACGAAGGGGCCGGTGCCGACTGGCGCGTTCCCATTCGGGCTTTCATTGTAATTTTCCGAAGCATAGGCATGGGCCGGCAGAATGGGCGTTTCGCCGCCTGTCAGCGCCCGCAGGAGATAGGGCGCGGGCTTGGAAAGCACCACCACGGCCGTCAGCGGATCGGGCGTTTCGATATCGGCAACATTAGCGAAAGTGATGCGCCCACGTGGGCCAACCTTTTTGAAGGCCAGCAGGGAAAATTTGACGTCCTGCGACGTGAAATCCTTGCCGTCATGCCATTTGACGCCCTTGCGCAGCCTGAAAGTGTGGCGCAGCCCGTCGGCCGATGTTTCCCAGCTTTCGGCCAGAACCGGGTGCGGTTTGAATTCGCTGTCGAACCGCACCAGCCCTTCGAGGATTTTCGTGGAAATGGCGCGGGTGCGCGTATTGGAATCGGAAAGCGGCACCAGCGTCGTCGGCTCGCCAAGGCCTGCAAGGGTGACGATGCCGCCCTTTTTCGGCGTTTCGGCCGCCAGAGCCGGCAGGGAGGGCAACAGCATTGCCCCGGTTAGCGCTGCGCTCAAAAGCAATGTCTTACGTCTTGTAATATCCATGGATGTTTCCTCTTGCAGGCTTGTTTTTAAATGTTCAGGCAGGTTTCAGCCGGGTTTCCACCAGCCGGGCAAACAGAGTGGCTCCGACGGGCAGAATGGCGTCGTCGACGATGAAACCGGGATTATGGGCGGGCACCGTGCCGGAATGGCCGAGGGTGAAAAACGCGCCGGGCGCGTGTTTCAGGAGATCGGCGAAATCCTCGCTGCCCATGAAGCGACCGGGCTCGGTGGAAACGCGCTCGTCTCCCAGAACCTCACGCGCCACACCGGCAACGATCTCCACCGATGCATCGTCATTGGTGAGAACCGAGAATATGTCGCGAATATCCACCTCGGCGGTGAGGCCATGTGCTGCGGCAATGTGATCGGAAATCGTGCGGATGCGCTCCCTTATGGTTTCGCGCACGCTATCGGAGAAGGCCCGCACCGTGCCTGCAATCGCTGCCGTTTCGGGAATGACGTTATAGGCCGATCCCGACTCGATGCGGGTGATCGACAGGACGGCAGGATCGGTCGGCGGCACGTTGCGGCTGACGATCGTTTGCAATGCCTGGATCAGTTCACCCGTCGCCGGCACCGGATCACGCGAAACATCGGGATGAGCAGCGTGGGCACCCCTGCCCTTAAGCCGGATATCGAAGAAATCCGCACCCGCCAGAATGGTGCCGGGCGAAACCTTGAGATGATTGGGCGCGGCATGGGAGGAATTGTGCAGCCCGTAAATCTCGTCGACCGGAAAATCCTTGAACAGCCCATCGGCGATCATGGCGCGCGCGCCGCCGAGACCTTCCTCGGCCGGCTGGAAAATGAACACCACCGTGCCGGCAAAATCGCGGGTTTCGGCCAGATAACGGGCGGTGCCGAGCAGGATCGTGGTGTGCACATCATGCCCGCAGCCGTGGAATTTGCCGGGATAGACCGACGCATAGGGCAGACCGGTTTCCTCCGGCATCGGCAGCGCATCCATATCCGCCCGCAGCCCGATGGAGCGGTTGCCCGCATGCCGGCCGCGCAGCACGCCGACCACGCCGGTCTTGCCATATCCGCGATGAACCTCAATGCCCCAGGAGGCGAGCTTTTCGGCAACAATGCCGGAGGTGCGGACCTCCTCGAAACCGATTTCCGGATGCTGGTGCAGATCATGGCGGATGGAGACGAGTTCGGGAACATAGGTCCCGATCCGGTCCAGGATTTTAGGTGCGGGCGTTTTGACGGGATCGACGGCGATATTCACGGCATCTCCTCAGGGTAAAAAATATCGTTTCCGCAATCAGGCGATTGCGAAGTGTGGATTTCGGGACTGGAAAATGCAGCGGGAGAGGCGTCAGAGCCTCAGGCCCGCCTCCTTCATCAGGGGCAGAATGCGTTCGGCGAAATAATTGAGGTCTTCGCGGAAATCGTAGAAATTCAGCTGAACCCCATCGATCCCGGCCTTTTTCAGACCGACAAGCTGCTCTACCACCTGCTCCGGCGAGCCGATGATTTCGATATTGCCGCCAAGATTACGCCCCTGCTTGTGGCGCGCATCGCCACGGCCGCGCCAGGCGTGGGCGTCGCTGTCGTAATTATTGGTGGCAAAGGCACGGGTGCCGGGCTGCGGTTTTCCGGCCTCGATGGCATCGGCATAGGCGATTGCCTCCTTCTCCGTATCGCGGCTGACGATGATCGGATTGATGATCGTCTTCACCTGCCGGCCATAGGCCTTTGCGCGGTTTTTAATGTTTGCGACATGATCGGGAAGCGTTTCCAGCGCGCTGTCTATATGCGCGCCGCCGGGCGAGGTGACGAAAACCAGATCGGAATGACGGGCGGCGAAATCGATGCCTGCGGGTGAACCGGTCGCCGTCACCAGCGGCGGGCGGCCAAAGGCGGGTTTCGGCGTGATCCAGCCATTGTTGATCGCCCAGGGATTGAGTTTTCCCTCATAGGAAAAATTCTCGGTCTCACCCCACAGGCGATGCAACACATCGAACAATTCGCCGGCCATGTCGTAACGCTTGTCGTGGTCGATACGCTGCCAGCCGAACATTTCATGCTCGATGGCGCGGTGGCCGGTGACGATGTTGATGCCCCAGCGTCCCTTGGCGATATGATCCAGCGTCGCGCCATATTTGGCGAGATGCAGCGGATGCAGCGGCCCATAAAGCACATGGATGGTGGAGATCAGAAGAATGTTCTTCGTGACCGCCGCCATGGCGCCAAGCGCGATGAAACTGTCGAGCGAGGATTCACCGTCATAACCGCCCTTCGGCAGCCATTGTGTGCGACTGAAGGCGATCTCGAAACCAAGCTCTTCCGCGCGCTTCACCAGTTCGACATTATAATCGAAGGTCCAGCTGTTACTCGTCGGCAGGCTGGAGAAATTGATGTCCTGCAGATTAAGGAACAGGCCCAGCATCAGCGGCTGCTTCACCGCCCGGCTGAGTGGGCTGTCTTCGAAATCAGCCGGACTTTTTAGGTCGAGACCTTTCAGCTCGGAACCTTCAGGCAGCGGAACAGTCAACGCCATGTCTTTTCTCCCTCGGAATGATCCTGCGGGGTGGTTGCCAGCCGGACACGCAGATAGTCCTCCACGCTGCGGGGCAACCGGCCGGTAATTTGCTGGACGGTATTGTTGACGGCCGCCGCAAGGCCTTTGCGGATGAGTTGGCCGAATTCGCCGATCGCCTTCTGTTCAAACGCGCCTATATGTGGCTGCAAGGCCGGGGCGGCATTGTCCGAAATTCCCACGGGCCGATGCTGGATGCGCGCCGCGATGCGAGCGATTTCCAGCGCCGACAGGGCTTCGCCACCGGTCAGCACCAGGGTGCCGGAAACAGGTGCGCTTGTGGTGAGCGCGTGAACCGCGACATCGGCAATATCGTCCGCATCGATGAAGGAGACAGCCGCGTCGCCAAAGCGGGCGGGCACATCCTCCCCCTTGCGCAGCGCGGCAACAACGGGCTCCAGCGCAACCTGCATCCAGGCATTCGGCCGCAGCACGGTATATGCGATACCGCTTCCAGCCAGATGCGCTTCCACCTCGGCATGCGCTGCACCCGAAATGGAATGTACGGCGTTCTCAATGGTCCAGTCGGAGCCGGATATTTTCACGATCCGCGACGCACCGGCGGAGAGGGCGGCATCGATGACCGCATTCTGGTCCGCCACCAGCGTTTCACCGATGGGGGAAAGCAGAAAGACGGTCCCGATACCGCGCGAGGCCTCCTTCAGGCTGGCCGTGTCGGAGAAATTTCCCTCCGAGATATCGACCATGTCGCCCCAGAGCTTGAGCGCATCCTCGCTCCTGCGGGCCAGCACCCGAACCTTCACCTCTTTCTGCAAAAGACGGCTGACGACACGTCTGCCGAGCTTGCCGGTTGCGCCCGTTACAAGAATGGTGGCTGTCATGACGCCCTCACTTTCCCGCACTGCGTTGCGCAGCATCTTGCTCGAAAGAAAGGGCGCGTGGATCGGCCCAGTCCTGCACATCGAAATCCGCCGGAATGAATTTCCATTCCAGCAGGAAATCCTTGAAGTGGCTCAGTGCATCCAGCTCGGCCGGATCGAGATCAAGCCTCAGATTGCGGTGTACATCCAGGCCATTCGCAGCCAGAACCGCCTCCTCGCTGACGCCGATCTCACGAGCAATGAAACGCACGGCTTCCGCCGGATTGTCATTTGCCCATTGGGCAACCCGCTGTACGGTGGCGACGAGTTCCGCCACCAGATCGGGCCGCTCATCGGCGAAGGTGGCGTCCACCGTCAAGGGGCGCGGGGTGCCGTTGTTGATGCGGATTTTTGGATCAGGGTGGAAGCCTGTCGACACCACGACCTGCGCACCGATCAGATTGGCGACGGTGACGCCTTCCGCGCCCTTGACGAAAAACGCATCGATCTGGCCCCGATGCAGCGCTGCAATCTCCTCGCCATAAGGAAACCGTCGGCGCAGACCATGGAACCTGTCGTCAGAAGGATTAAGCAACACCGGTTCTTTCGCCGTGAGATCGACAAGCTCGACATCCGCAACAGCGAGGTCCGAGACCGTCAGCGCCGAAACGATGCCTTTGAGCGATGTGGCACGCTGGAAATCGATGGTTTCATTCGGGCGCTTCGGCAGGCCGATGCGCCGCCCCTTCAGGTCACTGCCCTTGCTTATTCCGCTTGCTGGCAAGGCGATGACAGCCTGAAACTCGTCAGTTCTCGTCAGCCCCACCAACCGTGTTTTCCGGCCGCCTGATTTCGCCCAGATCGGCGGAATATTGCCGCCCTGACGGAAGGACCAGTCCAGACGATGATCGAAATGGCTCTGGCGAATGGCCGGATCGGCCGCGTCGCGAATGGAGGAAACAGAGATGCCATGGGCGCCGAAACTGTCCTCGATCCAGCCCAGTTGCGCCGCGATGGAAAGCGGCGTGGGTGCCGGGCAACGTGTGTACCACACGGTTACGGGTTGGGTTATCTGGCGAAGGGCGGCATCAGCCATGGCGTTCGTCCTCGAAATTGCGATCTGAACGGCACGCTACACGCCATAAAATATTTTCTATAGATAAAGTGTACTATTTCAGACGCGATTGGGGAAATTCGTTTCCATCTTATCAGCGATACACCGGAGTGACGGAATATCCTTTCGATAATGACAAGATTCTGGGTCGCATCCCTACCCCCGCCTCAGCCGTTACCTACCTTTCAACCGCAGCTTGGGTGCTGCCACGGATGAAAGTTTTTCTTCTCCGCACTGCAAGGATTTTTAACTCGCGACCGGACCTCCGGCTGTTACGCTTCCCGCAATTGCGCCGGTCATACGGGCCGGCAATCCAACAGACCTGAAAGAAACGTGGCAGCATGAGCAAGACCAAACGCCGGCTTAATCTCAATGTCGGCATCAACACCACCGGATACCTCGCCAATGCCTGGAAATACCGGAGCGGAGACCGGCATGACATCAACGACATAGGCTATTATCGCCGGCTGACGGAACTGGCCCATAAGGGCCGGTTCGACGCCGTTTTCCTTTCCGACCACCCGGCATTGCTGACCGACCCGGCAAGCCGCCCGTTTCACACCATCGATCCGCTCGTTCTCTCGACATCGCTTGCCGCACAGGTGCCGGATATCGGCTTTGTGGCAACGGTGTCCTCCACCTATAATTCGCCCTATAATTTCGCCAGACGAACCCAATCCATCGACCTCGTCACCGGCGGCCGGCTGATCGTCAACATCGTTTCTTCCTTCAATCCCAATGTCGCCGCCAATTTCGGCAACGATCCGCTGCCGCCGCGCAGCGAGAGATATGCCAAGGCCACCGAATTTCTCGACGTGGCGAAAAAACTATGGTCAAGCTGGGATCCGCGCCGTGAAGGTGAGGTGCCGGAAGAGCGTTTCTGGGATGCGGCAACGGCCGAGACCATCGATCACGAGGGGCAATATTTCCATGTGAAAGGCCCGCTCAACGTTCCGCGTGGGCCGCAGGGGCATCCGGTCATCGCGCAGGCCGGCGCCTCCGAAGGCGGCATCGATCTGGCGGCACGCCATGGCGAGATCATCTATTGCAACATCCTGTCCCGACCGGCGGGCCAGGCCTTCGGCAAGAAGGTCCGTGACCGCGCCGTCTCCCTCGGCCGCGATCCCTCCGGCATCCGCATCGTTCCCGGCCTTGTCGTCATTCTCGGCAAGACCCGTGAGGAAGCGCTGCGCAAGCATGAACTCTTCAGCGGGACAGGCTCTGAAGACGGGCTTCTGGTGCGTTTCGCCAAAGAAAACGGCATTGATCCGCGCGACTTCAACCCGGATATAAAACTCGATGGCGAGCGCTTCATTCCCGACCAGAACCGGCAATGGGCCGTTGGCATGGGGCTTGGCCTTTCCGAACTGCTGACCCACGAAAAGCTCACCGCCCGTGAGGCCGTGCGCCGCTCCGAGGGGCACCACCGGCTGCTGCTTGGCACGCCGGAAGAGGTGGCGGATGGTATTATCGATCTCTGGCAGGACGGCACGGTGGATGGTTACACCCTGCAGCCGCCGCGCGCGCCGGACGATATTGCCGAATTCGTCGAAAAGGTCGTGCCGGTGCTTCAGGATCGCGGTGTTTACCCGCGCGAATATGAAGGCGCGACAATACGTGACCGCTATGGCCTGCCTTATCCAGATTGAAAGGCGGATACGGCACTGTTGAAGGTGTCATATACTCATCTCCCGCCCTTCCCGCTGGAAACGGGAATGGCGGGAACGGGGCATTTTATTGGCCCGTCGCCACTTTCAAAACCGGCCGCCCGCCTGAAAGCTGCGGCAGGACGGAGGCGAAATCCGTGACGATCTGGCGATAATCTTCCGGCTGGAATTCATAGGGCAGTTCGAGGCGGAATTCCGAGACGTGCGGCAGAACGGGATCGCGCGACAGTCTCTCCAGAATCTCGTCCGTCGTCCCAACGATATCGGGCAGGAAAAGCGTGCGGCGTGTACCATGCGGCGTGGTCGTGCGCTTGTCACGCTCGGCGGCGAATTCCTGATAACGGCGGCGGGTCGCGGGGCTCGCGCTATCGGTCGGCAGGATCACGCGGCCAAGAGCGACACGCGGCTGGCGCTCATGCGCCCATTCCTGCCGGAAGCGGCTGACCAATGCCGCCTGCGCGGTCAGAAAATCATCGGTATTTTCGCCGCTGACGATATTGCCCGTCAGAAGATTGAAGCCCGCCTTCCCCGCCCAGCGCGCGGAATTCTGCGATCCGCCGCCATACCATAGCCGGTCCGTCAGCCCCCTGGCGACTGGACGCAGGCGCGGCACCTGCGCGCCGGCCGCATTGCCCGCTTCCGTCTCGCTGGATAGCGGTTCCGACCGCAGGGCCCTTGCCAGCTTTTCGGCGCGGGCATGGCTGTAATCGGCATCGGGAACCGTATCGACATAGTCCGAAATGAGATGGGCAAAGGGTGGTGCGCCCACCGAAACCCCGACATTCAACCGCCCGCGCGACAGGACATCCACGGTGGCCAGATCTTCCGCCAGCCTGAAGGGATTTTCATAACCAAGCTGAATGACGGCGGTGCCGAGGCCGATCCGTTTCGTGCGCTGCGATGCCGCCGCGAGGAAAGTCGCCGCCGATGACACACCCCGTTCCAGATGGCGCTGGCGAACCCAGGCACTGTGATACCCCAGCGCCTCTCCGGTTTCGAAAAGCTGCAGGGTTTCTTCCAGACCCTCAGCAGGATCATCATCGTGATAATTGCCGGGAACCAGAAATGCGAAGTGGGAGATATGGGAAAGGGGCATGGCTGTAAGGTCCGGAAATGACTGTTGACGCTCAGCAGCGCAGATGCAGCCATCCCCGTTCCGGACAGCCGTTCAATGCGGCGCATACCCACGCAGAATGCATGATGACAGGCACGGCTGGCACGGCATGTTCGTTTATAGTCCCGGCCTTTGTTGAAAGATCATTGCGCGATTCAATAGTCTACTAAAATTATGGATTACATCCCATTCAGCATAGGCCACGCTCATGCCTCCCTTCAGATTTTCTTCCGCCAAGACGCAAAATCTCCCTCAGCAGCCCGGTCTCACCGATGACCTGTGGAACACCGTGCGCCAATGGCCTTGATTTTTGGTGCTAACATGTAATACAGATTATCATACATGTTGACAAATAATGCGTACATGTATGACATTGCAGCAATCGCAAACGCTGCCATACCTGCATGAGGGAGGAATTATGATCATCACCGACGTCGAGGTCCGTGTTTTCCGCACGACGACCCGTCGGCACTCGGACAGTGCCGGTCACGCGCATCCGGGTCCGGCGCATCAGGTGGAACAGGCCATGCTGACCATCCGCACCGAGGACGGTCAGGAAGGCCACTCCTTCACCGCGCCGGAGATCGTTCGCCCGCATGTCATCGAAAAATTCGTCAAGAAAGTCCTGATCGGTGAGGACCATCGCGACCGGGAACGGCTATGGCAGGACCTTGCCCATTGGCAGCGCGGATCGGCCGCGCAGCTGACCGACCGCACACTGGCTGTGGTGGACTGCGCCCTGTGGGACCTTGCAGGCCGCTCGCTCAATCAACCTGTATACAAGTTGATCGGCGGTTATCGCGACAAGGTGCTCGCTTATGGCTCCATCATGTGCGGCGATGAGCTGGAAGGCGGGCTGGCGACGCCGGAAGATTACGGCCGCTTTGCCGAAACGCTGGTGAAGCGCGGCTACAAGGGCATCAAGCTGCACACCTGGATGCCGCCCGTCAGCTGGGCGCCGGATGTGAAGATGGACCTCAAGGCTTGCGCGGCCGTGCGCGAGGCGGTCGGCCCCGATATTCGCCTGATGATCGACGCCTTCCACTGGTATTCCCGCACCGATGCGCTGGCGCTTGGGCGTGGCCTCGAAAAACTCGGTTTCGACTGGATCGAGGAGCCGATGGATGAGCAGTCGCTGTCCTCCTACAAATGGCTTTCCGACAATCTCGATATTCCGGTCGTCGGCCCCGAAAGTGCGGCCGGCAAACATTGGCACCGGGCCGAATGGATCAAATCCGGCGCCTGCGATATTCTGCGCACCGGCGTCAACGATGTCGGCGGCATCACCCCGGCGCTGAAGACCATGCATCTGGCAGAAGCCTTCGGCATGGAATGCGAGGTGCATGGCAATACCGCCATGAACCTTCATGTTGTCGCCGCCACCAAGAATTGCCGCTGGTATGAGCGCGGCCTGTTGCACCCCTTCCTCGAATATGATGACGGCCACGATTATCTGAAATCGCTGTCCGACCCGATGGACCGCGACGGCTTCGTCCACGTACCTGATCGGCCGGGCCTTGGCGAGGACATCGATTTTACCTTCATCGACAATAACCGGGTGAGGTAACGGGCGATGAAAACGGTGCTCGCCTTCGGAGATAGCCTCACCTGGGGCGCGGACCCGGCAACGGGTCTGCGGCACCCCGCCGAACACCGCTGGCCGGAGGTTCTGGAGGCGGAGCTTTCCGGAAAGGCGAAGGTTCACCCGGAAGGACTTGGCGGGCGCACCACCTGCTACGACGACCATGCCGGCCCGGCCTGCCGCAACGGCGCGCGGGCGCTGGAAATCGCGCTTTCGTGCCACATGCCGCTCGATCTCGTCATCATCATGCTCGGCACCAACGACATCAAACCGGTGCATGGCGGGCGGGCGGAAGCCGCAGTTTCCGGCATGCGGAGGCTGGCGCAGATCGTCGAGACCTTCATCTACAAACCGCGCGAGGCCGTGCCGAAACTGCTGATCGTCGCGCCGCCGCCTTGCGTCGCAGGCCCGGGCGGAGAACCGGCGGGCGGGCGGGATATCGGGCAATCGCTCAGGCTTGCGCCGCTTTACCGCAAACTCGCCGCCGAACTCGGACATGCCTTTTTCGATGCAGGGTCGGTGGCCAGCGTCTCACCGGTGGATGGCGTGCATCTGGATGCGCCGGCAACGGCGGCAATCGGCCGGGCGCTCGCAGCACCCGTCAGAGAGATTCTTGGCTGATCCTGCGACGCCCGAGGAGGAACCGGGCGTGTGGATCAAAACGTGGAAAGGCCGTATGAACCGGCCGTATTGGGAGGAAAGATGAAACATTTTCTTGCAACCGCAGCACTTGGCGCGCTGCTGATCGGCGCCATGCCGCTCAGCGCCTTTGCCGAAACGCCGAAGGACCAGCTCATCGTCGCCACGACCATGAGCAATATCCTCACCCTCGATCCCGCCGCCATCACCGGCCGCGAGACCGTGCAGGTGCTGAACAATGTCTATGACACACTGGTCGTGCTTTCCCCGAAAGACCGCAGCGTTCAGCCACGCCTTGCCGAACGCTGGGAGATTGTCGAAGACCGGAAATCCATCCGTTTCCATCTGCGTGCCGATGCCAAATTCGCTTCCGGCAATGCCGTAACGGCCAAGGACGTGGCGTGGAGTCTGAAGCGGCTGCTCGCCCGCAACCTGGCTCAATCGTCCTTCCTCAAAACACGCGGTTTCAAGCTGGAAGAGGCCGACAAGCTCTTCGTTGCCGAAAACGACCAGACCTTCGTGCTGAATATCCCGAAGCCCGACGACCCCAACCTTCTCCTGATGATCCTAGCGCAGAACGGCCCCGGCTCGATCATCGACAGCCAGACGGCGCTTGAGAATGAAAAGGACGGCGATCTGGGCGGCGCATGGCTGACGCTGAATTCCGCCGGCTCCGGCCCCTTCAAGCTGACGCAGTGGAAATCCAACGAATATATCATCCTCACCCGCAACGACGATTATTGGGGTGAGAAGGCAAAGATGAAGCGCATCCTGATGCGCCATCTGCCGGAATCGCAATCGCAGCGGCTGATGCTGGAAAAAGGCGATATCGACGTTGCCTATTCCCTGCAGGCCCCGGACCTGAAATCGCTCGAGGCCGACAAGGCTGTCACCATCGAATCCACACCCGGTTCCGGTTTTTATTACCTCAGCGTTTCGATGAAGGATGAGCGCTTCGCGAACAAGAAGGTGCGCGAGGCCCTGCGTTACCTGATCGATTACGACGGTCTCGACAAGGCGGTCATGCCCTATTACGGCAAGCTGCATCAGCGCTCCCTCAGCACCGGCGTCATGGGTGCATTGCCGGATCAGGGCTACAAGCTCGATATCGAAAAAGCCAAGACGCTTCTTGCAGAAGCCGGTTATCCGAACGGTTTCAAGACCACGCTGCGCGTGCTTTCGGAAGACCCCTTCATGAAAGCGGCAACGGCTATCCAGAACACGCTCGCCCAGGCCGGCATTCAGGCCGAGCTGATCAGCGGCTCCGGCGACCAGATTTACGGCGCCATGCGCGAGCGCAACTTTGAACTGCTGCTCGGCCGCGGTGGCGGCGGCCAGCAGCCGCATCCGGACAACAATCTGCGCTCCATCGCCTATAACCCCAACAATGCCGATGATGCCAAGCTCACCAATTACCAGAGCTGGCGCACCAGCTTCTTCGATGAGAAGCTGAACAAGATGATCGAGGCAGCCTTGGTCGAGCGCGACGTGGCGAAACAGACGAAGCTTTATGAGGAGCTGCAGGGTTATATGGACGAGATCGTCATGTCCATTCAGCCCTTCTCCGAAGTCATCGACACCGCCGCCTTCCGCAGTGACGTGAAGGGCATGATCGTCAGCCCCTGGCTTTCGCGGTTTGAAGAGGTGAGCAAGGAGCGGTAATCGGCCGTCCTATCTGCGAATGAAAAGGCGCGGCTAACCCCGCGCCTTTTTGCTGTAACAAAGCCCCACGCACCCAATGTGTTAGGCACAAGCGAAGCCTCCGCACCCCGTCACTCCGGACTAGATCCGGGGTCTAGTGCGATCAAGTCCTTGATCGCGAGAGAGTCCATTCACGGCGCAGACGCGCCGTGGCTGGATGCCGGATCTAGTCCGGCATGACGGAAGGCGGTCTCGCACTATGTCAGTAGCCTAGGCGTCGTTGGCGGCCCCCCATCCCCGCCGTAGCCATTCCAAAAAAATGCCCGGCAGGGAGGCCGGGCAAGGAAGGAGGATGTTATTATCGTGACGCCCCGGAGGAGGACAGTCACGTTCTTGGAGCCGTCACGCGCCTTCATATTCCAGCGAAGCGCCGATCAGTTCGCGCGCATAGGGATGCGTCGCGCCATTGCCTGCGATGGCGTCGCGCGACAGGATTTCGGTGATTTCGCCGCGCAGCATCACCGCGAAACGGTCGCACATGTGATCGACCACGGCGAGATCGTGGGTCACCATGATATAGGTGAAGCCGCGCTCTTCCCGCAGCCGCTGCAAGAGGTTGAGGATTTCCGCCTGCACCGAGACATCGAGCGCCGAGGTCGGCTCGTCGAGCAGGAGCAGAGACGGTTCGAGGATCAGCGCCCGGGCAATCGCAACACGCTGCCGCTGGCCGCCGGAAAGCTGGTGCGGGAAACGATCCAGAAAGGCTACGGGCAGGCCGACATCGGTGATGACCCTGCGCATGCGCTCTTCACGGTCGCCGAGCTTATGGATCGCAAGCGATTCCGAAAGCACGGTGCGCACCGACTGGCGGGGATGCAGCGAACCATAAGGGTCCTGAAATACCATCTGCAGCATGCGGCACCGCTCGATCAGCGGCATCTCACGTACCGACCTGCCGTCGATGAGGATGTCACCGGTCCAGAAATCGTTGAGCATGGACACGCAGCGCAGCACGGTGGATTTGCCTGAACCGCTTTCGCCGACAAGGCCGAAACATTCCCCCGGCTCGACTCGAAATGACACCGAAGGCAGCACTTTCAGCGCCGTATGGCCGCTGCCGAAGGTGATGGAGAGATCGCGGGTTTCAACGGAAACGGCCATTATACTTTCTCCTCCAGCCATTCGGGGCGGCGATCCAGCACCGCAAGCGGCGCACGTGTGCCGCCAATGCGCGGCTGCGCCGCCAGAAGACCGCGCGTATAGGGGTGCTGCGCCTGATCGAGATCGCGTGCGGCGAGCGTTTCCACCACCCGGCCGGAATACATGATGAGCACCCGGTCGCAGAAATTTCGCACGAGATTGAGGTCGTGGCTGATCATGATGAGGCCGATGCCGCGATCCCGCACCAGACCGTCGAGAATATTCAGCACCTGCAGCCGCACCGTCACATCGAGCGCCGAGGTCGGCTCATCGGCAATAACGAGGTCGGGATCGGCAAGCAGCATCATGGCGATCATGACACGCTGGCCCATGCCACCGGAAATCTCATGCGGATATTGCTCGTAAACACGGGCGGCATCGCGGATTTTCACCGCATCGAGCATGGCCAGCGCCTTTTCCCGGGCCTCGGCTTTCGAAGCCTTGAAGTGGCGCAGATAGGTTTCCGTCACCTGATCGCCGACCCGGCGGATGGGGTTGAGGGAGAATTTCGGATCCTGAAGGATCATCGACATGCGCCGGCCGCGAACCTTCAGCATCTCCTTCTCATCGAGCGAGAGAAGATCGAGGCCATCGAAATCCAACCTGTCGGCGGTGATTGTCGCCGACGGCAGAAGGCGCAGCAGGGCGCGGCCAACGGTGGATTTGCCCGAGCCGCTTTCGCCGACGATGCCGAGCCGTTCCCGGCCAAGGGTGAAGGAGATGCCGCGCACCGCCTCGGTGGGCGAGCCGCCATAGCGGATGCGAAGATTTTCGACGTCGAGGATTGGTTTTTCCATGGCCCTATCTCCGGTTCATCTGCTTCGGATCGAGCGCATCCCGCAGGCCATCACCCAGAAGATTGAAGGCGAGGCTGACGGAGAGGATCGCAATGCCGGGGAAGGTGACGAGCCACCAGCTATCCAGCATGTAACGTCGGCCGGTGGCGATCATCGCCCCCCATTCCGGCAGCGGCGGCTGCGCGCCGAGGCCGAGGAAGCCGAGACCGGCGGCGGTGAGAATGACGGTCGCCATGTTCAGCGTCAGGCGGATGAGGACCGAGGGCAGACACATGGGCATGATCGACTTGACGATGATGCGCAGCGGCGACGCGCCCTGAAGCCGCGCGGCAGCAATGTAATCCGCCTTGCGGAAGGTCATGGCTTCGGCACGGGCAAGGCGCGCAATCGGCGGCCAGGAGGTGAGCGCAATCGCGATGATCGCATTGTTGAGGCTGGGCCCAAGTGCTGCGACGAAGGCGAGCGACAGGATGAGGCTCGGGAAGGACAGGAAAATATCCGTGATGCGCATCATCACCGTATCGAACTTGCCGCCGAGATAACCGGAAGCCGTGCCGACCAGAAGCCCGACGGGACCGACGATGATCGAGACCAGCGAGATGATGGTGAGTGTGATGCGTGCGCCCCAGAGAAGGCGGCTATAGATATCGCGTCCCAACTCGTCCGTACCAAAGACGTGGCCATTACCCGGCGCCTGCAGCGTATTGGCGAGATCCTGTGCGTAAGGGTCATGCGTCGCAAGCCAGGGCGCGAAAATCGCGGCGATGACGAGCAGCAGCAGGACGGCCAGACCGAAAGCCGATGTCGGGCTTTTCAGGAGGAAAACGACGATGTTCTTCAGCGCGTTCAAGGGCACCGGAAGGCGGAAGGAAGTTTCTGTACGGGCCGTCATCAGCGGGTCCTCGGATCGAAAAAGCGGTAGAGAATGTCGGACAGGAGATTGAGTCCGATGAAGATGACGCCGACGATCAAAACGCAGGTCATCACGGCATTCATGTCGCCGATGATAAGATTGCTGGTGAGATATTGCCCGAAACCCGGCCAGGCGAAGACGGTCTCGATTAGAACCGCCCCCTCCAGCAGCGAGCCGTAAGCAAGCGCGATAATGGTGACGAGCTGCACGCGAATATTGCCGAAGGCATGCAGCCACACCGTCTGTCGCTGCGACAGGCCTTTAACGCGGGCGGTCGTCACATATTCCTGGCCCAGCTGGTCCAGCATGAAGCTGCGCGTCATACGAGTGATATAGGCCGAGGAGGAATAACCCAGCAGAGCGGCGGGCAGGATGAGGTGGTTGATGGCCGACCAGAAGACCTCCATATCGCCCGCAAGCAGGCTGTCGATCAGCAGGAAGCCCGTCCGCTCCTCAACCAGACCGATATAGAACTGGTCCATGCGACCGCCGCCGCCGACAAGGCCGAGATGGGCGTAAAAAACGATCAGCGCGATCATGCCGGTCCAGAAGATCGGCATGGAATGGCCGAACAGGCTGAGCACCCGCACCAGATGATCCTGCCAGCGGTCTTTATTGACGGCGGCATAAACGCCCATGGGAATGCCGAGGCCGGCACCGATCAGGATCGCGAAGGTCGCAAGCTCCATCGTCGCCGGCATGACCCTGATGATGTCTTCGATGACCGGACGGCCGGTGCGGATCGAGGTTCCGAAGTCGCCGGTAAACACGTCTCCCAGATAATAGAAGAACTGTTGCCACAGCGGACGGTCGAAACCGAGCGCGTGATAGACCTGTTCATAGGTTTCGCGCGTCGCGTCCTCGCCCACAATCGCCCGCACGGGATCGGCGGGCATCAGGCGGCCGATAAAAAAGGTCAGCAACAGCAATCCAAGCAGCGTAACCGCAATACTTCCGATCTGGCCGGACAGGCCATACAGCGAAAGGCGTCTTTTTGACATGATTCCTCCCTTGCCAGAGATCGACTGCGCGAGTGACCAAGGCGCAATCCTGTCTGACAACTATTCGCAAGTTGTCACAGGTGTTGAGAGCTGTCAAGCGCGTGACTGTGAAATCCGCATCGCCCAGGGCTCTGAAAGGCGTGCCTCGAGGAGGAATCTCATGCTGAAATCATCCGGCTTTCGTGTTGCTTTGGGAAAAAGCACTTGTGTTGTGGCACCCGTAAAAGCCTGTATTCTCCGACTTCGCGGAATGCGCGGAGGCTAGCTGGGCGGTGGCACCGATGACATCCGTGCCGACAGGGGGAGGAAAATATGGCTGACGTGACACTTCTGGCATTTGCCGTGGTCGCCTTTATCGGCATTGCCACGCCCGGCCCTACCGTCTTGCTCGCGCTTGCAAATGGTTCAAGATTCGGAGTACGCCGCGCCATGATCGGCATGGCTGGCGCTGTCCTCTCGGATTTCGTCCTGATC
The DNA here is from genome assembly GCF_053522465.1 of Agrobacterium sp. 22-214-1. Taxonomy (NCBI): domain Bacteria; kingdom Pseudomonadati; phylum Pseudomonadota; class Alphaproteobacteria; order Hyphomicrobiales; family Rhizobiaceae; genus Agrobacterium; species Agrobacterium sp. 22-214-1. The sequence goes on along the minus strand of NZ_JBNWCK010000002.1, from coordinate 545,934 downwards.
GGCGCAGTAGCACTAGGATTGGGTGCCCTGCTCGCGGCCTCCGAATTCTGGTTCAGCGTCGTCAAATGGGTGGGCGTCTGTTATCTTGCCTTCCTCGGCATCATGCTTTTGCGCTCAAGAGGCACGCTCGATGGTGCTCTTCAATCCGCAGAGGCCAACGGGGTCGCTTCCGCCCGTTCGATTTTCTTCAAGTGCTTTCTCGTGGCGGTGACCAACCCCAAGGGATATCTGTTCTTTTCGGCTTTCCTGCCGCAATTCATCGATCCCGCCGCGCCGCAGCTCCAGCAATATGCAGCGCTTGCGCTGATCTTCGCCGGTATCGATTTCATCGTGATGTTCGGATATGCCCTGCTCGGCTCGCAGGCCGTCCGGCTGTTGCGGAAATCCAGAGCCCTATGGCTCGACCGGGTTTGCGGCGGGGCGCTTCTGACGCTCGCCGCCTCGCTGGCCTTCTATCGGCGGGCGACCGCTTAACCCATTGACCTATGGGCCATTTCAGGATCACTCCGCGGCAGTTCGGGAGCGCAGAAGCACCTTGTAGCGCTCAAGACTGCCGCGCAGATGCGCCGCCATATATTGGCGGGCGGCATCCGCATCGCCTTCGATGATGGCATCGACGATCTTCGCATGCTCCTCCTGGAGATGCAGGTTGTAGTCCTTCGGACGCGACCCGGGCGCAGCACCTTGCAATTCGCCACGGGGAATGATGCCGGAGCGAATGAGTTGAAGGAATTCCGGGAAACGCCTGTTCTGCGTCGCCTGTGCAATGGCCAGATGGAACTCGAAATCGGCGTCCCGCGTCGGCAGGCCGGCAGCGAGACAATCACCGACGCGCCGGTGCGCATCCACAATCGCCTCCACCTGCACGGCGGAACGGCGCGATGCCGCAAGCCCGGCGGATTCGACCTCGAAAACGGTGCGCAATTCCAGCAATTCGATCACCGAGGAAATTCGCCCCACGGCCAGATCGTTAAAGGGCAGCTCCTTGGCCGGTTTTACTTCAACGGCAAAAACGCCCGCACCCTTGCGGGCTTCAACGAGGCCATCGGCGCGCAGAATGGCGATGGCCTCGCGCACCACGGTTCGGCTGACGGAATATTCACGCGTCAGTTCGCTTTCGCTCGGAAGACGGTCGCCGGGGCGGAACACACCCTCCGACAGATCCCGCCGCAATGCCGAACTGATTTTCGCCGCGAGCGATACCCCCTGCTTCGTGCTGCTCTCAACGTCCATTCCGGCCCACCTGTTTTAAACTTGTCTGGCATGTTAGCAAACACCCGCCACATTGCAAGGGCCGGGCCTCCGCAACGCCGGGACGGTTGGCCGCCTTCACGCCGCAGCCATGGCCGAACTGCTGGAAAAGCGGCTCCTATATTCACCCGGTGAGAGGCCAAGAATGCGGTGGAACACCCGGCGAAAGGCGGCGGCATCCTCATAACCCACCGACCATGCAATCTGATCGACCGAACGGCGGGTGAATTCCAGCAATTCCCGCGCCTTGCCGACACGCAGATGCTGAACATATTCGATGGGCTTCATGCCGGTCGCCGCCTTGAAGCGGCGCAGGAAGGTCCGCTCCTCCAGCCCGGCATGGCCGGCCATGTCGGCAACGCTCGTCGCCCGCCCGGCGCGGGCCTGCAACCAGTGCTGCACCTTCAGGATCGGCTCATCGCCATGCGTCAGCCTCGGGGCGAAGCTGCTATAATGGCGCTGTTCACGCCCCGAAGGGTCGATCAGCAGGAACTTTCCGGTCTCGATCATCACCGAAGGTCCGAGCAGCCGGTCGACGATGCGCAGGCCAAGATCGGTCCACGCCATCAGCCCGCCAGCCGTGATGATATCGCCATCCTCGATGACGATCTTGTCTATCTCCAGCCGGATGTCTGGAAAACGTTCGCGGAACCGCTCAGCAAACAGCCAGTGGGTAGTGGCCGGGCGGCCGGACAAAAGACCCGTTGCGGCGATGATGAAGGAGCCGCCGCAACTGGCGGCCAGCGTCGCGCCATGCGCATGCCGATCCAGCAGCCAGCGGGCGTAAGGTTCGGCTTCAGCGATTTCAGCAGGCCCGGTCAACCGGCCGGGTACGACGAAAATGTCGGGATGTCCCGGCCTACCGGGCTCGGTATCGTGACAGCGAGAAAATTCACCGCTCTCGCCCATGCTCCAGTGGCTAACCCGCAATTTCGGCCCGCCGCGATCCTGTGAAAATACCGACGCGATGACGAAAAGATCGGTGATGCCATGTACCATGGCGATCTGACAGTCCCGATAGAGGACCAGCCCCACTTCCAGCGCGCTTCCCGTTACACCTGCCATGCGCCCCACACCCCGTTTTGTCAGTTTCGGCTCGTTTTCTGTCAGAAGCGCCAATCCAGCCCCGGCTGCCTCCAGAGTATCTCTATTCCCACGGGACGCAAGCAAGCCCCCTGCAACAGGAGAGAGAGCCATGACAACGATCACCACCAGAGACGGAACGCATATTTTCTACAAGGACTGGGGCCCGAAAGACGGCCAGCCCATCATCTTCTCCCATGGCTGGCCGCTCAGCGCCGATACATGGGATGCGCAGATGGTGTTCTTCGCCAATCACGGTTTCCGCACCATCGCCCATGACCGCCGCAGCCACGGCCGCTCCGATCAGGTCTGGCATAACAATACCATGGATCAATATGCCGACGATCTGGCCGAGTTGATCGAACAGCTCGATCTTCACGACATCATTCTGGTCGGCCATTCCACCGGCGGCGGCGAAGTGACACGCTATATCGGCCGCCACGGCACGGCCCGCGTCGCGAAAATCGCCCTCATCGGCGCAGTGCCGCCGCTGATGTTGAAGACGGAAAGCAATGCCATCGGCCTGCCGATCGATGTTTTCGACGGTATCCGCAAGGGCACCTATGACAATCGCAGCCAGTTCTTCAAGGACCTGACCATTCCCTTCTACGGCTACAACCGCGAAGGTGCCGTGATATCCGAAGGCATTCGCGAGGAATTCTGGCGGCAGGGCATGATGGGCGGTCTTAAAGGCCAGCTCGACAGCATCCGCGCCTTTTCGGAAAGCGACTTCCATCAGGATTTGAAGGCCTTCGACAAACCGACGCTGGTTCTGCACGGCGATGACGACCAGATCGTGCCGGTCGGCGCTTCCGCGCTTTCCACGGTCAAAATCGTCAAACACGCGGTCCTCAAAATCTATGAGGGCGCCGACCATGGCCTGACGCAGACCCATCAGGACCGGTTCAACGCCGACCTTCTCGCCTTCATCAACGCCTGAAACCGCCGCACAAAGGAGACACGGACATGACACAGAATACATTTCTCATCACCGGCGCATCGGATGGCATCGGCGCGGTCTATGCCGAACGTCTGGCAAAACGCGGCCATGATCTCATTCTCGTGGCGCGGCGTGCCGAAAAGCTGAAGGCGCTCGCCGCACAGCTGGAAAAGGATCATCACATCGCGGTCGAGGTTCTCTCCGCCGATCTTTCCAGGGCGGAAGACCTCGAAAAAGTCGAGGTCCGGCTGCGTGACGACCGGCGGATTACCGGCCTCGTCAACAATGCCGGCATTGCCGGCGAGGGCGCGATCACGGCGCTGGACCCGGCCTATGTGACGACGATGATCAACCTCAACATTCTTGCCGTCACCCGGCTTGCGGCGGCCATCGCACCGCGCCTTGCCGCCGATGGCAAGGGCACGATCATCAACATCACTTCGGTCACGGCGCTGATGCCGGCGGCATTCACCGCCGTCTATCCGGCCACCAAGGCCTTCGTACTTGCCTTCACCGAGGCGCTGCAGGCGCAGCTTTCGCCTTCCGGCGTGCGGGTTCAGGCCGTCCTGCCCGGCATCACCCGCACGGCGATCTGGGAAGAGGAAAGGCTCGACGCCATCCCGGCCGCCATGGTCATGGATGTTTACGAGATGGTGGATGCGGCCCTTGCCGGTCTCGATCTCGGCGAAGCGCTGACCATTCCTTCCCTGCCGGATACGGCCGATCTCGAAAATTTCCTTGCAGCGCGCGCGGCGTTAAGGCCCAATCTGTCGCATGCACTTGCCGCCAGCCGGTATCGTGCAGCCAAAACCGAATAGAGGGAGACGTATCATGATCCTCGGACTGACCATTCCCCAATTCACGGCATTGCATGTGGGCTTAAGCTTCATCGGCATTGCCACCGGACTGATCGCCCTGCCCGCTTATGCGGCGGGGCGGTGGATGCCCCGCATGATGGCGATTTTCCTCGTCACCACGCTCGCCACCACGCTTACCGGCTTCCTGTTTCCAATCGGAAATTTCACACCGGCACTCGGCGTCGGCATCATCTCGACCCTCGTTCTGGCAATCGCACTGGTTGCGCTTTATGGATACGGTCTGAATGGCAGGGCGCGCATCATTTATACGATCACCGCCACGATCAGCCTTTATCTCAATATGTTCGTGTTGATCGTTCAGGCTTTTCTCAAGGTCGAAACACTCAACAACCTGGCGCCGAACGGCAATGAACCGCCCTTCGTGGTCGCCCAGACGGTTCTGCTTGTTGCAGCCATCTGTCTCGGCTGGAAGGCGACGCGCCGCAGGCTCGCCGTCTGAAGCGAGCCTGAATTCGAACCGGTTTTCGCGAACATGCCTTGTGCCCCAATATTTCGGGCGCAAGGCATGTTTTTGCATGTCAAATACAGGCGATCTCCGCCCACCCGTCACAAAACGAAGAAATCCCGCCTCTAGGATTTCCTTCCGAACCTTTCCTGAAAATACGGCAGGAGACATTCGGAAACGAGGGCGGTTCACGCCCTTGCAAAAATACAATATACATTATATGATAATATATATTAAATTATTACAACAGGAGATGCCGATGAATGCCGTGAAGATCAACGAGCGTCTGACAGTTGCGGGCCAGCCGATGATCGCCGATTTCCCATCGCTCTCCGCCCAGGGTTATAAAAGCATCATCAACGCCCGGCCTGATGGTGAAGAGCCCGGCCAGCCGGGCAATGCGCAGGAAAAAAGCGCCGCCAGCGCGGCGGGCATGGATTATGGTTTCATCCCGGTCAGCGGCCCAACCATTACCGAAGCCGATATCCGCGCCTTCCAGCAGAAAATGGCGGAAGCGGAAGGCCCCGTTTTTGCCCATTGCAAGGGCGGCACCCGCGCGCTCACGCTTCATGTTCTTGGGGAAGCACTGGATGGGCGCATCGAAAGGGACGATATCGAGGCTTTCGGCAAGGCGCATGGCTTTGACCTTTCCGGCGCCACCCGCTGGCTGGAACGGCGCGCAGCGGCGGTTCCGCACGTCAAGGCATTCTTCGATCCGCGCACATGGAGCGTGCAATATGTCGTGTCCGATCCCTCGACCGGGCGCTCCGCCATTATCGACCCGGTCTATGATTTCGATGAGAAATCCGGCGCAACCGGAACGATGAATGCCGACGCCATTCTGGACTATGTTGAGAGCCAGGGTCTGTCGGTGGAATGGATTCTCGATACCCATCCGCATGCCGACCATTTTTCCGCCGCCCATTATCTGAAGCAGAAGACCGGCGCGCAGACGGCGATCGGCGCGAAAGTCACCGGCGTGCAAAAGCTCTGGCAGGAGAAATACAACTGGCCGGATCTCGAAACCGACGGCTCGCAATGGGACCGGCTGTTCGAGGCGGGCGACAGGTTCAATATCGGCTCCCTTGAAGCGCGCGTGCTGTTTTCGCCCGGCCACACGCTCGCCTCCGTGACCTATGTGGTAGGTAATGCCGCCTTTGTGCATGATACGCTTTTCATGCCCGATTCCGGCACCGCGCGCGCCGATTTCCCCGGCGGCAGCGCCAGGGAACTCTGGGCGTCGATCCAGGACATTCTCGCCCTTCCCGATGAAACACGGCTTTTCACCGGCCACGATTATCAGCCCGGCGGCCGCGCGCCTAAATGGGAAAGCACGGTCGGCGAACAGAAACGCAGCAATCCGCATCTTGCCGGCATGACGGAGGAGGGCTTCATCCGTCTCAGAGAAGCGCGGGATCGCACATTGCCGATGCCGAAGCTCATTCTCCACGCCCTGCAGGTAAATATTCGCGGCGGCCGCCTGCCGGAGCCGGAAGCGAATGGCAAGCGTTACCTGAAATTCCCGCTCGACGTGCTGGAGGGCAGCATATGGTAAAGGAAAACGCGCTGGAAAAGCACCGGCATCTTGCAGAAATCCCTCTCCCCGCCATGGAAGAGCGGGCTGTCGAGGTCGCGCTGCTTCTGAAAACGCTTGCCCATCCCGCGCGGCTGATGCTCGCCTGCACGCTGGCGCAGGGGGAATTTTCCGTCGGTGAGCTGGAGGTCAAGCTGGATATTCGCCAGCCAACGCTTTCCCAGCAGCTGGGCGTCCTGCGGGAAGCCGGCGTGGTCGAAACCCGGCGCGACGCCAAGCAAATCTTCTACCAACTGAGCGAAGCGAAAGCGGCGCAACTGATCGAGGCCCTTTACACCATATTCTGCGCGCCGGAGGAGGAGACCCTGTGAGCCCCTACTGGCCCTCTCTTTTCGGTGGCATGCTGCTCGGTCTTGCCAGCATTCTGCTGTTTCTTTTCAACGGCCGCATTGCCGGCATCAGCGGGATAATGGGAAAAATGCTCGGCAGGGAGCGGCGTCTTGCCGATCTCGCCTTCGTCGCCGGCTTGCTGGCCGGGCCTTATATCCATGCCGCCGCATTCGGCCGGCTGCCTGCCGTCACCATAGTTTCACCATGGCCGCTCATCCTCATTGCCGGCCTGCTGGTGGGTTTCGGAACGCGCATGGGCTCCGGCTGCACCTCCGGCCATGGCATCATCGGGCTGGCGCGATTTTCCCGGCGCTCCATCGCCGCGACCGCCACCTTCCTGATTACCGGCATTTGCGCCGCGACGATAGTGGGAGCCCTGTCATGAAAAACCCTGTCGCGGCGCGTGTTGCCCTAGCATTGGTCGCAGGGGCACTGTTCGGCTTCGGCCTCTCGCTGTCCGGCATGGTGGATCCGGCTCGTGTTTCCGGTTTTCTCGATGTGGCGAGCGGCCATTGGGACGCGAGCCTGATATTCGTTCTCGGTGGTGCAGTGATGGTTGCCGTGCCGGGTGTGCTGCTCAGCCGACGTCTTGCCAAGCCCATCCTCACTGAGGATTTCAGCCTTCCGGCAAAAACCCGCATCGACCGACCGCTCATAACAGGCTCGGCCATTTTCGGCGTCGGTTGGGGGCTTGCCGGTTTCTGCCCCGGCCCGGCACTATCGGCCCTCGCCCTCGGGCTGATGCCGGTCGTTCTTTTCGTCGGCGCCATGATTGCCGGCATGCTAGTCCACGACCGCCTCTATTCAAAGCAGCCATAACGCAAACGCTCGTTCGGCGCGCGGGGAACGGGCAGTCGCGCGGGGCTGGAACGCTCCCGCGCGACGGCGTGTGATTAGAGGTCGATCAGGCTTTTTCCCGTCATTTCCGGCGGCAGCGGCACATTCATCAGTTGCAGCAGGGTGGGCGCGACATCGGCAAGAATGCCGTCATGCAGCTTCGCACCTTCCGGACCGCCGAAAAGGATCACCGGCACCGGATTGGTGGTGTGCGCCGTATGCGGGCCACCGGTCACCGGGTCGACCATGGTTTCGCAATTGCCGTGGTCGGCAATGACAAGCATTGCGCCACCCACTTTTTCGAGGGCGGCAACGACCGCACCAAGCCCGCGATCCACGGCTTCACAGGCCTTGATTGCGGCCTGCAGATCGCCGGTATGACCGACCATATCGGGGTTAGCGTAATTGGTGACGATCAGATCGTAACCCTTGCCGATCGCCTCAACGAATTTTTCCGTCACTTCCGGCGCACTCATCTCCGGCTGCAGATCGTAAGTCGCAACCTTCGGCGATTTCGGCATGAAGCGGTCTTCGCCGACTTCCGGCTCTTCCTTGCCGCCATTCAGGAAGAAGGTGACATGCGGATATTTTTCCGTCTCGGCAAGGCGGAACTGCGTAAGCCCCTGCTTCGCCACCCATTCGCCCAGCGTATTGACGATATCGCGCTTGGGATAGGCCGTGGTCATGAAATCATTGTGCCGGGTGGAATATTCCACCATGCCAAGCAGCGCCGAAAGGACTGGCTTTTCGCGCGAAAAACCGTCGAAATCCTCCGCCCCGATGGCGAGCAGGATTTCACGGGCACGGTCGGCGCGGAAATTCAGGCAGAACAGGCCGTCGCCGGCCTTGAAGCCCTCATAGCCGTCGATCACCGTCGGCAGGATGAATTCGTCGGTGACGTTGTTTTTGTAGCTCTGGGCAACGGCGCTCACTGCATCGCGCGCGTGTTCGCCTTTCGCCAGAACCATGGCGTCATAGGCTTTCTCGACGCGCTCCCAGCGATTGTCGCGATCCATCGCATAATAGCGGCCGATCACCGTGCCGATGCTTGCCCCCTGCGGCAGGCTTGCCACCAGCGCCGCCACGAATTCTTCAGCCGATTGCGGCGCGACATCGCGGCCGTCGGTGATGGCATGCACCACCACCTTCAGGCCGTGGCTGATCATCAGCCTTACCGCCGCCTGACCGTGGAGAATATGACCATGGACGCCGCCATCGGAAACGACGCACATCAGATGCACCACACCGCCCGCGGCCTTCACCGTGGCGGCGAAATCGAGCATCGCCGCATTGCGGAAAAAGCTGCCATCCTCAATCGCCAGATCGATCTGGCCGAGATCCATGGCGACGATGCGGCCGGCGCCGATATTGGTGTGGCCGACTTCCGAATTGCCCATTTGCCCGGTGGGCAGACCGACATTCGGGCCGAAAGTGGTGAGCCTCGCATTCGGGCAGGTGGCGAAAAGCCGGTCCATGGTGGGCGTATTCGCCAGCACCGGCGCATTGCTGGATGTGTCCTCGTTCAGCCCCCAGCCATCGAGAATAGTCAGGACAACGGGTTTGGGAGTGCGCATGGGAGGACCTTCTTCTTCATTCGGTTGCCGGCGGAGGGCGGACCGCCGGGCACCGGAGCGCCCTCTTCCGCCACTATGATCATGATGAGAAAACATGCTTCTCGTTCTTCTCTTCTATACCCGAAGATGACGAACGCAAGCCTATACCGACAGCGAAACAGTTCCGTGAAGGTCGAAAACGCGGGCTAAGAAATGCGGTCATGACACGCATACACCCTCATTCCTGTGCTCGTCACAGGAATTCAGCCGAAGCGCGTCTGCGCGACGGAACGAGTCCTTTCAGCCCAAAGACTTGGGCTGGCTGGATCCCTGTGACGAGCACAGGGATGAGGGAGCACGGATCGCCTTCACTCGATGAAAATAAGCGCGGGCTTCTCCAGCAATGCCTTGACGGCCTGGATGAAGACCGCCGCATCCCACCCATCGACAACCCGGTGATCGAAGCTCGATGAGAGGTTCATCATCTTGCGCGGCACGAAGCGCGTCCCATCCCAGACCGGACGCGTCATGATCTTGTTGACGCCGATGATCGCCACTTCGGGGTGATTGATGATGGGTGTCGAGACCACACCGCCCAAGGCTCCCAGCGAACTGATGGTGATGGTGGAGCCCATCAGCTCTTCCCGATGCGCCGTGCCGGTGCGGGCGGCTTCGGCGACGCGTGCGACTTCGTCCGCGCATTCCCAAAGACCGAGCGTTTCCGTGTGGCGCACGACCGGAACGGTGAGGCCCGACGGCGTCTGCGTGGCGATGCCGATATGAACCGCTTCATAGTGGCTGACGACCGCTTTGTCGTCGTCAAAGGTGGCATTCATGCCGGGATGATCGGCAACGGCTTTCACCAGTGCACGCATCAGGAACGGCAGGATCGTCAGCTTCGGTTGCCCGGAACGGCGGTTGCCGTTCATGGTCGCGCGCAAATCCTCCAGATCGGTCACGTCGACTTCCTCGACATAGGTGATGTGGGGAATGCGGGAGGCGGAAAGCACCATCTTCTCGGCAATCTTGCGCCTGAGCCCGGTCACCTTCACCTCCTCGACAGCGCTATCGTGCGGCGCTATCGGCTCGGGGCGTTCCGGCCGGCCCCGCACGGTTAAAAACCCGTCGAGATCGGCATGGGTGATATGCCCGTCCGGCCCCGTTCCCTTGACCTTGGTGAGATCGATATCGAGATCGTCGGCGCGCTGGCGAACGGCGGGAGACGCCAACGGTTTATGATGCGGTTCGGCGGCAGGCGCCGGCGGCGCCTCCTCGGTCTCTCGCGCCGTCGGCTGGGCTTCAACGGGTGGAGGCGTGTCCGTCATGTCTGCAGGCGCTTCCGTCATCTGGGTCGGCGCTTCCGCTTCCGGCACGCTGCCATTGGGAGCGGCGGCCGCGACATCGGTTTCGATGCGCAGGAGCGGTGCCTTCACCGGCACGGTATTTCCGACCGTCACGGCGAGCCAGGTGACGACGCCCGCCACCGGGGATGGGATTTCCACCGTCGCCTTGTCGGTCATCACCGCGGCCAGCACCATGTCCTCATGGACGAGATCGCCCGGTTTGACGTTCCATTCCACCAGTTCGGCTTCCGCCACACCTTCACCGACATCGGGCATCGTGAGAACAAATTCCGCCATAATCAGGCCTCCATGACTTCGACAAGGGCGCGCCCGACGCGGGCAGGTCCCGGAAAATAGTCCCACTCCTGCGCATGGGGATAAGGCGTATCCCAGCCCGCAACGCGGACGACGGGGGCCTCAAGGTGATAAAAACAATGTTCCTGCACCAGTGACACGACTTCGGCCCCGAAGCCGGAGGTCAGCGTCGCCTCATGCACCATGACGCAGCGACCGGTCTTGGAGACGGACTTCACGATGGTATCGAGATCGAGCGGCAGCAGGCTGCGAAGATCGATGATCTCAGCATCCACACCCGTTTCTTCCGCCGCCGCCAGCGCCACATGCACCATGGTGCCATAAGCGATGACGGTGACAGCGTTTCCGGGACGGCGTATCTCGGCCTTGCCGATGGGAATGGTGTAGTGCCCTTCCGGCACCTCCCCCATCTCGTGCTTGGACCAGGGCGTTACCGGCCGGTCGTGATGCCCGTCGAAGGGACCGTTATAAAGCCGCTTCGGCTCCAGAAACATCACCGGGTCGGGGTCTTCGATGGATGCGATCAGCAGTCCCTTGGCGTCATAGGGATTGGAAGGGACCACCACCTTCAGCCCGCAGACGTGGGTGAAAAGCGCTTCCGGGCTCTGGCTGTGCGTCTGCCCGCCAAAAATGCCCCCGCCTGTCGGCATTCTGAGAACGATGGGGCAGGTGAAATCGCCATTGGAGCGATAGCGAATACGCGCCGCCTCCTGGGTGATCTGATCATAGGCGGGATACATGTAATCGGCGAACTGGATTTCGACACAGGGGCGCAGGCCATAAGCGGCCATGCCGATGGCCGTGCCGACAATGCCGGATTCGCTGATCGGCGCATCGAAACAGCGGGTCTTGCCGTATTTTCCCTGCAGCCCCTGCGTGGCGCGGAACACGCCGCCGAAATAGCCAACATCTTCGCCGAACACCACGACATCGTCGCTGCGCTCCATGGACACATCCATGGCACTGCGGACGGCTTCAATCATCGTCATTCTTGCCATGTCTTACCATCCTGCCTTCTGGCGCTGGCGGACGAGATGCGGCGGCATCTCGGCGTAGACGCCCTCGAAAATATCCTTTTTCGGCGGTTTTTTGCCTTCATGCAGCGTGCCGTGGCTTTCCGCTTCGCGTTGCGCTTCCAGCACTTCATCGGCAATTTCCGCCTCCGCCTGCCGGTGCCGCTCCTCCGACCAGACGCCGCGCAGGATGAGATGTTTTTTGAGCCTCAGAACTGGATCGCCCAGCGGCCATGCCTCGGACTCCGTCTTGGGGCGATAGGCGCTCGGATCGTCGGAGGTGGAATGGGCGCCGACACGATAGGTCACGTATTCGATCAGCGTCGGGCCGAGATTGCGGCGCGCCCGTTCCACTGCCCAGCGCGCCACGGCATAAACGGCGAGATAATCATTGCCGTCGACCCGCAGTGCGGGAATGCCGAAGCCCAGGCCGCGCGCCGCAAAGGTGCCGGAGCCGCCGCGCGCGATGCCCTGAAAGGTGGAAATCGCCCATTGGTTATTGACGATATTGAGAACCACCGGAGCCTTGTAGGTGGAGGCAAAGACCATCGCCGAGTGAAAATCGGACTCCGCCGTCGAACCGTCGCCGATCCAGGCGGCTGCGATCTTCGTATCGCCCTTGATGGCGGACGCCATCGCCCAGCCGACCGCCTGCACATATTGCGTGGCGAGGTTGCCTGATACGGTGAAGAAACCGTGCTCCTTCGAGGAATAGAGCACCGGCAATTGCCGCCCGTGCAGCGGGTCGAGTTCGTTGGAATAGATCTGGTTCATCATGGTGACGAGCGGATAGTCATCGGCGATCAGCAGCCCGGCCTGCCGGTAGGTCGGGAAATTCATGTCGCCTTTGGAAAGCGCCTTGCGGAAGGCGCAACTGACCGCCTCCTCCCCCAGATGCTGCATGTAAAAGGAAGTCTTGCCCTGTCGCTGCGCCATCAGCATGCGAGCATCGAAAGCCCGAAGCCGCATCATGTTTTTGAGGCCGACCAGCAATTCCTCGTCCGAAAGCAGCCCGGCCCACGGCCCGACGGCTTCACCCTGATGATTGAGGACGCGGATGATCGAATAAGCGAGATCGCGCATGCTTTCCGGCGCTGCATCCACATCCGGGCGCGGCACGCTGCCGGCCTTGGGTATCTTCACATTGGAGAAATCCGGCTCCCCGCCGGGCCGCACCGCAGGCTCCGGAACATGCAGGCTGAGATGTGGCGTTTCGGTTATATCCATTCTACTCCTCCGGCGGGCTAGCGCGCCCTATAATTCCGTCATTCCGGCCTTGAGCCGGAATCCAGCCGACGCGCGTCTGCGCGTCGGGAAGACTCTTTTCAGCCCAAGGACTTGGGCTGACTGGATACCGGCTCAAGGCCGGTATGACGGAGGTTTTTCCTTTCCAATCATCAGCCTCACAAATTCCGCGCGATCACCATCCGCTGGACATCGCTGGTCCCCTCGTAAATCTGGCAGATGCGTACATCGCGATAGATCCGCTCCACCGGATAATCCGCCATGTAGCCGTAACCGCCGTGAATCTGGATGGCGTCCGAGCAGACCCGCTCCGCCATTTCGGAAGCGAAGAGCTTGGCCATCGAGGCCTCCGAAAGACAGGGTTCACCCGCTTCCTTCAGCGCCGCCGCATGCAGCATCAGCTGCCGCGCCGCCTCAATGCGCGTCGCCATGTCCGCGAGGCGAAACGCCACCGCCTGATGCTCCACGATTGCCTGCCCGAAGGCCTTGCGCTCGCGGGCATAATCCCGCGCCGCCTCGAAGGCGGCCTGCGCCATGCCAACCGCCTGCGCGGCGATGCCGATGCGGCCGCCTTCCAGATTGGCGAGCGCGATGCGATAACCCTGCCCCTCTTCGCCCAGTCGCAGTTCGACTGGGACCGCCATGTCGGTGAAGGCGATCTGGCAGGTATCGGACGAATGCAGGCCGAGTTTTTCCTCGACCCGGATGACCTCGTAACCCGGCGTATCGGTCGGCACGATGAACGCGCTGATGCCCTTCTTGCCCGCCGCCGCATCGGTAACGGCAAAGACGATGACGACATCGCCATTTTTGCCCGAGGTGATGAACTGCTTCGCGCCATCGAGAATATATCGATCACCATCGCGCCGGGCGCGGGTCTTGAGGTTGGACGCATCTGAACCGGCCTGCGGTTCGGTCAGCGCAAAACCACCGATCCATTCGCCGGAAGCCAGTTTAGGCAAGAAGCGCTGCTTCTGGTCTTCCGTGCCGAATTTCAGGATCGGCACGCAACCGACCGAATTATGCACACTCATGATGGTGGAACAGGCCCCGTCGCCGGTAGCGATTTCCTCCAGCGCCAAAGCATAGGCAACAGCGCCGGTTTCCGACCCGCCATAGTCCTCGGAGACAAGCATACCAAGGAAGCCGAGATCTCCCATCTCCTTCAGTTCGTCTTTCGGAAACCGGCTTTCCCGATCACGCGAAGCAGCCCCGGGGGCAAGCCGCTCGCGGGCGAAATCGCGGGCCATGTCCCTGATCTGCTGCTGGGCTTCGTTCAGGATCATCGCCGCCTCCCTTAATGTCGCTCGATGCCGAGCGCGGTTGCTTCGCCACCGCCGATGCAGACGGCGGCCACGCCGCGTTTCAGCCCGTGGCGCTGCAGGGCCGCCAGCAGGGTGACAACGATCCTGGCGCCGGAAGCGCCGATCGGGTGGCCGAGAGCGCAGGCGCCGCCATGCACATTCACCTTGTCATGCGGCAGATCGAGATCGCGCATCGCCGCCATCGCCACCACGGCAAAGGCCTCGTTGATTTCGAAGAGATCGACATCCTTCGCCGCCCAGCCGGTTTTTCCGAATAGCTTTTTTATCGCGCCGATGGGAGCCGTTGGATATCCGGCGGGCGCATCCGCATAGGAGGCCTGACCGATGATCGTCGCCAGTGGTGAAAGGCCCCGCCTTTCCGCTTCGGAGCGACGCATGAGAACAAGAGCGGCCGCACCATCGGAAATCGAACTGGAATTGGCGGCCGTCACCGTTCCGCCATCGCGGAAGGCGGGTTTCAGCTGCGGGATTTTTTCCGGCTTCGCCTTGGCAGGCTGCTCGTCCACCGAGATATCCCCGACGGGCGCTATTTCCGCTTCGAACGCACCTTCCGGTATGGCGCGTCGCGCCCGTTCCAGTGAGGCAAGCGCAAAATCATCCTGCATGGCGCGGGTGAACTGATAAGCTTCGGCGCAATCTTCCGCGAAAGTCCCCATCAGCCGGCCCTTGTCATAGGCGTCCTCGAGGCCATCCAGAAACATGTGGTCAGTGAGCTTACCATGGCCGAGACGATAGCCGTTCCGCGCGCGGTCCAGCAGATAAGGCGCGTTGCTCATGCTTTCCATGCCACCCGCCAGCACGATCGAAGAGCTTCCCGCCGTAAGCTGGTCATGCCCCAGCATGATTGCTTTCATGCCCGAGCCGCACATCTTGTTGATGGTCGTCGCGCCAACCGAGTTGGGGATTCCGGCGGCAATGGCCGCCTGTCTGGCCGGAGCCTGCCCCTGTCCGGCCGTAAGCACGCAGCCCATCAGCACATCGTCAATATCAGAAAACGGAACAGCGGCCCGTTCGACGGCCGCGCGGATCGCCGCCGCCCCTAGCTCAGGCGCGGCCACCGATTTGAATTCGCCCTGGAACCCACCCATAGCAGTACGGGCGGCCCCGACGATCACGACAGGGTCATGCACAGCCAAATTCACCTCCCTTGGCCATTCTCCCGTTTGAGAAAACAACCATCGTCGTGATCTCCTCCAGACCTCGACTGACGTGAACGCTATCACTATCTCGAATTCATTTCAAAGCTATTTTGATTGACAGTTTTTTGATTGACGATATCTTTGATCCAACAATTAGTCATATCATAGAGCAAATGATCCATGATTGAGCTCGACAGTTTCGACCGGAAGATTCTGCATGTGCTCGGCGATGACGGGCGGGTGAGCTGGCGCGATCTGGCGGCCCGCATCGGTCTTTCCTTCACACCGACGCTGCGACGCGTGCGCAAGCTGGAAGAGGAAGGCATCATTCGCGGTTATACCGCCGTGTTCGATGAGAACCGGCTGCTCGGCAATATGGGCGTCTTCATCTCCGTCACGCTGGAACGGCAGATCAAGGAAGCGCTGACGACCTTCGAACACCATGTCGCCTCCATTCCGGAAGTGGTGGGGGGTTATCAGACCAGCGGCAGCTCGGATTATCTGATCCACGCCATGGTGCGGGATTTGCCGCATTATCAGGAGCTACTGGATTTCCTGACCACGGTTCCCGGCGTGTCGCGCATCCAGTCCAATTTCGCCATCAAGACATTCGTGCGCCGTTCCGCCGCCTTCACCGGGGGTGACACGCCGTAATCGAGGGTTGCCGGCGCGGAGGAGGCGCCGGCTGCTGACAAAAGGGACGGCATGCCGTCCGGAGGAGGAGACGCGATGAGTTTGAACCTCGCCGCTATTTTCGATGCCGATCTCGGCCCGGAAATCGCAGCATTGCGCGACAGCGCAAGTGCATTCGTAGACGATAAAATCGCCCCTTTGGCGGCGGAGATCGACCGCGAAGACCGTTTTCCACGCAAGCTCTGGCCGGAAATGGGCCAACTCGGTCTGCACGGCATAACCGTTTCGGAAGAGTTCGGCGGTGCCGACATGGGCTATCTCGCCCATTGCGTGGCGATGGAGGAGATAAGCCGCGCTTCCGCTTCCATCGGCCTTTCCTACGGCGCTCATTCCAACCTCTGTATCAACCAGATTCACCGCTGGGGAACGCAAGAGCAGAAGCACAGATATCTGCCGAAGTTGGTCTCCGGCGAGCATGTCGGTTCACTCGCCATGAGCGAGACTGAGGCCGGTTCGGATGTCGTCTCAATGCGGCTGAAGGCGGAGCGCAAAGGCGACCGCTATGTGCTGAACGGCGCGAAAATGTGGATCACCAACGGCCACGAGGCCGATACGCTGGTGGTTTACGCCAAGACGGATATGTCGGCCGGCCCTCGCGGTATCACGGCCTTCCTGATCGAAAAGAGCTTCAAGGGGTTTCGCCCGGCCCAGAAACTCGACAAGCTCGGCATGCGCGGCTCACCTACATCCGAACTGGTGTTCGAGGATTGCGAGGTGCCGGAAGAGAACATTCTCGGCCGCCTCAATGACGGCGTGACGGTGCTGATGAGCGGACTGGATTACGAGCGCGCCGTGCTGGCCGCCGGCCCTGTTGGCATCATGCAGGCGGCCATCGATCTGGTGCTGCCCTATGCCCGCGAGCGCAAGCAATTTGGCAAAGCTATCGGCGAATTCCAGCTGGTGCAGGGCAAGCTCGCCGATATCTACTCGTCCATGAATGCGTCCCGTGCCTATGTCTACGCCGTGGCCCGTGCCTGCGACAATGGCCGCATCACGAGGCAGGATGCTGCCGGCGCGATCCTCTTTGCCGCCGAGCGGGCGACGCAGGTGGCGCTGGATGCGATCCAGCTTCTTGGCGGTTCCGGTTATGTCAATGAAAGCCCGGCCGGAAGGCTGCTGCGCGACGCCAAGCTTTACGAGATCGGTGCTGGCACCAGCGAAATTCGCCGGATGCTGATCGGCCGCGAACTGGTCAAGGGCAACGGGTGAGGACACGCGATGAAGCTAACATCCAGTCTGAACCGCGATCCAACCTTTGCCGCCAATGTGGAATTCATGTCGGGTCTGGTGGATGACCTGCGCCAGCACGTCGAAAAAATCTCCCGAGGCGGCGGCGACAAGGCTCGCGAACGGCATCTTTCCCGCGGCAAATTGCTGGCTCGCGACCGGATCGAAGCCCTTCTCGATCCCGGCAGTCCATTCCTCGAATTCTCGCAATTTGCAGCTTACGAAGTCTATGACGAACCCGTTCCCGCCGCCGGCATTGTCACCGGCATCGGCCGCGTCTCGGGCCGCGAATGTGTGATCGTCGCCAATGATGCGACGGTGAAAGGCGGCACCTATTATCCGCTGACGGTGAAGAAACACCTGCGCGCGCAGGAAATCGCCACGGAGAACCGCCTGCCCTGCATCTATCTGGTGGATTCCGGCGGCGCGAACCTGCCCAATCAGGACGAGGTGTTTCCCGACCGCGATGATTTCGGCCGCATCTTCTACAATCAGGCCAATATGTCGGCGGAAGGCATCGCCCAGATCGCCGTGGTGATGGGCAGTTGCACGGCGGGCGGGGCCTATGTGCCTGCCATGAGCGACCAGTCCGTCATCGTCAAAAATCAAGGCACGATCTTCCTCGGCGGCCCGCCGCTGGTGAAGGCCGCGACCGGCGAGGTAGTGAGCGCGGAAGAACTTGGCGGCGCCGACGTGCACTCCCGCCAATCCGGCGTCACCGATCATTATGCCCATTACGACCGCCACGCGCTGGCGCTGACCCGGCGGATCGTTTCCACCCTCAACCGCCGCAAACAGGTGGAGCTGGATATTCGCGAGCCGACGGAGCCGCTTTATCCGGCAGATGAACTTTATGGCATCGTACCCGCCGATATGCGAAAACCCTTCGAGGTGCGGGAGATCATCGCGCGTCTGGTGGACGGTTCCGAATTCGATGAGTTCAAGGCGCTTTACGGCACGACTTTGGTCTGCGGTTTCGCCCATATCCATGGCTATCCGGTTGGTATCGTCGCCAATAACGGCATTCTTTTCTCGGAATCAGCGCTCAAAGGCGCACATTTCATCGAACTCTGCTGCCAGCGCGGTATTCCCCTCGTTTTCCTGCAAAACATCACCGGCTTCATGGTCGGCAAGGCCTATGAGGCTGGTGGTATCGCCAAGGATGGCGCCAAGCTCGTGACTGCAGTCGCTTCAGCCAAAGTGCCGAAATTTACCGTCATCATCGGCGGCTCCTTCGGGGCCGGCAATTACGGCATGTGCGGCCGCGCCTATTCACCGCGCTTTTTGTGGATGTGGCCGAATGCCCGCATTTCCGTGATGGGCGGCGAACAGGCGGCATCCGTCTTGGCGCAAATCCGCCGAGACGGCATCGAGGCCGATGGCCGCCACTGGTCGAAGGAAGGGGAAGAGGCGTTCAAGCAGCCGATCCGGGAAAAATACGAGCGGGAGGGACATCCCTATTATGCCAGCGCGCGACTTTGGGACGATGGTATCATCGACCCGAAGGATACCCGTTTTGTGCTCGGTCTCGGATTGTCCGCCGCGCTCAATGCACCGATTGAACCCACCCGTTTCGGCATATTCAGGATGTGAGGCGACCATGTTCTCGAAAATACTGATCGCCAACAGGGGCGAAATCGCCTGCCGCATCATCCGCACCGCCGCCAGGATGGGCATCCGCACCGTCGCAGTCTATTCGGACGCCGACCGTGACGCCATGCATGTGGCGCTTGCCGACGAGGCCATCGCCATTGGCGCAGCACCCGCGCGAGCCTCCTATCTCGACGGCGAAAAAATCATCGCCGCCGCAAAAGCCAGCGGCGCGCAAGCCATTCATCCGGGCTACGGTTTCCTTTCGGAAAATACCGGTTTCGCCGAAGCCTGCGCCGCCGCCGATCTCGTTTTCATTGGCCCACCGGCAGCGGCAATCCGCGCCATGGGCGGGAAAAGCGAGGCAAAGGCGCTGATGGCAAAGGCCGGCGTTCCGGTCGTTCCCGGCTATCATGGTGACGAACAATCGGAAAAACGACTGGCAAGCGAGGCGGACAAGATCGGTTATCCGGTGCTGCTCAAGGCCTCGGCCGGCGGCGGCGGCAAGGGCATGCGTATCGTCCGGCAAAAGCGCGACTTCGCAGCGGAGCTTGCGGGCGCAAAACGCGAAGCACTGGCCGCCTTCGGCAATGACCGCATGCTGATCGAAAAATACCTCGAGCGACCGCGTCATGTGGAAGTGCAGGTCTTTGCCGATGGCCACGGCAATTGTGTTTCGCTTTTCGAGCGCGACTGCTCGATCCAGCGCCGGCACCAGAAGGTCATAGAGGAAGCCCCTGCCCCCGGCCTGCCCGATGCGCTTCGGCAGCGCATGTATGAAGCGGCGGTCGCCGCCGCCCGCGCCATCGATTATCGCGGCGCGGGAACGGTGGAATTCCTGCTCGACCCTTCCGGCGACTTCTATTTCATGGAAATGAATACGAGGCTTCAGGTCGAACATCCGGTCACGGAATATATTACCGGTCTCGACTTGGTCGAATGGCAGATACGCGTCGCCAACGGAGAGGCCCTGCCGGAAGACTGGACCGGTCTCAGCATAAACGGCCATGCCATCGAGGCGCGGATTTATGCCGAAGACCCGGCGCATGATTTCCTGCCGTCGATCGGCACCATCAGCCATCTGGTTTTTCCCGATCATGGCCCTCATGTCAGGATCGACAGCGGCATCCGCGCCGGCGACGCCATCACCGTGCATTACGATCCGATGATCGCCAAGCTGATCGTCTGGGACCGTGATCGCCCATCGGCGGTACGGCGTCTGCGGTTGGCGCTCGAAAATCTGGCGATCTGCGGCGTCACCAGCAATGCCGCCTTTCTGACGCGGCTTGCGGGACTGGCGGCCTTCGCGAACGCCGATCTCGACACCGGTTTCATCGCCCGTAATGAAGCGGCACTGTTTGCTCCGGCAGCAACGGCCGGGAACGAGATAGCCATGGCCGCGCTTGGCCTGCTACTTGCGCGGCAAAAAAACGGAAAGCCGGGTTCGCAGGCCGATCCCCATAGCCCGTGGAACACGACGGCCGCCTTCCGCCTCAACGCGCCGGCAAGGGAAACGCTGTATTTCGTGTTTGACAACCAGCCGCTTGGCGTCGGCGTCACGCACGCGGCGGACGGCTTTTCGCTGGAGATCGACGGACGGGCAATCAGCGCCTATGGCAACCTTTTCGAGGACGGTAAATTCCGTGCGACCGTGGAAGATAAGAAAAGACAGGGCCATTTCTTTGCAGAGGATGGCCGTTACGCACTTTTTCTGGATGGCGAGCATTATCGCATCAACCAGCCGGATCCGGTCGATATCGCGGATTCCACTCCCCATACCGGCGGTCTGGAAGCACCCATGCCCGGCGTCATCCGCGCCTTGCTGAGCAGCAACAGTGCCGCGGTTGAGGCCGGCGAGGCACTTGTGGTGATGGAGGCGATGAAAATGGAGCACACGATCCGGGCACCGGCGAAAGGCACCGTCACGGCCATCAATTGCAACGAGGGCGATATGGTCGCGGCCGGTGCGGTGCTGGTGGATTTCGAGCCGGAGGGCGGCTGAAATGAATTGGCCCCGAAGGGTAAAAATCGTCGAAGTGGGCGCGCGTGACGGCTTGCAGAACGAAAGCGCCGAGGTTCCAGCCGCCATCAAGATCGAGCTGATCGAACGGCTGGCCGCAGCCGGATTGACGGCGGTGGAAGCGGGCGCTTTCGTCTCACCCAAAAAAGTGCCGCAAATGGCGGGTTCGAAAGAGGTGTTCCAGGGCCTCGAAAGGCGACCCGGCACCGCCTATCCGGCGCTCGTTCCCAATATGAAAGGTTTCGAGGCCGCCCTTGATGCCGGTGTGACGGAAATCGCCGTTTTCGTCTCCGCATCCGAAGGGTTCAGCCAGCACAATATCGGCTGCTCGCGCGCCGAAAGCCTTGAGCGCCTGCGCGATGTCGCATCAGCCGCGGCCGGCCGGAACATCCTCATTCGCGGTTATGTCTCCTGCACAGCCGGCTGCCCCTATGACGGTACGGTTGCGCCCGATGAGGTGGCGGCGATGGCCGAGGCGCTTATCGGGCTTGGCTGTTACGAAATCTCGCTAGGCGATACGATCGGCATCGGCACAGCCGCGCAGGTTCGCAGCATTATCGAACGGGTATCGGTCCGCATCCCGCGTGAAAAACTCGCCATGCATTTCCACGATACCTATGGGCAGGGCGTCGCCAATGTGCTGGCCTCGCTGAATGAAGGTATCTCCGTCTTCGACAGTTCGGTGGCCGGGCTGGGCGGCTGCCCCTTTGCGCCGGGCGCCAGCGGCAATGTCGCCACCGAAGATGTCGTTTATCTGCTGCACGGGCTTGGCATTAAAACCGGTATCGACCTGATGGTGGTGGCGAAAACCGGAGACTGGATCAGCCGGCATCTCGGCAGACCGAATGCGGCCCGCGCCGGCAAGGCGCTGCTTGCGGCAAGACAGAAGGATGACGCGCATGGCGGATGAATTGCTGAGCGAAAGGCGCAAGGACGTTCTCTGGCTGACGCTCAACCGGCCGGAGGTGCACAATGCCTTGAATGCCGCGATGACGGACGCGCTGACGACGGCCATCCGCACTGCATCGGGTGATGGCGGCCTGCGCGCCGTGGTGATAACGGCTGCGGGAGACCGCAGCTTCTGCTCCGGGGCCGATCTGAAAGAAAGCGCCGGCGGCATGTTCCTCTCGCGGGACGGAACCAACCCTATTGCCGATGTGATGCGTGCCATCGAGGGCTGCGACAGGCCCGTCATCGCCCGCATCAACGGCCGGGTTCTGGCCGGCGGGCTTGGCCTCATCGCCGCCTGCGATCTCGCCTATGCCGCCGACAATGCCGAATTCGGCCTGCCGGAAGTCCGCGTCGGGCTTTTCCCGGCCATGGTGGCGGCGAAGCTTCTGGCGAAGATACCCCTTAGCCAGCTTCAGGAAATGGCCTATCTCGGCGCTGCGATAAACGCCGCTGATGCGGAGCGCCTTGGCCTCGTCAATCGGGTTGTCCCGTCGGCAGAACTCGATGGCGTGGTGGAAGATGTTCTCGCCCGGTTGCGGCAGAATGCGCCGGGCGCCATCGCGGCCGGAAAGGCGGCGTTGCTGAAGATGCGCGATATGCCCTCCAGCGAGCGGCTCGCCTTTGCCGAAAACGTCATCGCCACGATCAGCGGCAGCAACGAGGCGCGGGAGGGGCGATTGGCCTTTGCCGAAAAAAGGAAACCGCTCTGGGTGGAGTGATCGCCGCCATCTGTCCGGGCACCGGTTTTCTTAAAAGTCGTCATAGGGTTAATCGATATAATCCCGATGCGTCCGTTGACCCCGTTCGGCAAATCGAGTTCTATCCAGCACCTTTCGCCGGGCGGCGATTGGGGAAGCCGGAGGAGACCCATGCAGCTTGTAAAAACCGTCGCCGAATTGCGGGATGCCACCGCCGCCTTTCGCCGTGCGGGCAAAACCATCGGCTTCGTGCCGACCATGGGCTTTCTCCATATCGGCCATCTGACGCTCGTTGCCCAATCCAAGGCGGAAAACGACGTGACGGTGGTTTCGATCTTCGTCAACCCGCTGCAATTCGGTGCGAATGAGGATCTGGCCCGTTACCCCCGCGATCTCGCCCGCGACAGCGCATTGCTGGAAGAGGCGGGTATCGATATTCTTTTCGCGCCAGAAGTCTCCGCGATGTATCCGCGCCCGATGCAGACCGTGGTGGATGTGCCCGAACTGGGAAGCCAGTTGGAAGGCGCGGTGCGGCCGGGGCATTTCGCCGGTGTTGCGACCGTCGTGACCAAGCTTTTTAACCTCGTCCAGTCGGATGCGGCCTATTTCGGTGAGAAGGATTATCAGCAGGTAACGCTGATCCGCCGCATGGTCGAGGACCTTGCCCAGCCGGTCAGGGTCGTTCCCGTCGCCACCGTGCGTGAGGCGGATGGGCTGGCCTGCTCCTCGCGGAACGTCTATCTGAGCCACGCGGAACGCGCCGCCGCCGTGATCGTGCCGCGCGCGCTGGACGAAGCGGAACGGCTTTATGGTGAAGGCTTCGACGACCCCGCCGCATTCGAGGCGGCCATAGAAAAATTCATCGCCGCCGAGCCGCTGGCATCACCGGAAGTCGTCGCGGTGCGCGATCCCGATACGCTCGCCCCCGTTGCTTCATTGCAGGCGGGGCCTGTGCTGGTGGCGCTGTTCGTGCGCCTCGGCAGCACGAGGCTCCTCGACAACCGCGTCATCGGGCGCGACAGGATCAATCAACGGGAGGCGGCCGAATGAGCGCCCATGGAAAACACAAGCGGCTGACAACGGCTTCCATCCGGCAGATGAAGGGCGAGGCGCGCATCGTCTGCCTGACCGCCTATACCACGCCGATTGCCCGCCTGCTCGATCCGCATTGCGATCTGCTCCTGGTCGGCGATTCCCTCGGCATGGTGCTTTACGGCATGGACACGACGGTCGGCGTCACGCTGGATATGATGATCGCCCATGGCCGCGCCGTCATGCGCGGCGTCGAACATGCCTGCGTCATCGTCGATCTTCCCTTCGGTACCTATCAGGAATCGAAGGAACAGGCGTTCCGCAATGCCGTGCGGCTGATGCAGGAAACCGGCTGCGACGGCGTGAAGCTGGAAGGCGGCGAGGAAATGGCGGAGACCATCGCCTTTCTGGTGGCGCGCGGCATTCCGGTATTCGGCCATGTCGGGCTGATGCCGCAGCTGGTGCACACCGCCGGCGGCTTCCGTTCGCTCGGGCATTCGGATGCGGAAACGCAAAAAATCTGGCGCGATGCGATTGCGGTGGATCAGGCGGGCGCCTTCGCCATCGTCGTGGAAGGCACCGTCGAACCGCTTGCCCGCGAACTGACCGACAAACTCGCCGCGCCCACGGTTGGCATCGGCGCATCGCCGGCCTGCGACGGGCAGGTGCTGGTTTCCGACGACATGCTTGGCCTTTTCACCGATTTCAAACCGAAATTCGTCAAGCGTTTCGCCGATCTGGGCCCGGCGGTCTCGGAAGCAGCGGCCGCTTATGCCGATGAGGTTCGCTCGGGGGCGTTTCCGGGGCCGGAGCATACGTTTCAGGCACGCCGGCAATCGCCTTCGGGCAAGTAATGAAGGCGCGCAGCGAGCGGGCGCGCTCGTGACCGACACCTTCACCTTTGTCATGCTCGGGCATGTCCCGAGCATCTGCTGCCTAACGATTTTATGCGACGCTGGCAGATCCTCGGCACAAGGCCGAGGATGACGTCGAGATAGAGGCAAGGTGTGTAGTCAGCCTCGGCTTCCCCCTATTCCAGCGACACCGAATTTACACAATCCCGCCGCTGCCACCAACCGAAGCCGGGCGCTTCGCCGCAACATGGCTGCGATAGCCGCTCGCACGATAAGTCACGACTGGATCGATAGCTCCGCCCGCCAATTGCCGCGCTTGGGCAAGAATCGGTTCCACATCGGTGCGATAGGCCCGCTTCAGAGTATCGGAAGCCATCAGCGCATCATTGTCCTGCTGGTAGCCGTCGAGGGCCGCACGATCCACCAGCAGCGCCTGCGCATAGGCGCGGCGGATTTCGTTGGCGCTGGAGATCAGGCTTTCGATCGGGTCCGTCACATTGTGCGACTGGTCGATCATATGGGCGGGATGGAAACCCTTCACGCCGCGATGTTCGGCATCCACCAGCTCGTTGAAGACGAGGAAGAGGCGGTAGGGCTCGATCGAGCCGGCATCGAGATCATCGTCGCCATATTTGCTGTCATTGAAATGGAAACCGCCGAGCTTGCCGAACTGGATGAGCCGGGCGACGATCATCTCGATATTGGTGTTCGGCGCATGGTGGCCGAGGTCGACGAGGCAGAAGGCCTTTTCGCCGAGTGTATTGGCGATGAGGTAATTGGTGCCCCAGTCCTGCACGACGGTCGAATAGAAGGCCGGCTCGTACATCTTGTGTTCGGAAAAGATGCGCCAGTCATCCGGCAGCGCCTTGTAGATATCCGCCATGGCGGCGAGATAGCGCTCGAAGCTTCTGGTGAAATTGCTCTGGCCGGGAAAGTTCGAGCCATCGCCCACCCACACCGTCAGTGCCTTCGAGCCGATGGCATTGCCGATCTCAATACACTCTATGTTGTGCTCGACTGCCTGCCGGCGCGTGGCGGCATCCGTGTGGCTGAGCGAACCGTATTTGTAGGAATGGCTCTGGCCGGGCGCATCCGAAAACGTGTTGGAATTCATGGCGTCGAAGCCGAGACCCAGCGCATCGGCATGGGCTTTCAATCGCTTCGGGTCTTCCTTATCCCACGGAATATGCAGGGAAACATTGGGCGTCGCCCGTGTCAGCTGGTTGATGACGGCGCAATCATCCAGCTTGTCGAAAATGCCGCGCGGCTCGCCCGTGCCGGGAAAACGGGCAAAA
This sequence comes from Agrobacterium sp. 22-214-1, assembly GCF_053522465.1. Classification (NCBI taxonomy): domain Bacteria; kingdom Pseudomonadati; phylum Pseudomonadota; class Alphaproteobacteria; order Hyphomicrobiales; family Rhizobiaceae; genus Agrobacterium; species Agrobacterium sp. 22-214-1. Next base: position 520,283 of record NZ_JBNWCK010000002.1, on the reverse strand, counting down.
CGGGTGCCGCCGGTGCCAACGCCCCAGGAGGGCACGGCGACGAAAAATTCCGCGACCTTGACCGTAACGGCCTCGATATCGACATTGCGGCGCGCAAGCTGGTTGCCCAGCGCCTGATAATCATCCTTCAGCACCGCGGCGCGTTTGTCGTTTTCGGCCGCGATCACATCGGCGGCGATTTTCGTCTCGGTCATTTTTTCCTCCCGGGCAATGAACACAACAGGTGCTTCGGCCCGCGACGCCACCACCCCGTCATTCCGGCCTTGAGCCGGAATCCAGCCAGCCCAAGTCTTTGGGCTGAGAAAACTCTCTCGCCGCGCAGACGCGCGGCTGCTGGATTCCGGCTCAAGGCCGGAATGACGGAGGTGGGACTTTCGCCACTTCTCAAAGCATCGTGTCTTTTTATATGTCGGTATCCACCGACACCCTACCGCGTAAAACTCTGCGCATTACCGGCATCGACATTGATGATGTTGCCGGTCGACTTGGCGGAGGCGTCGGACGCCAGGAAGTAGATCGCCTCGGCGATATCTTCCGGGAAGACATTAAGCTTCAGCATCGAGCGCTTGCGGTAATGTTCCTCCAGATCGGTCACCTCGATCTTGGACGACGCCGCTCGCTGCTCCCGCCACTCGCCATTCCAGATTTTGGAACCGCGCAGCACGGCGTCGGGATTGACGGTGTTGACGCGAATGCCGGCTTCCGCGCCTTCGAGCGCGAGGCAACGGGCCAGATGAATTTCCGCAGCTTTCGCCGTGCAATAGGCGGATGCATTGGGCGAGGAAGCGAGACCGTTTTTCGAGGCGACGAACACCACGTTGCCGCCGAGATTCTGACGCCGCAGCAGCCGGAACGCTTCGCGCGAAACGAGGAAATAGCCGGTGGCGAGAATGTCGATATTCTTGTTCCACATGGCAAGCGTCGTTTCTTCCACCGGCGCGGAGGAAGCGATGCCAGCATTGGAGACGAGGATATCCACGCCGCCGAATTCGACGCTCGCTTCCGCGAAGGCCGCGATGACGGCATCCTCTTTCGTGACATCCAGTTTCACGCTGCGCACTGCATCCGTGCTGTAGCGTTTGACGAAATCGCCCTTGGCGGCTTCCAGCGCCGCTTCGTCAATATCAGCCAGCACAACGCAGGCGCCCTCGCCCGCCAGCCTTTCCGCCGTCGCCCGGCCGATACCGCCAGCACCGCCGGTGACGAAGGCCACCCGGCCGGCAAGGCTCTTCGGCTTCGGCATGCGTTGAAGCTTTGCCTCTTCCAGCAGCCAATATTCGATATCGAAGGCCTCCTGCTCCGGCAGGCCCTGATATTCGGACACGGTAGAAGCACCACGCATGACGTTGATGGCGTTGACATAAAATTCGCCGGCGATGCGGGCGGTGGCCTTGTCCTTGGCGAAGGACAACATGCCAACGCCGGGGATCAGGAAAATCACCGGATTCGGATCGCGCATCTTCGGCGAATTGTCGTGGCGGCAGGCCTCGTAGTAGCGGGTATAATCGGCGCGGTAAGCTTCAAGCGCCTTGTCGAGACCCGCCGTCAGCGCGTCCACATCCGGGTTCGCCGTATCGAGATCGAGGATCAGCGGGCGGATTTTCGTGCGCAGGAAGTGATCCGGGCAGGACGTGCCGAGCGCGCCGAGCGGCTTCAGATCCTTGGAGTTGACGAATTCCAGAACCGCATCCTGATCGTCGAAATGGCCGAGCTTCCGCTCCTCACGGCCGATGCGGCCACGGATTTCTGGCATCAACCGGGCGGCGATGGCGCGGCGTTCGGCAAGGGGCAGGCTCTTCGCCACCGCGCCACCGAAAATCGTCTTGCCTTCGGTCTTGGCCGCAAACCATTCGATGGCCTTGTTGATGATGGCGAGCGTCAGTTCGTAACACGCCTTGGCGTCATTATCCCATGTGAAGAGACCATGGCTTTCCAGCACGACGCCCTTGGCCTTCGGGTTGGCCTTGACGAAAGCTTCGAGATCGAGACCCAGCTGGAAACCGGGGCGACGCCAGGGCAGCCAACCGATATCATCGCCGAAAATCTGCTGCGTCAGCTCTTTCGAATTCTTCGAGGCGGCAATGGCGATGATCGCGTCCGGATGCATATGGTCGACATGATCGTAAGGCACGAAACCGTGCAGCGGCGTATCGATGGAAGCCGCGCGCGGATTGAGGTTGAAGGTGCAATGCGGCAGGAAACCGACCATGCGGTCCTCATCCTCCACACCCTTGTAAATGCCCTTCAGCGCTTCCAGCTTGTCGAGATAAAGCGTTGCAAAACCATCAAGCTTGATAGTGCCGACATCGCCGCCGGAGCCCTTCACCCACATGACGCGGACCTTCTCGCCCGTCAGCGGATCGGTCTCAAGCACCTTTGCGGATGTGTTGCCGCCGCCATAATTGGTGATGCGCTTGTCGGCACCGAGCAGATTGGAGCGATAAAGCAGCTTGCCCGGCTCATCGAGCGTTCTGGCATAGGCATCGTCCCAACGGCTTTCGAGAAGGCGGGATTTTCCCGTCATGTCTTCCTCCCAATATCTGTCTGCATTCGCGGAGCCGATACCGGCCCGCCTCCTTTGATGGCAGATATCGCGCATCCAAAAGCATAATGTCAATCAAAAACGATCACAAATTTTCATGTTGCAGCGCGATATTGATTAATTTGATCGTTCTTGATTGACAACGTAAAGAGATTGCGAATAATCACGATCAGGAGGACCCCATGCACGAACGCGAACGCCATCGCATCATCTTGAGCGCCACACAGGAAAAAGCTGTCGTGACGGTGCAGGATATTGCTGAACTGACGGATGCGTCGGAAGCGACGATCCGCCGGGATATCGCCTCGCTGCATGTTCAGGGCAAGTTGCGCCGCGTGCGCGGCGGGGCGGAAGCGGTGCATCCGCCGCAGCTCGGCAATCTGGCCGCCCGGCCGTTCCGGGTGTCCGAATCGGTCAATATCGACAAGAAACGCGCAATTGCGCGCAAGGCGGTTGATCTCTGCAATGATGGCGACGCGATCATCCTGAATGGCGGCACGACGACTTTCCAGATGGTGCATTACATGGCGGCGCGCCGCCTGCAGGTCATGACCAATTCTTTCGCCATCGCCGAGCATCTGGTCAAGCATTCCAAATGCAATGTCAGCGTGCCGGGCGGCGCGATCTATCGCGACCAGAGCCTTATCCTGTCGCCTTTCGAGAACGATGCGATCCGCAATTTTTATGCGCGGCGGATTTTTCTCGGTGCGCAGGGCGTGGGCGCACTCGGCATCATGGAATCCGACGCGCTGGTTATTCAGAGCGAGCAGAAGCTGATGCGACAGGCGGAAGAGCTGATCGTGATGGTCGATTCTTCGAAATTCAGAAAACGTTCCAGCCTCATTTTATGTCCGCTCGAGAATGTCTCGACCATCATCACCGATGACGGGATTTCGGACGAAGCGGCAAGGATGGTGGAAGATGCCGGCGTCGAATTGCTGGTCGTCGGCGCGGTGAGGGATGGCAAGACAGCCGCCCCACCGGATGAAGAGGATTCTTCTTCGGTCGCCTGAGGAGCACCGGGGGGAGGAAAACGTTCAAAACGGGAGGAAAAGGGACATGAAACTTACACGCAGAACATTGACGAGCGCTCTGGCGCTTGGCGCAGCGCTCTCCGTCGCAGGGCTGGGCAGCGTCGCCCAGGCCGCCGACGTGAAAATCGCATTGGTGGTCAAATCGCTCGGCAACGGCTTTTTCGAAGCCGCCAACAAGGGCGCGCAGGAGGCCGCAAAGGACCTCGGCGGCGTCGAGATCATCTATACCGGCCCGACCAGCACCACGGCCGAAGGCCAGATCGAAGTCATCAATTCGCTGATCGCGCAGGGCGTCGACGCCATCGCCATTTCCGCCAATGACCCCGATGCCGTGGTTCCGGCGCTGAAAAAGGCGGCCCAGCGCGGCATCAAGGTCATCTCCTGGGATTCCGGTGTTGCGCCGGAAGGCCGCATTCTCCAGCTCAACCCCTCGTCCAACGCGCTGATCGGCAAGATGTGCCTGCAGCTCGCCGCGTCGCATCTGGAAGGCGGCAAGGGCGATTTCGCCATTCTTTCGGCCACCACCACCTCCACGAACCAGAATATCTGGATCGACGAGATGAAAAAGCAGCTGAAGGATTTCCCCGGCCTCAACCTTGTCACCACGGTCTACGGCGACGACCTTGCCGACAAGAGCTACCGCGAAGCGCAGGGCCTGCTCTCCTCGCAGCCGAATGTGAAGGTCATCGTCGCGCCAACAACGGTTGGCGTTCTCGCCGCCTCGCAGGCGGTGAAGGATGCGGGCAAGATCGGTCAGGTCTATGTGACGGGCCTTGGCCTGCCGTCCGAAATGGCCGGCGCCATCAAGTCGGGCGCCACCAAGGAATTCGCCATCTGGAACCCGATCGACCTCGGCTACTCCGCCACCCAGATCGCCTATCGCCTCGTGAAGGGCGAAACCGATGGCAAGCCGGGCTCGGAAATCGAGGCAGGCCGCATGGGCAAGATCAAGGTTGGCGAAAACAGCGAAGCGGCGATGGCCGATCCGTTTGTTTATGATGCGAAGAATATCGATCAGTTCTCGAAGATTTTCTGATCTTGATAATATCCGGCGGTGCGGAGGTTACCCCCCTCTGCCCTGCCGGGCATCTCCCCCTCAAGGGGGGAGATCGACTCGCGGATAAGTCTCGCCCATCTAAACATTCGCGAATGAAGTGGTGGTAGCGCCTCCTGCCGATCTCCCCCCTTGAGGGGGAGATGCCCGGCAGGGCAGAGGGGGGTGCCCCTCGCCGCTTCACTCAAAACCGACCGGTAAGACGGAATGATGCGTGCTGAAACCCAAACCATTGACATCCCAGCGACTTCCAGAGCCACGCCCATTCTCGAAATGCGCGGCATCAGCCAGATATTCCCCGGCGTCAAAGCGCTGGATGGCGTCGATATCGCGCTTTATCCCGGCAAGGTCACCGCGCTGATCGGTGAAAACGGCGCGGGAAAATCCACGCTTGTCAAAATCCTCACCGGCATTTACCGCCCGAATGAGGGCGAAATCCTTCTCGATGGTCAGCCCGTCCATTTTCACAGCGCACAGGACGCCATCGATGCCGGCGTCACCGCCATTCATCAGGAAACCGTGCTGTTCGACGAGCTCTCCGTCGGCGAAAACATCTTCCTAGGCCATGCGCCAAAAGGCCGTTTCGGTCTGATCGACTGGAAGACCATCAACACGCGCGCCAGAACCCTGCTGGAACAACTGGAAAGCACCATCGATCCGACGATCCGGCTGAAGGACCTGTCCATTGCCCAGCGCCATCTCGTCGCCATCGCCCGCGCGCTGTCGGTCGAGGCGCGCATCGTCATCATGGACGAGCCGACCGCCGCCCTTTCTCGCAAGGAAATCGATGATCTCTTCCGCATCGTCGAGAACCTGAAGCGGCAGGGAAAGGCGATCCTCTTCATCAGCCACAAGTTCGACGAGGTCTATGAGATCGCCGAGAACTACGCCGTGTTCCGCGACGGCAGGATGGTTGGAGCGGGCAATCTCGCCGCCACGCCGCAGGACGAAATCGTGCGGCTGATGGTTGGCCGCGACGTGACGAACGCCTTTCCCAAGCAGGCCGTCACCCTTGGTCCGACGGTTCTTTCGGTGCGCGATTATTCGCATCAAACGGAATTCCGCGATATTTCGCTCGAACTGCGCAAGGGCGAAATTCTCGGCCTTTACGGGCTGATCGGCGCCGGCCGCTCCGAACTCTGCCAGTCGCTGTTCGGCATTACCCGGCCGGCTTCAGGGAAGGTATCGCTGGAAGGCCAGCCGCTTTCCATCCGCTCGCCGGAAGACGCGATCCGCGCCGGCATCGTTTATGTGCCGGAGGAGCGCGGCCGCCACGGGCTGGCGCTCGACATGCCGATCTACCAGAACATGTCGCTGCCATCGCTCACGCGCACCTCGCGCAAGGGATTTCTGGCCGCCGCTAATGAATTCGCGCTCGCGCGCAAATATGCCTCGCGGCTCGATCTGCGCGCCGCCGCCCTTTCCGTGCCGGTCGGTACGCTTTCAGGCGGCAACCAGCAGAAGGTGGTGATCGGCAAGTGGCTCGCCACCCAGCCCAAGGTCATCATTCTCGATGAACCGACCAAGGGCATCGATATCGGCTCCAAGGCCGCCGTGCACGGTTTCATCAGCGAGCTTGCCGCCGAGGGGCTTTCCATCATCATGATTTCATCCGAACTTCCCGAAATCCTCGGCATGTCCGACCGCGCCATCGTGATGCGCGAAGGCCTGATGGCGGGCCAGTTCGAACGCGCCGATTTTTCTCCGGAAAAGCTGGTGCGCGCCGCCACCGGCAATGCCTGAGAGGGGCAAAACCATGCAACGTCTACTCAAAAATCGCGAATGGCTGCTGGCGGGCATCATCGTCATCATGATCGCCGGTTTTGCGCTGCGCGCGCCCGGTTTCAGCCGGCCCGGCAATCTCGTCAATATCTTCAACGATACCTCCATCCTCATCATTCTGGCGCTTGGCCAGATGGCGGTCATTCTCACCAAATCCATCGATCTTTCGGTTGCCGCCAATCTCGCCTTCACCGGCATGGCGGTGGCGATGACCAATGCCGCCTTTCCGGGTATTCCTCTGCCGCTTCTCATCGTCATGGCGGTCGGCATCGGCGCATTTCTCGGCTCGCTCAACGGCGTGCTGGTCTGGTGGCTCGGCATTCCGCCGATCGTCGTCACGCTCGGCACGCTCACCATCTATCGCGGCATGGCCTTCGTGCTGTCCGGTGGCGGCTGGGTGAATGCGCACCAGCTTTCCCCCACCTTCCTCAACGTGCCGCGCACCATGATCCTCGGTATGCCCGTACTTTCATGGGTGGCGGTCCTCATCATCGCCGGTGCGTGGCTGGTGCTCAGCCGCACCTCCTTCGGCCGCTCCGCCTATGCGTCAGGCGGTAATCCGAGTGCCGCCGTCTATGCGGGCATCGATGTCGGCCGCACGCGCTTCTTCGCCTTCGTGCTGTCAGGCGCTCTGGCCGGTCTCGCCAGCTATCTCTGGGTATCGCGTTATGCGGTTGCCTATGTCGACATCGCCGCCGGTTTCGAGCTGGACAGCGTGGCGGCGAATGTGATCGGCGGCATCTCGATTGCCGGCGGCATCGGCTCGGTGGCGGGTGCGGTGCTCGGCGCACTGTTCCTCGGCGTCATCAAGAACGCCCTGCCCGTCATCGGCATTTCGCCCTTCGCGCAGATGGCGATTTCCGGCGTGGTGATCGTGCTTGCCGTCGTCTTTAATGCCCGTGCCGAAGCCAGAAAAGGCCGTATCATCCTGCGTGACCGGGCCGCAGCCGATCAGGCCAGGGAGGCCGCAGCATGAGCACGACGCCTCAACCAGCGCAGAATCCGCGCATCATTCCAGACAAGCTCGGCACGCCGATACGCCGCATCATGGCCAGTTGGGAAGTGCTGCTGCTTGGCGTTGCGATCCTGATCTTCATCGCCAATTCGCTCGCTTCGCCCTATTTCCTCAATGCCTGGAACCTCTCCGACGCAACCTTCAACTTCACCGAAAAGGCGATCATCGCCTTCGCCATGGCGCTGCTGATCATTGCCGGTGAAATCGATCTATCCGTCGCCGCCATCATTGCGCTTGCCTCCACCGCCATGGGTGCGGCAGTGCAGATGGGCGTCGGCACGCCCGGCCTCGTCGCCATCGGCATCGGGACCGGGCTTTTATGCGGGGCTTTCAACGGCTTTCTGGTTGCAGGGCTTAAGCTGCCGTCCATCGTCGTCACCATCGGAACGATGAGCCTGTTTCGCGGCATTTCCTACATGGTGCTGGGTGATCAGGCCTATGGCAAATATCCCGCAGATTTTGCCTATTTCGGTCAGGGTTACGTTTTCTGGGTGATTTCTTTCGAATTCGTGCTGTTCATCGCCATGGCCATCCTCTTCGCCATTCTGCTGCACGCCACCAATTTCGGCCGGCAGGTCTATGTGATCGGCAACAACCCCTTCGCCGCCCGTTTCTCCGGCATACCCGTCGAGCGGGTGAAGTTCATCCTGTTCCTGCTCACCGGCCTGATGAGCGGCATTGCCGCCGTCTGCCTCACCTCGCGGCTAGGCTCCACGCGCCCGTCCATCGCCCAAGGGTGGGAGCTTGAGGTGGTGACCATGGTGGTGCTCGGCGGTGTCTCCATCCTCGGCGGCTCCGGCACCATTGCCGGTGTCGTCATCGCCGCCTTCGTCATGGGCCTTGTCACCTTTGGTCTCGGGCTGCTGAACGTGCCTGGTATCGTCATGTCGATCTTCGTCGGCCTGCTTTTGATCGTCACCATCGCCATCCCCATCGTCGTCCGCCGCCTTCGGGCCATGAGAGGTTGAGCCATGCCGGAACTTGAAAAACACGCCTTCAAGATGAAACTCTTTGCCGGAAAAGAGGCCGAATATAAAAAGCGCCATGACGAGATATGGCCCGAACTGGTGGCGCTGCTGCATGATGCGGGTGTGAGCGATTACTCCATTCATCTCGACCCGGAAACCAACATCCTGTTCGGCGTGCTGACGCGCCCGAAGAACCACGGCATGGCGGCCTTGCCCGACCATCCCGTGATGAAGAAGTGGTGGGCGCATATGGCCGATATCATGGAGAGCAATGCCGATAATTCGCCGGTCGCAAAAGATCTGGTGACGGTGTTCCATCTGCCATGAGCGAGAGCATCAAACCGGGCCGCGTTGCGGTCATCGATATCGGCAAGACCAATGCCAAGGTCGTCGTCATCGACACCGGCAGCGGCGAAGAGATTGTCGGCGAGAAACAGGCGAACCCCGTCCTTCGCGATGGGATGTATCCGCATTACGATGTGGAAATGCTCTGGCGCTTCATTCTCTCCGCGCTTCAGCATTTCGGCCAGAAGCCCGGTTTCGATGCGATTTCCATCACCACCCATGGCGCTTCGGCAGCACTTCTCAATGGGAACGGCGATCTCGCCATGCCGGTGCTCGATTATGAACACGGCTATCCCGCAGCCATTGAAGAAGCCTATCGCGGCATCAGGCCCGATTTTGCCGAGACCGGCTCACCGCAGCTTCCCGTCGGGCTGAACCTTGGCGCGCAAATCCATTTCCAGAAAACGGCCTTTCCTGATGATTTCTCCAGAGTGCGCAGCATCGTCACCTATGCGCAATATTGGGCGGGACGGCTGACGGGCATTCAGTCCACGGAAACGACCTCGCTCGGCTGCCATACGGATCTCTGGAATCCACGCCGGAGAAGTTTCTCCTCGCTCGTCGCGCGTCTCGGTATCGAGCAGTTGATGGCGCCGGTTCGCTCCGCTTTCGATGTGCTGGGAACAATCCGCCCGTCGCTGGCCGTCGAAACTGGACTGTCTCCCGATATGCCGGTCTATTGTGGCATCCACGATTCCAACGCGTCGCTCCTGCCGCATCTTCTGCGCCGGGACGGTGATTTTTCGGTTGTCTCCACCGGCACCTGGGTGGTGAATTTCGCCATCGGCGGCGCGGCGGGTTCGCTCGATCCCACCCGTGACGCACTCCTGAATGTCGATGCTTTCGGCCGTCCCGTTCCCTCGTCCCGCTTCATGGGCGGCAGGGAGTACGAAATGCTGGCGCAGCAATTCGGCGCTGTGGAAGACGAAGCGATGGACGCGGCTCTCGGCGGCGTGATTGCCAGGGGCATGATGCTGCTGCCGAGCGTCGTCAGCGGCTCCGGCCCCTTTCCGGACAAGGCGGTGCGCTGGATTGGCGATGAAAATGCTACGGCCGCGGAACGGCACGCAGCGGCGTCGCTTTATCTCGCCCTGATGACGGAATGCAGCCTCTCGCTCATCGGGCGGAAAGGTCCGATCCTTGTGGAAGGCCCCTTCGCCAGCAACACCCTTTATCTGAAGGCGCTGGCCGGCTTTGCAGAGACCGAAGTAACGGCGGTCGAAGGGTCCACGGGCACCAGCGCCGGTGCGGCTCTGCTCACCGGCATCAAGCCGCTTGCCGGTCGCGAGCGCCATTTCACGCCGCACGATATTCCCGGTCTCGCTTCTTACCGCAATGCCTGGCGAGGCCACATGGCTTGATGCGAAACGCAAAATGCGGCCGAACGCTCGGCCGCATTGCGATTTTGCAGAAGGATCAGCCCTTGATGAAGGCCAGAAGATCGGCGTTCAGCACATCGGCATTCACGGTCAACATGCCGTGTGAGAAGCCGGGATAGGTCTTCAGCGTGCCATTTTTCAACAGCTTCACCGATTTCAGCGCAGAGTCGGCAATCGGCACGATCTGGTCGTCTTCACCATGCAGCACCAGCGTCGGAACGCTGATATTCTTCAGGTCCTGGGTCTGGTCGGTTTCCGAGAAGGCCTTGATGCCGTCGTAATGAGCCTTTGCGCCGCCCATCATGCCCTGCCGCCACCAGTTCTGGATAACGCCTTCATGAACGGTCGCACCATCGCGGTTGAAGCCATAGAAGGGACCGGCTGGGACATCGCGGAAGAACTGCGCACGGTTTGCGGCGAGCGACGAGCGGAAGCCGTCAAAAACCTCCATCGGCAGGCCTTCCGGATTGGCCTCGGTCTTGAGCATCAGCGGCGGCACGGCGGAAACGAGAACCGCCTTGGCGACACGGCCGGCGGGTTCGCCATGTTTTGCGACATAACGGGCGACTTCGCCGCCACCGGTGGAATGGCCGATATGGACGGCATTCTTCAGATCGAGGGCCTCAACGACGGCAAAGGCGTCGGCGGCGTAGTGATCCATGTCATGACCGTCGGCAACCTGGGCGGAACGGCCATGGCCACGGCGGTCATGGGCGACGACGCGAAAACCCTTGGAAACGAAGAACAGCATCTGCGCATCCCAGTCATCGGAGCTAAGCGGCCAGCCATGGTGGAACATGATCGGCTGGGCATCTTTCGGGCCCCAGTCCTTGTAGAAGATTTCGGTTCCGTCTGTCGTCTTAACAAAGCCCATGATCGTTACTCCTTCGGTTGCGTTGGCATCTCCGGCGCAGCCTGTTGTGCGCCGGTGTGATGGAGGGATGATGACGCAGTATAACGGTTGCAACAATTGCAACAATAATTGGGAATGAATTGCTGTTTATGAAATTATCTTCTCGACCCGCATACCATTGCGGCACACGTGTCAACCCGCTCCGCGCCCTCATGCAAATGTGAGAACGGGGATGAGCGGCGGACGGTTCCGTGAATTCGGCGCTGCCTCAGTCCACTTCGGGATCGTATTCCCTCGGGCTCTCGTCCTTGGAGAACAGGACACAGGGCCCGCGTGAACCGCGCGGATCATAGGCATATCCCTTGGCGGTCAGCGCCTGCATGATATCGCGAACCCCGGCGAGACCGTAAAGATGGTCATGCAGCTCCACGAATATCCGCTCCACGCCGGTCAGATCGGCCCTGCCGAGCAGATCGCGTTCAGCACCCTCGATATCCATCACGAGCGCAGTGATGCCCCGGCTGGCGATAAATTCATCGATATTGGCGGAGGAAATTTCGATGCGTTTTTCATAGGGCCCCTGATTTTCGTCCATGGACGACATCCAGAGATCCCTGCGGACATAAAAAGGATAGGAGCTCGGCTCATCGGCGGTAAGAAGCCCCTGTGAAAACACGACATTGCCACGGCAATTGGCCTTGATCACCCGCTCGGCCAGCGCCGCGGTGGAGGGGTTGGCCTCGAAAGCCCAGACGGAAACGTCCTCGATGCCGGCAATGATCGAGGTGATGATCCCGATACCGGAGCCCAGTTCCAGCACCCGATCGCCGGGCTTGATAGCTTTCAGGACGCTGCGGGCCTCTTTCGCCTCATAGCTGCCGTCGGTCAGCGCCTGCCAGATGACCGGCGACACCTCATCGGAAGAGAGGGGAAGGGCAACTCCATGCACGTCCAGTATTTCCATGTCTCAAGCCTTTTCGCAAAACCCGGCCGCTTTGTCTCAACAATCCCATATCGACCGGGAATGCTCTACAGCATCGTTGCGGCAACCGGTATCGGTTTTCGCAAGCAACACTATGACGTGGTAAAAATTCAAGATACGGCAGGCACCAAAACAGGCGCGTCTCAGACGGAACTCCAGGCCACAAGCTCCTTGGCCGGCAACGGTCTGCTGATCAGATATCCCTGAACCTGATCGCAGCCGAGACGCCTGACGCATTCATATTGCTCTTCCGTCTCGATACCTTCCGCAATCGTCGTCATCCGCAGACTGCGGCCGACGCCGACCACGAATTCCACGATCGCCAGCGCGTCGCGGTCGCTGGTGATATCGCGCAGGAACGAGCGGTCGATCTTGATCTTGTCGAAGGGCACGCCGCGCAAATTGGCGAGCGATGAATAACCTGTCCCGAAATCATCCATGGCGATCTGAATGCCGACGGCCTTCAGGCGCGACAGCGTGTTGATCGTCTGATCGCTCTTGTTGAGCAGGATCGATTCGGTGATTTCAAGCTCGAGCCGGCTGGGTTCCAGCCCGCTTTTCTCAAGCGCGCCCATGACGTTCTGGATGAGGTTGGTACTGTGGAACTGAACCGGCGACAGATTGACCGCCACCTTCATGTCCTCGTCCCAGCCCATCGCCTCGCGGCAGGCGGTCTCCATCACCCATTTTCCGAGCGAATGGATGAGACCGGTTCTTTCCGCAACGGGAATGAACACGCTGGGCGGCACATCGCCCCGCACCGGATGTTTCCAACGCAGCAGCGCCTCGAAGCCGCAGAGCTTACGTGTCTGCGTGGCCACCTGCGGCTGGTAATAGACTTCCATCTCGTCGTTCTGCAACGCGGTCTGCAGGTCGGCCTCGAAGGACTTTTTCTCGGTCAGCTGCTTCTGCATGCGGACCTTGAAAACGCTCGCCCGGCCGGGGCCGATGGCTTTCGCCTCATAAAGCGCCAGATCCGCCCGCTTGAACAATTCATCCGCATCGACGGCGCCGTGCGATATGGCGATGCCGATGCAGGTGCCGATTTTGACCTCCTGCTCACCCAGCTGGTAGGTGCGGCTGATCTGGTCGATGAGCTTGGTGGCAAGACGGCGGGCGGCATCCTCGTTCAGATCGTCCGAGACGACCGCGAATTCGTCGCCGCCCAGACGGCAGACCATGTCATAATCGCCGCCGATCGCCGAAAGGCGCTGCGCCACGGCCTGAAGCAGCGCATCGCCGGCATCGTGGCCGAGCGTGTCGTTGACGTCCTTGAACCCGTCGAGATCGAGCAGGAGGATGGCTGTCGTTCCGGTCCCGCCGAAGGATCGGCGCAACCTCTCGATCAGTTCCTGCCGGAACAGCGCGCGGTTCGGCAGCCCCGTCAGCGCGTCGTGATAGGCGTCGTGTTCGAGCCGAACATTCTTCGCCTGCAATTCCAGCGTTGCGGCACGCAGATCGTCCGTCAGGCCGCGCATGCTTTTCTGCGCTCGGTTCAGGAGGTCGTTCTGGCGAAGCAGCAATATGACAAGCGCGATACCGCACAGGATCAGGCCGCCCGCCAGCGCGGTATAAACGATATGCAGCTTGCGCACATCCTCATGGGCCGTATCGATCAGATTGACGTCATAAGCGACGGAAGACGAGGCAAGCGTCGTCATCGGCGCGTCGAGCGCGCTCATCGTCGCCAGCAGATCCGGAACCTCGGCCGGATCGAGGTTGTTCACCTGCTGCTCCAGACGGGCCAGAACGGCGTCGAGGCGGGTTACGAGATCCCGCCACTGCTGTTTTTCATTGATGAAAGCCCCAAGATTGCCCTGCTTCAAAAGCTCAAGACGGCTCAGCATGATATCCAGGCGCAGTTGCAGCTCATCCCGGTCGATCTTGCCGGGATTGAGCGCGAACACGGCCAGCTTGTTCTGGAGGCGCAGATATTCGGCTACGGTCTGGCTGACGGCCCAGGAATCATTGTAGCGGGCAAATTTCTGCAGAGCGGTCTGCCGCTCGGCAATGACGAAAGCGATATAGCCCGTTGCCAGGACGAAGCAACAGATGATCACCGCCACAAGTTTTCGCAAACGGCACCTTTATTCCACTATCAGTTTGGCAACTTGCCATGCGGACCGCGAATAGTAGGTCTGCTTCTGCAACTCCGGATCGCTGTCATAGGGATAGATGACGAACAACGGCCCTTTTTCGCGAACTGTCATGTAATTGCCATCCAGCTTGATCGCCAGAATAACGTTAAATTTCTTAAAATCTTCAATCGGTATCGTGCTGACATAATCGTTGAGAGCGACTGCCGTGACGCTGGTGCCCTTTGCGCCGACGACATCCATCAATTTTGCCAGCGAAACACCATCGAAACGGACGCGGCCATCATGCCAGGGCGTTGTCGTCTCCACCGTCACCATGCCGAGCGCTTCCAGCATGTCACGATCAAATACCGCGGCACCCTCGCCATTCGTATTGGCGATGTTTCCGGATATGGTTAATATCGGTTTTCCTTGCGGTTTGGCAATTTCGCCGGCTTCGGCACAGGAAAGCCACGCGAGCGACAAGAACGCACTGAGAAGTACCCGGGCGAAACTCATACTTTTTCTCCATCGATAACGTTCAGGTCGAGGGTTTTCACCAACCTTTGAAGGTCAAGGGAACCGACGCTAGCAATATATATCAGGAATGGATGTTATATCCTTAGTGAGATTTTATCCGTATTTTCTCTAGGTTTTGAGTAAACCCTTTGGATAAGTTTTCCGTCTTATTGTATTTTTTCAGGCCACGCGTCCCATTATGACACAAGCGACAAGCTCCGGAGACCCCTCCCGATAATTCGTCAGGTGCGACGAAGGCCGAATTGTGGCGAGAGCCTTTCCGTCGTCGCACAGCTTCATCTGATTCGCCTGAGGCAGCCGGATAAGTGACGCCCCGTCCGCGTGCCAGATTGAAATGACGAATGGCAAATTCCGCGTCACGGAAAAATCGTGGCGATTGCCGGAGCGCACGGTTGAAACATACCGCCCGGACCTTAATATAAAGGCTGTCGTTTCCGTTTCCGACAATTCCAGAAGCCCCCGTCGGAAATATCCAGACACATGTTCCGCGCAGCGAAAGCCGCGATGCCGGATATCGTCCGGCCAGGAAAATTCTGTTCACGTCTCCGGGCCGGACGGCATTTCGCCGTATCGGCCGCATCATGAAGGTAGCCCCTATGCACACCTATCCCGACATCAAACTTCTCATTGATGGCGAATGGCGAGACGCCGTTTCCGGCAAGACGATCGCCGTGTCCGATCCGGCAACCGACGAGATCATCGGCGCGATTGCGCATGCCGAGAAGGAAGACCTCGATCTGGCGCTTGCCGCCGCCGAGCGCGGTTTTAAGCTGTGGCGCGACACCTCCCCCTACGACCGCTCGAAGATCATGCGCAAGGCTGCCGATATCCTGCGCGAGCGCAAGGACAAGATCGCCTACATCATGACCCGCGAGCAGGGCAAGCCGCTGGCGCAATCGGCCACCGAAATCATGGGCGCTGCCGATACCATCGACTGGTTCGCCGAAGAAACCCGCCGCACCTATGGCCAGGTTATCCCGGCGCGTGCGACCGGCGTTTCGCAGCTTGCCATCAAGCTGCCGGTCGGTCCCGTCGCGGCGTTTACGCCGTGGAATTTCCCGATCAACCAGATCGTCCGCAAGCTTTCCGCAGCGCTTGCCACCGGCTGCTCCATCATCGTCAAGGCGCCGGAGGAAACACCCGCATCGCCGGCCGAACTGATCCGCGCCTTCGTGGATGCGGGCGTGCCGGCAGGCGTCATCGGCCTCGTTTACGGTGTCCCATCGGAAATTTCGGAATATCTGATCCCGCATCCGGTCATCCGCAAGATTTCATTCACCGGCTCCACGCCCATCGGCAAACATCTGGCCGCACTTGCAGGCAAACACATGAAGCGCGCCACGATGGAGCTCGGCGGCCATGCGCCGGTGATGATCTTTAACGACGCCGATATCGACAAGGCAATCGAAGTCACCTCGCTTGCCAAGTTCCGCAATGCCGGTCAGGTCTGTGTCGCCCCCACCCGCTTCCTCGTGCAGGACGGCGTGGCCGACCGTTTCCTTGAAGGTTTCGTGGAAGCGACGAAGGCCATCAAGGTCGGCAACGGGCTGGAAGACGGCGTCATCATGGGGCCGCTCGCCAATGAGCGCCGCATTCCGGCGCTGGAAGGCCTCATCAACGACGCCGTTTCCCATGGCGCAGAATTGAAGACCGGCGGCCGCCGCATCGGCAACAAGGGCAATTTCTTCGAGCCGACGGTTCTCGCCAATGTGCCGACCACCGCCAAAATCATGAATGACGAACCCTTCGGCCCGGTCGCCATCATCAACCGCTTCTCGAGCTTCGATGACGCCATCACCGAGGCGAACCGCCTGCCCTTCGGCCTTGCATCCTATGCCTTCACCGGCTCGGTCAAGACCGCGCATGCACTTGGCCAGCAGGTCGAGGCCGGCATGCTGACCATCAACCACAACGGCCTTGCGCTTCCGGAAGTCCCCTTCGGCGGCATCAAGGATTCCGGTTATGGCACGGAAGGCGGCTCGGAAGCGGTTCAGGCCTATCTGGAGACCAAATTCGTCAGCCAGATGAGCTGACGCTTTTTGGCGAACCCGGAGCATCCGCACCTTCGTCACCCCGGCCTCGAGCCGGGGTCCAGCCAGCCCAAGTCCTTGGGCTGAAAAGACTCTATTCGCCGCGCAGACGTGCGTCGGCTGGATGCCGGATCTAGTCCGGCATGACGGAAGAGAGGCCTTATTGATCTGAGAACAGGCAAAATCGGCCACAGCGTTTTTTCGCTGCTCCGGTCCTGCTTGCTTTCGTCTGCATCATCCCCTAAAAGAACAAAAAGTGAACTTTGAGGGGCGATATGAGCGACGCGGCGGCACCGGCACTGAAGGAAATCTTCAACCGTGAGAAACTGCGGCATATCGCCGATGAGACCAAGGCCGTTCATCCGCCATTTGACGTTTCCGCCTTCATGGCGCTCGCCACCGAAAACCTTGAAGCGCTGGGCATCATGCAGCGCATGCGGCAGGTGGCGACGAGCCTGCATGCGACACTTCCCGGCGACTATGCCCGCAATATCGAAATCCTGACCGCCGCAGCGCCGGGCATCGGCAACGGTTTCGCCTCCATTTCGCTGCCGGAATATGTGGCGCTCTACGGCCTCGATGATTTCGATCTTTCCATGGAAGCGCTGCATTATTTCACCCGCTTCGGCTCTTCGGAATTCGCCATCCGTCATTTTTTGCAAAAGGACTTAGGCGCCACCCTCGCCGTGATGGAAACGTGGTCGCGGCACGAAAACGAACATGTGCGGCGGCTGGCGAGCGAAGGCTGCCGGCCCCGCCTGCCATGGTCGTTCCAGCTCAAACCTCTCATCGACGATCCCTCGCCGGTCACCGCAATCCTCGACGCCATGAAAGCCGACGAGGCGCTTTATGTGCGCAAATCCGTCGCCAATCATCTGAACGACATCACCAAGGACAATCCGGCTTTCGTGCTGGCGCTGATCGATACATGGCCGAAGGACAATCCGCATACACGCTGGATCACGCGGCAGGCCCTGCGCACATTGATCAAGAAGGGCGATGCCGCCGCACTTGCCCATCTCGGCGCGCATGAGGAAGCGGAAATTTCCCTTGCGGCATTTCAGGTTACGCCGGACAAGGTCGCACTCGGCAATCCGGTGCGGATTGCAGCCTCTTTCACCTCGACGGCGAAACGGCCTCAGAAACTGGTGATCGACTACGCGGTGCACTACGTGAAGAAGAGCGGCGATGCCTCCGCGAAAGTCTTCAAGTGGAAAGAGATCGAACTTCAGCCGGGCGAGACATGCGCGCTGTCGATCAGCCGCGCCATCCGTGATTTCACGACCCGCAAACACTATCCCGGCATCCACAGGGTCGACCTGACGATCAACGGCAAGCTTGTGGCTGAAAGCGCCTTCGAGCTTCTGGGCTGATAGCGGCTCACGCCGCCGGGAAAATCTTCGCCCGGCGGATGATGACGGAACCGCGGTCTCCAGCGGCGACATCGTTTTCCGGCGGCACGTCGAATTCCAGGAGGTCGCCGCCATCGGTGCTGGCAATCACCCGGCGCTCGCCCGCGCGGTCGAGAACCCGCGCCACCGAGGCCGGAATGCCCTCATGCAGATCTTCCCACTCCAGATCGCCGGGGCGAGCATAGATGTCCACCGCGCCATCGCCTTGAGCATAGGAGAAAGGCAGCTCGTTATCGCCGACATAGACCTTGCCGCCGCGCGCCACGCCGGACACGCGGTTGGCATCACCCAGAAAGCGCATGACGAAGGCGCTGTTCGGCTGGCGGCAGACCTCCTTCGGCGTGCCCTGCTGTACGATCTCGCCCTGATTGAGAATGACGACACGGTCGGCAAGATCGAGCGCCTCTTCCTGGTCATGCGTCACGAAAATCGTGGTGATGCCGAGCGAATCGTGAATCTCGCGCAGCCAGCGGCGCAGGTCGCGGCGCACATTGGCGTCCAGCGCCCCGAAGGGCTCATCGAGCAGAAGCACCTTCGGGTCGACCGAAAGCGCACGCGCCAGCGCCACGCGCTGCCGCTGGCCGCCGGAAATCTGCGCCGGGAAACGGTCGCCCAGGCCATCGAGCTTCACCAGCCGCAGAAGCTCTTCGACGCGGGCATCGATTGCCGCCTTGTCCCGCTTCACCTTCGAAACCTTCATGCCGAAGGCGATGTTTTGATGCAGGGTCATATGCGGAAAGAGCGCGTAATGCTGGAACACGAAACCGACGCCGCGGTCCCGCACCGGAATATTGGTGGCGTCCTCGTCGCCGAAAAAGATACGGCCGCCATCGCTATATTCGAGACCGGCGACCATGCGCAAAATCGTGGTCTTGCCGGAGCCTGAGGGACCGAGCAGCGCCAGAAGCTCGCCGCTTTCGATATCCAGCGAAACATCGCGCACGGCGCGGAAGGTATCGAAGGTCTTCACCACATTTTCGAGGCGGATTTTCATGGGAATCAGGTCTCCGTGGCGATGGCAGCATCGCCGTTGGTCTTCTTGGCCCCGCGCCCGGCGCCGCGTCGTTCCAGCGCCACCTTGGCGATGATGGTGACGACGGCGAGGGTGGCGAGGATCGAGGCCGAGGCAAAAGCGCCGGCCGTCTGGTAATCGTGGTAAAGCAGCTCGATATGCAGCGGCAGCGTATTGGTCTGGCCGCGGATATTGCCCGATACGACCGATACCGCGCCGAATTCACCCATCACGCGGGCGTTGCACAGCACGACGCCGTAAAGCAGCGCCCATTTGATATTCGGCAAGGTGACCGAAAAGAAAGTGCGCCAGCCGGAGGCACCAAGCGAGGTCGCCGCCTCTTCCAGATCGCGGCCCTGCGCCTGCATCAGCGGGATAAGTTCCCGCGCCACGAAAGGTGCGGTGACGAACATCGAGGCGATGACGATGCCGGGCAGCGCAAAAAGTATCTTGATGTCATGTGCATCGAGGAACGGGCCGAAAAGCCCCTGCAGGCCGTAAACGAAGAGATAGGCGACACCGGCGACGATCGGCGAGATGGAAAAGGGTATTTCGATCAGCACCAGCAGGAAGCGCCGGCCCGGGAAATCGAACTTGGTGATCGCCCATGCGGCCGCAACACCGAAGGCCGTATTGACCGGCACGGCGATCAGCGCCGTCAGCACCGTCAGCATGATGGCGTGGCGGGTATCGGGATGGGTGATGGTGGCCGCATAGGCCTTCCAGCCCTGCGAAAAGGCCTCGACGCCGATGATGATAAGCGGCGCCAGGACCAACAGGGCGCCGATGACCAGCACGAAAGAAATCAGGCTGCGGCGAACCAGAGGCGCGTCGCCGACGCGTGGCGGTTTGCGATGTGAAGAAACGGCGCTCATCTCTCAGCCCCTCACCGTATAACGAAGCGCACGCGCCTGCAGATAATTGGTCACCGCCAGCATCACGAAGGCGGTGATGAGCAGCACGGAGGCGATGGCGGCGGCGGCCTGATAGTCATATTCCTCCAGCCGAATGAAGATCAGCAGCGCCGTGATTTCCGTCGAAAACGGCTGATTGCCGGCGATGAAGATGATCGCCCCGAATTCGCCGAGGCTGCGGGCGAAGGAGAGCGACAGACCGGCGAGCAACGCCGGCGTCAACAGCGGCAGGATGATCTTGCGGAAAATTTCGAGATCGGAACCGCCGAGCGACTGCGCCGCTTCCTCAAGCGCCGGATCGAGGTCTTCCAGCACCGGCTGCACGGTACGCACGATGAAGGGCAGGCTGGTAAAGGCCATCGCCACCATGATGCCGAGCGGCGTGTAGGCCACCTTGATGCCGAATTGCGAAAGCACCGAGCCGAACCAGCCATTGCCTGCAAACAGTGTCGTCAGCGCAATGCCGGCAACGGCGGTCGGAAGCGCAAAAGGCAGATCGACGATGGCGTCGACGATGCGCCAGCCGGGAAAGCGGTAACGCGTCAGCACCCAGGCGAGCGCCAGCCCGAAGATGACGTTGAACAGCGTGGCGGCCAAGGCGCATAGCACGGTAACACGATAACTGGCCACGGCGCGCGGCGAGGAGATGATCGACCAATATTCGGCAGGGCCAAGGCTTGCCGCCTTGAACACCAATGCCGAGAGCGGCAGAAGCACGATGATGGCAACGTAAGTCAGGGTAACGCCAAGAGACAATTTCAGCCCCGGCAGAACATTGCGCTTCAAACCCCGCCCCCCATTCATCAAAAAGCGACCCGGCGGTTTCCCGCCGGGTCTTTTACCTGTTGCGTATCGCTGTGATTAACGGCTGCCGTAAAGCGTATCAAGCGTCGCGCCGGATGCAAAATGCTCTTTCTGGATTTTGTCCCAGCCGCCGAAGACATCATCGACGTTGACGAGGCGAATGGCCGGGAACTTGTCCTTGAATTCGCCGACGACCTTTTCATTGTGGACGCGGTGGCCGAATTCGGCGGCGATGCGCTGGCCTTCCTCGGTATAGAGGAAGTCGAGATAGCTCTTCGCCAGATCGCGCGAGCCGCGCTTGTCGACGACCTTGTCCACCACGGCCACCGGGAATTCGGCCAGCAGGCTGACGGAGGGCACGACGCCTTCCACCTTGTCTGCGCCATATTGCTTGGCGATGCCGCGGGTCTCGGCTTCGAAGGTGATCAGCACGTCGCCGATTTCACGCTCAACGAAAGTGGTGGTGGCGGCGCGGCCTCCCGTGTCGAACACCGGCGTATTGTCGAAGATTTTCTTGACGAATGCCTGAACCTTCGCGTCATCGCCGTTGAACTTCTCCTTGGCGTAAGCCGTGGCGGCGAGATAGGTGTAACGGGCGTTACCCGAGGTCTTCGGATTGGGGAAAACGATCTTCACATCGTCGCGGGCAAGATCGTCCCAGTCCTTGATACCCTTGGGATTGCCGGCGCGCACGAGGAAGGACGGGAAGGAATAGAAGGGCGATGCGTCGTTCGCAAAATCCTTCTTCCAGTCGGCGGAAACGAAGCCCTGCTTCACCAGAAAATCGACATCGGTGACCTGATTGAAGGTGACGACATCGGCTTCCAGACCCTCGACGATGGCACGCGCCTGCTTGGAAGTGCCGGCATGCGACTGGTCGACGGTGACGCCCGGATGCAGCTTGATGAACGCCTCGTTCTCGGCCGCGAAAACTTCGCGGGCGACATCGTAGGATGCGTTGAGAATGGTGGTCGGAGACTGCGCCTGTGCCGCACCTGCAAAAAGAGCGGCAATGGCAGTACCGATAATGAGAAGACGTTTCATGAATACCCCCGGCAATTCGAATGGTGCTCAACATAGCGGGCGGCGGCAACGCCCGCGAGAAACAGCCATGCTTTCCGGGCGCGCGGATTGGAAATTTCACCCAAAGAATATCGGCTCCAAAGGCGATGATTTCATATACGGCAAGAAGCCGGATTTCTTTTGCGTCGACCTAAAGACGATGATCGGGAAACAGATTGCCGGAATGCGCGGCAAAATAACGCGTAATGTCATCCTCCCTCACCTCCTCCAGCCGTGCCGGTTGCCAGCGGGGATTGCGGTCCTTGTCGACCAGCGCCGCGCGCACGCCTTCGTAAAAATCATGCTGGCGCAATATTTCCGTGCCGGCGGCAAATTCCCGCTCCAGGCATTCGATGAGGCTCGCGCTTTCCCGGCCGAGACGCAGCAGCTTCAGGGTCAGTTTCAGACTGGTGGGGGAGCGTTTTTGCAGGACCTCGAGGGTTTCGCGCGAAAACACATCCTGGCGCGCCGAAAGCGCGGCGAAAATCTCCTCGACCGTGTCGAAACGGAATGTCGCGTCGATGATATCCCGATTTATGGATAAAACGCCTTCACCGGCCTCGAAGGCGTGCGCCGCGATCGCCGTCTCGATGCTTTCTGTATCCGCGGCTCGCGACAGGTCTTGGACCAGCCCGTCGAGACGGTCCGAAGGAACAAGATAGTCGGCGAAACCGGCATAGATGGCATCGGCAGCGGTAACGGCGTTGCCCGTCAACCCCAGCCAGGTGCCGCATTCGCCCGGCGTCCGTGGCAAAAGCCAGGTGCCGCCGACATCCGGGAAGTAACCGATGCCGGTTTCCGGCATGGCGAGTTTTGTGCGTTCCGTGACGATGCGGTGGCTGCCATGGGCTGAAATGCCGACACCGCCGCCCATGACGATGCCGTCCATCAGCGCGATATAGGGCTTGCCGAAGCGGGCGATGCGATAGTTGAGCGGAAATTCTTCCCGCCAGAAATCAAGCACCTGCGGGTCGCCCGCCTTGCCGAGATCGTGAATGATGCGGACATCGCCCCCGGCGCAAAGCCCCCTGTCGCCTTCTCCGGTCAGCACCACACAGGAAACGCCAACATCCTCTTCGAAACGCTGAAGCGCCTGAAACAGGTCGCGCACCATCGGCAAGGTCAGGCTGTTGATGGCCTTCGGGCGGTTGAGGCGAATGATGCCTGCCCCTCCCCGTTTTTCGACGATGACCTGCGCATCCGCTTCCGTTCTCTGTTCCAAGACCGCCTCCTCCGCTGCCCATTCATCCGGCCATCTTGGCGGCCCTGGCGCGATCACGCAACGTTGATCTTGTTCTGCGGGAACGTCTTTCGCTCAAACCGCTTTAACGGGCAGAAAATGCCAGAAATCCGTTTTCGCAATGCAGCATGTTTGCTTGACGCCCGGAAAATCATGGCATGTAATGGGTTCTGGAAATGCCGGCATTGATTCCTGTCGAGCGTGTGCCGGACCAAAGCGGAATGTCGCCTTCTCATAGGCGCTGTAAACAGCAACGGGAGACGAGCATGCAGGTTTCGGAACACGAATGGATCAGTAAACGGGCATATACACTCTGGGAAAAGGAAGGTCACCCCCATGGGCGCGACGCGCACCATTGGGAACAGGCCAAGCATGAATTTTCGCTGCTGAAGACATCGGAAGCGACGAAACCCGCAACGCGCAAGAAGGCCGCTCCCAAGGCCGCTGCTGCAGAAGCCGCACCGGATGCGGAAGCCCCGGCAAAACCCAAGGCCCGTGCCCGCAAGGCTGCCGCCGCGAAATAACGGCTCGTAAAGCCAAGCTGAAGCCATAAATGAAAAAGCCCGACAATCATGCCGGGCTTTGTCTGTTTAGCGCGGGTCACAACCCGGATCGCCGATCCGGCAGCCATCGCGGAAATTTTCCGAAGCAGGCGCACGGCGTGGGTCATCCCACTGGCGACGCTCTGGGCGACGCTGGCCTTCATCCTGGTTCTGCTGGCCATCGCGATTGCGGTCGCGGCTTTCATCTTCGAAGCGGCGGCGGTCGTCGTCGCGACGCGGCCTGTCCTGATTTCTGTCACCCTGGTTCCAGTCGCCGTAACGACGTTCCCAGCGTCCGTCATTCGGACCGCCGCCCTGGCGGGGATCACGCCACTCGTCGCGGCGACCATCGCGCCAGTCGTCCCGGCGTCCGTCACGCCACTCGTCACGCGGACGCGGACGATCCCATCCGGCGCTCGGAGGCGGGGCGTTCCAGTACCCGCCGGAAGGCGGCGGACGACGCCAGCGGTCGCGCTCGCGGTAGAAGTCGCGGTCACGATAATAGCGGTCCCAATAACGGCCGACTTCGAAGGTGATCACCGGCACGCCGAGATCGCGGTAATAACGCGGTTCGACATAAACCCGGTTCTGCCGGTAGGTCGTGGCGATATAACGCCCGGCCACCCAGCCGCGACCGCCCACGAAGGAAACATCGCACCACGGCGTATCGGAAAGGCAGCCGTGCACGGTAAGCGGCGCGCCATTCGGGATAACCACGACGGCCGGATAGGCCGTGCTCGGGCCGGAGCGCATATTCACATTCGCGGTGGCGAAACCCCGCGTCGCAGCTTCGGCAAGTGCCGGCGCGGCGAGCATGGCCACCAGCGCAATTGCGCCAAACAGTTTTTTCTTCACTTCTTTCTCCTCAAGCAAAGGCCCGCTTTGCCCTTGTCGGCATCCACCATGTTCGATGGACCAGTATGCGTTCCGCATACTGCCACGACCGGAAAATACGCGGTTCTGCATGAACGCAGCATGAAACAAATGAGGCATCCAATCAGTTCCACCTGCGGCAATCAGCGCCCGATAAATCGCCGCAGGAATGGACCGCCGGTCTTGACTTCGGGGGGCAATCATCCGACTTCAATGCAACAGCAATATGGAGCAGAACCATGAGCGAAACCGCACAGACGACCGTCGACCAGAGCGAAGTGGATCGCTTCTCCGCGATGGCTGCGGAGTGGTGGAGCCCGACCGGCAAGTTCCGCCCGCTGCACAAGTTCAATCCCGTGCGGCTCGAATATATCCGCAACCGCATCTGCGAGAATTTCGGCCGCGACCCGAAGGCGCACCGCCCGCTGGAAGGGCTGCGCATACTAGATATCGGCTGCGGCGGCGGCCTTCTCTCCGAACCCGTTGCACGCATGGGCGCGGATGTGGTAGGCGCCGATCCCTCGGAAAAGAATATCGGCATCGCCTCCACCCATGCCCGCGAAAGCGGGGTCAGCGTCGATTACCGCGCCGTGACTGCCGAGCAGTTGCAGGAAGCCGGCGAAACCTTCGACGTCATCCTCAACATGGAGGTGGTCGAGCATGTGGCCAATGTCGATCTCTTCGTCACCACCTGCGCGAAAATGGTGCGCCCCGGCGGCCTGATGTTCGCCGCCACCATCAACCGCACGCTCAAAGCCCGGGCACTGGCGATCTTCGCCGCCGAAAATGTGCTGCGCTGGCTGCCGCGCGGCACGCACCAATATGAAAAGCTCGTTCGCCCGGAAGAGCTCGAGCGGCCGCTGGTGGCGAGCGGCATGGATATCATCCACCGCACCGGCGTCTTCTACAACGTGCTGCAGGATCGCTGGAATCTTTCGCCGGATATGGATGTCAACTACATGATGCTGGCGAAGCGGCCGGCGCAGGGGTAAACCCGGACGCTATTTGCGCGATGTCGTTCTAAAGAAGTTCAGTTGACGTCGTCGGGCAAAACGGGCAGCGGCGCGATCTCGATACCCTCGTCCAGCAGGGCCTTGGCGTCCTGCGCCGAGGCATTGCCGATGATGCCGCGCTCATCCGCTTCGCCATAGTGGATCTTGCGGGCTTCTTCGGGAAATTTATCGCCGACATCTTCCGCATTGGCGCGGATATTGGCAACGGCCTCGCGGATTTTCGCAAGCGCCTCTTTTCGGGCGGTATCCATGGCCAGCGTCTGGCGTTCGTCTTTCTTGCGGGCGGTGGAAACCGAAGGCGCCATCAACAGCTTCGAGACCTGCACGGAATTGCAGACCGGACAGGACAGGAAACCGCGCTGCAACTGATCGTCGAAATCGTCGCTGCCTGCAAACCAGCCTTCGAACTCATGGCCCTTTTCACAGGCCAGCGCATAACGGATCACGCCGCTTCACCTCCGGCAGGTTTCAGGGGAATAACCGTGTCCAGACCGAACTCGCGGGCATTGCGGAGATTGGGAATCTTGCCACGCGCAGCGGCAACGAGTGACGGGTCGATGTCGGCGAAGATGATTTCCTCTCCGGCGCCGCCGGCAATGGCCAGAATCTTACCCCACGGGTCGATGATGATGGAATGGCCAAAGGTCTCCCGCCCGTCCTCATGCACGCCGGCCTGCGCGGCGGCGATGACGAAAGCGCCGTTTTCGATGGCGCGGGCACGCAGCAGGATTTCCCAATGGGCCTCCCCCGTCTGTCGGGTGAAAGCCGCCGGAACGGTCAGAACCTCCGCACCTGCCAGCGCTTCCGCGCGGAAAAGCTGCGGGAAACGGACGTCATAGCAGATTGCGAAGCCGAATTTCCCCAGCGGAAGTTCGGCGATACGCGCCACTTCGCCGGGTTGATAGGCAGCGCTTTCACGCCAGCTTTCGCCATTGTCGAGATCGACATCGAACATATGGATCTTGTCATAGCTGCAGATGCGCGAACCATCCGGCGCGAAGAGAAAACCGCGATTGGCGATCTTGCCATCCGGGCGGGCAATGGCCGTGGAACCGACATGGACATGAATTCCGAGTTCGCGGGCAAGACGGGCGGCCGTCGCAACGATGATGTCGCCATCGTCATCACGCAGTTGCGCGCGCAGCGCCTGCCTGTCCTTCTGGATCGCGCCCGTCATTTCCGGGGTCTGCACATAAACGGCGCCCTCGGCCGCAGCCGCACGCACCAGCCGGTCCATATCGGCGGCGTTTCTTGCCGGATCGACGCCGGAGCGCATCTGAATGGCGGCAGCCTTGAAACCCATCACATCCTCCATACCCGCAAGATCGCGGCCGATCAGGCGGCCAGCAGCGCGTCCAGTTTACCGGCGCGCTCCAGCGCGTGCAGATCGTCGCAGCCGCCCACATGCTGGCCGTTGATGAAGATTTGCGGGAACGTCGTTCCGCCGGATTTCTCGATCATTTCCTGCCGGTATTCCGGCGTCGTCGTGGCGTTATATTCGGCATAATCCACGCCCTTGCTGTCCAGCAGCGCCTTGGCGCGCGCGCAATAACCACAAAAATCCCGCGTATAGATCGTCACCGGTGCCATGTTTTCAAAGCCCTCGTAAACGTGCGGTAAAACGCACGATAAAGTCATGTCATTCAGGTTTCATATAGGCCCGGAAATGGCCATTGCAAAGGTCAAAACCGTCACATCCGCGGCACCGGCCCTGCCCAGGGCGCGGCTTGCCGCACCCACCGTCGCGCCAGTGGTATAGACGTCGTCCACCAGTACCACGCGCCTGCCATGGACATCTGTTTCCCGGCCGGGTGCGAGCGCGAAAGCACCACGCACATTGTCCCGCCTGGCGAGCGCGGAAAGCCCCACCTGCCGCTCTGTCGGCTTCACGCGCAGCAGCGTGCCGGCAAGCAAGGGCTTGCCGGAGGCCCAGGCCAGATGCCGCGCCAGCTCGGCGGATTGATTGAAGCGGCGGCGCAGGAAACGGTTGCGATGCAATGGAACGGGCACGATGCAATCGCAGGCATCCACCGTTCCGTCACTTGCCCTCAGCATCCACAGCGCCATCAGGCGGGCGAGATCGGTCCGGTCCTGATATTTCAGCCGGTGCACCAGCTTGCGGGCGGTTCCCTCATGGCTTGCGACGGCGCGCAGCCGGTCAAAAGGCGGCGGTTCGGCTATCGCCTGCGCGCTCACGAAACCGTCTCCGTGATCCCGCGCGAAGGGAATGCCCAGAACCTCGCAAAAAGGGCGATCGATAAAGGCCACATCGCGCCAGCAATCCGCACATAAGGCGCCCTCGCCGCCGGTCATGCGGGTGCAGCCCGCGCAGGTTGGCGGGTAGACCATACGGAAGACCGCACGCCACATGTCTCCCGCCGCCGCCGGCACGGCCGCAGACTTCGACAGCAAACCTGAAAACAGACTTTCACCAGCACCCATGAGGTTGACTTTACCGCCGAACGGGTGCCTTTGCGAGAGCGATAGTTCCCTCCCGACACCGGGAAAACGATGCCCCAAGCGGCATGAGACCAACGATACGGCCCGCCGATCCCGAAGGCGTTTGAGGCCGAGCAGGCAAGACAATGGATATTCTCTTTGACCAGGCCCTGATCGAACAAAACCGTCGCCGGGCGTGGAACCGGCGCGACGACAAGGCCCTGTTTCTTCTTGATATGGCGGCCGAAGAGCTGGCCGACAGGCTTGCCATCGTCGAGCGCCAGTTCGAGACCGCAATCGAACTTCACGGCGGCACCGGCGTCACCGCCCGGCGGCTGGCGGAAACCGGCAAGGTGGATACCATTCGCCGTATCGAAACCGAGAGCTGTTTTGCGACGGATGCGAATATTCCCGACGCCGCTTCCATGGAGCATCTGCCGCTCGAAGAGGCCTCCGCCAATCTCATCGTTTCACCGCTTGCCCTGCATCTGACCAACGATACGCCCGGCGCGCTGATCCAGATCCGGCGGGCTTTGAAACCGGACGGCCTGTTTCTCGGCGCCATTCCGGGCAGCGGCACCCTGCATGAACTGCGCGACGTGCTGCTGACCGCCGAGGCGGAGCTGACCGGAGGCGCCAGCCCGCGCGTCATTCCCTTCGCCGATGTGCGCGATGTCGGTGCGCTTTTGCAGCGCGCCGGCTTTGCGCTTCCCGTGACCGATGCGGAAAGCTACACCGTGCGTTACGATTCGATCTTCCCGCTGATGCGCGACCTGCGCGCCATGGGCATGGCCAATCCGCTGGCAAGCCGCAGCAGAAAGCCACTCAACCGCGCCTTTTTCCTGCGCGCGGCGGAGCTTTACGCCGAGCGATATTCCGATCCTGACGGGCGGATAAGGGCGACATTTTCCATCATCTATGTATCAGGCTGGGCGCCTCACGAAAGCCAGCAGAAACCGCTGAAACCCGGCTCCGCCAAGGTGCGGCTTGCCGATGCCTTAAAGACAACCGAGGTGAAGCTGTCCTGAGCGATCAGCCGAAAGGCTTCAACTTGCCAAAGTGTCTACGATGAACTGAAACACGGCATTGATATTGCTGCTGATGCTGCCTGCGCCAGCGATGAGGGCGGCGGAAATCAGCCCGGCGATCAAGCCGTATTCAATCGCTGTCGCACCGTCTTCGCTTTTGCAAAAATTGATGAAAAAATGCAGCACAGGATATTCCCCATCCGCCATCCGGTGCGTTGCGACAACCGGCTTCTGCCCTGTTGAAATCAACTCTATCCTAGGTCGGCGATGTGAGGAATCCGTTACCTTTGATGGTAAACGATCAGCAACCGCTCTCGTTGCTATAACCCGTGACCACGCAGGGCATTTCCGGCATCGGCTGGGTGATGCTGCGACGGATGGAATAGGTCTTGCCCACATCGGTCTTCTTGATGGAGCCCGTGCTGATCATGTCGTAATTGTCGGGAAACTGCGCCACCCGCGTGGAGGATTTCCCAGCAAGCATGGGAGTGACGATGAGTGAGAGCGCGATAACCGCCGTGCCGAAAAGCAGCGCCACATTGAGCACGCCGGTGCGACGGGATTTGTCGGAATACAAGTGACGACCTTCCACCGTCTTCCAGAAATCCTCGTTCATGACCAACCTCGTCTCGCGCAGTTTACCGCTTCTTTAGCTTAACAATCTGCCAGAGGGTGCTGAACGATCTCTTAACACAGCCCCGTTTTGGCACGGCAAAGCGCTGCAAACGGGGCATTTTCACGAAGCTGTGACGGGATATACGCGAGGACCTCGGGGGCTTCCCGATTTTATAGCAGGTCCTGCAGGAAGGGGATGAGCGGCTCATCGGCCGGCGGCATGGGGTAATCGCGCAGGGCCTGCGGCTTCACCCATTTAATCGCCTGCCCTTCCCGTCCATGCGCAATGCCCTCATAACGGCGGCACACGTAAAGCGGCATCAGGAGGTGAAAGGTCTCATAGGTGTGGCTGGCAAATGTCAGCGGTGCGAGGCAGGCGACCTTGGTTTTGATGCCCAGCTCCTCGTCCAGTTCACGGACAAGGGTTTCCTCCGGCGTCTCGCCATGCTCCACCTTGCCGCCCGGAAATTCCCACAGGCCCGCAAGTGACTTGCCTTCGGGACGCTGCGCCAGAAGAATGCGGCCATCCTGATCGAGAAGGGCGCAGGCGGCGACCAGCAGGATTTTTTTGCCAGCCTCGCTCATTCGCCGGCTCCCTTGCGCCAGTAGCGATAACGATAAGCCTCGGAGAAGCCGAATTTCTCATAAAGGGCGATCGCCGGCGCATTGGTGGAAACCACCTGCAGCCAGGCGGTTTTTGCGCCGCTGATTCTCGCCCAGCGCAGTGCCGACGACAAAACCTGCGTGCCGAGGCCCTTTTTACGCTGCGACTTTTCGACATCGAGGGAGATGATGCCGGCAAGGTCGTTATCCTGCACACAGATCACGGTCGCGAGCGGATTGCCTTCCACTTCCTCATTGATGAAGAGGCCGAGCGCCGGCTTGATGGAGCTGACGATTTCCGCAATCGCCGGACGGAGCGCCGGGTCGCTATCGCTGACCTTGATGCTCGCCTCGACAAAACGGCCGATATCGTGGCTCGGCAGGCTGACCAGCGTTTCGGGCAGTTCCATGCCGGAGAGATCGGCCGTCATGACTGTCACCTCTTCGAACACGGACCAGCCGTCATTCGCCAGAAAATCCCTGAGCTGCGGCGGCATCAGCGTCGTTTCGCGCACCACCAGCGGTCTGCCGAAATCTTCGAAACGCTTGCGCGCTTTTTCCAGCCGCACCGCGCTGTTTCCGTAATCGGACGGGTCCAGCGGCACCACGCAGTTGATGCGTTTGGAGGGGTGCGAACCCGTCAGGCGGATTTGCCAGCTGCCGTCATAAATCACCGACGAGGCAGGCCATGCCCGGAAGCTGACGGCTTCCAGACGGCGAACCAGCGGCAGATTGACGGCTTTATTGTCCTGCATTCTCTTCGGCTCCAACGGTCAGCTCCGATAGTCGCCGTTGATCGCAACATATTCCTTGGTCAGATCACAGGTCCAGACGGTGGCAGTGCCCTGACCGAGACCGATATCCACCTTCACCGGAATGTCTTCGAGACGCATTATCGCGCTGGTTTCCGCCTCCGAATAATCCGGGTCACGCTCGCCGTTGACGGCTACGCGCACGCCGCCGAACCAGATGGCGAGGCGGTCACGGTCGGCCATTTCGCCGGACTTGCCGACAGCCATGACGACGCGACCCCAATTGGCGTCTTCGCCGGCAACCGCAGTCTTCACCAGCGGCGAATTGGCGATGGAGAGGGCAATCTTCTTGGCGGCGGCATCGTTTTCCGCGCCCGTTACGGTGACTTCCACCATCTTGCGCGCGCCTTCGCCGTCACGAACCACCTGCAGGGCAAGGTCCTTCAGGAGATCGTTCAGCGCGGTGCGGAAGCCGGCAAGGCGCTCGTCATCGGCGCTCGTTACCTTCACCTGACCGTCTTCAGCGGCAGCACCTGTCGCAAACAGCATCAACGTATCGGAGGTGGAAGTGTCGCTATCGACCGTCACGGAATTGAATGTCGGGCCAACACCGGCAGACAACAGCGACTGCAGGGCGGCGGGCTCGATATCCGCATCCGTCACCACGAAAGAGAGCATCGTCGCCATGTCGGGCGCAATCATGCCAGCACCCTTGGAAATGCCGTTGATCGTCACGATCACGCCGCCGATCTCGGCGGTGCGGGTCGAAACCTTGGGATAGGTGTCGGTCGTCATGATCGCCTTGGCGGCTTCCTGCCAGAAATCGGCTTCCGCCCTGACATTCATGTCGCCGAGAACGCCGGCAAATTTCGAGGCATCCAGCGGCTCGCCGATCACGCCCGTCGATGCCAGGAACACCTCGCCTTCAGAACAGCCAACGGCGGCAGCGGCGGATTTCGCCGTCAATTCGGTCGCGGCCTTGCCCTTGACGCCGGTAAAGGCATTGGCATTGCCGGAATTGACCACCACGGCGCGCGCCACGCCGCCGCCGAGATTGGCGCGGCAGAAATCGACCGGGGCGGAAGGGCATTTCGATTTGGTGAAGACGCCGGCGACGCTTGCCGGCTTGTCGAACACCATGAGCAGAACGTCGGTGCGGTTCTTGTACTTGATGCCGGCGGCAGCCGTCGCCATGCGAACGCCGCGCAGCGCAGGCATGTCGGGATAGGATTTCGGAGCGAGCGGGGAAACGGCAACGGACATGGGAAGCGCCTGAAATTCTGGAAAAGGGGTCTGGAATGCCTGAGATGAAACGGGGCGGCCCATAGCCGCCCCGTAACATTTGTTTTTACTGCTGCGGCTGAGCCTGCTGTTCCTTCGTGGCTTCGTCGTAGCCCTTCTTCAGCGTCTCATCCATGATTTCGATCTTCTGGTCGGCCTTTGCCTTCTCGATGAGGGCAACGTACTTGTCACGCATGACAAGCTGACGAACCTGCGGCTCGACCTGCTCGAAAGCCGGCGGCGGCGCGATGCGCTTGTCTTCCAGCTTGATGACGTGGAAGCCGAACTGGGTCTTCACCGGAGCCTTGGTGTAGGCGCCCTTTTCGAGACCGAAAGCGGCTTCTTCGAATTCCGGCACCATGCGGCCCTTGCCGAACCAGCCGAGATCGCCGCCGTCATCCTTGTTGGAATCGGTCGACTTTTCCTTGGCGAGCGCGGCGAAATCCTTACCCGAATCAAGCTGCTTGATGATGTCCTTGGCTTCGTCCTCGCTGGCGACGAGAATGTGCGCGGCCTTGATTTCCTCTTCCTGCGGCAGGGCCGCGACTTCCTTGTCGTAGCGGGCCTTTACTTCGTCAGCGGTAACGGCATCGACCACGTGCTTGCGGAAATAGGCGTTGTGCAGCTCACGGTCCTGGATGAATTCCATGCGCTTCTTGAAATCTTCAGTCTTTTCCAGACCTTCGGCGCTGGCGTTCTTCACCAGAAGCTTGACGTCGATCGCGCCGGAAAGGGCTGCAACCTTCTTCTGCTCATCGGGAAGCTGCGCGAGCTGCGGGTCGAGGTTGCTCATGGCGAGATCGAGTTCGGACTGGTGGATTTCCAGATCGCCGACCTTGGCGACAACCTTGTCTTCCTGTGCGAAAGCCGGAAGCTGGAGGCCGAGCGTGGCCACAATCACCGCAGCCGCAATTTTATTATAGCGCAACATTTTGAACCTTTCGGGGACAATGCCGGCTCCAGACATGGTTTCCGGCTCTGAAAAAACTTCCAAACACCGGATTGTGGCCATTCTGTAACGGGCGGAACCGTTGACATCATTTGCCCCCCCTCTTATCTGTCACGCAACCTCGCGTCCAGATACGTTGAAGGGCGAAGTCCGTCATTTATGCTGAAATCGGCGTGACGGAGAAAAGCGCCCGGCAAAACGGAATTTCAGAAAGGGCCAGTAAGATGGTCAGTCTCGGCGGAATAGCCCGCAAGTTGTTCGGTTCGGCAAATGACCGCCGCGTCCGCTCCTATAAAAGCAAGATCGCAGCCATCAATGCGCTGGAAGAAGCCACCAAGGCGCTCTCCAACGAAGCGCTGGCGGCCAAGACCGCTGAGTTCCGCCAGCAGCTTGCCGATGGCAAGACGCTGGACGACCTGCTGATCCCGGCTTTCGCCGTCGCCCGCGAAGCGTCGCGCCGCGTTCTGCATATGCGGCCCTTCGACGTGCAGCTGACCGGCGGCATGATTCTGCATGGCGGCGCCATCGCGGAAATGAAGACCGGTGAAGGCAAGACGCTGGTGGCGACCCTTGCGGTCTACCTCAACGCCCTTGCCGGCAAGGGCGTGCATGTCGTCACCGTCAACGACTATCTTGCCAAGCGCGACGCGGCCACGATGAGCAGGCTCTATGGCTTCCTCGGCCTGACGACCGGCGTGATCGTCCACGGGCTGGACGACGACCAGCGCCGCGAGGCCTATGCCTGCGACATCACCTACGCCACGAATAACGAACTCGGCTTCGATTATCTGCGCGACAACATGAAATATGACCGCGCCCAGATGGTTCAGCGCGGCCACAACTACGCGATCGTCGACGAAGTCGACTCGATCCTGGTCGACGAGGCGCGCACGCCGCTCATTATTTCCGGCCCACTGGACGACCGTTCCGACCTTTACAACACCATCGACGCCTTCATTCCGCTGCTGACGCCGGAAGATTACGAAATCGATGAAAAGCAGCGCTCAGCCAACTTCTCCGAAGACGGCACCGAAAAGCTCGAGAACCTGCTGCGGCAGGCGGGTCTCCTGAAGGGCGAATCGCTTTACGACGTCGAAAACGTCGCCATCGTTCACCACATCAACAATGCGCTGAAGGCCCACAAGCTCTTCACCCGCGACAAGGACTATATCGTCCGTAACGACGAAATCGTCATCATCGACGAATTCACCGGCCGCATGATGCCGGGCCGCCGTTATTCCGAAGGTCAGCATCAGGCTCTCGAAGCCAAGGAAAAGGTGCAGATCCAGCCGGAAAACCAGACGCTTTCCTCCGTTACCTTCCAGAATTATTTCCGCATGTACGAAAAGCTGGCCGGCATGACCGGTACGGCGGCGACGGAAGCGGAAGAATTCGGCAACATCTACGGCCTCGACGTCATCGAAGTGCCGACCAACCTGCCGATCCAGCGTATCGACGAGGACGACGAAGTTTACCGCACCGGCGAGGAGAAGTTCCAGGCGATCATCACCGAGATCAAGGCGGCGCATGAACGCGGCCAGCCGGTTCTGGTGGGTACGACCTCCATCGAAAAATCCGAGCTTCTGGCGCATCTCCTGCGTCAGTCCGGCTTCTCCGATTTCCAGGTCCTGAACGCCCGTTACCACGAGCAGGAAGCCTATATCGTTTCGCAGGCCGGCGTTCCGGGTGCGGTTACCATCGCCACCAACATGGCTGGCCGCGGTACCGACATCCAGCTCGGCGGCAACGTCGACATGCGGCTTGAGCGCGAGCTCGAAGGCATGGAGCCGGGTCCGGAACACGACGCCAAGGAACAGGCGATCCGCGCCGAGATCAAGGTTCTGAAGGAAAAGGCGCTCGCCGCCGGCGGTCTTTACGTCATCGCCACCGAACGCCACGAAAGCCGACGCATCGACAACCAGCTGCGCGGCCGTTCCGGTCGTCAGGGCGACCCGGGCCGTTCGAAATTCTACCTGTCGCTTCAGGATGACCTGATGCGCATCTTCGGTTCCGAGCGCATGGACTCGATGCTGCAGAAGCTCGGCCTGAAGGAAGGCGAGGCAATCGTCCATCCGTGGATCAACAAGGCGCTGGAACGCGCCCAGAAGAAGGTCGAAGCCCGCAACTTCGAGACCCGCAAGAACCTGCTGAAATATGACGACGTGCTGAACGACCAGCGCAAGGTGATCTTCGAGCAGCGTCTCGAGCTGATGGAAGCCGACAATATCGGCGAAACCGCAGCCGATATGCGCCATGAAGTGATCGAAACGCTCGTCACCAAGCATATTCCGGAAAATGCCTATGCCGAACAGTGGGATATTGCAGGCCTGAAGGCCGGCATCGCCCAGTTCCTCAACCTCGACCTGCCGGTGGAGGAATGGGCCAAGGAAGAAGGCATCGCCGAGGACGATATTCTCCAGCGTGTCACCGAGGCCGCCGATAAATACGCCGCCGAGCGCGCGGAACGTTTCGGCCCCGAGATCATGACCTATGTGGAACGCTCGGTCATTCTCCAGACGATCGACCATCTGTGGCGCGAACATATCGTCAACCTCGACCATCTCCGCTCGGTCGTCGGTTTCCGCGGTTATGCCCAGCGCGACCCGCTGCAGGAATACAAGGCGGAAGCCTTCGAACTGTTCCAGGCGCTGCTCGCCAATCTGCGCGAGGCCGTTACCGCCCAGCTGATGCGCGTGGAACTGGTGCAGCAGGAACCGCAGCAGCCGGAACTGCCGGAAATGACGGCGCATCATCTCGACCCCAATACGGGCGAAGACGAAATGGCGCTGGGCCAGCAGGCCGCGCCCGCCGCCTTCGTGCCGGCCGAGGATCGCGATCCGGAAAACCCCGCCACCTGGGGTCGCATCGGTCGCAACGAAATGTGCCCCTGCGGCTCCGGCAAGAAATACAAGCACTGCCACGGCGTTTACGAACAGGCCTGAGGCAGTTCCTGACAGACAAACGACATCGCCCGCACCTTCGGTTGCGGGCGATTTTCGTTACACCCCTCGATCGCTGTTGACGGATATCGGCAATTTCCAATATGGGAGCCGGATCGTCTTCCGGAAAAAGCTTTCATGGCCCCTCGCGACTTTGCCGCTTATGTTTTTCTCGCACTCGCGTGGGGAATGTCCTTCCTGCTGCTTTTGCATGTCGTCGAGGCCTTCGGCTGGATCGGTGCGGTCACGCTCCGTTCGCTGGTCACCGCCATCACCCTGTTTCTGATCGCGATTGCGGCGCGCCGAAAGCTTGCATTTTCCGCGAGCTGGCGCGCCTTCGCCGTCGTCGGCGCAACAACGGTCGCGGGACAGTTGATCGGCCTCTCCTATGCGACGCCGCTGGTCGGCACCGCCATGGCGGCCATTCTGGTGGCCACCATCCCGCTCTTTTCCATGCTCATATCGCAGGTCTGGGGGCTTGAACGCCTCACGAAACAAGGCTTTGCCGGCCTCGTCATCGGCTTTAGCGGCATCTTGCTGCTTGTCGGCTTCCCCGCTGTGCCCGTCACGACCGGCTTCATCATCGGCTGTGCCGCCGCTCTCGCCGCCTGCATCTGCGCCGCCTATGGCAGCAACTATGCCAGCCGCTATCTCAAGGGCGTGGGTTCGTGGGAAATTACCATCGGCTCCTTTCTCACGGGCGGGCTGATGACATTGCCGCTTCTTCTGGCCGTGCCCCTGCCCGGAACACCACGCCTCATCGACTACGGTTATCTTCTCGTACAGGCGGTGGTCATGAGCGGCCTCACCTACATCACCTATTTCAAGCTTGTCTCCTCAATCGGCGCAACCAGGGCGATCAGCGTGGAATTCGCCGTGACCGTCGTTGCGGTCCTCGTCGGCGCGCTGGTGCTGGATGAGCCGCTTTCGCTTCCCCAGCTTTTCGGCGCCGGCATCATCATTCTGGGCTGTGCGCTGGTCCTCGATCTCATGCCAAGGAAAAAGGCTCCGCCCACACCCTCCGGGGCGTGAAGGGTTTATTAGCGTTTTCCACCAATAGTCGTGCTGGTCATTGCTGATCATACGGGATCGCGCCTACGGCGCGAGGGAAAAATGCAACCGGGCAAATCTGACTACGAGCATTACTGGGACCCGCTAAGGGCGCTCCTCATGCTGCTTGGCATTCCCTATCACGCCTCCCTCCTCTACAGCCATGCCCTGCCATGGGACATCAAGGATTTCGGCACCAGCCCGCTTCTGAGCGCGCTGGGTGCCGCACTCGTCACCTTCCGCATGCCGGCATTCTTTCTGGTGGCGGGCTATTTTTCCACCATGGTCATCGGCAAGAAGGGCAAGATGCGCTGGCTGAGGCAACGTTTCCTGCGCCTCGGCGTGCCCTTCATCGTCGCCATTCTTCTGCTCGGGCCTTTGCAGCTTTTCCTGCTGCAACTGGCCGGCGTCGCCAAAGGCGATATCCCGGTCGACCGACTGCTTGAGAGCCTGCCCGGCCTGCTGCGCCCGAGCGAACAGTGGATCATGCATCTATGGTTCCTGCCGGCCCTTATCTTCTATTCGATCCTGCTTGCCGGCCTGCTGTTTCTCGCGGAACGCCCGCCACTGGCCTATGTGAAAGATTGGTTCAGCAGCCTGCGGCAGCGGCATACCACCCTGTTTTTCGCAATGCTCTGCCTCATACCTGTTGTGTGGGAATTGATGATCTACGGATCCGGCCTGCTTGCGGCAAAGAGCGGAAGCGGCCTCTTTCTTCTCTATGAACGCGCTTCCGATCCCTATGCGCGTTACCTGCCATTCTTCCTCATCGGCGCGCTGCTGCATCGTGACCGCGCCCTCTTTCACCGCTTTCGTCAGACGGGCCTTCTCACCGGCGTCATCGCGGCGGGCGCCATCGCGACGGCGGTGACCCTGCGCCTGCAATATCCCTTTTCGAATTCGGCCCTGCTGGTGCTGGTGTCGGCAATTGCGGCGGTGACGGCAAGCCGTCTGTTGATAGACCTCGCCTGCCGCTATTTCGACAGGCCGAACCGGCTAGCCAGACGCATGACGGATGCGTCTTTCACCATCTACCTGTTTCACCATCCGCTGATCTACGCCTTCGGAACGCTGTTCATCCTCATTGCGCTGCCGCCGGTCGTGGAATTCACCATCATCGTCGCGGCCACCACGGCGACGGCCTATATGCTGCATCAGGCGATACGCCTCAGCCCGCTCGCCCTTTTCCTGTTCAACGGCATTCGCAAGCCACGCGTGGCGGACGATATTGGCACACAGGCCGGCGCGTCCCAAACCCTTCGTTAAGGATGAAGCGCGTATGATCGGCCTGCCTATTCAACTGGAAATGATGGCGTGTGGATCATGGCTATCCTCAACACGGCGGAAAAAGCCTTACCCGCAGGCCTGCGCGCGAAGCTTTCGCCGCTGGTAGCGAAAGTCGCCGTTGTTCTTTCCGGCGGAGATGAGGTCTCCCGCGCGCAGCGCATGGCGCTGGTTGCGTTTGCGGTGCGTATCGTCAGCGCCGGTATTGCCTTCATTTCCCAGATCATCCTTGCCCGCCTGATGGGCGAATTCGAATATGGCCTGTTCGCCTTCGTCTGGGTTCTGGTGATCCTGTTCGGCAATCTTTCCTGTCTCGGTTTTCACACCACCGTCATCCGCTTTTTACCCGGCTATCGTCTGGAGGATGCCCATGACAAGATCATGGGGCTGACCTCGACGGCGCGGGTTTTCGCCATGCTTTCCGCCAGCGCGCTTGCGATTTTCGGTTTCGTTTTCCTGTATTTCTTCGGCGAACGCATCGCCTCCTATTATCTCATTCCCGTTTCGCTCGCGCTTTTCACCCTGCCGATGGTGGCGTTGGGCGATGTGCTGAACGGCACCGCGCGCGCCAATGGCTGGGCGGTCTCCGCACTCAGCCCCACCTATATCGTTCGCCCGGTGCTGATCCTGCTGTTCATGCTGGTGGCAATCGGTCTCGGCGCGGAAAAAACCGCAACGACGGCCATGCTCACGGCCCTTCTTGCCACCTATGTCACCACGCTCTTCCATTTCGCCTTCATGAACCGCCGGCTCAACCGGCATTTCCGCAGCACGGCCCGCAGGGTGCATTTCCGCCACTGGATAAGGTTCGCCTTCCCGATGTTCCTGATCGACGGCATCGGTTTTTTGATGACCAATTCCGATGTGGTGATCGTCGGGCTTTATCTGCCGCCGGATCAGGTCGGCATCTATTTTGCCGCGGCAAAGACCATCGTGCTGATGCAATTCGTGTTTTTCTCGGTGCAGGCGGCCGCCGCCCCGCGCCTGGCCGCCCTCATGTCGGCCAATGACCGGCAGGGGCTCGCCGGTTTCGCCAGCCAGGCCGCGCGCTGGGCCTTCTGGCCATCGCTCGGCGTCGGCAGCGTGGTCCTTCTGGCCGGCCCGTTCCTGCTGTCGCTGTTCGGTCCCGGCTTCGTTCAGGGTTATGAGCTGATGTTCTTCCTTTTCGCCGGTTTCCTCGCCAAGGCGCTGATCGGCCCGGGAGAAACATTGCTGAATATGGCCGGCAAACAAAAATTGTGCGTCGTCCTTTATATTATTATCTTCGGTTGCAACATTGCACTCAACATGGCGCTCATTCCGGTCTATGGTCTGGCAGGGGCCGCGGCAGCGGTGGCAATAGCCATGTGCATAGAAGCTGTGCTATTGCATATTGCCATTCGCCGCACACTCGGGATCGTCCTTTTTGCCTTCAACGATCCCCGGGCGGGTCAAAACACTGGGAAGGCGGTGTAACGATAAGCATGTCCAGCGATCCAAAGAATCCGGATTTTCAGGACCCGCGCATCGCGGCACTGATGGCGTCTGCGGAGCGTGACCGCCCCGTGGCCGACAGCAGCCGACGCGTGGGCCGCGATGGCCGGGAATTCTGCATCTATCCGGGTCAGCTCGGTTATGACATGCAGGAAGAACTCGACTTTCTGTCCAACCGCGTCATGGAGGCGAATGTCTTCTTCACCGGAAGGCTTCTCGCGCCCGCCATGCCGCGCATCGACGACAAGTCCGTGCGCTTCGCCCTCATTCGCGATGAGAATGGTGCCAGGAGCCGCATGCGCTTCCTGATGCCCTTTACCGTGGAAAAGCCGGGCTTTTCCATCGGTCCCTCCATCATTCGCGTCTGGGCCAATCCATTCGGGCCGCTCGGCACGCCGCTGGTCGACACCGAAGGCGCCGCCGAAACCCTCGACAATCTTTTCGATGCGCTTTCCGACAGCAACATGCGTCTGCCGAATGTTCTGGTTCTGCCGGATGTTCGGCTGGAAGGGCCGTTTGCCCGCATGTTCAAAGCCATCGCGCTCAGCCGCAACCTGCCGGTGACGACGACGGGCAATTATTACCGGCCGATGCTGGAAAGCCTTCTCGATGGCAAGGCCTATCTGCGAAACGCCCTTGCGCCGCACCATTTGCGCGAAATGAACAGGCAGTGGCGTCAGCTCGAAAAACTTGGGCCCCTCTCCTATACCGTTACCCGGCAACCAGCGGACGTGCGTTACCGCATGGAGGAGTTTCTGGCACTGGAGGCGAGCGGCTGGAAAGGCCGCAAGCGCACCGCGCTGGTCAACGACCGTTATCGCGCCGCCTTCGCCCGCGAGGCGATCACCAATCTGGCCGAAGCGGATGCGGTGCGTATCCACACCATCGATCTCAATGGCAGCGCCATCGCCTCCATGGTCGTCTTCATCACGGCGGGCGAGGCCTATACGTGGAAGACCGCTTTCGACGAGAGCTATGCGCAATTTTCTCCCGGCAAGCTGCTGGTGCAGAAACTGACCGACTGGCATCTGGACGATGCCAATATTCTGCGCAGCGACAGCTGCGCCGTGCCCGATCATCCGATCATGAGCCGCTTCTGGCAGGAGCGTCAGGAAATGGGTACGCTGGTCGTCGGGCTTGCCCAGAACAGCGACCGGGACGTGCGGCAGGTTTCCACGCAGGTGGACATGTACCGCAACACCCGCAACCTCGCCCGCAGCCTACGGCAGAAGATCCTGTCCTTCGGACGCAAGGGCAATTGATCCGAAGGGCGCCGGTGGCGCCCTTCGAAGTTTCCGACACGGGCAAAGCCTGCTTCAGCGCGAGGCCGTCCGGATCATCTTGCACAATTGCGTCAGCGCCGCATCGTATCCGCCGCCCAGAATATCGACACAACGGCGGGCGAGCTTGATCTGCTCGGTCCGCGACATATCGTTATAGGCTTGCAGGGCATTGCGCATCGCGCCGGGAGACACCGTGCCCGAGCCGCCCGGATTGGTGGTGCTGCCGCCGGGATTTCCGGGCGTGCCGGTCGAACCGGAGCCGCCGATACCGACGCCGACGCCGAGACCGACACCGCTCGAGCCGCCCACATTGGCCCCGACATTGGCATTGATGCCATCCGAACCGCCAACGGAAGCGTTCACGCCCGCATTGACGCCGCTGGAACCGCCGACGGATGCATTGACATCCGCATTGACCCCATTGCTGCCGCCGACCGATGCGTTGACATCCGCACCCAGCCCGCCGCCGCTCCTGCCACCGACATCCGCACTGGCGTTAACGCCACTGCTGCCGCCAACGGAGGCATCGACCCCGAGCCCGCCGCTGCCATTGTCGCCAACACTGGCGTTAACCCCATTCTCGCCTCCGATCCCGATATCCAGCGCATGAGCGTTGATCGGCAGGATCAGGCAGGCGGACAGTAATAAATTGCGAGAAAAAGCCCTCATAATTTCCTCCCTATGAGTTTGGCCATTCCCGCCCCGCGTGGAAACTCCACGCTAACATCATAATTCAATTAGTAATTGCGTATATTCTAATTTATTAGAGGTCCCTAATATTACCCTAATGCCGCAACTGCAGGTGTCGCGATCCGGCACAGCCACCCTCCGCAACATTTTTGATCGGCGGCCCAGCAAAGACGGAAAAACGCGCGCGCAAACACGCGCAATTCAAAAGGATAAGTCAGCTTTGGGGTTGCACGCATGGCCTTGACCATGATAGACGCCGTGGCATTACCACCGTTGCCCCAATGGCGGAATTGGTAGACGCGCCGCACTCAAAAAGAGGTTTGTCTACCCTATCCACAGAAATTTATCCGCCAATTTACGTCATATTTTCAGTAGCTTACTGATGAGGCTCAAAGTCGCCTGATGAACGCGAAATGCGGCTAGGTACAGGATAGGAGCGGAACGGAAGCGAAAAGACGGCGTTATTTGACGGCAAGCGGCAACGTAACTTGAACTGGTGCGACCCTTCACGATCAGCCAAGCTCTTCCCGCCTAGAAAGTCGCTATTGACCCTCCCGTCGCCTGCCTCCCTTGAATGCCGTCAGAGCTTTTGTCGCAAACGTCTCGGGGCGACGATATTCTATCCCAATGTCAAATTCGTTGGCGGCAAATTTCAGTTCCGCGAACTACTGGAATCGGAAGGTCTTCGTCGGCTTGCCGAAGGCCTTTCTCCGGCCTGGATCAACGATATGCCGCAGGCGCATGCCGATATCATCGAGCTTGTCAGAGGGTTCGGGCAGTCCTCGGATTTGGTTGCGCCGGTTCGCGAACTCCAGGAACTCTTTCATGGCAGCTTCGTGGCGGCTTTCGACAACGAGCAAATTACCGCCTATTATCAACGTCTTAGTCAGAAGATGTATCTTCTCAGACTCCTCAACCGCGACGCCGTCAACACCGTCAACACGATACGGTCAACGGAGGAACATGTGGACGTCGTCGTGGCGCTGAAAGATCGGGACGTATATCGCGCCATCGAGGCGCTCCACCGCCATTTGAAGAACGTCCTCCACCGTCTTTTGACCCGTTGACCTTACAGACTTGCTTTGAGCATTTGAAAAGCCAGATCCGGCACCTA
Source organism: Agrobacterium sp. 22-214-1 (assembly GCF_053522465.1). Lineage (NCBI taxonomy): Bacteria > Pseudomonadati > Pseudomonadota > Alphaproteobacteria > Hyphomicrobiales > Rhizobiaceae > Agrobacterium > Agrobacterium sp. 22-214-1. The sequence continues at coordinate 477,312 of NZ_JBNWCK010000002.1, read as the reverse complement.
CGGACGAAAATAAACTGTCGAGACACTCCGACGGGCGCTATGCTTTCGAGCGGGCCTTTGCGAACCTGCGCCGCCGTGCAACATCGAGGTCGAATCGAATGCTGTTGTTGCCCCGGCGAGCAGCTCATCGTCGCGTTTTTACCGTTACCTCACGCGGCGGCCCTTGTCGTCGAAGACGAAGCTACGCGCGGCGGGATAAGCGATCCTTATTCGCTCCCCGTTGGTGGGCTGCAGGTCGCCTTGGCTTTCGATGGTAATGCTCTGCCCTCCCGCCAAGCGGCAGTAGATATAGTAGGTGCCGCCGAGATACTCAGTGAACTCCACCACAGCTGGAATGCCCTTTTCGGCGTCTTCCGAGATCAGCATGTGTTCGGGCCGGATGCCGAGGGTCACAGGGGCCTGTTCTGCAAGACCGACATGAAGTGATGGCAACGGCAGAAGCGCCTCGCCTATGCGAACGCCGCCTTGCGCACACTGCCCTTCCAGCAGGTTCATGCGGGGCGAGCCGATGAATCCGGCTACGAACGTATTGGCCGGGTCCTCGTAGACCTGCCGCGGCGTGCCAACCTGCTCGATCCGGCCATCCCGCAGGATGACGATCCGGTCGGCAAGCGTCATGGCTTCCGTCTGGTCATGCGTCACATAGATCATCGTATTGTTCAGGTTTCGGTGCAGCCGGGCAATTTCGATCCGCATCGAGACGCGCAGCTCCGCGTCCAGATTCGACAGGGGTTCGTCGAACAGAAAGACGTCAGGCTTGCGCACGATGGCCCTGCCGATCGCCACGCGCTGCCGCTGCCCGCCGGAAAGCTGACCCGGCCGCCGGCCCAGAAGATGCTCGATCTTGAGAATTGCGGAAGCCTGCGCGACTCGAGCCTGGATTTCCGCCGCATCGGTCCGCGACATCTTAAGGCCAAATGCGAGATTGTCCCGCACGCTCATGTGTGGATAAAGCGCATAGGACTGGAAAACCATGGCGATGCCGCGGTCCGAAGGATCGAGATCCGTGACGTCCCGCCCCTTGATGGCGATTTCGCCGTCGGTCACCTCTTCCAGCCCGGCGATCATGCGAAGCAGCGTGGATTTCCCGCATCCGGAAGGCCCGACGAAGACGACAAACTCGCCCTCGCCGATTGTCAGATCGACACCGTGAATGACATCGAGACTGCCGTAGCTTTTGCGCACCGCCGTCAGCGTCAGGCTCGTGGCCCGTGCATCGTTCGTCATTGGGGCCACCTCATTTCATCGCCCGCAGCCAGACGAGCATGCTGCCCGGCGCGCGGTTGTCCCAGAGATGATAGGGTACAAGGCGCAGCGAGGCAGGTTTGCGCTCGGCCGGCGCCGTGCGATAGAGTGCATCGCCCCATCCGGAAGCGTCTTCCCGCTCGACGGCGAGATCGACGGCGACCGCGCCGTCGAGGTCCGCCAGCATCTCGGTCTTCTCCTGCGATAGTTTGGCCGGCACGAAGAAGGTGTTCAGATCGCCGCCATTGTCGACTTCTTCGGCGCAATAGACTAACGGCCCGCGCATCAACGCAACGCGGCCGGCATCCTGTCTGATCTTGGGATTGGCGTATTGCGGCCGCAGCGACAGCGGCAGGAAAAGAGCCACCCTGTCACCGTCGGCCCATTCGCGTTCGATACGGGCATAGCCGTCGACGGTGACGGCACGCAGATCCAGCATGTCCCCGTTGATGCTGAGTGTCGCCCCCTCGGCCCATGCCGGAATGCGCAACGAAAGCGCAAAATGCGCCGGCGCGGCAAGCGCTGCGTTGAACGCGATGCTGCCCTCCCAGGGATAGTTGGTGGCCTGCTTCAGCGTCAGTTCTGCACTGTTGGCGAGCGTGCAGCGCAAGGTGCTTTCGCCATAAAGATGCACGGCGACCTCATCATCGGCTACCGCGTACATGTAGGAACCGACCGAGGCCAGGAGGCGGGCGATATTCGGCGGGCAGCAGGGGCAGTGATGCCACTTCCACCGGTGATGCCCGCCCGTCGTTTCCAGCGGGTTCTCGTAGAAAAACGTTTTGCCGTCAATGGAAAGGCCCGACATGGCGCCGTTGTAGAGCGCCTGCTCCATGATATCCGCATAACGCCGGTTCGGGCCGCGTCCAAGCATCCGGCTCGCCCAGAAAACAAGCCCGACAGAGGCGCAGGTCTCCGCATAGGCCGTGTCATTCGGCAAATCGTAGTAGTCGGTGAAACCTTCGTTAGCCGCAGCCGGACCGATCCCGCCCGTGATGTACATCTGCTTGGCGGTGAGGTCCTCCCAAAGCGCGTCGAGTGCCGTGCTCAGCGTATCGTCGTTATACTCGGTGGCGATGTCAGCCATACCGGAATAGAGATACATGGCCCGCACCGCGTGCCCAACGACTTTCCGCTGCTCGCGCACCGGCACATGGGATTGGTTGTATTCATAGGTTCCGAAGATGAAGTTCTTCGGATCACGTTCGTCTTTGCGCGCCTCGATATCAAAGTAATGCGGCTGGGTGCCGCGCTCGTCGATGAAGAACTTCGAGAGGCCGAGATATTTCCTTTCTCCCGTAACGCGCGCAAGCTTGACAAGCGCGAGTTCGATTTCCTCGTGGCCGCAATAGCCGGCGATCTGGCCCTCGCCGCGCCCGAACACAGCGATCATGTGGTCGGCATAGCGGCACATGATGTCGAGCAGCTTTCGCTTTCCTGTCGCCTGGAAGTAGGCAACAGCCCCCTCCATCAGATGACCCGCGCAATACAGTTCATGCGTATCGCGCAGGTTCGTCCATTCCCGGCCGGGGACGATACGCTGATACCACGAATTGAGATAGCCGTCCGGCCGCTGAAGCTTTTCGTAAAGATCGATGATGGCATCGACCCGCGCCTCAAGCTCGGGATTGGGCTTGCGATAAAGCGAATAGGCGGCGGTCTCGATCGACTTGCCGAAATCGCTGTCCCAGAACATCTGTGTGGATACCCGCGCCTTGCTCTCGGTGGCCGGCATGGTCGGGCTCATGCTATGGTAAGGAATGACGACACCGGGGCCCGGCTGGTCGATATCGATCTGACGAAGCATGCCCGCTTCAATGCAGCGATCCAGAAGCGTGGCGGCGGTGGATTGACATATTGCGTCCTGTTTCTGGCCAAAGAGGCCTCCCACCTCGACATCCGGGACGGCGACAGGGCGGAACTGGCGAGTTTTGGGGGTATTGTTCATGGGCTTACTCTCTTTCATTTCACGGCCCCGGCCATCAGGCCGCGCATGTAGTAGCGTTGCAGGAGAAGGAAGACGAAAAGGCAGGGCACGACCATGACGGTGACGCCGGCCTGGACGGCTCCCCAGTTGATCGCGCCGAGCCGCCCGGCACGAACTGCCGTCATCAGGACCGGCAACGTATAGTTCTCGTTGCTGGAGAGCAGTACGAGTGCGGCCAAGAACTCGTTCCACGCATTGAGAAAGGCAAAGATGGAGACCGTCGCGATGCCGGGCATCACAAGCGGCGTCAGGACGCGCAAAATCAGCTTCAAATCCCGTGCTCCATCAATACGGGCAGCCTCTTCGATTTCCTTAGGCACTGCATCGAAGGCGTTACGCATCATAAAGACGGAAAAGGGCAGTTGCAGCGTCACGTAGATCAGCATCAGCCCGAACAGCGAATTGTTGAGGCCGAGTTTCGCCAGAATGATGAAGAGCGGAGTGAGGATCGATTGGAACGGGATCATGAGCGTGGTGATGATCAGCACGAAGAGCGCGTTCTTCAACGGGAAGCGGTAGCGCGAGAAACCGTAGCCGGCAAGCACACTGACCACCACGGTCAGGACAACGGTGCCCAGCGACACGACAAGCGAATTGAGTGTGTGCTGCCAAACGCCGGAGCCAAACCCGTCCAGCGTCCGGTACGCATCGATGCTGATGCCGTTGATCGGCCACGGCGGTAGCGGCGGCTGCCCGTTTTCACTGTTCGACCGGAACGAGGCGAGGAAACTGACAAGGAACGGCGCAAGGAAGAAGAATACCGTTCCGATACCGACGCCGTGATAGGCGATGCGGCTCAAGAACACCTTGCGGGCTCGAATATTCCGACGGGTCTTCATGGACGGTCGTCTCCCACTTTGAGCAGCCGGAGTTGTGCGATGCTGATGGCGACAAGAATGGCCAGAAGCGCGATGGACAGCGCTGCGCCATAGCCAAGATTGAAGGATACGAAGGACTGGTTGAAGATGTAGTAGACCACTGAAATCATCCGGTTCTGCGGCCCACCGGACGTCATGATGTAGAACTGGTCGAAGGCAAGGATCGAGCCGGTGATCGACAGGATCAGCGCCAGCGCCAGTGTGCGGCGCATCAGCGGAAGCGTCAGATGACGGAAGCGCTGCCAGCGGCGGGCACCATCGATGCGCGCGGCCTCCGTCAGTTCGGCCGGAATCGCCTGAAGTCCGGTCAGAAGAATGATCATGGTGAAGCCCGCGACCTTCCAGACCACCATGATGATGACGGTGAGGAAGGCCATGTCAAAAGTCGCGAGCAGGTTCACCCGGCTGGACGTTAGGCCGAGCGCTTGGAGCAAGGGCGCAAAAAGCCCGCTGTCGACATTGGCGAGCCACACCCATAGCAGCGACGCCGAGGCAAGGCCGACGACGACAGGCAGGAAGATGATGGTGCGATAGATTGAAACGAACCGTCTCTGCTTCTCCACGAAGAAGGCGAGAGGAAAGGCGATTGCGAAAATGGCGATCGTGACCACCACCGTGTAGTGGGCAGTGAAGCCGAGGGCGGTGAAGAAGCGCGCATCCGTCAGCATGCGGGCGTAGTTTCCGAGCCCGATCCAGCGGGGCGCGCCGAGCAGCGGCCAGCGGTGAAAGCTCATCCAGAGCGTGAACAGCACGGGGATCACAAAGAACAACGTGACCAGGGCCATAGCCGGCGCAATGTAGATAAGGCCCGACAGGCCTGATCTGCTTCGCTTGCGCAGCGCACGGGGCGGCCGGGATGGGACGTGGGGCGTCGTCATGGTACGTTCGCTTTCGATTGGCTGGAGCAAGGAGGAGCCTTTCTGCTCCTCCTGCGGTTTGGGCGGGAGAGTGGTCCGTTCCGCTCGGCGCTACTTATTGTGCCGCGTCGATGATCGATTGCATGTCCGACTGCGCGTCGGCGAAGGCGCCGTCGACATCATCACCGTAGATCGCGGCGTTGGTGAAAGTCGCCCAGGGGCCGTTCGCCGAATTGATGAGGTCGTTAAACTGCAGCGTATAGGGCGTCTTGGCGACCGATACCGCCTTCATGGCGACGCCGAGGCGGGGATCGAGGCCGGCAAGCACCTCGTCGGCAATATCCGAACGCGTCGGCAGGCTGCCGAACTTCGCCATGATCTTCTGGCCGTCGACAGAATAGATGTACTCCAGGAAGGCCTTGACGTTACCGATCCGTCTGGTGCCCTTGGTCGCGACGAAATTATCGCCGCCGGCGAAGGAGGAGGGATTGCCATCGACACTCGGAATCAGAGTCACTCCGAAATCGATCTCGGGATGTTGCGTGACCAGCGTCCCGATTGCGAAGGCGCCAAGACTCTGCTGGCCGATCTTGCCATTGGTGATCGACAGGAAATTAACACCGTTGTCGCTCGCCGAACCCGCCGGAACCGTGTCCTTAGCGATCAGGTTCCGGTAGACGTCGATTGCCTTGCGCATCTGAGGCGTGTCGAGGGTCGCCGTCTTGCCGTCTGCCGACAGGATGTCGGCGCCTGCACCCCATACGAGCGGCGTGAAGGTGAAGATCATGCATCCGCCGCAGCCGCCACCGGAGAAGTAGAAGCCGTAGGTGTCGCCGCCCAGCACACGGATTTTCTCCGCATTGGCGGCGATCTCTTCCCAGGTTGCCGGCGCCTTTTCCGGATCCAGTCCGGCCTTCCTATAGAGTTCTTTGTTCCAGGCGAAGATCGAGGTCTCCACCGACAGGGGCAAACCATAGATCCTGCCCTCATAGGTGCCGAGCTTCACATGGGCCGGCGAGAGCGAATTGAAATAGGGCAGCGACTTCGCCCAGTCCGTCATGTCCTCGAGCTGATCAGCCGCGGCAAAGGCCGGCGTGTAGATTAAGTCGAGGGAGAGCGCGTCAGGCGCTTGTCCGCCCGCAATTGCGGTGGCGTATTTCTGAACCAGCTCGGCAAAAGGCACTTCGGTCAGTTCGACCCTGTCGCCACCCTTGGCGTTATACGCCTTGACTACCTCCTTGAAGGAATCGCCGATGCCCGAGCGAACCCACATAGAGACAGTTTCCGCTGACGCGGACGACAGCATCGCAGCCGAAAACAGGCATGTCGCGGCCAATAATTTTCTGAGCATGACTTTCCTCCATATCGCGGAGCGTCATCGACTACTCCGTCTCCTCACTTCAATCAGGCGGCCTGCCTCCACAGGATTGCCTCACGACAAGCCGGCACGGCAGTTTGCGCAGCCCCGGCTCGATATACTTGCCTTCGGCAAGCGCCAGCACGGTCCGGCCCGCCTCCTTGCCCAGTTCTTTCAGGTTCATGTCCACCGAGGTCAGCGGCGGGCGCGCCTGGGCGGCCATAATCTCCCAGTTGTCGAAGCCGACGACGGCGACGTCCTCCGGCACACGGATCCCTCGCTCGCGCAGTGCGTCGATTACGCCGCGCGCGATCTGGTCGTTGCCGCAGACGATGCCATCAGGCCTTTCTCCTGCCTGCGACCAGAGGCGGCCGACGGCCTCATGCCCCCAACTCTCCGCCCAGATGCCGCTGAGCACTTCCGCCCCCTCACCCGCGCTGGCGCGAAAGGCACAGGCGCGCTCGCGGACCGAAGCGAAGCTTTCCGGCCCGGTGACATGCACCAGCCGCCGCCGACCGAGGCCGAGCAGCCAATCGGTGGCAAGACCTGCCCCATGCCCATCGTCCGACGTTAGCGTCACGCTATCCGGCGCGCCTTCGGTGAACGCGTAGACGACTGGAACAGGAAGCCCGGTAAGATCGACCGGAAGTGATCGGTCGATGCGTTTTCCCGTGGCGATGATGCCGTCCACCTGCTTGTCCATCATGGCGTTCACGTGGATTTTTCCCAGGGCCGGATCATCCTCGATCGCACAGAGGAAGACCGAGACGCCTTGATCCACCAACGCTTCGGACACGCCCGCCATCACTGGCAGGGTGAAGCGGCCATAGGTATCATTCGTCAGGAGGCCGATGGTGAAGGAGCGGTTAAAGAGCAGGCCCCGCGCCAGGGCATTGGGGCGGAAACCGACACTCTCCGCCACCTGCTTTATTCGGGCACGCGTCGCAGCCGCCATCCGACCATTGTCATTCAGCGCCTTGGAGACGGTGGAAACGCTGACGCCGGCGGCACGAGCAACATCGTGGATCGTGATACGTCCTGCTCTGGTGCGTTGGTTGCTCAGTCCCACCTCCTCTTCGATAGGAGGTGAGAAAACCTTTTCGCAAGACGAATGTCAATATGAGAAAAGCTTTTCTCAGAAAAATCGATGATGATATTGAATTTGAAAAAGTTCGCTCGTCCGAGTAGTGACAGACGACGTCACGATAGGGCAGCGTATCGATCGGCGTAGCGGTCGAGCAGATCCAGCACCGCGTCCCTTGCCTGGTGGCGCACTGCCTTAACCCACGCGACGGCCAACGGCAGCGTTTTCAACGGGCGACCGTCAAGCGATCTCAAGGGAATGTAACGGACGCCGGAAACAGTAAGCTTAGAGGTCCAGCGCGGCACTACCGCGCATCCTATGCCGGCGGCCACCAAGTTGATGATCGTCTGCTTCTCATCGGCCACCTGGGCGATACGCGGATGAATTCCGGCCTGTGCGAAGATGTCGAGTGTCAGGTCGTAGCTGTGGGGCCGGGACCGGCGCTCCGGAACGATGAGCGGCTCGTCCAGCAGATCCGCAACCGTGACCTCCGACAGGTCCGCCAACATGTGGCTTTCCGGCACGGCCACCACGGGCGTTTCCTCCAGGAGCAACCTCACGCCCAGATTGCGGCTCATCCCTTCCCTGGGACGAATGAAGATGAGGTCTAGGCGGCCGGCCAACAGCTTGGGAATAAGCCGGATTGATTTGTCCTCGACAAGTTGCGTGACAAGGTCCGGCTTTTCCTCTCTGAGATCATGAAGCACTTGAGGAACAAGGCCGGCCGCCGCGCTGTCTATGGCGCCAATCCGGAGAACAGTGCTTGGTCGATGCCTTTCGGCCCTGAACCGCTGCTCCAGCTCGTCAAGGCGGCCGAGAATGGGACGCACTTCTTCCAGAAGAACGATCCCGTCCTCCGTCAGCGAAACATTTCGCGTGGTTCTCTCCAGCAAAGGTGCCCCCAGCGCCTCTTCCAGCAGTTTGACGTGCCTGCCCAAAGATGCGGGCAGAAGACCCACCTTCTGCGCAGCCCGTCCAAAATGCAGTTCTTCCGCGACCGCCACGAAACATTTCAGTTGCTCAAGCTCCACCCTGATCTCCATTATTTCATTTTTTTATATAATTGTATGAGGATGTGATCCGATGCAAGCCCCAGCTATTGTTTTGTAGTGACGCAGGAGGCGTCAGAATTTTTGGGAGGAGCTCGCTATGACCAGCGAACTGGAAACGCGCGTCTTGCGCAAGATTACGTGGCGCATCGTGCCATTCATAATGGTCCTGTATCTCATCGCCTTCATCGATCGCGTGAATATCGGTTTCGCATCGCTGACGATGAACCAGGACCTCGGGTTTTCATCGACTGTCTTTGGCGTCGGCGCCGGCATTTTCTTTCTTGGCTATTTTCTCTTCGAAGTGCCTTCAAACCTGATCCTGAACAAGGTTGGCGCGCGCATCTGGATTGCGCGGGTGATGATCACCTGGGGCATCGTCTCCGGCGCCATGGCGCTTGTGCAGGGTACGACAAGCTTCTACACGCTTCGTTTTCTTCTGGGCGTTGCTGAAGCAGGTTTCTTCCCGGGTATCATCCTTTATCTGAGCTACTGGTTCCCGGCGCGCAGGCGTGCCGCCGTAACGGCGATGTTCATGGCAGCCGCCCCGCTTGCGACAGCGATAGGCTCGCCGATTTCCGGTGCGTTGCTGGAGATGCACGGCATCTGGGGCCTCGCAGGCTGGCAGTGGATGTTCATCATCGAGGCTATCCCTGCTCTGATCCTTGGCGTCGTGGTTTTGTTCTATCTGACTGATCGTCCGGAAAAGGCCAACTGGCTCTCCGCCGACGAGCGCGCCTGGCTGGTGAAGACTATGGAGCAGGAGCAGGCTGGCAAGCCCAAGGCGAGCCACAGCGTCTGGGCAGGCTTGGCAGACCTGCGGGTACTGGCGCTGTCGCTGGTGTACTTTGGCACGTCCGCTGGCCTGTACACGCTCGGCATCTGGGCACCGCAAATCATCAAGGGATTTGGACTTTCCTCCTTCCAGGTCGGTCTTATCAATGCCATCCCGGCTGTCTTCGCGGTCATCGGCATGATCCTTTGGGCTCGCCACTCCGACAAGACCGGCGAGCGCACCTGGCACGTTGTCGGCGCTTGCCTACTCGCTGCTGCCGGACTTGCCCTGGCGACCGGCGCAACGACTGTTTTCGCGGTATTGGCTGCCCTGACGCTCGTCAACATCGGCATCAGCGCCTCAAAACCACCACTTTGGAGCATGCCGACCCTTTTCCTGTCGGGACCGGCCGCTGCTGCGGGCATTGCGACGATCAACTCGATCGGCAACCTTGGGGGCTTCGTCGGCCCGTCCATGATCGGCTGGATCAAGGATATGACCGGAAGCTTCGCCGGGGGTCTCTATTTCGTCGCCGCATTGCTTATCGTTTCGGCCGTCGTCACCCTGCTACTTGCGCGCGGTGCTTCGCGTCAGACCGGGCGAACTGCTTCCATCCAACACTGATACGATTATTGGAGAAACATTATGCGTGAATACAAGATAGCTGCCATTCCTGCGGATGGCATCGGGCCGGAAGTGATTGCTGCGGGTCTTCAGGTTCTCGAAGCGCTGGAAAAGCGCAGCGGCGACTTCAAGATCCACTCGGAAACCTTCGACTGGGGCTCTGACTACTATAAGAAGCACGGCGTGATGATGCCGGCGGACGGGCTGGAAACGCTCAAGAAATTCGATGCAATCTATTTCGGCGCTGTGGGTGCGCCGGATGTGCCCGACCACATCACCTTGTGGGGCCTGCGTTTGCCGATCTGCCAGGGGTTCGACCAGTATGCGAATGTGCGCCCAACCAAGATCCTGCCGGGCATCACCCCGCCGCTGCGCAATTGCGGCCCGGGTGATCTCGACTGGGTTATCGTGCGCGAAAATTCTGAAGGCGAGTACTCCGGCCATGGCGGGCGCGCCCACAAGGGCCTGCCGGAAGAAGTCGGCACGGAAGTGGCGATCTTCACCCGCGTCGGGGTCACCCGCATCATGCGCTATGCATTCAAGCTGGCTCAATCGCGCCCGCGCAAACTGCTCACCGTCGTCACAAAGTCGAACGCACAACGTCACGGCATGGTCATGTGGGACGAGATCGCCGCCGAGGTGTCGAAGGAATTCCCGGACGTCACCTGGGACAAGATGCTGGTGGACGCGATGACCGTGCGCATGACGCTGAACCCGAAGAGCCTCGATACGATCGTTGCCACAAACCTGCATGCCGACATCCTGTCGGACCTTGCCGGCGCGCTGGCAGGCTCGCTCGGCGTCGCCCCGACCGGCAACATCGATCCGGAACGCCGCTTCCCGTCGATGTTCGAGCCGATCCACGGCTCGGCCTTCGACATCACCGGCAAGGGCATCGCAAACCCCATCGCCACCTTCTGGACGGCAGCCCAGATGCTCGAGCATCTCGGTGAAAAGGATGCCGCCGCGCGGCTCATGACTGCGGTCGAACGCGTCACAGAAGCCGGCATCCTCACACCAGACGTCGGAGGCAAGGCCAATACGCAGCAGGTCACCGACGCCGTCTGCGAGGCTATCGCAGGGTCCAATATTCTGGTTGCCGCAGAATGATCTGGAACGATGCGTCCGCCTGCGATGTGCTGCGTCGAATCTTCGACGCAGCGGTTGCGAGCGCCGATCCGGCCAAGGTGGTCGCATCCCACCTGCCGGAACGGCCCAAGGGCCGCTGCGTCGTCATCGGCGCCGGCAAAGCCTCGGCCGCAATGGCCGCGGCTCTCGATACCGCCTGGAGTGATGTGGATCTCACCGGAATCGTCGTAACCCGTTACGGCCACGCCGTACCCGCCGGGCGTATCGAAATCATCGAAGCATCCCATCCGGTTCCTGATGAGATGAGCGTCGAGGCAGCAACCCGCATCATGGCAGCTGTGAGCGGCCTCGGATCAGACGATCTGGTGATTGCCCTGATCTCCGGCGGCGGATCCTCGCTTCTTGTTTCCCCTGCCGGACGCATGACGCTCGATGACAAGAAGACGGTCAACAGGGTACTTCTGGCAAGCGGCGCCACGATCTCCGAAATGAACACCGTGCGTAGACAGCTTTCCGGGATCAAGGGTGGCCGCCTCGCACAGGCTGCCTATCCAGCCCGTGTCGTCAGCCTGGTCATCTCCGATGTGCCGGGTGACGGCCCATCCGAAATCGCTTCCGGCCCCACGGTCGCAAACCCGACGACCGTGGATGACGCCAGGGAAATCGTCAGTCGATATCGGCTGAACCTTCCCGAGACAGCCGTTGAGGTCCTGGCTAATGGCGGTGCAGCCGCAGGTCGGGACAACCGGAATTCTGAGGTCAGGATGATCGCCTCACCAGGCATGGCGCTTTTTGCCGCAGCACAAACCGCCCGCTCTTACGGACTGACGTCCCTGATTCTTGGTGATGCGCTACAGGGGGAAGCAAGAGAAGTTGGAACCGTATTTGCCGGGATCGCGCTATCTGCGAGGCAGAATGGCAACCCGATTGCCGGTCCGGCAGTCATCCTGTCCGGCGGCGAGACCTCTGTCTCGCTTCCGCCTGACGCCACTGGTCGCGGCGGGCGCAACACCGAGTTCCTGCTAAGTCTCGCCATTGGCCTGAATGAAGCAGACGGCATCTGGGCAATCGCGGGCGATACGGACGGGATAGACGGTGTCGAGGACGCCGCCGGAGCCATCGTTACGCCGACAACCTTGTCCCGCCTGCGCCAGGCCGGCATCACACCGCGCGCGGCCCTTTCGGGCCACGATAGCTACACCGCGTTCAAGGCGATCGATGACCTCGTGGTCACCGGGCCGACGCTTACCAATGTCAACGACATTCGTGCCATCCTGATTGGATAGAAACACCATGTTCATTCGCAGCAATCGCAGGGCCAAGATCGTCGCAACGGTCGGGCCCGCCTCCAACTCGCCCGAAATTCTGAAGGCGCTTTTCAATGCAGGCGTCGATACCTTCCGGCTCAACTTCAGCCACGGAAACCGCGACGATCATGCCGCTGTCTATCGCCATATCCGGGCGATGGAGAAGGAATTAGACACGGCGATCGGCATACTGCAGGATCTCCAGGGACCGAAGATCCGTATTGGCATACTGGGGGATGGGCGTCTCGACCTCCAGAAGGGCGCTGCCATCCGCTTCGTCTGCAGCACAGAGCCCGGCAAGGGCCTGATGGATATCCCGCTCCCCCATCGCGAGATTTTTGCAGCCGTCAAGCCGGGCGATGATCTGCTGATCGATGACGGCCGGGTGCGGGTACGCACCATTAGCATCGATGACGAGCATCTCGATGCAGAGGTGATTGTCGGTGGCCCGATTTCCAACCGCAAGGGTGTCAATGTCCCGGGCGCGGTACTCGACATATCGCCGCTGACCACAAAGGACCGAAAAGACCTCGAGTTCGGCCTTGAGCTTGGGGTCGACTGGGTCGCGCTTTCATTTGTCCAGAAAGCGCGTGACATGATCGAGGCACGTTCGCTAGTCAGCAACCGCGCCGGGCTCGTCGCCAAGATCGAGAAGCCATCTGCGCTGGACGAGATCGACGATATCGTCGCACTTTCGGATGCGATCATGGTTGCACGGGGCGATCTGGGCGTCGAAATCCCGCCCGAAGACGTCCCCGGCAAGCAGAAGGAGATCATCCGCGCATGCCGGATGGCGGCAAAGCCGGTGATCGTCGCAACGCAGATGCTGGATTCCATGGTTTCGGCGCCGACCCCGACACGGGCAGAGGCTTCGGATGTCGCCGGCGCAATATACGACGGCGCGGACGCAGTGATGCTGTCGGCAGAATCTGCCACCGGTTCCTATCCGATCGAAACTGTAGAGATGATGGACCGCATCATAGAAAAGACCGAGAAGCACAAGCTCTACCGTCCGATTATGGAAGCAACCGAGCCGGAGATCGCACAGTCGCCGCCGCATGCGGTAGCGACCGCAGCAGCAAACGTGGCTGTGGCAGTCAAGGCGCCTGTAATCGTCGCCTATACCGCAAGCGGAACGACCGCAGCAAGAATATCGCGGGCGCGCCCTGCTTTGCCAATCATGGCGCTGACGCCTTCTGAACAGGTGGCTCGGCAACTCAGCCTCTTCTGGGGTGTCGTCGGCTTGCGTTCGCAAGATATCGTCACTTACGAACAATCTATCCAGCGGGCTGAGCAGGCAGCAATCGATACAGACCTTGCCAGAGCGAATGACCTGATCGTCGTCGTGACCGGCTTTCCTTTCTCCCAATCTGGAAGCACCAACAACCTTCGCGTTGCTCAAATCGGCAAATGCTAGAGATTCCGCAGGTTTAACTTTGCGATTAGGGGGACGAGAGCGTCGTGCGCGTGCTGGCGGTGTGATCGTGCGGCGCGACTGGCGGCTTCCGCGTCCCCTTTGTCAATCGCCTGGATTATCTCCCAGTGCTCATCTGAAGAGTGGATTGGAAGGGGACGTAAATTGAGAGTGAACATTCGGGCGCGATGCAGTTGATCCGCAACCGTGCCGGCCATACGCATGAGACGTCGATTGCCACTCCTGGCAACCAACTCCTCATGAAATCGCTCGTCAGCTGCCGCCCAAGCCTCCAGATCATTCTCCGCCAGTGCCCCGACCATTGAGGCGGTCGCTGATTGCAGTATCTGCACGACAGGGGTTCGTTCTTTCATTTGTAACTGTGCGAGGCGTGCTGCTGCTGCTCCCTCCAGAGCGATAATCACTTCATAGATTTCCTCAATGTCAGCAGGCGACAGCGCACAGATAATGATACCCTTTTTGGGAAGGATACGAACCAGCCCGTCTTCCTGAAGCCGTGCCATGGCCTCGTGGACCGGGGTTCTGCTCATTCCCAATTGACGGGCAATCTCGATCTCCGCCGCCTGGTACCCGGGAGGAAAGACATTCGACCGAATTGCCTCCTTGATCGCACTGTAAGCAGCGGTCACGCGACCGGCGCCCGCCGTATCAACGCCACTGTCTGGGGCGTCCTGAGGCACATCTCGCGGAATCACGCCGGCGACATCGTTTGCTGTAATCATAACGAACCTTCGATTATTCAGCATCCTTTATAGTGACGATCGAGCCAATTGACAAACACGGATACTTCGATACATTCCATCTTGCATGCAAGTAAGCATGGAACAGAGTGTGGAGGCACTCTGGCGCGCACTTGAGGAGGAAGTCGCGATGAAGAAAATGCTTGTGGCGCTCACAGGCGCCCTTCTGGCAACGTCGAGCGTTCTGGCCCACGCCCAGGAGAACTATCCAGAAAAGCCGATTACCATCATGGTCCCCGCTGCGGCGGGCGGCCCCAGCGACACGGTCGCCCGACTTGTCGCTCAATCCATGTCGAAATCTCTTGGACAGCAGGTTCTCGTGGAAAATATGGGCGGAGCCGGCGGCTCGCTCGGAGCGGCGACCGTGGCTCAGGCAGATCCAGACGGATATCGCCTTCTGCTCTACCACATCGGCGTCGCGACCTTCGCGGCTCTCTATCCGAAGCTGACGTACAAGCCGATTGAAGATTTCTCGAGCATCGGGCTGATCACCGAAGTGCCGATGACGATCGTCGGCAGGAAAAATTTCGAGCCGAAGACATTTGCCGAACTCGTAGCCTACGTGAAGAAGAGTGGCCCTCAGGTGACGTTCGGAACGGCAGGAACCGGCGCGGTTTCCGATCTATGTGGACGTCTTATTCAGGACGCGCTCGGCACCAAGATCACGCTTGTCCCCTACAAGGGCATGGGACCGGCAATGACCGATCTCATCGGCGGACGCATCGATCTGGCATGCGACCAGACGACCAATACGGTGCAACAGATCAAGGCAAACGAAGTTCATGCCTATGCCGTAACGACGAAGGCACGAATAGACGTACTGCCCGATGTCCCCACGGTTGCCGAAGGCGGCATCCAGAATTTTGAACTGAGCGCCTGGCATGCACTTTGGGCACCGAAGAATACGCCCGAGCCTATTCGCAACAAGCTGGCCGAGGCGCTTCGGGGCGCCCTCAAGGATCCCGTAGTTATCGAACGGTTCGCAAGTCTCGGAACGTCGCCGGTTTCGCCGGATCTCGCAACGCCTGCGGCCCTCGATCAAAAGTTCAAGGCCGAAGTAGATCGCCTTACGAAACTGGTCAGCGAGACGGGAAAATAAGGCATCCCGCTGGCGGGTCCCTGCAAGGGATCGGCGGAACGAACGTTCCGGGCGACCATTTGCCGTGTCCTTTTGGACACGGCTTGCTCTCAATCGATGTTTCGAGGTTTCTTATGCGTGAATACAAGATAGCTGCCATTCCTGCGGATGGCATCGGGCCGGAAGTGATTGCTGCGGGTCTTCAGGTTCTCGAAGCGCTGGAAAAGCGCAGCGGCGACTTCAAGATCCACTCGGAAACCTTCGACTGGGGCTCTGACTACTATAAGAAGCACGGCGTGATGATGCCGGCGGACGGGCTGGAAACGCTCAAGAAATTCGATGCAATCTATTTCGGCGCTGTGGGTGCGCCGGATGTGCCCGACCACATCACCTTGTGGGGCCTGCGTTTGCCGATCTGCCAGGGGTTCGACCAGTATGCGAATGTGCGCCCAACCAAGATCCTGCCGGGCATCACCCCGCCGCTGCGCAATTGCGGCCCGGGTGATCTCGACTGGGTTATCGTGCGCGAAAATTCTGAAGGCGAGTACTCCGGCCATGGCGGGCGCGCCCACAAGGGCCTGCCGGAAGAAGTCGGCACGGAAGTGGCGATCTTCACCCGCGTCGGGGTCACCCGCATCATGCGCTATGCATTCAAGCTGGCTCAATCGCGCCCGCGCAAACTGCTCACCGTCGTCACAAAGTCGAACGCACAACGTCACGGCATGGTCATGTGGGACGAGATCGCCGCCGAGGTGTCGAAGGAATTCCCGGACGTCACCTGGGACAAGATGCTGGTGGACGCGATGACCGTGCGCATGACGCTGAACCCGAAGAGCCTCGATACGATCGTTGCCACAAACCTGCATGCCGACATCCTGTCGGACCTTGCCGGCGCGCTGGCAGGCTCGCTCGGCGTCGCCCCGACCGGCAACATCGATCCGGAACGCCGCTTCCCGTCGATGTTCGAGCCGATCCACGGCTCGGCCTTCGACATCACCGGCAAGGGCATCGCAAACCCCATCGCCACCTTCTGGACGGCAGCCCAGATGCTCGAGCATCTCGGTGAAAAGGATGCCGCCGCGCGGCTCATGACTGCGGTCGAACGCGTCACAGAAGCCGGCATCCTCACACCAGACGTCGGAGGCAAGGCCAATACGCAGCAGGTCACCGACGCCGTCTGCGAGGCTATCGCAGGGTCCAATATCCTCTGACAGTTCGTGTCGAGGTTCGGGAGGGAAAAAATGGAAGACTCGTCGGTCAAGTACAGCCGCCACAACGTGATTGCGGGCGGTATATTCATCGGGATCGCGGCCCTCTTCATCGTGCAGAGTTCGAGTTACGACTTCGGAACCGCGCTGCAGATGGGCCCGGGCTTTTTTCCGATCGTGCTGGCCGTGACACTTTCCATATTTGGAATGCTGATCCTGATCGATGGATTGCGCAAGCCGCCGGAGCCAGTCGATGGCGCCGTGCCCTGGCGCGGTCTCATCCTCGTGTGCCTGGCGCTTGCGGTCTTTGGCGCCGGGGCTCGTTCTCTAGGGCTCATTCCGGTCGTTTTCCTCTGTACCTTCATGGCGGCCCAAGCCTCGCGGAAGAACGCGCCTCTGTCCGCCCTGGTCAGCGCGTTCGTCATGTCCGTCCTGTGCTACGTGATCTTCAAGATCGGTCTTGCCGTATCGCTGCCGACCTTCGGTCCGGCTCTCGGCTTCTGAGGTGGCTTCTATGATAGATCTGTTTTCCAATCTCGCGCTTGGCTTCGAAACGGCGATGACGCCTGTCAATATCGTCTGGTGCTTTGTCGGCGTGCTGCTTGGCACACTGGTTGGTGTGTTGCCCGGCATCGGGCCGACTGCGACGATTGCAATGCTGCTGCCGATAACCTTCACGTTCTCGCCCGTGACATCGCTCATCATGTTATCCGGCATTTATTATGGCGCTCAGTACGGCGGATCGACGACGGCGATCCTCATCAATCTGCCGGGGGAAAGTTCCTCGGCGGTGACCGCCATCGACGGTTATCAGATGGCAAGGAAAGGACGGGCGGGTCAGGCTTTGGCCACGGCAGCCCTTGGGTCTTTTTTCGCGGGATGCGTGGCAACCATGCTGCTGGCGATTGCTGCGCCGCCTCTTGCCGCGGTCGCACTTGAATTCGGCGCGCCGGAATATTTCGCGCTGATCGTTCTCGGCCTTCTGGTATCGATCTCTCTTGCTCATGGTTCTGTGCTAAAGGCGCTAGGGATGATCATCGTCGGCCTGTTGCTGGGCACCGTCGGGCAGGACATCTACACCGGCGAAGAACGCTTCACCTTCGGATATCTGGAACTGTCGCAAGGCATCAACTTCGTCTCGATCGCCGTTGGCGTATTCGGCGTTGCAGAAATCTTCCGCAATCTGCAGCACGAGTACACGCGTGAAGTGGGTGTAAATAAAGTGACTAATCTGTGGCTTAGCAAACAGGACTTCCGCCGAATCGCGGGTCCGGTCTTGAGAGGCACTGCGCTCGGCTCGATCCTGGGCGTCCTCCCCGGCGGCGGACATGTGCTCGCCTCGTTCGCCAGCTATTCTGCGGAAAAGAACCTCTCCAAGACGCCGGAAGAGTTCGGTCATGGCGCAATCGAAGGCGTGGCCGGTCCAGAAAGCGCCAATAACGCTGCCGCCCAGACGTCGTTCATCCCGCTACTCACTCTCGGCATCCCTGCACATCCCGTCATGGCCCTGATCGTGGGAGCCTTTATTCTTCAGGGGATCACGCCCGGCCCTGATGTGATCAATAGTCAGCCCGCCCTGTTCTGGGGCATTATCGCGTCCATGTGGGTCGGCAACCTGTTGCTTGTCATCCTCAATCTCCCGCTTATCGGGTTATGGGTGAAAATGCTGACGATCCCCTATCGAATGCTATTCCCGGCGATTGTCATCTTTGCCTCGATCGGCTGCTATTCGATTAACAACAACCCGTTCGATGTCTACGCCATCATTGCTTCTGGCGTTCTCGGATATGTCCTCATCCGCGTCGGCTGCGAACCGGCGCCGCTACTGCTCGGCTTCGTGCTTGGACCGCTGCTTGAGGAACACTTACGCAGGGCCATGATCATCTCGCGCGGTGATCCGACGGTATTTGTCACAAACCCCATTGCCGCCTCTCTTCTGGCGATAGGGCTGCTGTGCGTGATTGCCGCCTTGCTACCATCCATCCGTTCGAAGCGCGACCAGGTATTCGTTGAGGACGATTGAGCAGACGGTTCGATCAGCCGCTTTGGCCAACAGTACAGTTCAAAGCTTACGAACAATTATCATAAAACGAACGCAACCAATCATGTGCATTCCGCCGCATCTATTCTTACATCACGCACGGTGAATATTGGACCGTCGGTCGCGGCACGCCAGAAGATTTTCGGGCTGGAGAACGTCAATGCAAACCGGGGCACTACCCGGGAGGTAAAGCGACTTTCTCGTGGCCTCCGAATCCGACTTTGCTATCGCGTTGGAGGGGCGCGTGTTCTTCATGGGTAAGTTTACACCCGGTGGTTAGTGAAGCCTGCAGGACGCCTCTCGTGAGCAAGGAGAGGTTTATCTTTCGCGGGAAGTCATTCTTCTCAGCCAGCCACAGCCACAATGATCATGCTGCAACGCCGCCTGTCTATCTGGCAAGACCATTGCGAACATCTTCGCCACCAAGAAAGACATAGTTAAGGCTCGTGAGATCGCCGCCGAAACAATAAAAGAAGCTGGTCAGCTGAGTGGCAATGACATTTGATCAGCCCCCGGTGCCGACCGACCCTGAGGAAGGGGATTGCCATCAGGCGTGAAGCTCAAGCCGCCTGACGATTTCTTTCCGCAGAGCTCCCGGAGGTTCGAAAAGTGGAAAGCAACTGCGCCAGCTTCTCTGACTCTTGCGCAAGGCCGAAGCTCGCGGCATTCATCTCTTCGACCATGGCTGCGTTCTGTTGCGTCGCCTGGTCCATGTGGTTTACTGCCGAGTTGATCTCCTTCAACCCTGACGCCTGCTCCCTGGCGGCTATGCTGATCGCGTCCATATGTTGGTTGATCGCCTGGATGAGATCGACGATATCGGCCAGCCCTCCTCCTGTCTCCCTGACAAGTTTGACGCCTTCCGAAACGGCCGCTTCAGAGTTAGCGATAAGGGTCTTTATCTCCTTGGCTGCGTGCGCGGAACGTTGGGCGAGTTCGTGGACCTCCTGCGCTACGACGGCAAAGCCCTTGCCTGCCTCGCCGGCTCGGGCAGCTTCGACCCCGGCGTTCAAGGCAAGGAGATTGGTCTGGAAGGCGATCTCATCGATGACGCTGATGATCTGAATGATCTGCCTGGATGACTGCTCGATCCGTCCCATGGCCTCGACGGCGTTTCCGACCACTTCACCGGAATGATCGGCCTTTTTCCGTGCGCCCTGGACCAGATCGCGAGCCTCGGAAGTGCGGACGGACGCTGTCTGGACGTTCACTGTAATCTCTTCCAACGCAGCCACAGTTTCTTCCAGTGAGGCCGCCTGGCTCTCCGTTCGCTTCGCAAGATCGTTCGATGCGCCAGAGATTTCGCTGGAACCTCCATGAACGTTGCCGGACGAATCGGCAACAGCCATCAACACCTCCCTCAGTTGAGCAACGGACGAGTTGAAATCCATTCTCAGTGCTTCGAACTGGGGCGCGAGCTCCTCCTTGATCTCGCAAAGCATATCTCCCGACGCTAATTTTCTGAGCCCTTTGGCCAGCGCGCCGGTGGCGTTGTTAAGGCGGACTTCCGCTTCGGCCGCGGCGCGCTCTTCGATGGCCAGACGCTCGGCTTCCGCTCTGCGGCTGTTCTCTATCGCTTCTGCTTCAAGTTCGGCGTTTCGGATGGCGGCCTGCCGGAAAACCTCGACCGACCGCGCCATGCCGCCGATCTCGTCGGTCCTTTTTCCACCCGGAACGGTCACGTCGCGGTTCCCCTGCGCTAGGCTATTCATGCACCCAATTAGGTGGGTGATGGGGATGGTGACGCGCCGGATGACGATGAACATTCCGACGATCGTCATGGCGATCGCGCCCAGCAGGATGGCCAGGTATGACGCAACACCCACGAGAGCGGATTGCGCCAGGCTCTGTGCCTTTTCATCAAGAAGTTTCATCGCCACCAGGGCAACATCCGCAACGCTGGCCTGGCCCTTGCTGCTCGCAGGCAGCCAGTCCTTCAGGTCGACCATCGCGCTGCGACCGTCAGTGAGATCCACATGCATCGAGTTAACAAGGTCCCAAAGCGGACCCTTGAAATAGGTGTTTTCCGCCGTGTTGAAACTGTCCTTCAGAGAGCGGTCGGTCGTGGGATGATCGACAAGATTGCGAACTTGATCCCAGTTCGCGAAGGATCGGCCGTTCTGCATCATCAACGTTACAAGATCGTCTTGAGCGAGAGGCTGTTGAGTGGTAGCCGCCTTGTTCAGAACGATGGAAGCCGCACCAACGGCTGCGCGAGTAGCCCAAGCCCCGGCGCGGATCTGCAACAGATCGACAAGTTTGTTGTCTAGCGAGCGTATATTGCTCTCGGTGATGGCAGAGGCAATCTCAAGCTCTTTCAAGAATTCCTGGCCGAAGCTCGTATAGGCTTTACCAACAGCCTGATCCCGCTGAGCGAGCTCGGTAACGAACTGCGTATCGGCGCGTTTGCGGAGGGTTTCGTTTTCTCCCTAGAAATAGTTGATCTTCTTCAAGGAACCGGCGAGTTCGGCCGACTGTATCGCAGCTTCAGCCATTCTGAGAGCCGTCATTCCCTGATCGACCATTGCGCGATCGACCGGGACATCCTGAAGTCGGGCGCGTCGTTGCTCAAGCGTCGCCTCGAGAACCGTCACGCTGTGACCCCGCTCCAGACGGTAACCAAGAAGGATGTCAAAAACCGCGCGGTTGACGGCTGTATAGGCTGACACGGTGCTGTAGGTGCGGAAACTGGAATAGGAAGCGTTCAGCGCGCTGCCACAAAGTATACACAGTGCAAGGCTGAATAGTAAAAACACCATTGTGAGAACGTTCCTGATCGACAGCATGAATACCCCCCCAATTCGTCAGTGGTACAGCTTAGCTTCGAAACGATAAGACTGTGCTAACACGTTAGCCGAAGTATTCGCACACCGGTGGATCTCCGCCTGGCACTACCTCAAGGCACGGAGCATTCGGCGTCTAAACGTTGATGGGACCTAGCCACGTTGGGGTGTGGGCCTCGAAGAAATGGAGCTCGACGTATGGAGGTTCAGCTGATCTCCACTACCTGAGCGACGACACCAGATCGCAGCTCTGGAGCTTGAATCGCGAGTTGCGACTTAGTTTTCGAACGGAAGACATCCGGCTGCTGCGTTTGGTTTGCGTTGGCGGCTTTTATGAAACCAGGACATGATTTATCTCCAGCCGAAAGCCATTTTTCTCAGTCCCGGCCACATATGATCATGCGGACGCCGCCGCATATATAGCCGCAAGACGATTCCGAAAATCTTTGGCGCCGAGTAAACCTGCGGATATGAACGGTGCTGCTAAGTGAGGCGAACGTGGAACGACGGGGGCGTTTTTGATCGAATTTCGGCCAGGGACACATCGTGTGCCAACTCGATAAGGCATATCCCCGCTGTACCCTTTCGATCGATTTCGAAGACGCCGAGATCGGTGATAACCAGATCGGCAACCCGACGCCCTGTGAGCGGGAGCGTGCATTCCTCCAGAAGCTTGGGCACCCCACCAGCCTGATGTTCCATTAATACGATCACGCGCTTGACGCCGGCAACGAGATCCATGGCGCCACCCATGCCCTTCACCATCTTGCCCGGAATCATCCAATTGGCAAGATCGCCCCTTTCGGACACTTGCATTGCACCAAGGATAGACAGGTCGATATGACCGCCCCGGATCATTGCAAAGCTCTCAGCCGACGAAAAGTAACTACTGTTTGGGACCTCTGTGATGGTTTGTTTGCCGGCATTGATCAAATCGGCATCTTCTTCTCCATCGATGGGAAACGGCCCCATCCCAAGCATTCCGTTCTCGCTCTGGAGCGTCACCCGCACCCCTTGCGGTATGAAGTTTGCGACCAGTGTGGGTATACCGATCCCAAGATTCACGTAAAAGCCGTCTTTCAGTTCACGCGCGGCTCGCGCAGCCATCTGTTCGCGGGTCCACGCCATGTCAGGCAACCTCCTTGTGCGATTTGGGCCGAACGGTCCGTTGTTCGATCCGCTTTTCAGGATTCGGCACCTGCAGTACCCTCCGTACGTAGATGCCGGGTGTATGGACGCCGTCGGGATCAATAGTCCCCGCAGGCACAAGGTGCTCAACCTGCGCAATGGTCACTTTAGCCGCGGTCGCCATCACGGGATTGAAATTCCTCGCGGTTTTTCGATAGACGAGGTTACCTTCGGTATCCCCTTTGAACGCATGGATGATAGCGAGGTCCGCGGTCAGGCTGGTTTCCAAAATATACTCGGCATCGCCGAACATCCGCGTTTCCTTGCCTTCAGCAACAACCGTTCCAACGCCTGTCTTCGTGTAAAACCCAGGAATTCCGGCACCGCCTGCTCGAATCCGTTCGGCCAAGGTTCCTTGGGGGTTGAATTCGAGTTCGAGTGCGCCGGACAGGAACTGTGCGGCAAACAGCTTGTTCTCGCCGACATAGGAAGAAATCATCTTTCGGATTTGACCGCTTTCCAGCAAGATGCCGAGTCCGAAATTGTCGATGCCGGCATTGTTCGAGATAACTGTGAGGTCCTTCACGCCCGACTGACGTATTGCCTCGATAAGAACGGTGGGAATACCGCAGACACCGAAGCCGCCGGCCAGAATTGTCATTCCATCGAACAACGTATCGGCCAGAGCTTCCTGTGGATTTACAACGACTTTTTTCATCTCCCTCTCCGGATCTGGGCGGTACCTTTGCGAACGAAACAACGTCATAGCGGGTGGCTTGGGTCCGGCTCAGCGACCTCTCGGTCACCAAGCCGTCCCGGTCGGCCGGCAAATAGTCCGGCAGCCTGCGCGATGCGGGCCAGGCACCGGCCGAGCAAACACGTGGAATGCGGTCTGGCTTAATTAGAATGGATAGCCTTGCTTCGGATCTTCGATGGTGATCCACCGAAGATCCGTGAACTCTGAGATCGCGGCTTTGCCGCCGAACCGTCCCCAGCCTGATTCCTTGACGCCGCCGAAAGGCATCTGCGGCTCATCGGCAACTGTAGGTCCGTTGATATGGCAAATGCCGGATTTTATGCGCGCCGCGATTCTCAAGCCGGCCGTGACATCGTTCGTATAGAGCGAAGCGGCAAGACCATATGCAGTGTCGTTTGCGATTGCGACAGCTTCCTCCACATCCTTCACACGGATGATCGGTTTGACCGGTCCGAAGGACTCCTCGCTATATATGCGCATCGCCGGTGTGACATGATCGAGGACAGTCGCTTCGACCACGGCCCCATTCCGCCTGCCGCCAGCGACGATTTTGGCGCCCTTGTCCAAAGCGTCCGCAATGATTGCGTCCATCTTCAACGCAGCCTCGAGACTCACCAACGCCCCCAAAACATTCGGGCCATTGGGGTCACCCGCGGGCAGTTTATCGGCTTTCTCAGCTAGCGCCTTCGTGAACTGGTCAGCGATGCTTTCAACGACGATTATGCGCTCCGTCGACATGCATATCTGGCCCATGTTCATAAAAGCCCCGAACGCCGCCCCATTGACCGCAGCCTCGACATCCGCATCGTCAAGCACGATGAATGGGGCCTTGCCACCAAGTTCCAGCAAGCAAGGCTTGAGCTCCTCCGCGCACAGCTTTGCGATGATCCGGCCGACGCGCGTCGAACCCGTGAAATTCACTCTCTTCACCTCCGGCGCCCGAACAAGCGCTTCGACGACGCGGGCGGCATCCTCGGGAGCATTCGTTATGACATTCACGACACCTGCAGGAATTCCTGCATCATTCAGCACCTCACCGATCATCCGATGGGTTCGGGGGCACATCTCGGATGCCTTGAGAACCACCGTATTGCCGCAGGCCAAAGGCGTGGCGATTGCGCGCGTACCAAGAATGACCGGGGCATTCCAGGGAGCGATGCCAACACACACTCCAACTGCCTGGCGGACAGCCATTGCCATGCTGCCGGGCTTCTCGCTGGGAATGATTTCCCCGGTAATCTGGGTCGTCATTGATGCCGCCTCTCGCAGCATCTTCGCAGCAACGGCAACGTTGAAGGAGCCCCAAGGTCCAGTCGCACCCGTTTCCTCGGTGGTAGCCGCGATGAAATCACCGGAGCGCTGCTCCATAAGGTCCGCCGCCTTGAGAAGGAGCTTTCGTCGCTCATGCGGACCTTTTGCAGACCAAGCAGGAAAGGCCCCGTGTGCAGCGCGCACCACGGCGATCGCGTCTTCCGGTGAGCCGGCGGCTACAACTGAAGCGACCTCGTTATTATAGGGGTTAAGCCGCTGGAACGTCTTGTTTTGTGACGCGAGCACGCTGCTTCCGGAAATCAAAAGATCTACGTTCATGTCGTTTCTCCTCATTCGGCGACAAAGTGGTTTTCGATTGCACCGAGGCCGCTCACCTCCACTCGCACGACGTCCCCCGGCTTCATGAACGTTTCTGTCGCAATTCCCACGTTCGACGGCGTTCCGGTTGCGATGATATCGCCCGGTTCGAGGGTCATCACGGTTGAGAGGTAGGCGATCTGATCCCAGATGTTGTAGATCATGTCGCCAGTCGAGGTCCGCTGGCGCTCTTCACCATTGAGGGAGAGCGTAAGGGTCAAATTGTGAGGATCGGCGATCTCGTCGTCGGTGGTGATCCACGGGCCGATCGGACCGTGCGTGTCGAAGCTCTTGCCGAGCGTATAGGTGGGCGAGCGGAACTGCCAGTCACGCGCCGTGACGTCGTTCGCGACGAAATAGCCTGCAATAACGGACCGGGCGTCCTCGCGGCTGACATGCCGGCACCGTCTTCCGATGACGAAACCCAGTTCGGCCTCGTAATCGACTTTTTCGGAGACGTTCGGGATCACAATGTCGTCGAAGGGCCCATTGATGCAGGTGACCTGCTTGTTGAACCAGAGCTGCGACTTCGGCGTCGCGATCCCTGCGGCGGCAGCCTCCTCCGCATGAGCCTTGTAGTTCATCCCGATGGCCAGAAACTTGCGGGGATCATCGATCGGCGCAAGCAAACGTACTTCGGATAGCTGGAAACAGGGCGCATTCACGGACTGAATGGCAGATCGCAGTTCGTGCAACCTTTCGATCAAGAGCTTCATGGAGCCATTCAGGTCTGGCGCGACATTCGTGAGATCGAAGACATAGTCGCCTTCGACCCTCCCGAGCCTGGTTTTTCCTTCGACCGCAAATCTGGCGAGTTTCATATCTTTTTCCTGTTTACTCTGTCGCCGGTTCGACCGGCCGGATGCTGTTTACGGATACACCGATGCCAGGGCCCGAAAAGGCGACCATCTCGGTTCTGACGATTTCGAGACATGGGAGGTCTGCAATGGTGTTGACGATGTGAAAGGTCGTCGGGAGCTGCTCGAACGTGGCGCGGTGCCAATTGAAGCTGCCGTTGGCCCTCCACCGCTTGAAGTCGTAGCCCTCGAAACTGATGGCGTCGGGACGCCCTTCGCCTGGCCGCGGCGCCGGTGTGGTGACATAGGCGACGTCGGCGCCACCCCCCTTGCGCGGGTTCGTGCGGGGCACATATTTATAGTACATGGCCGCGCCACCGCCCGAACCGGGCAGGCTCGGGGGGGCATCATCCTCCACCATATCCGTGAGCGCGATATCGAAGAACTTGAAGCCGAACCAGGACGTCTCGCATGAAGCCGTACCCTTTTCGCGGTCCCAGGCAATTTCGGGCATGTCGCAAAAGAGTTTCGGGAAGCCCATCTCGTCGCGGCCGGTCAGGATCGCCTCAGGTTGGCCCTCCCAGATCACCGGGCAGAAAGAGCCATCAAGGGTCTCGGTTTTACCCTGATAAGTAACCGGAAAATCAAGCGACAGAATTCCGTAACCTCGACCGGCAAGCCAGTAGAGGTTCTTGAACCAGGCGCAGGAAACGCTGAGCAGTGGTTCGCCTCGCAAGCTCATGCCAGGCGGAAGAAGAGCCGCCAGCTTCTCGGGGTCGGTGCGATAGGTGATCGCCATCCACTCCGCATTCATCGTGCCGGTTTCTTCCAGTGACCACATGCCGCCGCCGGGCCTTTGGCGGGGACCTACCGCCGGCCCGAAAACGACAGGCATTCGGTAGCGATGATCGGGGTTTGGTGTGAAGCCCATGTTTTGATCTCCTTGAAAGCGTCTAGGCAGCAAATGTCACGTTGTCCCGGCCTGCTGGATCACGCGCGTGGACAGACGGGCCCGGGCGAACAGCGCCACGGTCACGCAGGCGACCACGGCGGCCGTTAGGCCAATGGCATGGTAGCCGATCACATCCGACAGGACGCCACCCAGGAGAGGCGCGATCGCAGAGCCCGCCATCGTCATTGCAGGCGTAGCGGCCGCAGCCCGAGCGGAGGGATCGACCTTGGCGAGGAAGCCAAACAGAAATGTGTGGGTGAAGATCATAACCGCAGCGAAGAAGAGCGACGGCACTGCATACAGCAGGAAATCGTTCGACCCGGTGATGAGAACGGAAAGAAGAGCCTGAACGGCGGCGCCGGCAATGCCAACTACAAGCGGCGGTAACCGCTTCTGGAGCGCGGCGGCGATCAATGCCGGGAACATATTGACGATCCCGATCGACAGGAGGACTGTCTGAACCTCTCCCTCGCCGTAGCCCCTCGCCATGCCGATCCTTTCCACATAGGAAAAGGTCAGGGCCTGGACGAAGTTCATCAGCATCACTCCAATGGTTACAAGCCAAGCGGCGGCAGGGATGCGAGCGGCCGTATAGTGCTGGACTTCCGTCCCCGCCTGCTGCCTGGGGAAGAATATCGACGTCACGAGCGCCGCCGTTCCCATGATCGCGGCAAGGATCATAAAAAAGGTTGGAGGCCCGCTTTGGGCGATGACCGCTGGCGCGGTCCCGAGAAATACGAGCGCGAAGACGCCGAATCCGGCCGAGCCGAGCGCAAAGATCCGCAAAGGATTGGCCGTCCGTCCCATTGTTCCATGCGTTGACGAAAGCGCCGCTCCCGTGGCCATACCGGCAAGGGCATGCAGGACGAGGAACGTTCCGAACCCCGGCGGAAGCTGTGACATCAAAACGAAGCAGACTGCACTTGCGCCGTAGCCACCCGGCGCCAGCAAATGGCCGGCGAGTTTGTGGAACATTCGCGCTACTCCGAGGCTTGCCAGCACGACGCCGAGCAGGAATGCGGTAACCAGTCCGCCCGCATGCGTGTTCCCGAACCCGAAGCCGGCCGAGAGCGTCCCCACCCAGACTGGCAAGGCCGCAAGATCGATCATCCCGGCGATATGCCCAAATATCAGTGCGACGGTGGCGCTATGCGACTTCATTGAGAACATGCTCTCTTCCCCCCAACATGCCTTCAACGGTCTCAAGCAAGGTATCGATCTCATCGGTATTGGCAGCGGTGCCGAAAGCGTAAAAATCCGGTCGCGCGAGGTAGGCGACAGCACCACGGCTATCGAGCCAGTGAGTGAGGCGCCCGTTGATATCCCGCCAGCCGGCTTCGCCGAGAAAGATTTGGCGGATGCCAAGTCTTTCCAGTCGCCCGTCATCGACCGCAATGCGTGTGACCAAGACCAAATCCCGGCCGACCAGATCATCGAGACGAACCCGAATATTGCCGCGCGCCAGATCGTCATGCGGGAGAAGTTCACCGGCGCCGCCGATGGGCTTACCATCACCGTCTCGCGCTATGATGCCACCGGACAACGGCGGGAAAGCCGGCGGTGGCGGCAGGTTTCCGGCAAAAAAGGCCTCATCCCTGCGGCGAGCTGCTTCGGGATCGGGGACGCAGATCACCTGTCCCATCGCCATCGAGATTCTGATGACGGCGTCCACATGGGGAGAACGCTCGGCTTCGTAGGTGTCGAGCAGGTTTTCTGGCGCGGAACCGTCGAGGACCCGGTTGAGCTTCCAACCGAGATTCCAAACATCGCGCAATCCGGCGCACATGCCTTGCCCCATGAAGGGTGGCATGAGATGGGCGGCATCACCGGCAATCAGCATCCGGCCCTTCCGCCAGCCACCCGCAAGCAGCGAGCGGAATCGATAGCTCGCGCTGCGGATGAGCTCGCCGTCTTCTTGTGAAAGCCATGGGGATAAAAGTTCCCAAACCCTGTCGGGTTCGCACATCTGCGTGGGCGTTTCGTCGGAGCGAAGCATGAATTCCCAGCGCCTGTTGCGCAAACCGCTTGGCACGATCGTGGTGGGGCGTGCCGGGTTGCACCACTGAGCCGCATTGGGAATGGAGAGCTTGTCCGGATCGTGTGGCCTGACGTCGACGACGAGCCAGGATTCGTCGAACCCATGGTCGATAACGGATACATCCATCATCTTGCGTACGAAGCTGTTGGCTCCGTCGCAGCCAACCAGATAGCGGCCGGTCAGCATTCGTGTTTCTGAATGATCGATGGTCAGGGTCTGCGCGTCGAATCGGGCCAGCTCGACCTCAATATGATCATCTGCGTCGTGTGCTGCGACGGCCTCCATGCCGAGGTGATAGGAGATCCCGTCGCGGTGCAGAAGATCCTCGTGAAGGATCTGTTCAAGGTCGGGCTGGTTGAACGTATATCCGGTCGGGCCGCCGGAGATCGATTCTCGGGTCTCGTCGATATCGATCAACGCTTTCCAGTCTTCATTGTACCAGACGTAATGACCCATCTCCCGGGAGATGGCGGCGACTTCACTGGATATGCCAAGAGCGTGGAAAATGCGCTTTATCTCGTGGTCGTAGCCGATCGCACGCGGCAACGGATAGGCCTGCGGCCAGCGCTCCACGACCGCCACAGTGTGCCCGACGTCGACAAGCTGCCGGGCAAGTACCTTGCCTGTCGGTCCATAGCCGATAATGATGACATCGTATTCTGTCATGACTTTCCTCCCTCAACCGCACATGAACAACCGGCGACCGCTTCTGAAATCCAGACGCTCAGAAATCCGGGTCGAAGGCGATGCCCGGACGCAGGAACTCCGGTGTGGGAGGTGTGCCCCACAGATTGAGCCAGCGACCGGCCAGACCTTCGGAAATGTCCCAGGTGCGTGGCTCGTAGGTTGCGTCATTATCGATGCGGTCCAGCTCAATCGAATTTTCGACCAGGCAGCCATGCGGGTCGGCGTAGTAGGTGAAGATGTTGCCGCCGGCGCCGTGCCGACCCGGGCCCCAGACCAGCGCCCTGTCCTTAAGGGTGAGATTGTCGGCGATTGCCGCCAGATCCTCGAGCGAGTGGAGATCGAAGGCGTAATGGTGAAGGCCGCTCTCCCCCGGCCCCATGGCGATGGTGTGGTGAAACCCGTCCTCGGCTCGATACCAACGCAGGCCATCTTCCCCGGTCTGGTCCGACAGCTTCATGCCAAGCACCTTCTCGCAAAACTCGCCGAAGGCCTGGGTATCCGGCGCAAATGAGTTGATATGTTCGATGCGGCGGGGCCGTGCACCGGGCGTCGAATAGTTATAACGACGTGGCTGATTGCGAGCGATCGGCGTATGCACCTCGAAGATACTACCTCCCGGCGCGATCAGGCGAACGGCCTTATCGTAGTGCTTGCCGAGCGGTGTGTCGTCGAGCACGGTGAGTCCATCGGACAGGGCTCTCCGCTTGACTTCGTCGACCGCATCTGGACTGACGGCCTCCAGCCCGCAGGCAATCGCCTTGCCGTCGCCCTTGACGTAGGTCACCTCGTGATGCCGGTCGTTGCTTGAGAGATAAACCCTGTCACCTTCCTGCTCGGTGATGCGAAGACCGACGACGTCACAAAGGTCCTTCGCAGCGCCGACCGGATCGGGCGAAGAGATGACCACATGTCCCATCTGTCGAATTAGGTATGTCATTCCGGTTCCTTCTCTTGAATGAATGAATTTTTTCCCGTGGTGCTTCTTCGCGTTCGAGTCTGCAAAACAACCCTCCCCGCACCCTGCTGTGCGGAGACCACAAACTTGTCGAAGATGTTCGAAGCATGCAGGTTCTGCCTGCATGTAGCCGGGTCGCGAGCCTTGCGGCTCGCTGCTCGGAATTGTGTCGGGCCTCAGGTCGCCGTGTTCAGTACCTTTCTGACGGAGGGACGCTCGCCGATGCGCTTTAAATAAGCGACGATTGCCGGCCAGGCCGAGAGATCAAGTTCGGCTCTCTTCGCCCAGCCCAGCACCACAAACGCGTAGGCGTCGGCGATCGTGAACGCTTCCCCGGCCAGATAAGGGCTACTGGCGAGACGAGTGTCGATGACACCTAAAACCCGGGGCAGGAAGGTCGTTTTCGTCAAGTCGCGATATTCCACCGGCGTGTTGGGCCGATTGAGCGGCGAGAAGGTCTTGTGCAACTCGGTTGCGATGTAGTTCGTCCATTCGAGCACACGATAGCGGTTGAAATCGCCCGGTGGCGGCAAAAGCCCGGAAGCCGGTGCCTGGTCGGCGACATACTGCATGATCACCGCGCCTTCGGTAAGGACCTCGCCGCTGTCGAGAACGAGCGCCGGAACCTGTCCTTTGGGATTGACGTCCAGATAGCTCATTCCGTCCCGCAGGTTCTTGGTCTGCAGATCGACGTCCACGAGATCGACCGGAATGGCTACCTCCTCCAGAACGATCCGTGATGCGGTCGAGCAGGTTCCGGGGACTTGGTAAAGCTTCATATGTTGGTACTCCCAATCGAGGCTGTTGTGCGTGGTATCAATGCTTGGGGGGTGCGATCTTGTTCACACTGCTCCAGTGCTCGGAAAGCCTATCGCCACGAACGCGGAAGGCATCGAAAATGAAATAATCGTAGGTTTTGCCGCTGCCGTCCGGTTCCGGTTGAGGCAAACAGGCAGCGACAACAACCATGTCTCCCTCGGCGACGACGAATGCCGGAGGAATAAGCATCTCCGCGGGTTCTGGCACCGGCCCGTTCGGGAAAATCGTCCTCACGAAACCTTCGAGCCCAGACAGACCGCTGGGTATATGGTCGCAGTGCTGGCGGTAGTCCTCAGTCACGAAGTCCTTCACAGCATCAGGGTTCTGACCATCGAAGACCCGACGATAGAATTCCCGAACCAGATGCTTGTTGCGTTCCAGCTGTTCTTTGTTTTCATGTTCCATGACATTGTCCTTTGTGGTCAGCAACGACGTCCTCACGGCCGGCGCAACGGGGAGAGTCCAAGGCCGCCGCTGATGTCGAAGGCAAGGGTGGCATAGAAGACAAAGCCGTCTTTCTGTCGGCCGGAGGAATAATCTGCGAGCACAGACGTGTTGGGGTTGACGATATAGGCGGCGCCGAGATCGAGAACACCGTGCTCGAAAAGTCCAACGCTTCCATGGACGTCGAACATGAACGTATCCCGCGGCTGCTTTTCATCTATGCCGGAAAAGAACAGCCGCGCATTCCTCTCGTATTCCGCTCGCTTTTCGCTCAGCCCGATGTAATGAATCGACGCGCCAATCGTGGCGACCGGATTTTCTGCCCAGAAGCCCGAATATTCGATCCCCGCATAGGCCTCCCAAGGATAGGCCTGACCATCGCCGAAGGTGTGAAACAATCCGCCATAGAGCGCGATGTTCTCCGGAACGGGCCCAGCGCCCGGCGCGCTCCAGACGACTTTACGGACCTGTCCGTAGACGCCGGTCGTGCCTTCGTGTTCGACGATGGTGGGTGCCGGCCCAAAGGTCGGGTTGCCCCAGCCAGAATTGTAGAGAGCATCCTCATAACGCGTCGAGCGATAATAGGCACCAAGCTCAAATTTCAATGGATTCGGATTATCAAAAAACGACTCCTGGTGTGTGAGGTTCGCGATCGCAATTACGCCCTCGGCATCACCCTTGCCCCAGTCCCAGCCATTTCCCTCCTGCCAGTTGTCTGGATTGTCCTCAACGATCCCGAAACCGATCGCGGTATTGGGCGTGAAATGATAGCCTGCGCGCGCACCCCAAACCGAAAGCGCTTCCCCCGGCATATTGAGAGTTGTTGCCAGCGTCGAGTTCAGACATCCGAGCCCCCCGCAAAAACCCCGCGTCATGAAGTCTTGTCCGAGTCCCATTCTGCCCGCCTCGATCTGAAGCCGGTCATCAAGGAGATCGGCTTCGACCGTCAGGCGCGTCAGATCAGTCCGTGAATCCACAACGGGTACCGGAAAAAACGCGTTCGACAGATCGAAGAGATAATTGTCGGTGTTGTATGATGGGTAGTTGATTGTTTCGACCCATTTGATCCTCAGGTCAGGCGTCAGGTTACCCGTGGCCCCGAAGACGAACATTCCGTAATTTGCGGAAGATCCTCCCTCGAATCCAAAAGATGGTGCGTTCTGGTAGATGTCCACATAATCGAGGTGAATATCGATGCCACTGTCGTGGAGCCATTTGCCGGCGTCCGACAATGGTCCGACGAATATGGGTTCCTGGGCGCTGCCGATCGGATTAACTGGCGGAACCGCGATGGCAAGACCATCGTCGTCTGCACAAGCGACAGCTGCAGTCATAAGAACAATCGAGGCGGCACAACCAAGTCGAATGCGCATTTTCCCCTCCCACATGTCGATAAATTCTCTCATCGGCCTGCTCCCCCGGCACGATCTCCCTCAATGCTCATCGGCCTGGGCGGCGAGGCCAGCAGCACCGAGAGCGCGCCAACGACGCAAAGGCCGATAATGATGTTGAACATCAGCGCATAAGATCCGGTCCGGTCAAAAATCGCTCCGGCGCCAGCCGCTCCCGATGCCGCGCATAGCGTGGAAACCGGCATCATCGAACCGAACATCGACGGGAAGGATTCTCGCCCGAAGTAGTTTCCCAGAAGTGCCATGATGCAGACCTGCGAAGCACCGTAACCGATCCCCGCAGGCACGGCGTAAAGCAGTATCCCAGCAAAGCCCTCCGGATGGCTCAGCAGAAAGAAGCCAAGCGTGACGAGCACCATGCTAACTGCAGCGATGATTGCCGGTGACATGCGGTCCCCCAGAAAACCAGCCGTCATATTGCCGATGAAGGAAGCGACGATTGTGATGGCCATGGCCATAGCCGCGTCCGCCGACGAATAGCCGATGTCCTGGAGATGGACTACGCCGTGCGCCATCAGGAAAACCCAAGCCACGCCGGCGACGCTCATGTAGGCAAGGATAAGCCAGTATGCCCTGCTTCTGACCGCCTCTTTCAGGGGCCAGTGGATCTGGCTCTTGAAAACAGCAGTCTCCCCCCTCGTCTGAACGGTCGTTGGGTTCTCAGCTACAAGCCGCTCAACATCGCGTTCGATCAGGGCGAACCGGGCGGTAAGCAAGGCGACGGCGGCGAGGCCTGCGATCACCCACCAGCCGAGGCGCCAGTTATTGTCCGAGACCGCCAGAAGGCGGTCAAGGGCCGGCGGCGACAGGAACCCACCAAACTCGATGGCCGAAAGCACGACCGAGACTGCCAGGGCGCGGCGGACATGAAACCACCGCGCAATAGCCGCTTGCGCAGGCAGCATGCCGGCAACGCATACGCCGGTCCCGACGACCACTCCGAACGCGATGACATACTGCCAGCCGGTGTTGACTACTGACGCCATTGCAACGGACCCGATAAGCAGGACGAAACAGCCGAACGTAACGGTGCGTTGATATCCGAACTTTTGAATGAATATCGCCACGACCGGCCCCTGGAAGCCCATCATCATAACGAACAGTCCGAATCCCAAACCAAAGACTGAACGATCGAGATCGAGATCTGCGATCATGCGGGCGTTAATTACGGCGATGCCAGCGCTTGGCACCGCCACCACCAAAAGCACGACCAGCCAAAGTGCGCCGAGAACCCTCCAGGCGTCCGCGCTGTATTCAAATCCACGCGCCGCAGGCGGCCTGCCGACCGCGCGCGCTCCTACTCCCTGTTCCAAAACTCACTCCTCCCGAGTTGCTGCTTGCGCGGCCTCCTACCGCACAAGCGCCGAATTTATGCGACCGATGCGGGTGCCGACCGGTCTGGAAGACCGCCCGCGAACATCGGAAATGGTTCAATCCCCATAAGTTGCCTCCCGAAAATTTCTGCCGTCGGGTCGAGACGAACCGCACCATGCAGCAGAGCGACGCGCACATCGCGGGCAAATCGCTGCACTGGATTGTTTTCGCTCGCGGTCGCCGACCCGATGCTGATTTGAAGCATGCTGAGGACGGCATCGAGGGAGTTCGTCGCGTAGACGGACTCCATCATCATTGCCTGTTCCTGGCCGTTGGTGATTTCGATGCCTTCGAGTGCGTGGCGATCGAGAATGTCGGCGCTGCGGTAGGCAACCGCCTCCGCCATCTTGATCATGGCGTAGGCCTTGGCCGCGCAGACCTGCGTCGAGGCCATTTCCGCAACTTTTGCATAAGGCAAATTGAAGGGTTGCTGCTTCTTGGCCATCTCGACGTAGCACTCGAATGCGCCCCGAGCCATCCCAAGCACAATCGCCATGTGAGTGAGGTTGGTGAGAAGCATGAGGCCACGCGCATCGAATTTGCTGGCGAGGCCATTATAGCGACGGCGCGTTTCATCCATCCTCATCGGGAAATCACGCATGTCCATGAAGCGTCGATCGGGAACGAATTGCTCTTCTTCTACCGTGAGACTGTTCGATGAGGTCGCCTTCATTCCCATCACATGCCAGTTGTCGACGATCTCGACCTGGTTTGCTTGAAGGATGGCCATTGCACGGCTCATCTGTCCCGGGGCACGCTCGTAATCGACGCCAACGGCAATCCATTTTGCATGCTTGCAGCCGCTGCCGAAGTGCCATGAGCCACGGAGCATCCAGCCCCCGTCGACGCGGCGGGCGGAGCCAACCTTGGTCGCAAAGATTGAGGCTCCCGCGGCAAGCGGTCCGACCCAATTCTGCCCTTCGCCGAAGATCTCGCGGACCGCATCGTCCGGAAAGGAGATAATATTGCGCAGGCCACCCGCCACGAACACGATCCAGCCCGCGGCACCATCGCCGCGACCGATTTCGCTGACAATCTCGACCACGTCACGCGCTCCGAGTGCATAACCCCCGAAATCCGTCGGCAGCGTAAGACGAAATGCGCCGATATCGTTAAGCGCGTGCAGGCTTTCCCGACTCAGGGCGCCGAGCTTCTCACCCTCCAACCCATTCTTGCGCAACAGGGGAACGAGATCAGCGGCTTTTTCCCGAACGCCGCGTCCGATCTCACTGGAGTAAGGCGATTCAAGCACGTTCGTGGGCGACTCCCTAAACAGCTTCAAGTTCATGTCCACGCTGAAATTCCTTATTTTTTGGAGCTGATGGTGCCCTGTGTTCACGGGGCGGCAAAGGGGACACATGAATGAAAGTCCCGGCGAAACCACGCCACCGGCGCGCTGACTTCATCATTGATCAAGGTGGCAAGAACCCTGCCGATCAGGAGTTGGTGATCTCCGATAGTCTGTGTACTGTCCAAGGAGCATTCGATGGACGCATCGAACCCTGGAAGGAGAGGAACTCCGTTCTGAGATAGTGTGCATGCCAACCCTTCGAACTTGTCATGCGCGTCGGATGCAAACCGGAGGGCGAGCTCGCGGTTGGGCTCGGAAACGATGTGAGCAGCAAATTTCCTCGAGTGCAAAATCGCCTGTAGCGTCTTTGACTTTTGCGCGAGGCCGAAGACGACCAAAGGTGGGTCAAACGATAGCGAACTGAAGGAGCTGACAGTCGCGCCCGTGAGTTGATCTTCTGCAATACTTGTGACGATCACCACTCCGGACGGGAGACGACCAAAGACGTCCTTCAACGCGTTCCGGCTCGGGTAAGCTTGTACCTGTGGCGAACAAGGAAGTGGCGGCGCAGCAGTAACAGCATTAAATTTCATCGATACCTCCCATATCGTTTAGAGGTATCTTAGATCTAAATTATCTTGTGTCAAGGGTCCTGGATGATTAGTGTTGGACGCGGCTACGCGTGGACCCCTTTGCGCATCATGCCTGGCTTTGGTAAGTAGTGGCTAAGCCCATGGGATTGGATTTCAACATGTTAGACAGCAGCGATCGCCTTGTATCTCAGACCCAAAAGGTGTTCGATGAACTCGTTCGACAGTGGGAGATTGATTTTCCCGGTGAAGACAGCTCTCCGATAGCGATCGCAATGAGAATACGGCACCTTTATCAGCTGGATCAGGAATCTCTTCAGGCAATTCTCACGCCTTTTGGTCTCGGAGTGGGTGATATCGATGTCCTGACCCACCTTGCTCAACGTCCAGAGGGTCGCCCGATTCGGCCGAGTGATCTTGCTGAACTCTGCATGGTGACGACAGGCGCCATCACGGGGCGGTTAACCAAACTGGAGCAGCGAAATTACCTTAAGCGCGTACCGCATCCTTCAGATAAGCGAACGATATACGTTGAAATCACGAAGGCAGGTCGGGAGCTTTTGAGCAGGACGAGGGAAGAAGTTGCAAGGTCATCTCATCTGCTCCAGGGCATTCGTGTTCTCGACATCTCAGAACGGCGCGATCTGGTTGCAACCCTGACAAAGTTGATTTCTCTTCTGCCTTCCTGACCAGATACCGCCTTTTGTCGTGACGCCCGGCTCAAAAGATCGGCGCGTTCTTCCATACCGTGCCGACCATCGCCTGATTGTAACCGTCCGCGTAAACAGCGCGCATATAGTTGGTATTGAAGGGATCGAGCATTGAATAGGGGATCTGTTTGTCGATCCATGCGATCCTCAATCGACTGCCGGTTCTTTGGCTATGGTTATAGAGGGCAAGCAAAGCCTGTTTGGTCTGAGATTTAACCATCGTTGCGTAGGACCGTCCGGCCACCGAGATCGTCGAATTCTTCGTCTCGGCGAACTCCGGCATCAGGGCGTTGTTCACGATCACGTAGATGTCTGGATTGCGCTTGTTAAGCGGCGCCTGTCTGCCCGGCGAGGCGAGCACAGCGTCGGGCAAGCCAAAGAACTGCATCGATGAGCCGCCGTCGGAATGCAACTCCTCGATCTGCCGGGACCCGGATTTGGACTTGATTGTCACCGCCGGAAAGACGCCCGGTATGCTGGCGGAGGCGATCAGGACATCCCGAAAAAGCCCGAGCGCATCCGGCCGGCCGCTGTTTGCAATAGCGCCCATGTTCCAGACCACACCGCGCTGCGAATCGAGATTGGTCGTAAGAACGAACAGCCGTCGTCCCCGGCGGTGCTCGGCTGCAATCTTTTGCAGGATATCGCTCGTTATGTAGTCGGAGACCATCTGCCGCAAGCGCTCCCCCTTGAGGATGCTCGTCCCCAAAAGGCCGGTACCCATCCACCTCATATCCACGAGCTCTCTCGCCTGGCCACCAGTGTAAAGATCGGCGAGCGCCTTGTCGTATGCGGGACCGAGAAATGCATAAGGTGCTATCAGCGCACCTGTACTGACACCTGTGACAACGTCGAATACTGGCCGTGTATGTTGATTGCTCCAGGCGGACAGAACGCCAACCGTAAATGCTCCTCCAGAACCTCCACCCGAAACGCAGAGAACGTTGAGGTTCTTGTCGGTCGTGCGGGGCAACCATTGTGTCTCGTCTCCAATGCTGCCCTCGGGAGCATCGGCATAAGCACGAATGTTATCGAAACCATCGACTTCGGCAACCGCCGCTTCGCTGGCGGAATAGACAGCCCGGGTTGTCGTCACGCAGCCGTACACAGGCATGCAGATAGCGATGACAAGGATAAAGGGAAGCACGCTGGTCCGTGGCTTGCTCATTTTTCGCGTAACTGAACGGGAAAGCGAGCCATCAACACGTGCCAACTCGGCCAAAGCTGACAGCGTCAAACGCTTAAATGCGAACCATCTGAAGGCGAAACGTGGATCCATTCGGCATCCTTGCTGAAAACTGCGATAGCACTCAATGATCCGTCCCGATGTATTCGGAATAGAGAACGCCGTTGCTGCCAGATCGGTCAGAGTGTCGATCCATCTCCTTTGATGGCGACAAATTGTGGTCTCTGACGGTGGCGATCCGGTCCAATTGAGCCGTTCGAAGCAATGATCGTGCCTGGCCTAACGCAATTCATGCTCTTATCTCCCAGCCGGTTAGCCAGATTCTGCAGGCATAGGCTATGCCTTTTCCTTCTGCTTGCCGCGGAATGGCCGCTTGAGGAGGTCAAGGAAGTCGTCGACGAAGGTGAAGATGACCGGGATAACGAGCAGGCTAAGGAATGTGGAGGTCAGCAGCCCACCGATCACGACGATCGCCATGGGTTGGCGGAAGCTCGCATCGCCGCCAGTGAGGCTGAGTGCAACGGGTAGCATGCCGCATCCCATGGCGATGGTGGTCATGATGATGGGCCGCGCCCGCTTGTGGCAGGCGTCCACCAGAGCATCGAACCGCTCCATACCGCCGCGCCGTGCCATAATGGCGTATTCGACCAGCAGGATGGAGTTCTTCGTCACCACGCCCATCAGCATGAGCAGTCCGATCACCGCCGGCATGGAGAAACTCGTGCCGGTGACGATGAGCGGCAGAAGTGCTCCACCGAGCGACAATGGCAATGCCATGAGGATGGTGAGGGGTTGCAGGAAATCGTGGAAGAGAAGCACCAGCACGGCATAGATGCAGAACACACCGATAGCCATGGCAATACCGAAGCTTTCAAACAATTCAGAACTGCGCTGCAGTTCGCCCTGTTCGACAAGGTGGACGCCCTGTGGAAGGTTCTTCAGCGCAGGCAGTTCTTGGGCTTCACGGTTGACGTCACCAAGGATCCGGCCGTTGAGTTCGACCGAGAGCGTGACGTTGCGCGATCGATCGATGCGATTGATCTCCGACGGGCTGCCGCCGATGCCGATCGCGGCGATGGAACCGAGATCTACGCTGTCGTTCGCGCCGCTGACGCGGAGATTGGCGATGTCGTCCAGCGTCGTTCGGTTGTCGGGATCGAGCCGCACGCGGATCGATACCTGCCGCTGTGGCAGATTGAGCTTTGCCATTGACGAGGAATAGTCACCATTGGTCGCGACGCGGACCGCTTCGGAGATCGCTTCCGATGTGACACCAAGTGCGGCTGCCCGGGTAAAATCAGGAACGATCTGGATTTCTGGCGCCTGGAGTGAGGCACTGGAGGTAACGGCGCCGATGCCCTTAAGCGTGCGCAACTGCTCCTCAAGCGCGTTGCCCGCCTGATCGAGGGCATTGGAGTCGTCACTGGCAAGCGTGATCTCAAGCGTCGTTCCATTGCCGCCCGTTCCGACTTCGACCCTCACACCGGGCAACGCCGCGAGCGCCTGCCGGATGTCATTTTCGATCTGGGACTGCTTGCGGTCGCGATCGCCGATCGATGTCAAATCAACGACAAGGGTTGCCGAGGTGACGTCATTTGTTGTTGAGGACTCCAGGCCGCCCCCCGAGGAGGCGCTGCCGACGGCTGCGAACACGTGGGTCACGTCCGACATTTTTGCGATAATGTCCGCGGCCTGGCGCGTCACAGCGTCTGTCTGCTCGATGGTGCTCCCCGGTTGCAGTGTGAGCGTTACCTTCGTCTGTGCGTCGTCGGAGGCCGGCAGGAATCCCGATTTGAGAAGAGGGATTGCCGATAATGAAAGTCCGAGGAAGACGGAGACACCGAGAACCGTAAGCTTCCGGTGGCTGAGGCAGGCTTTCATGATGGCCATATAGGTGCGCATGATGCGTCCGTCCTTCTCCTCAGTCGGATGCGCCTTCATCATGTAGGCGGCCATCATTGGTGTCAGCAGGCGCGCGACCAGCAGCGAAGCCAGCACCGCGACGGCTGCGGTGACACCGAACTGGCGGAAGATGAGGCCGGGAATACCGCTCATGAAGGCGGTCGGCAGGAACACGGCGACGAGCGTAAAGGTCGTGGCGATGACGGCAAGGCCGATCTCGTCGGCGGCCTCAAGTGCCGCGTCCATTGGCGATTTTCCCATGTTGAGGTGGCGCGCGATGTTCTCGACTTCCACGATGGCGTCATCGACGAGGATGCCGACCACCAGGGAAAGGGCGAGAAGCGTTACGGTGTTCAGGCTGAAATCCGCGAAATACATCGCCAGAAA
Source organism: Agrobacterium sp. 22-214-1 (assembly GCF_053522465.1). Taxonomy (NCBI): domain Bacteria; kingdom Pseudomonadati; phylum Pseudomonadota; class Alphaproteobacteria; order Hyphomicrobiales; family Rhizobiaceae; genus Agrobacterium; species Agrobacterium sp. 22-214-1. The sequence goes on along the minus strand of NZ_JBNWCK010000002.1, from coordinate 436,717 downwards.
AGTCGGGATAACCGACAGGGGCAGCGCCACCGCGGACAAGAAGGTTGCTCGCCAGTCGCGCAGGAACAGCCAGACCACGACGACGGCGAGAATCGCGCCTTCGTAGAGCATGTGCATGGAGCCGTCGTAATTCTCGATGATCGGCCCGACCGTACTGTAGGCCTCTACGATCTCCACATCGGGATTGGCGGCCGCGAACGTCTTCATCGCGGCCTGGATGTCGGCTGCGACGCCCGTGTCCGAAAAGCCGTTCGAGCGCTTGACCTGCACGCCTATCACCGGCTGCCCATTGAGATAGGCAAGCGACGAGCGATCGGAGAAGCTGTCCGTCACGGTGCCAATTTCATCGAGACGCACCAATTCGCCGCTCGGCAGCGGGATCGCGAGCGCCTTAAGCTCCTCGACCGAGGCGACGGCGCCGAGAGTCCTGATCGTTTGCCTGCTACCACCGATCTCGCCGCGTCCGCCCGAACTGTCCGCCTGAACGGATTTGAGACGGGACGAAACCGTCGCGGCCGTAATTCCCAGCGATCCCATGAGCTGCGGGTTCAAATCGACATGCACTTCGCGGTCGATCCCCCCAACTCGGCTTACCTCGCCTACACCGGATACGGAAAGCAGGGCCTTTGTCATGTCGTTGTCGACAAACCAGGAAAGTTCCGTCTCGTTGAGCCGGGTCGAGCGGACGGAGTAGGTGAGCAGCGGTGAACTTTGGACTGTGACCTTGGTGACGCTCGGCGACTCCATGTCGGCCGGCAGATCCGTCGTGCTGTCGACTGCGTTACGGACCTCGTTGAGAGCCTCCTCGCTGTCCTTTTCCAGTTCGAAAGACACGCTGATCGACACGGACCCGTCCGTGATTGTCGTGGTGATATGGTCGAGCAGGCTAAGCGAGGCGAGATTGTCCTCGATCTTGCGGGCGACCTCGGTCTCCAGTTGCGTCGGAGCCGCGCCCTCGAGCGTCGCGGTGATCTTCACCGTTGGCAGGTCCATGTCTGGAAAGTTCTGGACGGCGAGCCGCTCGAAGGCGAGCAGACCGCCGACGGTCAGCAGAACAAAAAGCAGAATGGATGGAACGGGATTGCGGATCGACCAGGCGGAGAAGTTCATTGCGCTTCTCCTTCAACCCGTACCAGCGCTTTATCCGAGAGGAAGGCGCCACCGGATTTCACAACCGAGGTTGATCGATCGATGCCGGACAGAACCTCCACCTCGCCACCATTGCGGCGTCCGGTCTCGACACGCACGCGAGAGGCGCGCCGATCCTTATCGACCGTAAAGACATAGTTGATGCCGTCGCGGAACACGAGCGCGGTCTCGGGCACCGTGAGGGCGCTGGTCGACTGCAGCTCGATCTGTCCGGTGACATAGATGCCGACCGGAGGATGATCCTCCGGTGGCAGCGTGACATAAATGATCGCGCGGCCCGTATCGGTGCTGACCGTCGGTCCGACCAGCCTTACCTTCCCCTCGATGCGCCTGCCGCCAGGGCCGGCAATCGCTGCAGCAAGGCCCTCCTTGATGTGAGGGTAATATCGGGCTGAGACCTCGGCTTGCCATTCAACGCGTTGCTGACGGACGAGCCGGAACAGCTCTGTTCCTGAGGAGACCACTGCGCCAAGCTGCGCGGAGCGGGAGGTGATCAGCCCGTCATCGATCGCGACGATCTTGGTCTGACTGACCTTGATCTTCTGGCTGTCCAGCGCGGCTTCGGCGGACTTGAGGCTCGCCTCGGCGGTCTGCTCGGCGATCAGGTATTCAGTGACCTTCTCGTCCGAAAGCGCGCCGCTGCCACGAACCTGCCGCGCGCGGTCGGCATTCGCCTTCGCTTTGGCGAGGTCTGCCTTGGCGGTCTCGACCGACGCCTCCTCTTTGCGCAAATCCGCAAGTACGGTTTCGTCCGCCAGTTGAACAAGCGCCTGACCCTTCGCGACCACCGAGCCGACATCGACGAGAACATCGGTGATGCGAAGCCCACTGATTTCTGATGCGATGATAGCCTCGTGCCATGGCTTCAGCCAGCCGCTCGCCGGCACGGTCTCCGCCCACTGGCGCTCAGACGGCTTCACGACGGCTACGGTGAGGGCCGCAGCTTCTTCTTGCTGCGCGAGCGAAGATTGACCGGAAAAGGCAAGGCTTGCCCCCGCGAAGAGAGCAACAAAAAACGGGGCTGTTCGCATCAGAGAGAATTTCCTTGTGATTTCGTCTGGCGCTGTGCCGGGGTAACGGGATCGGCGTTCCAGCCTCCACCGAGCGCCTTGTAGAGGGCAATCCAGTAGCGCACCGCGTCGCGCCGGATTTCGATGAGCGAAATCTCTGCCGATTGCGCAGAGCGCCGGGCTTCCTCCCGGTCGAGCAGGCTGACACCACCCGCCCGCCAGTTGGCATCAACCGAATTGAAATAGGTCCTGTAGTTGCGCGCCGCGCTGCCGGCGTCACCGATCCGTCTACGGGTGCTGTCCACCCGAACAAGCGCAGTCTCGACTTCGGCGACCGCGCTCAGCACGCCTGACTTGTAGTTGGCGACCGCCGTATCGTAATCGGCGATAGCGCTTGTGACGGCGGCGTGACGCGATCCACCGTCGAAAAGCGGAATCGTTAGCGCCGGACCGAAGGACCAGGGCAGCGATTCGCCCGTCAGGGTCGAACTGCTGATCGTGAGCGAGCCATCAAGACTTAGGCTCGGATAAAGATCGGCCTTCGCCGCTCCGACATCAGCGATGGAAGCGGCAAGCTCCAGTTCGAGCGCGCCGATGTCCGGACGCTGCCGCAACGCTTCTGCCGGCACGGCCGCGAGCTTGAAGTTCTTCGGCGTCGGAATGTCTGTCTTGCCCTTCGCCAACAGTTGCCGGACCCGTGCCTCGTCAGTGCCGGTGACCTGGGCGAGCGATTTCACCAGCACCGCGCATTCGGCCTGTTGCGCCGTCAGCGTCGATGAGGATGAAGCAGCACTTGCCCGTGCTAATGCAAGGTCGGCGGCGGAGGTGAAGCCCGATGTCGCGGCGGTCTCCGTCGCCCGTATCGTTTCGCGCTGTGAGGCGAGTTCGACGCTGTAGGCGCTCTCGAGCTGCCGGCAGGCCCGGTACTGTACATAATAGTCGGCGACCTCGGCGGCGAGTGATACCCGGGTGTCGTGCCAGTTGGCGATCTGCTCTTGGACCCGGAGTTGAGCCGCTTCGCTCTTTTGCCGCGTCTTGCCGAACAGGTCGATCTCCCAGGAGGCATCAAGGCCGCCGCTCGATGTCGTCGCAGCGGCGACGCGGTTGGTGGCGTCGCCATCGGTGGCGGAACGCGCGACGGAGGCCGAGCCGTCCATACTCGGAAACAGGCTCGACCGTGCGGAAGCCAATGTCGCGCGCGCCTTGTCGATGTCGGCGGCGGCCGAGGCAAGGCTCGGATTCTGCTCCTGGGCGTAGCCGATGAGAGAAGTCAGCGAAGGATCGTTGAAGGTTGACCACCACGACACGAGGGTGGATGTCTTGCCGCCATGCGGCACGGTCGCATGCCAGACACTTGCGATCTTGACGTCGGCTGGTTGAAGCTCCACGAATGTCGCGCAACCGGACAGGAGCAGGCAGAGCGTGACCGCCAAAGGCGGATTGGATCTTTTTCTGAATACAATTTTCATTGACCTGCCCGGACTAGCGAAGAATTTGCCTGTCCGTAGCGGATCTAACGTCAAGTGCGGTCAAGCCGGTGTTAAGATAGGTAAAATTCACTGTCCGACAGGGATTTGTCCTGTATGGCTGCCCTCTGAACGAATGATAGGCTTCCGAATGGCAAAGGTTCTTCTTATCGACGACGACGCCGATCTCACGACACTCCTCAAGGAGTATCTCTCCGAGGAGGGCTTCGACGTAGCGACCGCGCAGGACGGGCGCGCCGCGATCGTTCAGGCTGCATCAGGCACCGTCGACATCATCGTCCTCGACATCATGATGCCGCATATGAACGGCATTGATGTCCTGCAGCGCATCAGACGATCGAGTCCGGTGCCCGTCCTGATGCTGACGGCCAAGGGCGATGACGTCGACCGGATCGCGGGGCTCAATCTCGGCGCCGATGATTATGTACCAAAGCCGTGCTCACCCGGCGAGCTCGCGGCAAGGCTGAAGGCCATATTGCGCCGGGCCGGCTCCTCTGGCGCCGGCATCTCGCAGGAAGTGCTCCGGGCTGGCGAATTGGCCATGCATCCGGGAAACAGGACGGCGGAATGGCGTGGAAAGCGTCTGGAACTGACAGGCACCGAGTTTACCCTGCTCGAGGTGCTTGCCCGTAATGCCGGTCAGCTCGTCTCCAAGCAGGAAATATCGAAGCACGCCTTCGGACGCCCCCTGACGCCGTTTGACCGGCGGATCGACGTTCACCTGAGCAGCGTCCGCCAGAAGCTCGGCACCAGGGATGACGGCCAATCCTGGATACAATCGGTGCGGGGACAGGGCTATCAACTCCTGCAAGACCGATGATGCGTGGCCTGTTCTGGAAGTTCTTCACCATCACATGGTTGATGATGGCTGCATCAATCGCAGGTTTGTTTGCAATCAGCGCTATGCTCGATGTCGGCCCGCTCTCTCAGGACATCGCCCGCCAGCAGCGGGTTTTCGCGCTTGACGTAGCGCAACAGTTGCTGGCGCTAGAAGAGGAGGAAGCTGCCAAATCGTTCGCGCGAGCCGCAAGGGCAGTGCCTCAGCCGGTCGACCTTTCCATATCCGACATCGGTCCGGCGAGTGCTTGCCCGGATGTCGCTACAACGAACATGCGCAACGTCGTTGTGGGTGACGCTTGCTACCGCGCGACGATCATCGCGCAGGAACCGGGGGTTATCGCGGAGACCTGGCCGAAGCTGGTGCCCTGGGCATCGGCCCTGATCGCAAGCGCGATCTCCGCCTTCTGGCTCGCTCGCTATCTCATTCGTCCTGTCGCCCATCTCCGTCACGGCCTGAGCGCTCTCGCTCATGGCCGATTCGACGTCCGCATCGGTGACAAAATGGACGGTCGGAAGGACGAGGTAACGGCTCTGGCTCATGACTTCGATGCCAGCGCCGCGCGCCTGCAGGAACTTCAGGAGGTCCAACAGCGCCTTTTTCACGACGTGTCCCATGAACTGCGCTCGCCGCTGTCCCGCCTTCAGGCGGCGATTGGGGTGCTGCGGCAGAATCCTTCGAAGCTTGAGATAATGATGGAGCGCATGGACCGTGAGATCGAGCGCATCGACGGGCTGGTTGGCGAGATACTTACCCTCGCGCGATTGACCGCCGGCTCCGGTAGCAACGTCGTTCAAACTCTCGATCTGATGGATCTGCTGAACGGAATCATCGAAGACGCGGCTTTTGAGGGACAGGCGCGTGGGATTACTGTGTCCCATGACGGCTCCGCCACCTTCATCGCCGAGGTCAACGGGGAGCTGATCTATCGCGCCTTCGAGAATGTCATCCGCAACGCCCTGAAATATTCCCCCGACAACTCTCGCGTTTCCATTCGCTCGGAGATTATTCATGGAGCCCTTCGCGTGACGGTCACGGATGAAGGGCCAGGTGTGCCTGCGCCTCAAGTCGACTGGATATTCCAGCCGTTTGCGCGCGGAAGCGACACGGCTGCGCCAAACGGCTTTGGCTTGGGCCTCGCCATCACAAAGCACGCGGTCGAGCAGCATGGCGGCCGCGTTTCGGCATCGACAGCGGCCGGTGGCGGGCTGGCAGTGATGCTGGAGATTCCCAAGCCGGCCGCTCAAAAATTGGAACGGCGGTGAGATTGAAGCAGGGATGGAGACAGTCCGATCACGAAGTGGCGGGCGATACCCTGCCACGTCATGATCCTGATATCGGTCTGGTGAGCTCGCTCGATGTTTATCGCACGATAAGCTGATGAATCTTCCTGCACTGCGCGCTTAAGAATTGGCAGGGGTTCAGCTGCGGACGGTCCGCTTGCTAGCGGATCCGTACGAGCGGACAACAATCGCAGGTGTCGCTGAAACCGATCTCACTTCGTCGACTGAGATCGTGCGGTGAGCTAATTTGCCTCCGGATCGAAGACAGTCTACGAACGACCCGTTCGGACGTTCCGCGGGAAGGCTCTCGATCGGCGTGCACCGTGCGCGATGCCGGTCTTGTACCACACAAGAAGATGGCCCGCGCTTGCGTCCCGATGCAACGAACTCGCGTCGTAGAATTGCCTGGCCCGTTCCAAGACGTTGCTGCGGATCATGACATTGGTCGCCTCGGTATTATTTGCTGGCACCTCGAAGATCGGCTTCCGTGATGCCGATGCCCTGAAGAATCTTGCTGCGAAGGTAGGCATCCCGCGTGGGGTAGACCGTCGAAGTCCGCATTTCCGCCTGCCCCTCGTGGAAGCGCATGAACTGGCCGCCGGATTGAGAGGCCACCTGTCCCCAATGTGGAACATCATGGCCGTTCGGATCCCCTGTCTTGATAAAATTCGCAAGATAAGTCACCGCGATATCGCGCATTGAGAGGTCAGGATCGGTCCAGGGTAGCTGATTGTGGTTGTCCGGACGGAGGGAACCATTGAAGTACCAGTTGTCACCAGCGTGCCAGGCACGGCGAAAACCCTGATCCTTGCCCGGCGGCCAATGATCCCAATAATAGAGGTAGACATTGGCTTTGCTATGCGTCTTGGCAAACTCGGCTCCCACCCGAACATACTCGAACATAAAATCGTTGAGCATGCGTAGCGACAGACGATAGGCTTCCACCGGATCGTCCGTGGCATAGAGCGGGAAGACGTCTTCATCCACGTTCCCAGCCTGATGCGGACGGATCGCCGTAAGCATCGCATGGTGCTGTTCCTCCGCGGTCATCTTCAAGTCGTTCGGCCGCAGGCTGGTGTATTCGTCGGCCGTCTGCCCGATCATGATGTCGAGCTCGTCGAAATCACCCGGCTGCAGCAAGTTCACCGAATCTTTGGTGAAGACGTAGTCATCGATCGTATAGAACTGATTCGTTGCGACGGCGCCGGCCATGGCGCCGTAGAGTGTTTCCTTTCCTCCCTGCCATTTTTCGAGCCAGGTCTTCGTATCGATAGCGCGCAGATCCGCAAGCGTCATCTCCTTATCGAACAGCTTATTGATCGCCTCTTGGTTCTGCTTGGATTTCTTGGCGAAATCCACCACCTTTCCTGGCAGGAAGCCGGTGAAGCTGGACTGGATGAACGCTCGTTTGAAGAGCCCTTTCGCCAACGGCGTCCGAAGCAGCGCAACAGTATTTTCGCCGCCAGCCGATTGTCCGCCGATCGTAACCGTGGCCGGATCGCCACCAAAGGCCTTGATATTGTTCCGGATCCAATGGAGTGCATCGACAAGGTCGAGAACGCCGAAGTTGCCCTTTGGCCCATCCGGATTTTCTGTTGCCATTTCCGGCAGCGCCAGCCAGGCCGGCGCTCCGAGGCGATACTGAACTGAAACGACAACGACACCTTTCGCGGCCAACTCCGCGGCATAAATATCCTTCATTGCACTCGAGCCCAGCCGGTTCGCACCGCCATGGATCAGCATGTAGACCGGCAGCCTTTCCTCAGTACTTTCGGCCGGTGTCCATATGGCAAGGTTCAATCCATTGTCGCTGACGGGCGCGTCACTAAGCACGTTGGGGTCCTGAAGCATCTGATTGCCCCACTTGTCTGCCAACAGGGTTCCCTCCCAGCCTTTCACAGGTGGTGCAGGTTTCCAGCGATTTTCCCCGCCGACATCACCGGCGAAAGGAATGCCCAGAAACTGCATCACACCTGACGTGTCGCTTGGAACACCTTGCACCTTGCCACCCGTAATCACGGCTTCCGTCAGAGGTATCGCCTGCGCAAATTCGGTAAAACCCTGCGCCCAAACGAAAGCAGCGGCCAGAATGCCGATCGCGCCGCTTACACGCCATCTGCGCTTGGAATTCGTCGTCATGGTACTTTCCTCCCAGATTAGATCACGCGGCCGATCGGCATTCTGAATCCTAGCGGAAAGATTTTCCGTAAAGAGACGACCCAGAAACCGGTGGGCCTAGTGACATTTGATAGATTGAGGCTGCCCTCTGTAAGGTTTACGCAAGCAATTCAGATAAAACTGCGGGTCCGCAACAAGCTTCAAGAAGCGTATCGCCCTGCTTCAATTGCTTGATGGCGACATGTAACATCCAGTTGTCGCCGGGAGGCGCGGAAATCGTTACCGCCGAGCCGGCAATCTGCGCGCCGGCATATATCGGGCGCATGTAGCTCGCCAGCATCCCCTTGCGGCCCTGCGCCTCGTGGACCGTGGCAACACCGGCCTCCCTCAGCCTGTCGATGACGGACTGTTCGGTCCGCGCAACCGTCTGCACAACAATTCCCATGTCAGTGTCCTTTTCTCTTAACCGGCGGAGTACCATGCGTGTGGAACGTCTCGATTGTCTTCAGCCCCCAGGCCTGTCCCTTTTTCCGTTCGCTCTCGGTCCAGACGACGGTCTCCCAGTCCGGCGCCAGGATAAGGCGCGCTCCCGAATTAGCGAGCTCCACGCGATTGCCGGCCGGCTCCCAGACATAGAGGAAGAAGGTGCCCTGGATGGCGTGCTTGTGTGGGCCGGTCTCAATGTGCACGCCGTTTTCGAGGAAGATATCGGCCGCGCGCAGAATGTCCTCTCGCGTATCGGTGGCGTAGGTAACATGGTGGAGCCGCCCCTCACCCCCACCATGCTCTTCCGTGCAGGCAAGATCGTAAGTCTTATTGTTGTTCGTGAACCAGCAGCCCCCAAGACGCCCGTTGTCGAGCCGGATCATCTCGGTGACGCGCGAGCCAAGGCAGGTGTCCATGAAGGCACGGAACTCCGTGACGTCCCCGGCCAGAAGATTGAGGTGGTCGAGCCTGCGGGGATGAGCGCCGCGCCCATGGAACCGCTGCGCGAGGTTCTTGAGCTTCGGCCTTTCCTCCGCCGGCGCCTCGTAGCGCACCGTGTCCCAGTAGATCTCGAAGAGATGCCCGAAGGGGTCTTCGAAACGGAACGCCTTGCCATGGCCGAGGTCGCCCGTCACCCAACCGATCACCTTGTACTTGCTTTCCTCGATCGCCTTCACCCGCCGCGTCAGTGCCTCTTGCGAAGCCGCGCGATAGGCGATGTGCCCGACGCCTGTCGAGTGATGGCGAGTGAGTTTCAGCGTGTGGAACTCATAGTCATCCCAGGCGCGCAGATAGGCCGAGTTTTCGTCCTGGCCGGAAATCGTCAGGCCGTAGACCCGCACGAAGAAATCCAAGCTTTCTTCGAACCTGTCGGTATACATTTCCACATGCGCCAGATGGGCAATATCGAACGAGCGCTCCATTTCCACCACCTCCCGACAGGCCCTAGAGCTCGTCGACCGTCCGCGGGAACACGGACTGGAAACCCTCTGCATACTTGGCAGCGCGGCCGCCGGATTGACCGCCGGAATTGCGCTGGAAGTGGTTGGCGCGGTTCTGGGCAACGCGAGTGTAGAACTCCCAAAGGTGCTCCTGGCCTTCCATGCACTCGATGGCGGCGCGCTTCTTGTCCCAGACTTCGGTGATGTCGAGGAAGACGTCCGGCTTCCAGCCCATCTGCTCGGTCTGGTGTGGCTCGAACAGATAAAGCTGCGGCGCGCCCAGCACCTTCTGTCCGGGGTTGTGGCCCCAGGCCTGGGCGATCATGCGCGCTTCCAGCGCCACCTGCGTCGCATACATGTGATCGGTATTATAGGGGTCGTAATGCGAGTGGCTGAGCATGAATGCCGGCTGCACGTCGCGGATGACATCGACCAGCTTGTATTTGTCCTCGTCCGTCAGGCGCAGCGGGTAGTCACCGAGATCGAAGGAGATCAGGTTGTGCACGCCGAGCGCCTTCGCCGCCTTTTCCGACTCCACGCGGCGAGCCGCCTTGACCTTTTCGAGCGTCATGCCGGGTTCCTTCCAGAGCTTGGCGGACTCGCCCCGCTCACCGAAGGAAAGGCAGACAACCGTGACCTCGTAGCCCTTCTGAGCATGCACGGCGATCGCGCCGCCGCAACGCCAGACGAAGTCTGCAGCATGGGCGCTGATGACGAGAGCAGCTTTTCGAACTAACAACTTCTTTCTCCTATTTACTGACCCGCTTCCGCACAAAATTTCAGTGGAAGCCTTTCACAGACGAGAGTGTACGAAACTGTTGCATTTAAGGAACAACAACGTCTGGGTGGCCTGACCTGTCGAGCGCGGTGCGCACGAAGCCAGCCACCTTCTTTTCATCAACAAACGCTTTTACGAACGCCGCTGCCAGAGGTCTGCTTACGCTGACGCCCACTGCTTGGGGAATCGCCATGAACGGTTCTGCCGTCACTTCGTATCCGGGCTGATCGCCGGCAACTTTCTGCATGGCCTGCCTGACTCCGGCTAGACCGTCGAGTTCGCCCGCCTCCAGCGCATCGCGTGCTTCCGGAAAGCTGTCGAACCGAATCAGCTCGCCGGCACCACCGTTTCGAGACAGAAAGAGTTCGTAGGCACTGCCCTTGACTGCGCCGATCTTCAATCGAAGCCGTACGATGTCGGGCAAACTTGATACGTCGAGCACGCAGCGCACCAGGAAAGCACCTTCGATCAGGACATAGGGCTCGCTATAGGCAATCCGCTCAGCACGCTCTGGATCGATAGCCAGGAAACAGATATCCCACTCCCCAGTGTCGGCGCTGCCGGACACCGCCCCGGCCTTTTCGTAGTGCCGGAAGCGGATCGGCAGCGAGAGTCTTTCAGCCAGAGCCCTCGCAAGGTCCACCGAAACTCCGGTTGGCGTGTCGTCAGTTTGTCCGCGACTGACAAGCACGACATTGCCGTGGTTGAGGGCGCATACCAGTATGCCAGATGGCGCGATCTCGTTGCGGATCGTCTCGATATCGAACTCGGTCACGGTTTTCCTCCTCCCTGCCGACCTAGCCTTCATCGGCCTCTTGAGACTAGATGGACTTCATCCAGTCGTCCTCGGTGGGAAACTGCGTCACCATCAGCTCAAGACCGCCATCGCCAGCCGAAATGATTGGTGCCGGATCGTCGAACCGGACGAAGAGCAGGGAGAACGGTTTGTAGGTCTCGCCTTGATAGACCAGGCTGCCGTTGAGCACGATCAGGTACTGGCCACCGCTCTGGGCCGGATCGGGAGTCTGCGCGGTCATGTTCGGACCGAGCCGGAGAACCTTGCAATTCATGCCGTCATCGCCGGGCTGTTCCTCGATTACGGTGTCGACGGTTAGGTCGGTGCGATTGCGAAGGACGGGTTCAATCGATAGCGCCACGGCATCCGACGTGCGATGGCGGCGTTTGGTCGGCCTCAGCTTTTCGCGGACGTTCGGCGTGGTCAGATAGACGAGCCCCGCATCGGTCTTGCTGCGCAGCGTCAGATAGGAAAGCCCCTGCGCACCGGCAATCAGCGGACCGTAACCGGTATGATGGTCCGCATAATGCACGGTGACGAGCCGCACCTCATCACGGCCGATCGTGCCACTGCCGGCGATGAACACCTGGAACTGGTCGACAATGTGGAAGTGAGAGTCGAGCTTCTGGTGGGCGTTCAGGTCAAGCCGAAAGGCTTGTGGATCGGGCGCGGCAATATCCGAGTTCTGGCCAAACATGTTTATTTTCCAGGACTGCCCGCGGCGAAAGCGCGTCGGTTCCTTTTCCGTATAGGAAGCGGCCTGCATTAAGTGATCCTCCTTAAACTGATACCGGCGTAATTCAGTGGCGATGCGGCGGCGGGAACTCAACATCGAGCGCTGCCGCCAGCGCATCGCGATCCATTCCGATCATCTCCTGCAACCTCCCGAACTGCTGCGCCGCGTTGATTGTCTGGACCGCGGCAAGACGGTTCGCCTTGAAACCCAGCAGCGAAAATGCACCACTGGCTGGTGCGTTCAGTACCGCTTCCATATCGGCACCGTGCACATCGCCGGACATCTGGATCTGGATGGAGGCCTGATGCGACCAGTAGCGCGGCAGGCGCTTCGGCGGGGGCGCCGTCCCGGCGATCGCCGCAGCGGCGGCTTTGGCCTGATCCTGTCCGGGGTTGACGGCTTCGTTTCGGACATGGCAACCCTGCGCCGGATCGTACCATGCGGCGCAGTCGCCGACCGCGTAGACGCCGGGGCGCGAGGTCTGACCTTCTTCGGAAACGAGAATGCCGTTACGGACCTTCAGCCCTGCCGCGCGTGCCAGTGCGTCATTCGGCGCCGCGCCGATTGCTACGACGACAAGGTCCGCCTCGATTGCCTCACCGTCATTCAGGGTGACGATGTCCACATTCCGCGCTTCGTTTCGGTTGATCGCCGTCACAACGGCCCCGAACCTCACATTTAGCCCTTTGGCCTGATGGCGGTCGAGCACATAGTTCGCGATCGACTTGCTGACGGTGCGCTCCATCAGCCGCGCGCCCGCCTCGATGACCGTGGTACGCAGCCCCTTCTGCACCGCCATGGCAGCGATCTCCACGCCGATCAGTCCGCCGCCGATGATGGCGACCGACGTGGCATGTGCAAGACGGCTTTTCAGTTCGCTGAAATCCTCGTATGTCCGCAGATAGCGAGCAACCCCCTCAGGATCGATCGCGGCAGAGAGGCGGCGCGGTTCCGCCCCGCAGGCGAGGATCAGTCGCTCGTACGGATAGCGCGCACCGTCCTCGCACAGCGCGTAACGCTGGTCCAGATCGAGGCTGACAATACGCACACCTTGTATAAGGTCGATACGGTTCGACTTATAGAAACTCTCCGGCCTCAGCAGGGTCGGAGAGTAGTCCTCTTTGGAGAGCGCCTCCTTTGAAAGAGGAGGACGGTGGTACGGCAGTATGGTTTCCTGAGTTACCAGCGCGACCGGATTGTCGTAACCTGCGCTACGCAGGGCTGCCGCCGTCGCGACACCCGAATGGGAAGCACCGAGGATCAGAACACCGGACATGACAGGCTCAACGAGTTAATCGCGCTCATCCGACGACAACCATATCGAATTCGCTCTTGCGGGCGCCGCATTCAGGACAGACCCAGTCATCGGGCACGTCTTCCCAGCGGGTGCCTGCCGGCACGCCCCCATCGGGATCACCAACCGACTCGTCGTAGACATAGGCGCAAAGCACGCATTGCCATACTTTAAAATCGGGCCGCTCAGTGGCTTCTGCAGAGCGCAAGGTTTTCTCCTCCAAGAAAAAATGCATCTCGGCAAATCTACAATGTCATCTTGGTTATCACTAGATGATCTGCCATACTAACAGACATGCCGATTTGGCATATCAGATGATCGAGGAGAAAATATGGACATTCGGCAACTGGGATATTTCGTCCGTGTGGCGGAACTGGGCAGTTTTAGTCGGGCCTCGGCATTTTTACACGTGGCCCAACCCGCACTCAGCCGACAGGTTCAAAACCTTGAAACGGAGCTTAAGGAACGTTTGCTCATCCGGAACGGACGAGGCGTTGAGTTGACGGAAGCAGGTGAGCGGCTGCTCGACAATGCTCGTGGAATTCTCAGACAAATTGAGCGCACCTACGAGGACATCGAAAATTCCCGCACCGGGAAGTCCGGCAAGGTAGCGATCGGTTTGCCCGCTACTATCTCCACCGGCATCGCAACAGCGCTGATCCGCAAACTGAGAGAAGAGCTTTCCGACGCGCAGGTCATGCTGGTCCACGGTCGGTCCAATCAATTGCAGGAATGGATCCTATCCGGGCGACTGGATATGGCGATCATGTATGATGCCCCCTCCTCGCCTATGTTAGAGATCCACAAGCTTGTGGACGAGAATCTTCATCTTATCGGCCGCGAAGGCGCTTTCGAGGACGACAAACCGGTGCTTCTGGAATCCCTTGCGGCGGTACCGATGGTGATCGCATGTCGTCCAAACAGCACACGGGTCGTGCTCGATTCGGAACTGGCACGGCTCGGACAGAAGCTCAATATCGTCTTTGAGTTGGACCCTCTCGACACCATGTTCGACCTTGTCAGGGATGGTTATGGATTCACTGTCGCATCTATACGCACTCTAGCGTCGAAAGGGCCGAAGGCTGAGCAAGGATTGGAGCTGCGCAAGATCGTCGGGCCGGAACTCATCCTTGCCGTCCAGCTTGTTCGACCGGCTCGGAGACTTTCAAACAGACTGCACGAAGCAGCGTTCCGCATTATGCGAGATCTGAGTCTGAAGCTTCTTCGTCCGCAGCCGGCTTAATCGTCGTCCGGCCGAAAGCTCATTCGGGATGCGGATGGCAGGAAAATGCCTGTGATTACGATCACGACGGCGGCGCTCGCGAAGGCCGCCGCAGCGAGGCCAAAGATGTCCGAAGCCATGCCGAGTCCCAGTGCTCCGAGCGAGGGGCTGGCGCGGAATATAAGGCCATGCACGCTGAGCGCACGCCCCCTCAGCGCTGCCGGAATAGCCAACTGGATAAATGTCTGAGTGGCGATGAGACTTACAGAGGACAGATAGCCCATCAACATAGCGAAAACGGCCAGAATGCAGATCGAGCTTCCGAGAGCAAACGCCATGGCCGCGCAGCCCGAGAGAAACCACCCCAGCGTGACCTGATGGGGAAGCCTTGAGGTGGAGAGATAGGTGTTCATGGTGAGTCCGGCCATTATCGATCCAAATGCCATAGACGATGTCAGCACCGCGAGGCCGGTTGTCGGCACCGCAGAAAACTGGGCGGCAAAGGCCGGAAGCATTTCTGCAATCGCGCGGACGAACACACCGCCTGCCAGAAGCAAAAGCAGCATTGCCCGAATGCTGTGGTTCGACCCCACGTAACGAAATCCGTCCAGGATCTCAGCGAGCACGTTTCGGCTCGGCCTCGTCTTCGATATCGTGACGGCCGGAGCAAGGTGATGAAGCACGGCGACGAAGACGATGGTGACGAGCGTGTTCAGCAGGAATACCCAGATCACGTCGAACTGGACGATCAGAAGCCCGGCGAGAGCCGGCCCAACCAATCGGGCGAGATTGACGTTCATGGAATTGATGGCGACTGCGGTCGAGACATCGTCCCGGCTCACGAGCTCCTGAACGATCGTCATACGCGCCGACTGACCAAGCGCGATAACACAACCCTGCAGTGCAACGATCGAAATCAACGCACTCAGAGTGAGGAGATCCAAATACATGAATAACGTCAGCAACGCCGCGGTGAGGGCAATCGCAAGCTGCGACAGTTTATTCAGCTTCAGTACATCCCATCGGTCGGCAACAGCGCCACCGATCGGTCCGACGAACACGGTCGGCAACAGGTCGGCAGCCGCCAGAACCCCCAGCCAGAACGGCGAATGCGTCATATCCCAGACGACGAGACTGCAGGCTATCCGTTGCATCCACGTACCGAGCAGTGAGAGGCAGTTACCCGCGGTATAAGCCGCGAACTGCCCCTTGGTCAGCAATCGTACCAGCCGCGAACGTGCTATCTTCGGAAGAAGCGACGACACCCTCAAGGACCGGTATCCGGCCTTGAGTTGACCACGCGCCGCGGGCGCCCATCCAGGAAGGCGCCGATCAGACGGATCGCATCGCCGTAGTAGGTCCCAAGCATCTCGTGCGTGAAATAGCCAAGATGCGGCGTGATTACCACGTTCGGCAGACTGCGGAAGGGATGGTCGACCGGAAGCGGCTCCTTCTCGTAGACATCGAGACCGGCGCCGGCGATCGAACCTGAGCGCAGGGCGTCGATCAGCGCGGTCTCGTCGACGATCGCCCCGCGGGCGGTGTTGATAAGGTAGGCGGTCTTCTTCATCGCTCGCAGTTCGGGAGCGCCGACGATGCCGCACGTCCGGTCGCTGAGCGCCAGATGGACGGTGATGATATCGCTGCTGGCGAACAGCTCTTCTTTCGACACAAGGCGAGCATGGGCGGCTTCCGCCTGTTCGGCGGTCATATTTTGGCTCCACGCCTGAATCTCCATGTTGAAGACACGGCCGATTTCAGCCACCCGCCGACCGAGTCCACCGAGCCCCAGAATGCCCAGCGTCTTGCCGCCGATGGTGGTGCCGGCCTGATGCTGCCAGCCGCCGCTGCGCATCATACGATCTTCGGAAGCAATATGCCGGGTTGAAGCGAGGATGAGGCCCCAGACGAGTTCGGCGACCCCGCCGGCACCGCCGCCGCTTACCGGCGTATTGGAGACCAGAATGCCGCGACGGGCCGCCGCTGCGACATCCACAGTATCATAACGTTTGCCGGTTACGACGACGTATTTAAGCCGCGGCAAACGGGCAATCAGCTCTTCCGGGATCGGCATCCGCTCCCGCAGCGTGCAGATGATGTCGAAGTCGGCAAGTTCTCTTGCCGCTTCTTCCATCAAGGGCAACGGTTTGTCAAAGACGACGACATTGGCGCGGGACTTCAAGTCTCTCCAGTCAGCGACCACTTGAGAAATTCCCAGATAGTCGTCGAGAATGGCGATGTTCATGTTCATAAATCCCCGCGCGATACTGTTCTAAAGGCTTGACCGAGTTTCCGGCCTATTTGCGCTGCCATTCCTCCGACCAGATCTGCAGCGGGTCCAGCGTTCCTTGCCGGAAGTTGGTGAGGTCGGTCACTGTCACGTAGGCCCGCGGATAAAAATAGAGCGGCAGCATCGGCAGGTCTTCGGCAAAAATCTTCTGGACCTCTGCCCATTTTTCCTTCGCCATCTGGGGATCGAGCGCCGTTTCGAGTTCGGAAATGGCCTTGTCCATCGCCGGGCTGGCATAACCGGAAAAATTGTTGCCAACGCCGTTGTTCTCAGGTTTCGGAATGGCGTCCGAACCCAGCGCAATGCGTGGAGAAACCGAGGGAGAAAAGTCTATCGACGACATCATCAGCGCCTTGAACTTACGCTTGCGGGCCATTTCGCCGTTGAATTCCTGCAGCGGCACGAAGTGGTTGGTAATCTCGACGCACACCTCCTTGAGCTGGCTCTGGATCACTTGGGCAATCTGCTCGCGCGTTTGGTTGCCGGCCGTGGAAACGAGTTCGAGAGAAAGACGATCCCCCTTGTCGTTCACGCAGACCCCGTCCCTCCCCGGCTTCCATCCTGCGCTTTCCAAGAGTTTCTTCGCCTCGTCTGCGTCATAGGCGTAGAGGGTCATATCCTTGTTGTAATAAGCGTTCTCGTTGCTGAGAATGCCGTTGGCAACCGGCTGGAGACCGCCAAAAAGCTGGTCGCTGATCGCCTGCCGGTCGATCGCGTAGAGGATCGCCTGACGCACCGATTTGTCCTTCAGGATCGGGTTGTCGAAGTTCACCGCGATGCGCTCGACGTTGGTGCCGTAATCGAGGTGATACGTAAACTTTTCCGGCTGCTGGTTCTTCAAGTCCAGCATCTGCGAGAAGCTGATTCCACCCGGGCTGACCGGCACAGCTTCAACCGAACCGGCGAGCAGATTTTGCAGCAATGAGGATGAATTATCGCGATAGCTCAGGACGATCCTCTTCAGGTGTGGTTTGGTTCCCGGCCAATTCGGATTGGGAGTGAAGACAATGCGGGTACCGATCTGGTAGTCGCTGAGCAAATACGAGCCGTTCCACAGGCCAGGATTTGTAGGCTGGGTATTGTAGAGCGATTGCTTGACATAGGTGTCCAGCGTTGGATTGGCGGCGTAGACTGGCCCTTCCAGATGCTCCGGAATTACCTGATCCCAAGAGTTGTAGCTGGACAAGATTTGCGGGATCGTCAGAATGACGGTCTGCGGATCCAATATTTCGAGTTCGGATGCACGCGTCCAGGAATTATAGTTGGAAAAGCCGATCTTCGGATCGCGGGCCATCTTCCAGGTAAATTCGATGTCCGTCGAAGTCACCGGCTTGCCGTCCCCCCAAGCAAGACCCTCCTTCAGCTTCAGCGTTACCTTCATTCCTCTTTTGCCACCAGGCAGGTCCACGATCTTTGCGAGACCGTTTTCGACGGTCGGCAGCCTTTCGCAGAGAACGCACTGGTTGACGACATTTTCGTCGAAGGCGGTGATAGGGCGAAGGGAATAGTTCACGACCAGTCGCTTCGTATTGTTGACCTGTACCAACGGGTGGAAATTGGTTAGAAACTGCAATTGGCCGACGACGAGCTGGTCTTTCGACTGAGCCATCGCGCTGACGATGGTCAACGAGGTGAGGGCCACTGTGGCCAGCGCGGTTTTGGCGAATCTCCTCAATTTCGATCTTACAGACGTCATTTTCTCCTCCATCAGACTTCTGTTTGAGTTGGTTCAATGCGATCCGGAACGTGTTTCCGAACGAGGGTCGAACGCCGATCGAACGCCGTCGCCGACGAAGTTCACGGCCATCACCGTGGCGAAGATCAGAAGACCCGGATAAACGGCGAGCATGGGCGCCGAGATAATCAGTTGCTGCGCGTTGGTCAGCATGTTGCCCCAGGTAGGTGTCGGCGGAACGATGCCGAAGCCGAGGAAGCTGAGCGTCGACTCGAACAGGATGATGCGCCCGACCGATAGCGTCATGGCGACGATGAGCGGTGTGGCGATGTTCGGCAACACATGGATGAAGACATTGTAGCGGCCGCTGGCACCACTGACGGTCGCCGCACGGACATAGTCGACATCCCGAAGGCTGATCGTGCCAGCGCGCGCAATTCGGGCGATCGTCGTCCAGTCCACCAGCGCGATGATGATGACAATCCGGAGAAAGACTGCCGTGGGCGACGTTGCCGCGGTCTGGCTCAGCCCGAGTTTCGTCAGGTCCACTGCCCCCAGAACGATCAGCACCGGGATGAGCGGCAGGGCAATGATACAGTCCGTCATTCGCATGAGAATATTGTCGAACTGACCGCCAATATAGCCGGCTGTGACACCGATCGCGATACCGATAATCGCGGTGATGAACGTGGCGAGCAGCCCGACAGCGATGGATACCTGTCCACCGTAAAGCAAACGCAGCAACACATCGCGTCCGAGTTCGTCGGTGCCGAGCCAATGCTGCGCCGACGGTGGTCGGAACCGCCGCAAGAGGTTTGTCGCATTGGCGTCGATACCCGTCAGATACTCGATCGAACCGGCCATGGCGCAGGCCAGCGCCAGAATGACGACGAACACTAGCGATATCATCGCAAGCTTGTTGTGGCGGAAACGCTCCCAGCGCTTACTCCAGACGGAATTCGATCCGGCGTCTGCCGGTGCTTTGTCGGCGGTGACGGTGCTCATTTCAGGGTAATCCTCGGGTCAAGCCATGCATAGGCGAGGTCAGCGAGAAGGCTTGAGAACAGTGTGACGATAGTCGCCAGCAGCAGGCCAACGAGAGCCAGATTAAAGTCGATATTGCTGATCGCGTCATAGATGACCTTACCCATGCCGAGCATGCCGAAGATCGTCTCGACGACCAGCGCGCCGGAAAACAGCGAGCCGAAGCCCAGTGCCAGCACGGTCACCATCGGAATGAGGGCATTGCGCAGCGCATGACGCATCACGACGGTGATTTCCGAAAGACCCTTGGCCCGCGCGGTGCGGACGAAGTCCGAGTTCAGGGTCTCGATCATCGAGGCGCGGACGTACCGCACCAGAGGCCCGACATGGAAAAAGGTCAGGACTGTCACCGGCAGTATCAGATGGACGAATTGCTCGCCGATCGCCGCGTCGCTCATCAGAGGCGTGCCGCTCGCCGGAAGCCAGCCCAGCTTTACCGAAAACACGATAATCAGGATGAGCGATGTCCAGAAGCCCGGAAGGGAGATACTGGCGAAAGCAAGCAGGCTAATAATGCTGTCCGTCCAGCCGCCGGGCTTGCGAGCGGCAAGCGCTCCGAGCAGCATCGCGAGCGGAATGCTGATCAGTTCCGTCGCGACAAGCAGCTTTGCGGTCTGGATCACCGCCGGCCATAGAACGTCCAGAACTGGCCTGAAATAGACACTTGAGTAGCCGAGGTCACCCTGGAACGCGGAATAGAGCCAATGGCCGTAGCGGGTATAGAGAGGCTGGTCCATTCCATAAAGCGCCCGCATCTGCGCCATCGTCTCCGGGGTCAGCGCCGGGTTTCCTTCCAGCATGTTCTCGACTGGATCGCCCGGCATCAGGCCGATCAGCATGAACAACAGTAGCGACATCACGAGAGTGACGAGAACTGCCTGGAGAAGACGCGAAATCGTATATCTCAACATCAGTTCACTCCTTGAAGTGGCACGCGGAAAGCTGGGTGGCCCGTCCGGGTGCAGGCAGAAGCGCTGGGCGCTCCTGTTTGCAGATATCCTGTGCTTTCGGACAGCGGGTGTGGAAGACGCAGCCGGAAGGTGGCGCCAAGGGTGACGGAATTTCACCCATAAGGATCTGCTCTTTCTTCCGGCGCCCCCTGCCGATGCGCGGCACGGCGGCAAGCAAGGCCTGCGTATAAGGATGACTCGGCGTGACGAACAGGTCTTCGGACGCCGCCACTTCCATCAATCGGCCGAGATAGAGAACCGCGACCCTGTCCGCCAGATGGCGAACGACGCCGAGATCATGGCTGATGAAGAGGTAGCTGATGCCGTGTTGCTTCTTGATGTCGTCCAGCAGGTTGAGCACCTGGCTTTGGATCGAGACATCGAGAGCCGAAAGCGGCTCGTCGGCGACAATCAATTCCGGCTCGGCGATAAGCGCGCGGGCAATCGCGATACGTTGGCGCTGGCCACCGGAAAATTGGTGCGGATAACGCCGCGCGGCGTCCGGCGGCAGCCCCACCTGCCCCAGCACCTCGATTGCCCTCGCCTGCCGCTGGTCCGACGGCACGCCCTTGAGCCTCAAAGGCTCGGCAACAATCTCCCCGACCACCATGCGCGGATCGAGCGCGGAAAATGGATCCTGGAAAATGACTTGCACCGCGGCACCCGTGTTGCTATCGCGCCTCTCACTGTTGAACGTTACGGAGCCTGCGGTCTGCTTGCGCAGGCCGGCCACGACATAGCCAAGCGTCGATTTTCCGCTGCCACTTTCTCCGACGAGCGCCAGCGTTTCGCCCTTGGCAACGCTCAGCGACACGTTGTTTACGGCCTGAAGCCAGAGTGCAGGCTTCATGAACCCGCCGCCAATTGGAATATCAACGTTGATATGGTCGAGCTTTAGCAGTTCGGTCATGGCTTAACCCTGTGGCAGGCGACGTGATGGTTGGGGACAACTTCAAGAAGGTCCGGTTCTATCTGCCGGCACGTTTCGTCCGCATAAGGACAGCGTTTAGCGAAACGACATCCTGCGGTGACGTCCGAGGTGACACGTCCGGGTATCACGTAGAGACGATCGACCCGCTTGTCAGGGTCCGGCAACGTCTGGATCAATCCTTGCGTATAGGGATGCAGCGGATTGGCGAACAGTGTGTCGGCCGGCGCGTATTCGACCGCTTTGCCGGCATACATCACCATGATCGCATGGGCGATCTCGGAGACGACAGCGAGGTTATGGCTGATGAACTGGATCGACATGTGTGCGTCCTCCTGCAGCGTCAGCATGAGGTCGAGAATCTGCGCCTGGATGGTCACGTCGAGTGCGGTCGTCGGTTCGTCGGCGATCAGAAGCTGGGGGCGGCAAGCGAGCGCCATGGCGATCATCGCGCGCTGGCGCATGCCGCCGGAGAGTTGGTGCGGATAGTCCTCCGCACGGCGCGCCGGCGACGGTATGCCGACCTGCGCAAGCAGGTCCACCGCCCGCTTTTGCGCTTCGCCCTTACCGAGCTTCTCGTGCTTTATCAGCACCTCGGCTATCTGGCGGCCCACCGGCATGACAGGGTTCATGGCAGTCATCGGCTCCTGGAAGATCATGGCGATCTCTCGTCCGCGGACCTGCTGCCACTGGCGCTGGCTGAAGCTGGCAAGGTTCTTGCCGGTGAAATCGATCCTCCCGCCAACCTTGCCCCCGCCCGCCACCAGACCGAGTAGAGCAAGCGATGTCATGGTCTTGCCGCAGCCGCTTTCCCCGACAATGCCCAGGGTCTGGCCGCGCGGGATCTTGTAGCTCAGACCTCTTACGATCTGCAAAGAGCCCATTGGCCCCGGAAAGGAGACCGTCAGGTCGCGAACGTCCAGCAAAGGCGTGGGGCCCTCCGCGATCGACGCAGCTCCGTCACCAACAATGACGTCGTTGACATAAAGCATTCGTCACCTCCCTTTCGAATGCCTGGCCTTTCAAAGGCTCAGTTATTGTTCTCTTCTAGCTGCTTGCAGCGGCACAAGCCGCTGCAAGCAGGTCCCGATTAGAGATCGACGACGCCCACGCCATTCCTGATCTCGATCCTCGTCCCAAACGGCTCGGAGAGACGACGGTAGCGATCGATGATACGGACGGCATCCTCTCCCTTTGCCGCCATTGGCCGGCCTTCGGTATTGTGGTGATCACCATTGCCGGTGCGTCGAGTCTGCTTGACCTCGGGCGACGAGTCGCGCCCCATTTCCACCGGATGCAGAAGGATGCGCCTCAGCTTTTCGCCCTCCATCTCAAGCTTGATAATCGCAGAACTCCACCAGGTGTCGGAAGGCGTATCGAGGCCCGGATGAAGCGGATGGGCAGCGGGCGTCAGCGTAGACAGACGATCCACATCGTGACCCCAGGCATCGTAGCTGTCGTAGGGAACGCGCTGTATGAATTCGGACTGCGCAAAGAAATTGCCGATACCGTAGAAGATTGGCTTTCCATTGTAAATTTCGATACCGAGCGTTCGGTGCCAGCCGTGGCCGACATAGACATCGGCGCCGCCATCGATGACCGCACGCGCGAATTCCTTGACGAAGCCGGGCGGAGTATCTCCGCGGGGGCCGTCGGAGACGCTGAAGTGATGCGCCACGATGACCAGGTCCGCCATCGATCGCGCTTCATGGACCGAACGCAGGTTGCGCTCCAGGTCGCGCTTGTGGCAACGACTGATGATCTCGCAACGATCGCCGACAAAGAAGGATTCCGGATCGCCCCATTGCTGCGCGCCGGGGATCTGGATGCCGAAGGAGCCCTCGCGACCATGCTTTGGCTTCTTCATCACGTTGAGCTTGTTGCCGAAATCCTTGAGGTTTCCGGCAGTCTCCGCATCAACCATGAATTCGAAGGTCAAACGTTGGGGGTTGACGCCGGGGCGGCCCTTGAGGGCTCCCTTCGGCATGCCTGCCCACATGAAATGCTGGTTGCCCGAGCTGGTCGAAACGAGCGCAACGCGACCGTTTTTCTTTTCGACGTACCCCGGCTCGCTTGCGAGCTCAAGATCCGCGCCGGTGCCTGCGGTGACGATGCCAGCGGCCTTCATATGCTTCTTGGTTGCGATTAGACCTTCAGCCCCGAAATCGAAGCTATGGTTGTGCGCCGTAGACATGATGTCAAAGCCGACCCACTTGAGATCCTTGGCAATCTCCGGGTCCGCCATCATGAAACTGCCGATACCCTGACCGCGCGCCGGGTACTTGAGCTCATCGTAATCGGCAAAATTCATTTCCAGATGGCCGTAAGTGACGTCGGCCTCCTTCAGGACATCCCAAACTTCCTTGAATTCGGGTTCGTCATGCATGGAGAAGGGGCGACACACCATGCATTCGCCCGCCAGTGCTACTTTCCAGTTTCGTGTCGATACCATAAAACCTCCTGAGCCGGCACGGGCAGATACACCGAAGTGCCGATGCCGCGCGACCGCCGCTTTCGTGTAATTCGTAAGTTAGAAAATCTCGCAATGCGACGATGCCTCACTCCCATCGCATCCCAACCATATCACTCTCCCCCGATATCACTAGTTTCATAACTTTGCTTTCAGATATACCTTTTCGGCATAGAATCCCGCTCGCGGGTGGACGTCGAGACTGCGCTTTCCGGAAATCGCTGCGCGCCTCCGTTTGTCATTCTTATCAACCGCACTCTTGCGGACACGGTCTGCCTTGGAATCTCCAGAGTGACAGCGTCTAGCAGCTGTTGATGCCCAAACACGACACAATGCCGCTCGATCTCCTGCTTTGTGATGGCTAGGCAAGGCCAAGCCGTTTCGTGCAGTTGCATTGCATCGCTGCCGCGGGAAAATGGCCGGAATATCCGCAAGCTCAGGCGATAATACTCTTGCCCTTCGTGAAGCCAGACGGCCCCGGTTCCTGCGCGATGACGATGACGCTGCGGACACTCTTTGCATCAACGACGCTTTGATAAGCGGTCGCCGGCCAATGGAAGAGACCGTTAGACCAACGGGCTGAGGCGCGGCCTTGGCCGCGCGTGCGCAAGCCTTTACTGTTCTAATCTCTCTCGCGAAAGCAATCGCTCCGCAACATCAAGGGAAAAGACCCGTCGCTGGCGCGATGTCCTCGGAAATGGCGCTAACATTGAGTAGCACGCTGAATGTGAGCAATCCGCGATCGATGCGGCCATCATCAGCCAGATAATGGAGAAAAATTTCCAGAATAGTTCGCGCAATCGATTGAACAACGTTTGGCCGGCTTCCTTCGCGCCGAGCTTCTGGCGGACGCTGCTGAACGTCGATCCGCCGATCAAATGCATCAAGGGTCGCCCGAAAGCATGGTTCTATATCTCCTGTTTTGACGAGTTGGCTCGCATTGCGGGCAACCGCCATTCTCGACACCATCAATCACGACTTTGCGGCGTTTCCCATAAAGGGACCGCTGTGGGCGGCGATCTGAGATATCGAGCCACATCCGATGTCATCGACCAGCAGTAACCGATACCGCGCACAAACCGCGGTTCAGTTTGATAAGATCGACGATTACACAGTTCACCCTTTCAAATTCCTTTCGTCCGTTCTTTGGTCGGGAAACTTCACTATCATGAGATATGCTATCGAAAGTGATCAAGAAATTTGCACATGGCTTGATTGGCACCCGCAATGATCTGCTCGAGAGTGCTGTCCCCATACCCAAGCCACCGAGACTGAATCCGCCCGAAACGGAAGGAGTTTGGCTGGATGCGCGCACCGCTCCTTCAAGCGTCAGCGGCCTTCCGCTGACGCAGAGCTTCTTCATATTGCTTCCTTATCTGTCCGACGGCGGCGTGCCGTGGGTATGAAATGTCTCGATGGTTTTGAGACCCCAGGCCTGGCCCTTCTTGCGATCCGTCTCCGTCCACACGACCGGCTCCCAGTCGGGCGCCAGGATCAACCGTGCACCAGCGTTGGCAAGCTCGACGCGATTTCCGGCCGGCTCCCAGACATAGAGAAAGAAGGTGCCCTGGATTGCATGTTTGTGCGGGCCAGTCTCGATATGCACGCCGTTTTCCAGGAATATATCGGCGGCACGCAGGATATCCTCGCGCGTGTCGGTCGCATAGGTGACATGATGCAGACGGCCATCGGCGCGCCCATGCTCTTCCGTGCAGGCAAGATCATAGGTCTTGTTATTGACGGTAAACCAGCATCCGCCGACCCTGCCATTGTCCAACTGAATCATCTCCGTCACCCTCGAGCCGAGGCAGGTTTCCATGAACCCGCGAAATTCAGAAACGTCGGATGCGAGAAGATTGAGATGATCGAGGCGACGCGGGTGGCATCCGCGTCCATGGAAACGCTGTGCCAAATTCTTGAGTTTTGGCGTTTCCTCGAGTGGCGGCCGATAGCGAACGGTGTCGTAATAGATCTCGAACACATGACCGAAAGGATCCTCGAAACGAAACGCCCGGCCGTGCCCAAGATCGCCGTCGACCCAGCCGATTACCTTGTAGCCACTCGCCTCGATGGCGCTTGCCCGCCGCTCCAGTGCCTGCGGGGAACTCGCTCGATAGGCAATATGGCCGACACCCGTAGTCGTGTGGCGCGTCAGTTTCAGCGTGTGAAACTCGTAGTCATCCCAAGCCCGCAGATAGGCCGAGTTTTCGTCCCTGTCGGTCACGGTCAGACCGTAGACGGTCACAAAGAAATCGAGACTTTCCTCGAACCTGTCCGAATACATCTCGACATGCGCCAGATGCGCGATATCAAAGCACTGCTCCATTTTTTTCCTCCCCAAGGCCTGTCAGAGTTCATCGACCGTTCGCGGGAAGACGGACTGAAAGCCTTCTGCATATTGTGCTGCCCGACCGCCCGACTGGCCGCCGGAATTACGCTGGAAGTGATTGGCGCGGTTCTGAGCGACGCGGGTGTAGAATTCCCACAGATGCTCTTGGCCCTCCATGCATTCGATCGCCGCGCGCTTCTTCTCCCAGACAGAGGTGATATCGAGGAATACATCCGGCTTCCAGCCCATCTGTTCGGTCTGATGCGGCTCGAAGAGGTAGAGTTGCGGCGCACCAAGAACTTTTTCGCCAGGATTATGGCCCCATGCCTGGGCGATCATTCGGGTTTCCAGTGTAACCTGCGTCGCATACATATGGTCGGTATTATAGGGATCATATTGCGAATGACTGAGCATGAAGGACGGCTGCACATCCCTGATCACATCGACCAGGCGATACTTGTCCTCGTCCGTCAGTCGAAGCGGATAATCCCCGAGCTCGAAACCGATGATGTTATGAACGCCAAGCGTTCTGGCTGCTTGCTCGGCTTCCGTTCGACGCGCGGATTTAACCCGGTCCAAGGTCATTCCAGGCTGTTTCCAGAGCTTGGCGGACTCGCCACGCTCGCCGAATGACAGGCATACGACAGTAACGTCATATCCCATTTCCGCATGGAGCGCGATTGCGCCGCCGCAGCGCCAGACGAAATCCGCGGCATGCGCGCTGATGACAAGCGCCGTCTTTTTCTCAGACATGATGATCTCCTTCCTCTTGGCAGAGATTCCATGCTTCGAAGGCCGATTTGCCAATTTGGATTTCCGCTCAAATCCATAAGATATTGCTATAGGCACCGGCTCCGAAAAACAGACAGCTATAGCTATTTTTTATGATGACCACGCCAATTTGAAATAGGCATTATCCAACATTGGCGTAAGCCTTGGGCCTCGAACTGGCGCCGCTCTGAGGAGGAGGGCATCTATCGGGAGGAAAAATGCTGACCCTTCTATTCGATGGGCTCGCCTATGGGATCCTGCTGTTCGTATTGTCATGCGGACTGGCCGTTACCCTCGGGCTCATGAACTTTATCAATCTCGCCCACGGTGCCTTCGCCATGGCCGGCGGCTATGTCACGGTCATCCTGACCAACCGCTTGGGCGTGCCTTTTCTTTTGTCCCTGCCAGCCGCTTTCCTCGTCACCGCACTTGTGGGCGGGCTCTTGGAGAAGACGCTCTATTGCCGCCTTTACGACAAGAGCCATCTCGACCAGGTGCTGTTTTCGATCGGCATCGTATTTGTCGCCGTAGCCGGGATCGACTACGTCATGGGATCGCAGCAGCAGATCCTCAGACTGCCGGAATACCTACACGGCCGCCTGACGATATTCGGTGTCGGCATCGGGGTCTATCGCGCCTTTCTGATCGTCGTCTGCGGTATTCTTGCTGTCGCACTTCAGCTTGTTCTTGCCCGCACGCGTTTTGGCAGCCGACTGCGGGCGTCGGTTGATGACCGGCGCGTCGCCCGTGGAGTTGGCATCCGGGTCAACACGATCTTTGCCGTGACCTTCGCCGTTGGTTCCGGCCTTGCCGGCCTTGGCGGCGCGCTCGGCGCTGAGATCTTGGGCCTCGACCCAACCTTTCCGTTGAAGTTCATGGTCTATTTCCTGATCGTTGTGTCCGTCGGCGGCACATCCAGCATGACCGGCCCCCTGGTCGCCTCGATCCTTCTCGGCGTCGCCGACGTGCTCGGCAAATATTACGTCCCGTCGCTTGGCGGCTTTATCATCTATATCGTCCTCGTCGCGGTGCTGGTCGTGCGCCCGCAGGGCCTTTTCGCAAGGGCGAACTAATGCCGCACAGCAAAACAGAAGCCCCCGTCATTCCCGCTAACATCGATGCCGGCATGCGGCGCAAAACTCGCTGGTCGCCGCTCGAGATCATCTTCTGGGTTTGCGCCGTGGCCGCATGGTTCTTAGCTCCAGGTGAGCATCTGATCCTGACCGAGATTGTCGGCTTTGCCGTCCTTGCGCTGTCGATCGACCTCGTACTCGGCTATGCCGGTATCGTCACGCTCGGCCAGGCTGCAATGTTTGGCGTTGGCGCTTATGCGAGCGGACTGTTTTCGATCTATGTCACTGGTGAACCGTTGACCGGGCTCCTGATCGCTGCCCTTGCTGGAGCGACAGTCGCTTTGCCGACAAGCCTGCTCCTTTTGCGCGGGGCGGATCTGACGCGGCTGATGGTCACGCTCGGCGTCGCCGCGGTCCTGCATGAGATCGCCAACCAGGCGAGTTGGCTGACCGGCGGCGCTGATGGACTTCAAGGGATCACGATCGAACCCTTGTTTGGACGCTTCGAGTTCGATTTTTATGGTCATACTGGCTACGCCTACAGTCTCGCCGTCCTCTTCGTTCTGTTCGTCATCGCCCGCTTCATCGTCGCCTCTCCCTTTGGTTATTCGCTGAGAGCGATCCGTGACAATCCCCTGCGCGCATCTGCAATTGGGGTTCCCGTCAAGGCGCGCCTGATTGTCGTCTATACACTCTCCGGTGCCTATGCCGGCATCGCCGGCGCGCTTTTTACCCAGACCCAGCAGTTCATCTCACTCGATGTCCTATCGTTTCAGAAATCTGCCGATGGCCTGATGGTGCTCGTGATCGGTGGGACCGGCTATCTGTATGGCGGGATCGTTGGTGCCCTGGTCTATAAACTCATCCAGGACACGCTATCGTCGCTCACGCCGCAATACTGGCAGTTTTGGCTCGGACTTCTGCTGATCGCCTTTGTCATCATCGGACGCGATCGTCCACGCCAAACCGTGGAAATACTCACCGCTAGGCTGACGCGCAGGAAACGTACCGTCGCACAGTCCCGAAACCTCAATAGCGAAGGCAAGGCGTCATGACGGCTGTCGCACTGGAAACCCGAAATCTCAACAAAACCTTCGGTGCGTTGAAAGCGACCACCGATGTCAGCTTTCGTCTCGCCAAGGGCGCTCGCCATGCACTAATCGGCCCGAACGGTGCCGGCAAGACGACCTTCATCAACCTTCTAACAGGTGTTATCCGCCCTTCGAGTGGTGATGTACTTCTTGACGGCGAGAGCGTGAGGGGGCTGAACCGCGAACGCCGCGTTCATCGTGGGCTCGTGCGTACTTTCCAGATCAACCAGCTTTTTGCGGGCCTCACTGTCGTGGAAAGCCTGATGCTGGTGATCACTGAACGCGAAGGGCGCGGCTGGAACTGCTTGCGATCCGCGGCGAAGTTTGCCGGGACCGAAACGGAAGTCGCACAACTGCTGAAAGACTTCGGACTCGACACGGTGTTCGACGAGAAATGCTCCTCTCTTCCCTATGGTAAGCAGCGACTCTTGGAGATCGCACTAGCCGTCGCCTGCAAGCCGAAGGTTCTGCTGCTCGACGAACCGGCAGCCGGCGTTCCCGAGGCCGATCGCAAGGAGGTGATGGCGCGGATTGCCGCCCTTCCCAACGAGGTCTCCATTCTGTTGATCGAGCACGACATGGATCTCGTCTTCAATTTTGCCAATCGCATTTCCGTTCTCGTGGCCGGTGCGCTCTTTGCGGAGGGCTCCGTCGAGGAAATCTCGAAAGACCAGCGGGTCAAGCAAGTCTATCTTGGAGGCGCAGAGCATGGGTGAACTGCTCAGCATAACATCGCTTTCGGCCGGATACGGCAAGGCGACCGTCATCCACGGCATCGATCTTACACTCGAACGTGGCAAGGCCCTGGCCCTGCTTGGGCGCAATGGCGTCGGCAAGACGACACTGCTCAACACCATGGTGGGCCTGACCCGTCACCATGGCGGAGTGATCACGCTCGACGGCCTTGATGTGACGAAGATGATGCCGGAGCGCCGCGTCGAGACGGGTCTCGGCTGGGTGCCGCAGGAACGCGGCATCTTCCGCTCGCTGACCGTCGAGGAGAACATCACGGCGGTCGCGCGACGGGGGAAATGGACGCTTGCTTCCATGTATGCGCTCTTTCCCCGGCTGGAAGAACGGCGCTCGAATTTCGGCAATCAGCTCTCGGGAGGCGAGCAACAGATGCTGTCTATCGCCCGCGCATTGGTCCTCAATCCGAAAGTCCTTCTGCTTGATGAGCCGACCGAAGGATTAGCGCCGATCATCGTCGAGGAACTTCTTGCTGCGATCAGGAAGATCGTTCGCGACGAAGGAATGGCGGCAATCATCGTAGAGCAGCATGCCCAGCAGATCCTCTCCATCACGGATGAGGCGATCATTCTTGACCGGGGCAGGGTCGCTCATGCCTGCCAAAGCTCGACGCTTGCGGCCGATCACCAGACTCTGGGTCGGTTTCTGGGGGTCGGCGCGCAAGTTTAAAAACCACAGGACAATGAAAACCAAAACACAGGAGGAGAGAATGAAACGATTGAACAAGTTCCTGACAGGCACGATGGCCGCGGTTGCGCTGATGGCGGGGGGAGCCTCCACGCTGCACGCCGATGACAGTGTCAAGGTTGGTGTGGTCATCCCGTTGACTGGTGGTTTCCAATCAAATGGCCGCCAGATCAACGCAGCGTTGAAGGCCTATGTGGCGACCCATGGCGAGACTGCCGGCGGCAAGAAGATCGAATTCATCGTCAAGGACGATGGCAGCGTCCCGGATAACGCGCTGCGAATTTCACAGGAGCTTGTCGCCAATGACAAGGTTTCGATCCTGACCGGTTTCGGCAATACGCCGACCGCACTTTCCGTGGCGCAATTGTCCAAACGCGCAAAGGTCCCGCAGGTCATCATGGTAGCAGCGACCTCGTCGATCATGAAGGCCTCGCCATATATCCTGCGCACCTCCTGGACCATCCCTCAGGTCGCCAGCGTAATCGGCAAATGGGCGCCGGAAAACGGCGCCAAGAAATTCGTCAGCTTGGTGTCGGATTACGGTCCGGGGAAGGATGCAGAGGAATGGTTCGTGAAAGCGATCGAAGCGAATGGCGGCACGGTCGTATCGAAACTCAAGGTACCGCTGGCTAACCCGGATTTTGCCCCCTTCCTGCAGCGTGCGGCCGACGAAAAGCCTGAGGCGCTGTTCGTCTTCGTGCCAACCGGCGCAGGCGCTGCCTTCATGAAGCAGTTCGTCGAACGCGGTCTCGACAAGTCCGGCATCAAGGTCATCGCCATGGCCGACGTCACCGATGACGACATCCTCGACAGCATGGGCGACCCCGTGATCGGTGTCATCACAGGCGGACCTTACTCGACCAACCACGATTCTCCTCAGAACAAGGCCTTCGTTGAAGCTTTCAAGAAGAGCAATGACGGGATGCGCCCCAATATGGTGGCTGCCGCTGCGTGGGATTCGCTGGATCTTATCTACAAGACGCTCGACAAGACCAAGGGCGATACCAGCGGCGATAAGTTTATCGATGCGGCCAAGGGTATGCAACTCGACAGCCCACGCGGGCCAATTTCGATCGACCCTGACACCCGCGACATCGTACAGAATATCTACATGCGCAAGGTAGAGCGCGTTGAAGGCGCGCTCTACAACACTGAGTTCAAGACCTTTGAAAAAGTGAAGGATCCGGCACAGTAAGCGCCTGATCACTTGCACAAAATAGGGGCGCGACATCGCGCGCCCCTGCACAGGACATTAGATTGGGTTGGCGCGCGGTTCGGGAGAGATCATGTTGAAAATAGCGACTTTGGGCTTCGGTGAAGCGGCTCAGGCCTTCGTCTCCGGCTGGCGAAGCGAAATCGATGCGCAAAAACTGGGCCTAGTTTCAACTTTCGATATCAAGATCGAGGACAAGGCGCAACATAATGTGCTCATCGATGCCTGCGCAAAGCTCGACGTCACCTGCGCTCAGACGCGGGCAGTAGCCTTCAAGGACAGTTCGGCGATCTTCAGCCTCGTCACGGCCGACTGCGCGTTGGAGGCGGCAAAAGCAGCCCTGCCCTTTCTTGAAGAAAACAGCCTTTATCTCGACTGCAATTCCTGTTCCCCTGCGACCAAGTCAGCCGCCGCCGCGCTGATCGAAGGCGCGGGCGCCCGATATGTCGACGTCGCTGTCATGTCTCCGGTCCATCCCGGCCGGCATCGCACGCCGCTCCTGCTTTCGGGTGAAAATGCACCGAGTGCGCTGGCTTTGCTGGCCGATCTCGGCATGAAGGCCCGGATTGCCGGCGAGAACGTCGGCGAGGCATCTTCGATCAAAATGCTTCGCTCGGTGATGATCAAGGGGCTTGAGGCGCTAACTGCAGAATGCATGCTGGCTGCTCGGCGCGCCGGCGTCGAGCAACAAGTGCTCGCCTCGCTTCAGGCGTCCGACCCCGGCATAGACTGGACCGCTCGTTCCGCATACAATCTGGAG
Organism: Agrobacterium sp. 22-214-1; assembly: GCF_053522465.1. Classification (NCBI taxonomy): domain Bacteria; kingdom Pseudomonadati; phylum Pseudomonadota; class Alphaproteobacteria; order Hyphomicrobiales; family Rhizobiaceae; genus Agrobacterium; species Agrobacterium sp. 22-214-1. The sequence continues at coordinate 404,548 of NZ_JBNWCK010000002.1, read as the reverse complement.
AGAATGCTGGTCCATGGAAAACGGCGCGCCGCTGAGATGCGCGAGGTTGCGATGACGTTGAGCGAATTGAACCTGCCCAATCGCATGGCCCTTGCCACCGTGGACTGGCAAAGCCAACTTGGCGAACTCGACGCCGAAATCACCGACGCCAGCCTGACCGGGCGGGCAGATGCAATATTGAAATCCCTCCCGACGTGACCCTGGTTCAGACCGCATCGAACGTTCAACACAATCTTCGACATCTGCGGGTCTTCCTCGCGGTTGCCGACACCAATTCGGTAACCCGGGCGGCAGCGCTTTGCTATCTGTCGCAGCCCGCAGTCACCCAGGCACTTTCGAAGATCGAGCGCATTTTGAAGACGCCGCTATTCGAGCGCACGGCGCAGGGGCTTTTTCCCAATACCGAAGGCCAGGTTCTGGAGCGGCGCGTACGGCGCGCCTTCGATTTTCTCGATCCAGCCCTCACCGAGCTCAGTCCACGGCTAAAACTTATCGCAACCACATCCCAGCTTGAAGCGCTGATCGCGGTCAAGGAAGCCGGCAACTTTACGCTGGCGGCTCGTAGGCTCGGTCTGGCACAGCCCACCGTCCATCGCGCCGTAACACAATTGGAGGCAGAGGCCGCCAAGCCACTGTTCGAGCGGACATCTTACGGCATCATAGCCACGAAACAGGCTGTCAGCATTGCCGAGGCAGCAAGGCTCGCCTTTGCCGAACTTATACAGGCGGAAGTCGATCTGGCGGAAACGCGGTCGGAAGAGGTTGGCAAGATCGTTGTTGGTGCGCTACCCTTGTCGCGTTCGTATTTACTGCCAAGAGCCATCGCCGAATTTCGCAATTGGCGCAGAAAGATCACAATTCAAATTGTCGACGGACCTTACGCCGAACTTCTGGCCGGCCTGCGTCGAGGTGAGATCGATTTCCTGATCGGCGCCCTTCGCGACCCACTTCCGATTGCCGACGTTAAGCAAACATTTCTCTTCAGCGACACAATTGTGATCGTTGCCGGGAAATCTCATCCGATACTGAGAGATATGCCCGTGCGAGCTGATAGGCTCGTGGAATACCCCTGGATCGTCGGCCTGCCCGGAACGCCAATTCGTACCCAGTTCGATCGCATGTTCGAACGGTGGAACTGTCGTCCGGACAGCATCGTGGAATCGGCTTCGCTTATCCTAATGCGGGAACTGCTGCTGACAACCGATCACCTTGGATGCATCTCATACCGCCAAGCTCAAGCAGAGCTGTCGCGCGGCCTCATTTCATCCATATCGCTGGACCTTGAGCAAACGGCTCGCCCGATAGGTCTCACCACTCGAGCCAACTGGGTGCCCACCGCGCCTCAACGCCAATTTCTTGAAATTGTAGACAAGTATTCCAAAGCCGATATGGAATAGCGAGCACCCAAGCCGACCCATTTTTTCACTGCTTCGGCACACCCGCACGATTGATCACCGACGACCATTTCGCGATATCATCTGCTAGCCGCTTTCCGATTTCCTGCGGTTCGCTCGAACGTGCCTCAACGCCCAAGTCTGCAAAGCGCTTTTTTATCCCTTCGTCCGCAAGCACCTCCTTGAGGGCCCCATTGAGGACATCCAATACCTCTCGCGGCGTCCCCTTGGGCGCAAAAACAGCATTCCACGAAGTGACTTCGAAGCCCGTAACACCCGCCTCCGCGACCGTGGGAACATCTCCTGTAAGACTTGATCGCTGAGCTCCGGAAGAAGCAATCGCAATGGCGTTGTTCTGTTGCAACGCGGCCTTTAACGCCGATGGACTGTCAATGATCATGTCGAGTTCGCCTCCCAACAATGCGACTTGGAGGTCAGGAGTGGCCTTGTAAGGAACGATTGTGAAATCTATCCCGGCGGATGATTTGAATAGTTCAGCCGCGAGGTTCTGGCTGCTGCCTGTGTTGATCGTCCCAACGTTCAACGCGCCCGGATCTGCCTTTGCGGCATCCAGAACATCCTTCAGCGAGTTGAACTTGCTACCCGCCTTGGTGACGAAAACGAAATCGAAGTAAGCAAGGCTGGAAACCGGTACGAACTCGGCAACTGGATCGAAGGGTAACTTTTTAAACAGCGGCACGCTGATCGCCGTTCCGTTCGAAAAAAGGGCAAGCGTGTAGCCATCCGGCTCAGCATTGAGAACGGCACGTGCCGCGGACGCTCCACCAGCTCCAGGCTGGTTCATGATTATGATCTGACGTCCGAGCTTTTTGCCGAGTGCATCCGACACGATGCGCGCAGTTATGTCGGCGATCCCTCCAGGACCAAAAGGCAAAACGAGGGTGATCTCTCGCTCCGGGTAACTTTGTGCCGCAGCAAAGTTAGGAAACACACCTGCCAACGCAAATGCTCCAACCGCCATGGTGAACCTCCTAGCTTTACAAAAACCACCAGCGATCTTACGAACGAACAGTCTCATGTCTTCTCCTCCCATTTAAGCCGCAGGGCAGCTTGGTTTTTGGATGATCCTGGATAGCGCTCACCGCCGAGGCTCCTCTTCCATCGGTGATGAGCGGTTGTGATCGTCAGTCCATCGGTGCAGGAAACACTAACCCGTCGAAAAGCTTGCGCGCCGTTCGCACGGTGCCAGCCGCTTTGATCTTTCCGTCAGCATCGATGTCGAGAAATACCTCCATGGCGCCGGTGGGATGCTCGATCCTGTAACGGCCATTGTCTGGCTTCGTGACGAGTTCCGCAGCCGGACTCTTGGCTAGCTGCGTTGCAGTGGCGACGGTCACGGCTGCCAGAACGCCAACCGACGCATGGACGCGATGGGGAATGAAGCTGCGGGTGGAGATTGCTCCACCATCGAACGCTTTTGAGACCAAAGTCATCTTTGGAACCGAAGCAGCTGTGACGTCCCCGAGGTTCATCATAGGCCCGGCTTTCAATCGGATCGTTTCGATACGCTGCTTCAGTTCCGCATCGGCTTCAATTTGTTCGCGCGTCTCCGAGCCGCTCAGGCCGAAATCCGAGGCGCGCATCACGACGCATGGCATGCCGTTGTCTATGAGGGTTGCAGAGATGCCATCAATAACATCCGCTTCATTACCGGTGGGCAGCAATGATCCACACATCGATCCAGCAATGTTCTCGAATAATAGCGGCACAGCCGCGTGGCGACCCGGTACGCCGGCGATTTCGGTTTCGCCTCGATAGTCCACGCGCTGACCAGGGGTAGAGACCTTCGCCACAGCCACCTCCCCTGAGTTGACCATGTGGATGCGGACTTCGGTGACCCCGTCTGTTGCCGTGACGAGCCCGCGTTCGATCGCGGCGGGGCCAACCCCCGCCAAGATGTTCCCGCATCCTTGCGCATCGCTCACCAGACCCTGGTCGACAAAAACCTGCAGAAATAGGTAGTCGACATCCGCATCATTGCGCGTCGAAGGTGAAAGAACTGCGACCTTCGACGTGAGTGGATCGGCGCCGCCTATACCATCGATCTGGCGCGGGTCCGGCGATCCCATGATGGCGAGCAGCAATGCATCGCGCGCGCGCGGCTCACCGGGTATATGTTGCCCGAGGAAATATGCCCCTTTGGATGTGCCGCCGCGCATCCAAAGGCACGGAATGCCTTCTTCAAACATATTTGAGACCCTTCTGCTCAAGCATCGGGCGCATATGGTAGATATCCAGGCCGAGTTCTCCGGCAGCAAACTTGGTGCGCTTGGCGTCTTCGTTCGCAAGCCGCTTTTCCGCAGCGGCGAGTACGGTTGACGCCTCGATGCGCTTGACAACGCATACGCCGTCATCATCGGCGACGATAACGTCCCCGGCCTCTATATGTGCACCGGCACAGACAATCGGCACGTTGACGGAGCCCAACGTCTCCTTCACCGTCCCCTGCGCGGAGATTGCCTTGGACCAAACCGGAAAACCCATTGCCGTCAGGTCGCGGATATCACGTACGCCCGCGTCGATGACCAAGCCCTTGCAGCCGCGGGCCATTGCCGAGGTCGCCAGAAGATCGCCGAAATAACCGTTGTCGCAGGGGGAGGTTGGCGCCAACACAAGGATGTCCCCGTCCTTCAACTGTTCAATTGCAACATGCAGCATCCAGTTGTCGCCAGGAGGCGAGGAAATGGTGACCGCCGACCCAGCGACCTGACCACCGGCATAGATCGGGCGCATGTAGCTCGCCAACATTCCCTTCCGGCCCTGTGCCTCATGCACCGTAGCGACACCAGCCGCGCCAAGACGCCTGATGATGTCGGCTTCGACCCGCTCGATATTTTGAACAACGATACCCATTTCAATAAGTCCTTTTACCTATGAGAAAGTCTGCGAGAGGTTCACGCGGCAACAACGCCTTGAGCGCGTCTTAAGCGAACATTGCCAACCGTCTCTGCCAGCATCTTTTCATCGAGCTTGCCTTCCCATTTGGCGATGACAATCGATGCCAGGGAATTGCCGATGAGGTTCACGAAAGTCAGCCCTTCGGCCAGAATGCGGTGAATGCCGAGGATCAGAGCGATGCTCGCGACAGGGATGGCGCCGGTCGTGTTGAGCGTGGCTGCAAGAACGACAAATGCCGCACCCGCAACGCCCGCAGCCCCCTTCGATGTCAGGAGAAGCACGCCGATGAGGCTCAATTCATGCCAGATGGTGAGAGGCGTGTTCGTTGCCTGGGCGAGAAACACCGCGACCGTCGTGAGATAGAGGCACGTCCCGTCGAGATTGAACGAATAGCCTGCCGGAATGACAAACCCGACGACGGATTCCTCGCAACCAGCCTTACCCATTTTCTGGATGAGCCGCGGGAGCACCGTCTCGGTCGACGTGGTGGCTGCGACAATGATGATTTCATCCCACAGATAGCTGAACAACCGGAACAGACTGACACCGCACCAGTGCGCAATCATCCCGAAAACGATTGCGGTAAAGAGCGCACAGACCGCAAAAAACTCGATAATCAGCGAACCCAGCGACCAGAGTGAGGACGTACCAAACTGCCCGATGGTGAATGCGATGGCTCCAAATGCGCCGAGCGGCGCGAAATACATGATGTAGCCGATGATCTTGAAGAAGCCCTGCGACGCGCTCTCGATGACATGAAAGACCGGACGGCCGCGCTCGCCGATAGAAGCCAGGGCAATACCGAAGAGGACGGAGATGAACAGTACCTGGAGGACGTGCCCTTCCGTGAAGGCGCTAACGAAACTGTCAGGAATGATACCCATGAAATAGGCGGTCATTGACTGATCATGCGCCGTTGCGACATACGATTTGATCGATGATGCATCAAGCGTCGTCGGATCGATGTTCATGCCTGCACCGGGCTTCCATAGATTGACGGCAACAAGGCCGAAAACCAGGGCAAGTGTGGTAATGACTTCAAAATAGAAGATCGACTTCAAAGCAACCCGGCCAACGCTCTTCATGTCGTTCATGCCGGCGATGCCGTGAACAACGGTGACGAAGATGATCGGCCCGATCATCATTCGGATCATCTTGATGAAAGCATCGCCGAACGGCTTCATCGCAATCGCTATTTCCGGTGCGAAATGGCCGAGCAGGATGCCGATCACCGTGCCGGCGAGAACCTGAAACCAGAGCTGCCCTAAAATGCCAAACCGGCTGCTTTCGCCGACCTTGCCCGGCCTTGTCGGCACAGGACTGCTTATTCCTGAATAAGTCACGCGATATTCTCCTCCCGAAACCTCAGCTCCGACCCCGACAGGGTCTCGGATTGCGGTCTCGGCACATAATTGGCGCTATGCCACTCCCCGGACATCAAGCACGCGCTTGTGCTCGCTCGATATCCGAACTCCATGGAGATGAAGGGAAAGCAACCCGGCCCGCTCCCGCGATCCCGTTGCAAGGCCAGACACAGAGGTCACCTTTCCCGTTGGGCTTTGTAGAAGACCTCCTCTTCAACCTCCGACCCAAATTAAGGGACAAAGCGCCTGAAAAGGCAAAATGGATTTGCGCATGGCCCATAAGTTCTGGTTAAGTATCGATATGACCTGGCAGCGTGAGATCAACTTTCGTCACTTCGAAGCCGTCGCGATTGCCGGCCGTTTAGGTAGCATCAGCAGCGCCGCAAACGCGATGAACCTATCGCAGCCGGCCGTGACCCAGGCAGTGGCCAAGGTGGAAGCTCAGCTTGGGCATATTCTTCTTGAACGACAGCCCGGCGGTGTGGTTATGACCCAGGCGGGCCACCTCATGACGCAGCGAATAGAGCGGGCGCTCGCCTACATTATCAGAGGCGGACAGGGAGTTCGTCGCTCAGCCCGCTTGCCTGCATTGCCGAATATCGAACGTCGCATCACGTTCGGACAGTTGCGCGCACTCACCGCTGTCGATCAGGCAGGCAGCTTTGCGTTGGCGTCAAAGATGACCGCACTATCAGAGCCTGCCTTGCATCGATCGTCCCGAGAGCTCGAGCAGCTTCTTGGCGTATTGCTTCTCACGCGACATGGGCGGACAGTTCAGCCAACCCACGCGGCCTCACATCTCTTACGCTTTGCACGCCTGGCGCTTGCCGAAATTGAAGCCGGTTTCGATGAACTGGCGGCGCTTCATCGTGATGGTGCTGGCCGACTGACGATCGGAACATTACCCATGGCGCAGACGATCTTGCTCCCACGGGCTCTCGCTCGTTTTTCCAGTGCCAATCCAGCTGCCAGTATCGCCGTCGTTGAAGGGCCGTACGCAGACCTGCTCGTCAATCTTCGCAATGGCCAAATGGATGTGCTGATTGGTGCCGTTCGTGATCCCTCACCCGTGAAGGACGTGGTGCAAGAGGAATTGTTTGACGATGACTTGGTCATCGTTGCACGCAAGGAACACCCTCTGGCCCGGCGCAAAGAGGTCGACTTTACGAGCCTGAGAGATTTCCCGTGGATCACTGCATCCAGCGGGGCGCCAATGCGCTTGAAATGGGAATCGATATTCACGGAGCATGGTATTGACCCGCCGCCGATGCGGATCGAAAGCAATTCGGTCACGATCAGTCGCGGCTTGATGCTCAACGATGACTGGCTAACGTTGATGTCGCGAGACCAGTTCGTTGTTGAAAGGCTTGCCGGCCTTCTCGTCGAAATCCCCAGCGCTTTCTCTTCACAGCGGAAGATTGGCCTGACGTTCCGCAGCGACTGGCAACCGACCCGTCTACAAGCCGCATTCGTAGCAGAATTCCGCCGAGCTTGTGTTGACTGGACTTCAGAAAAACGAATGGAGAGTAACTCATTCCGATACGGCTGATATCGGCTTGCCAGCTATAACGCAATGAGCCGGGAGGAGAACCGCTCACCAAGTCTGATCACGTTCCAAACTCCTTCCGCTTGTCATGGATGCGGCCGCAGCTTCGCGCTTTCAGGACGCTTAAAAATACAGGAGGAACCCGGACGTCATGATTATCGATTGCCACGGCCACTACACAACTGCACCCGCCGCTCATTCTCAATGGCGTGGTCGTCAAGAAGACGCGATCAAAAGCGGTGGCGATATCAATCCAGCTTATCCCGAAATTTCCGACGACGAGATCCGAGAGACGATCGAGGCCAACCAGTTGCGGCTCTTGCGCGAGCGCGGCGCCGACATGACGATCTTTTCACCACGCGCTTCGGCGATGGCGCCCCACGTCGGCGACCAGTCTGCGGCAAAAGTATGGGCACGGCGTTCCAACGATCTGATCAAGCGCGTTGTCGACCTCTATCCGGAGACATTCGTCGGTGTTTGCCAACTGCCGCAGACACCCGGCATCTCCGTTTCCACCTCGATCGAAGAGCTGGAACGCTGCGTTTCGGAACTGGGATTTGTCGGCTGCAATCTAAACCCCGATCCGTCTGGCGGACGTTTCGATACACCGCCTCTGACGGACAAGGCCTGGTATCCGTTCTTCGAGAAAATGGTCGAGCTCGATGTCCCGGCGATGATCCATGTCTCCGGGAGTTGCAATTGCGCCATGCATGCCACCGGCGCCTACTATATTGCCGCGGACACGATTGCCTTCATGCAATTCCTAGAGGGTGACTTGTTCAAGGACTTTCCGGATCTGCGCTTCATAATTCCCCACGGCGGTGGCGCTGTCCCCTATCACTGGGGGCGTTATCGCGGACTGGCGGACATGCTGAAACGGCCACCGCTCGACGAGCACGTCATGAAAAACGTGTTCTTCGATACCTGCGTCTATCATCAGCCCGGCATCGACTTGCTGTTCGAGGTCATAGACGTCGACAACATCCTGTTCGGCTCGGAAATGGTGGGCGCTGTCCGCGGAATCGACCCGCAGACCGGCCATTATTTCGATGACACCAAACGCTATGTCGATGCTCTCGATATTTCGGATGCCGACAAGAAAAAGGTGTTCGAACTGAATGCCCGTCGCGTCTATCCGCGTCTCGACGCACAACTGAAGGTAAGGGGATTGTAATGACGACATTCACGATGGACCCGAACTGGTTATGTTTCGATCCTGATCCCAGCAAACCGCGCTATCGTCCGCCGGCCGGCGCAGTCGACGCGCATTGTCATGTCTTCGGCCCGGGCAACGCTTTTCCATATGCAGATGAGCGTAAATATACGCCTTGCGATGCCGGTAAGGACAAATTATTCGCGTTGCGCGACTATCTAGGTTTCGACCGCAACGTCATCGTACAGGCAACCTGCCATGGCGCAGACAACCGTGCGCTTGTCGATGCACTGCAAGCCTCTAACGGCAAGGCACGCGGCGTGGCGACCGTACGCGACACAGTTTCCGACGATGAGCTTTCGCAACTGAACGAAGCCGGAGTCCGGGGCGTACGCTTCAATTTTGTCCGCCGCCTCGTAGATCCCAAACCGGACGCCTATTACCGCACCATTATCGACCGCATCGCACCGTTGGGCTGGCATGTCGTCATCTATTTCGAAGCAGCAGACCTTGAGGAAAGATGGAAGTTCTTCACCTCGCTGCCGACGACTGTCGTGGTCGACCACATGGGAAGACCGGACGTCAGCAAGCCTGTCGACGGTCCGGAATTCGGCCGCTTCGTGAAATTGATGGCGGAATACGAAAACGTCGTCAGCAAGGTCAGTTGCCCGGAGCGTCTGTCAAAAACGGGAGCACCAGGCTACGACGACGTCGTTCCCTTCGCCCGTATGCTGGTCGAACGTTTTCCCGATCGCGTGCTCTGGGGCACGGACTGGCCTCATCCCAACATGACCACTCACATGCCGGACGACGGTCACCTGGTTGACATCATCCCGCGCATAGCGCCGACTGCCGAACTTCAGAAAAAGCTTCTCGTCGAGAACCCGATGCGCATCTATTGGAACGACTAACGAGCAGCTCGAGCGATCGTCGAGCAATTTATGCGTCTCCCACATAGCCGAAAGACTGCCGGATAAGATTTCGTAGTCTTTCCGCATTGGCGGACAGCGAACCGCTCTTACGGGTGATGATGCCGATTTCGCGGGAGACGTTCGGCTCGGTAAGGACCTGGAGCGATAGCGCGGTGTCGGCCGTTGCATCAAAAGCCATGCGAGGAACCACAGCTAACGCCGTTCCTGCCCGCGCCATCGCAATCGCTGTTTGAAGATGTTGTGCCTCGAATTGCCACGACAAGTCGAAATCGGAGCCGGCCAGCGCATCGTCGATGATGAGGCGGTTTCCGGAATGCTGAGAGACACGGATAAGCGGGAAACCCTCCAAGTCACGCCACTTTACCGCCATGGGCTGAGCCAAGGCATGATCAGAAGGAGCTACAAGAACAAAAGGATCTTCGACAAGGACCTCAGCATCAAAGTCCCAACGGTTGGTGGTGATGATGGTAATGCCGAACTCGATGAGACCTTTTGCGAGCAAGTCTGAGATCTCCGCTGCTGACTTGTCGAAGATGTGGACGACAACGTCAGGATTGGCAGCGCTGAAACTCTTCAAAATCTCGGGAAGCCGGCCGGCGGCGAATGTCGGGAGGCAACCGATTGCAATTCGTTCGCGGCGCGCGTTCCCAGATAGCTTCAAGTCGTCGATCGTTGCCGCTAGGACAGCAAGCATCTCCTTGACCTTGGGAAGCAGTTCCAGCCCCGCCTGGGTAAGGCTTACCTCCTTGCTACTACGCATGAACAGCTTCTGGCCGACCTCGTCTTCAAGCTTTCGAATACGGTGGCTTATCGCCGTATGAGACAAATGAAGGTGTTGTGCTGCTTCGCGAAAGCTACCTCGATCGGCGATCGCCACGAACGCCTGAAGGCCAAGAAAATCCATGCGCGAAACAATGCTCATCTCTACACTCCTAGTGAATCTAGATCATCTGATGGTTCATTAAATTCGTTTGTTTCATCGGGAAAAATGCACGATCTATCAGAGTATGCAAGGGAGGTGCATATGACTTTAGGGAGAAAAGCGACTCCGTCGCTCAATGAAAACGTATTTGCGGGCGCATTTCTGATCGCACTCGGATGTTTTGCGATCTGGCTCACAAGCGATTTGAGCCAGGGCAACTTGTCGTCGATGGGCGCGGGCTTCTTGCCTCGATACCTTGGAATGGCGATCAGCGTCCTCGGTGCAGTGCTTTTCGCTGCGGGCCTGCGACCCCCCGCGAGCGGCTTTGGCCGTACAAACTGGCGAGGGCTCGCATTGGTCTCACTCTCTGTGGCGGTCTTTGCGTTGACCATCCGCCCATTCGACCTTGGTCTCGTCACGACCCCGGGTCTCGGCATGCTCATTGCCGGCCCAACAACGGTGCTTATCGCCGGCTATGCATCGCCTGAGACAAATCTTCGCGAACTGCTCATAATCGCTTTTTCACTGACGGCATTCAGCATCCTGCTGTTTGCGGACGTCTTGAACCTCCCGCTTCCGGTCTTCCCAAAGATTCTGAACGTCGTGTTGTCAGGGATCTCGGCGAAGCTGGTGCTGAGGGTTACGACTGGTCTTTTGGTAGTTCTCGCCATAACAGCGCACATCTCCTCCAATGTCGTATCAGCAAAAGCGGACGGGACAGCATCGAAAAAAGCGGAGGCGAACAATGCCTGACCTATTCGCTAATCTCGCCTTTGGGTTCTCAATCGCCTTCACCCCAGTCAACCTTGGCTTAGCATTCATCGGATGTCTTGTTGGCACCCTGATTGGTGTCTTGCCAGGCGTTGGCCCTATCGCCACTATAGCCATGCTGCTGCCAATTACATTCGGCATCGATCCGACCGGTGCCCTGATCATGTTAGCAGGCATCTATTACGGTGCCCAATACGGCGGATCCACAACAGCAATCCTCGTCAACATTCCAGGTGAAGCCTCATCAGTCGTGACGGCGCTTGATGGACATCAGATGGCGAAGCAGGGCAGAGCTGGCGTCGCCCTCGGCGTCGCCGCAATCGGATCGTTCATTGCCGGTACGGTCGCGACAATTGTCATCGCGGCCTTGAGCGGTCCACTTACCGGTATAGCCCTGATGTTCGGCGCTCCGGAATATTTTGCACTGGTTGTGATGGGGCTAATTTTCGCTGTCGTTCTGGCAAGAGGGTCCGTCATCAAGGCTGTCGCCATGATCCTGGTCGGCATCCTGCTTTCGACGGTGGGGACAGACCTTGAGACCGGCGAAGAACGGATGACGTTCGGATTGCCGTTCCTGGCAGACGGCATTGATTTCTCGGTCCTCGCCATGGGATTATTTGGCATATCCGAAGTTCTTAGGAACCTCGACGCGCCAGAAACACGCGATACCGTGAAAAAGGCGATCGGGCGTTTGCTACCGAACAGGAGCGACGTCAAAGCATCCAGTTGGCCGGTCCTTCGTGGCACCGTGATTGGAGCCATTCTCGGTATCTTGCCAGGAAGCGGGGCGATCCTAGGTCCCTTCGCTTCTTACACATTGGAAAAGAAGATATCCAGGACGCCCGATCGCTTCGGAAATGGAGCCATCGAAGGTGTCGCGGGGCCAGAATCAGCCAACAATGCCGGAGCACAGACATCGTTCATACCGCTTCTGACACTGGGTATCCCCTCTAACGCAGTTATGGCGCTGATGGTGGGTGCGATGACCATTCATGGCATCGTGCCAGGTCCGCAGGTCATGACGAAGAGCCCTGACCTATTCTGGGGAATGATTGCGTCCATGTGGATCGGCAACCTGATGCTGCTTGTGATCAATCTCCCAATGGTTGGGATCTGGGTCAGGCTTTTGACGGTCCCGTACCGGTTGATGTTCCCGGCGATATTGCTGTTTTGCTGTATTGGCATTTACACGATCAGCTCAATGCCGACCGACGTGCTATTCATCGGCTTCTTCGGCCTGCTCGGATACGCATTGACGCGGCTCGGGTTCGAACCCGCCCCGCTGCTTCTCGGCTTTGTGCTGGGAGATCTCATCGAGGAAAACTTCCGGCGGGCGCTGCTGATCTCCCATGGTTCGCTAGCTACGCTAGTAGAAAGCTCGATCAGTATCTCGTTGCTTTTGCTCGCAGCAGTGACACTCGTTCTCGCCCTTTTACCGAGCATTCGGCGCGGGCGCGATGAGGTTTTCGCGGACGACTAACAAAAACCACGCATCTTTGGAGGAGAATGCACATGAACCAAGACATAAGAATTACCAGGCGCACGATGCTCATCGGGACGGCTGCGGCTGCCGCGACGGCTTTACCGGGATTGAGCGCTCAGGCGCAAACCTACCCAGGCCGGAACATCACGTTGATCGTTCCGTTTACCCCGGGAGGGTCGACCGACATTCTCGCGCGTTTGCTTGGCCAGAAACTCGAAACAGCTCTGAAACAGCCCGTCATCGTTGAGTCACGACCCGGAGCAGGTGGAACGGTCGGGGTAGCGGCCGTGGCCAGGGCACAGCCCGACGGATATACCTTGGTCATGGGGCACATTGGTACGCTTGCCGTCGCACCTGCCCTTTATCCGAAGCTATCCTATGACCCATTGAAGAGCCTCGAGCATGTCAGCGGGATCGCTAAGGTTCACAATATGCTCGTCGTCAATCCCGATGTACCGGTAAACACTCTCGCAGAGCTCATCGAATATGCGAAGCAAAACCCCCGCAAGTTGAACTACGCGTCCGGCGGCAATGGCAGTGCAGCGCATATCGCGATGGTCGCACTTAATGAGCAGGCTGGCGTCAAGATGACCCACGTTCCGTATAAGGGGACGGCGCCGGCTGTTACTGATCTTCTTGGCGGTAGGGTACAACTAACCTTTACCGGCGCGCCGAACCTCCTCCAACATGTCGAGGCCGGAAAGCTTAAAGCGCTCGCCGTGTCGGGTGAAACGCGTCTTCGCTCTGCTCCGACAGTCCCAACCGTCGCGGAGACCTTCTCAGGCTTTGAGGCGTCGCAGTGGTATGGCATCTCGGCACCCGCCGGAACTCCCAAAGAAATCATCGAGACGTTGAACAACGAGATCGTGAAAGGCATGGCAGACAGTCAAATCCGCGATCGCCTTTCGGTCGAGGGTGCAGATGTTTGGACGAACAGTCCGTCCCACTACAGTCAGCACATTGCCACCGAAATCGACCGATGGGGAGCGCTGGTCAACAAAGCCGGTATCCGCCTCGATTGATCGAAAAAATTCAGCCCCGCTTGTGGCGGGGCTAATGAAATTCCAAGCCTCCACTGTGAAGATCTTGAGAGAATCGACCCCCGTCAACCTCGCTGTTCCAAAATCGTGCCGTGAGGATTGGCGTAGAGACTATGATGAGTTCCCGCCACACAGCGCTATCGGTAACAAGGTGCCGATTTCGCTCATGAACGGCTCATCGGCACCTCCGCCGAACTGAGCCTTAACCCCGGAAAATTCCAGCTCCCGCTGGCCCTAAATCGGGGAGCACCTCAATAACCGCGCGAGCGAACTCAAAAACCGGATAAAACTTGGGGGCGGGGTCAGACTCCCTTGATAAAGGGGGCAAGGGCACGGCTGGGCAACTGCAGATCCGCCCAAAGACTACTTGCCAGCTGCGGCGAAGCTTCCCTTCCGTCGGGTACAAAACGGCCTGATAGCGTTCCAGGAAGAAGTTATTAATCGGAAGCCGACCGTCGCTGGTGTGGCGGATCCGGTACTCACACTAGTCCAAGCTATCCTCGTGCCGCACCTTTGCGGAACATCTGGCCGAATAGGCTTATGCGCCGCCGGATTCGGCCGTCGCCTGTCTGGCGGCTTCGATCAATCGGGAAAAATGCCGTTCGGTCTCGGCGGTGGCCACGAAGGATACGGTGGTGACGACACAACAGAGTTCGCCCTGGGCGTCGAAAACCGGCGCGGCCTTGCCCGTCAGGGCGGAGAACAGATGTTCATTGAGTTCCGCGCCACCCGCTTCGCGGATGGTTTCCAGAATGCCGGCATCGGGACGGGAACCGCGAAAGGCGGCCGGTTGCAGCCTGCGCACGGCGGCTATCCTGTCCGGCGGCAGGTAGGCCTGAAAAACCAGCCCGCAGGCGCTGTTGTCCAGCGGCAGAACATCGCCGAGCGCCACGGTGCTGATGGAAAAGCTGGCGCTTCTCGCCCATCGCACCACGGTCGGGCCGCGTTCGGTCCAGATCGCCACGCCGCAGCTGGCGCCGATCTCGGAGGCAAGCGCATTCATCTGGCGGCCGGCGGTTTCGACCGGATTGATTCGCCTGAGCGCGCTGATGCCTATTCCGAGCGCCGCAGGTCCGAGATCGTAACTGCCGCTTGCGGGGTCCTGTACCACCAGCCCCTCCCGCACGAGGCTTTGCATGTAGCGATGCGCGGTGGAGCGGCCGGTGCCGGCGCGTTTGGCCAGTTCGCCAAGTGCCAGCGCCCTGTCCGATCTGGCGAGAAGATTGAGGAAACGCGCCGCGATCGACACCGACTGAATGAGGGCCGAGCGCTTTTCGCCCTCGTTTTCCGGCAGTTTGTCCGAATCGTCACCCATGGCGTTCAAGCGCGTTCCCCCCGTTTGTTGAGCATGCCTAACGCATCGGGCCGGAAATCGGAATCGATTTCTGCGGACGGAACCATGCTGTTCCCTTTCGAAACGCTGCGGGTGAGCAAGCGGCGGTCGGTAAACTTTGTTGTAAATATGGCACATCCCGTTACGGAAGCCTTTTTGTCCGCAATACAGAACGCATTCTCTATTGCGAAACGGATAACGCTTCCGTTACTTGAATATGACTTTAATACTCATGTTTATTAGGGGTGTGTGATGGGGTTTAGCTTTAACGGTCGTTTGATGAGCGGGGTCAGCGCTCTGACGCTGGCGACAATGTTTGTGACGCCGGTTCTCGGTCAGGATCAGCAGGCGACGACGGCGGGCACCACCGTCTTAAAGCCGATCGTCGTGACCGGTGAAAAAGTGGCGCGCGACATGAAGAACACGGCGTCGTCCGTTTCGGTCATATCCGGGGATAAAATCAAGAAGGAAAAGACCGGCGACCCGACCGTATCGGAAGCGATCAAGGATATTCCGAACGTCGTTTACACCGACAATGTCAGCGCCCCGATCATTCGCGGTCTGGATACGCAAGGTCCGAATACGGGCGCGACGGCATTTTTTGCCGGCACCGTGCCACGCGCCACGATCAATGTAGACGGCCATTATCTCGGTTATAACGAATTCATCTATGGTGCCACCTCCATCTGGGATGTCGAAAGCATCGAAGTTTTCCGTGGCCCACAGACCACCTCGCAGGGTGCCAACGCCATTGCCGGCGCGATCATCGTCAACACGAAGGATCCGACATTCACGCCGGAAGCCTCCTATCAGGCGGAAATCGGGAATTACCACCAGAAGCGGGCTTCATTTGCGCTTTCGGGCCCGCTTGTCGAGGATCAGCTGGCGGCGCGTCTGGCGGTTGATTATTCCGGCCGCGACACCTTCATCGATTACATCAATTCCGCATTCGCCCATGAGGGAACGGATCAGGACTTCAAGGAATTTAACGCGCGTTTCAAGCTTCTGTGGGAACCGCCGGAGATTCCCGGGCTGACGACCAAACTGACCTATTCCTATAATGCCGCCAACCGGCCGAGCCAGGAAGCGGCGTCGCGTCCTTTCGAGGATCTCAATCACGTCACCACCACCATGCCAAGCTGGAGCCAGAACACCCACACCGGTATTCTCGACATCAATTACGATTTCGAAAACGGCGTGAAACTGTTCAACCAGACGCAGTTCTCGGCTTCCGATGCCAGACGCCGGGTTGGCGTCGTGAATAACGGCGATGCGGATATCGACCAGACGAACACTTCCCACGAAACACGCGTGACCTTCGGTGATCAGGAAGACGTGCTGAGCGGTGTCGCGGGTATTTATTACGCTCATACTCAGGCTGACGAGCTTCTTCGACTTACGGGGCGATATAACAATAGTCTTTCGACGTTCGACGACACCAAAGATAACTTAGGTATCTTCAGCGAGTTGAGCTATCGCCTAACGGACCAATGGACGCTGACCGGCGGGCTGCGCTACCAGCAGGACCGAATTCAGCGTACCGGCCGTTCCGTCTATTCGGCTCAGTCCGTGGATTTTGACGAAACATTCTCCGAACTGCTACCCAAGGCGACGCTTGCCTATGCGGTGAACGACGACTGGACTGTCGGTGGCATGATCAGCCGCGGGTACAATCCGGGCGGGGTGTCACTCAATATCTCCTCGGGCAAATGGATGACCTTCGAGGAGGAAAAGATCTGGAACTATGAGTTGTTCACCCGCGCGAGTCTGCTAGATGACCGGCTGGTGCTTAACAGCAACCTGTTCTACATGGACTATACGAATGCCCAATTTAACATTCCGGTCGTCATCTCTTCGGGTGTTACCCAGTCCTATACGATCAATGCACAGAAGGCTCACGCCTATGGTCTGGAAGTTGGCGCCGATTATCAGGTTCTCGACAATCTGACGCTGAAGGCCAGCGCCGGTCTGCTGAAGACCGAAATCGACGAGATCGCCAGCAACACCAGCTATGCCGGCAATGAATTCGCAAAATCGCCGGGCTACATGTTTAGTATCGGCGCAAGCTGGGATGTGACCGACAAGTTCACCGTTTCTGGACAGGTGCGCCATATCGACGGTTATTATTCCGATACGGCCAATACGGCCACCTATGCGATCGATCCCTATACGATCGCGGACGTGCGGGCGAGCTACAAGTTCCAGGACGAGCTTGAGTTCTACGCTTACGTCAAGAACGTCTTCGACGAGCGCGCGCCCACCTATATGCAGCAGAACCGCGGCATTGGTGGTATCGAGGCCAGCATGACCGAACCGCGCATGTTTGGCATCGGCGTCCGAGGCACGTTCTGAGCCATCGCCTCACCAACTATCGACGCTCGGCAGGCTTGGAACTCATCCACGAGCCCAAGTGTCCTCTCTAAAATAGTTGAGTGGTTCAAGTAGTTATAATTCATTCGGATTTGCGAAGCCGTCATGGATGCGGCCCTTGCGAACGGCTGTATGCTTCTCCAGCAACATGGCGTGGTTGCCCATGATGCGGTGAACCCGTTTGGCGTTGACGACAGGCTTATCGGCGGCTCGCCTTTCGCGATTGAGGAGCGCGGCGATCCGCCGATAGCCATAGGTTGGCCTCTGATCCACCAACCTGCGAATGGCGGGCAGAAGCTCTGCATCCTCAGCCTTCCGATAGGGCCCGCGCGGCTTTGATCTGCCTTTCAACCGCTCCACGAGGTTGGAACGGCACACCCCCAAGCGTGTCTGCGACGGCTTTCATCGGGAACCGTCCTTCGGCAACAAGATCGGCCGCGATATCCGTTTTTTTGAGTCTGCTTTCGAAAGGGCTTCGCGGAGTATCTCGACCTCCATTGCGGCCCAGCATCCGCTCCAGCTCGCGGACGCGGTCTTCAAGCTTCTTCACTTCCGAATTGCCGACAACCGGCTCGTCTGAATCCACGGCGGCGGCACCTCCCTCACTTAAGAGCCTGCGCCACCGGTAAAGCAGATTGGGCGCAACGCCATGGCGGCGAGCGGTCGAAGATACCGTCTCGCCTGGTTCGAAACTCTGCTCAATGATTGTCAGCTTCGGCTCGGTTGTTCACCGCCTCCGGCGGATATCACCCGTCAGCAATTCAACATGTCGATACTCGTTAGACATAAGCCTGTCCTCAAGCCCGTGCTTGAGCCTTTCTGCTTATGCCGACTGTCCGGTCGAAAGGGGGTGCAGTTCACCCCCAAAGGCTTAATAGATACGTCCCTCGATAATAGAACATACCGTGCGGGGAGTTGTTGCCTTTAGGATGGGCCAGCAATTCGGGGCGGCCGCCTGCCACGGCCCATGTGGCGCTATCTGATCGGCGAAACCGCAATGACTGAGCTCACCTGCTGGCAATCCTGGGTCCTGTATCCGTATCCACAACTGCGGGTTTTTCGACGCGGGCATTCCCTTCCCATCCGCCACCCAAGGCCTTGTGGAGGGAGACATAATAGGTTGCTATATTCGCTTTACTCTCGATGAGGTCTTCTTCGGTGGAGTACAGATCGCGTTCCGATTCCAATACATCCAGAAGATCCTCCATCCCGGCCTTGTTGAGTGCATGCGCCAATTGCACCGCCTGCCGATAGGCAGCGACCGACGCCGACAGCTTTGCCCGGCGCTGCTGCGACTGGTTGAGAGCGACGATGGCATTCTCGACATCTTCCATGGCTGAGAGGACGGCAGATTGATAGGCAACGAAATACTGGTCTCTTTGTGCCTTTGCCACGTCGACGGCGGCCTTCAATTGCCCGCCCTTGAAAAGAGGGATCGAAATAGTCGGTCCGAACGACCAACTGATCGACGACTTCTGGGCGAGATCGGAAATGCTTGCTGCCGATGACGCGATGTCGCCCGTCAGGCTGATGGTGGGATATCTAGCGGCTTCAGCCTGACCGATCTTTGCCGTGTACTGCGCCAACTGTCTTTCCGCCGATCGCACATCCGGACGCGAATGCAGTACGTCGGCCGGAATGCCGACGTTTACCGGATATGTCGGAGAAGGAATCTGGACGGGTTTATCCATGAGTTGCTGTAGCGCCGAAGGTGTGTTGCCGAGAAGAACGCTCAGCCGATGGACGGAATGCTGATAGGAAATCCGATAGGATGGGATATCGGCTTCCGTGGAGGCAGCCTGAGCATCAGCCGTCGCAGTATCCACACTCGTTGCATCGCCAGCTTCCTGCTGCTTGCGCGTGAGAGAGGCGGTTTCGCGCTGCGATCGGGCCGTACGTCCGGCCAAGGTAATCAGAGCCTGATATTCGCGTGCCTGGATATAGTATGAGGCAACGTCGCCGATTAGCGTGACATAGGCATCGCGCAAATCTTCGTCCGCTGCTTCCGCAGAATAGCGTGCGGCTTCGGCGGCGCGGCGGTTTGCGCCGAACAGATCGATTTCCCAGTTCGCGTCAAAGCCGATCTGATATTCGGTGGAGATCGTGTTTTCGTCGGACGACTTGGATTTGCTCCGTGTTGTCGAAGCCGAACCGTCAAGTGTGGGGAGGAGCGCCCCCGTCTGCTGGCGATATGCAGCTCTTGCTTCCCTCACCCGGGCTTTGGCGCTTGCCACATCCAAATTCTTCTCGATGGCTTGCGCTATGAGATCGTCGAGGAGCGGGTCGTTCAACTTTCGCCACCATTGAGTCAGCTCCGGCGGCTTGGCCCGTTCGGCCTTTTTTGCACTGGCCCATGAGGCGAGATGGACCGTTTTCGGCGTCTGATAGTCAGGCCCGACGACGCACCCGACAAGTGTCGCAACCATTGTCCCGATAACGGAAAGACGGACGCAACCAAGTAGGGGGCCTTGATTAATTATCGTTTTCGGCACGATGACCTCCTTTAAAATAGACCATTCGGCTGGACTGACGAAGCCGTCGTTGCTGCTCGTTGGAGCCCCTATCCTGCCCCGCGAGGGTGACTCGGGATGAAATTGCTTCGAGGTCGCCTGACGAACAGGGCCTAGTGCATTGAGTGCCGTGGAGCAAAAGAACGCTCTCGTGG
The DNA here is from genome assembly GCF_053522465.1 of Agrobacterium sp. 22-214-1. Lineage (NCBI taxonomy): Bacteria > Pseudomonadati > Pseudomonadota > Alphaproteobacteria > Hyphomicrobiales > Rhizobiaceae > Agrobacterium > Agrobacterium sp. 22-214-1. Next base: position 384,656 of record NZ_JBNWCK010000002.1, on the reverse strand, counting down.
TGAAGGACACCGCTCTTCGGCTCCTCTCACTCCCGCCGCGCAGGCATGACGTGCAGTTCCTGCTTACGACCAACCACGTCGTCACGGGCTCTCATTTCAAACTGATTAGCCGCCCGTAAGCAGCTGCGAATCCCTTTAACGAAATCTCGAACATCTGCTCTGTTGACGTGCCGTGAACCGTGGCAGCGATCGCTAGGGTCCCGGCGTGTTTCAGAGCATCGATGCTATCCCCTGAAAAGACCATTGGAACGAGGCAACCATCCGCGACGCAAGTCGCAAAGGGTGCGATCTGAGCAGCTGGTTGACCATCCATTTTCAGCCGAATTCCCTGCGACAGCGAAAGACCAAACGGCATCAGTACCAGAACACGCGTTAATCCGTCTGCAGGCGGGAAAATCGCTATCGCGATGATCGTTCTGCCCGTTTTCTTATCTTCATGATATTGCCCCATCGAACATCTTCGGGCTGCTTCGATAATCTTGCATTCGACCGCCCAGTCCTCAAAACCCTCCCTAACGGAATTGGCGCTATAATGCGGCGCGGGCTCATCCTCCGCCGTAACCGAGGGGATATCAACCTCGCCGCTCGCCCCGGGCATCCTCTCGGACGCCAGCTGCATCAACGGTCCCAGGACCAACCAATCGACTGCTCCGCCCGAGACTGTGCCGCCGGCAACGCCGTGAAGCAAAAGAAGGGACGGGGCGAACCAAGCTATTCGTTTCAAAATCTTCGTGTTTACCATTTCAGTCGTCGTTTTCCGTGGCTGGCCCGTTCTGAACCGCCGGTGGCTGCGCGCCCAATCCGCTGCGACCGGCACATCTTCGAATTGAGGGAAGCGCCGCTCTCAGAAGAGGCTGTCTGATACGGTTGGGACCGGGGCGACAATGAAGTTTTTTGGGTACCCCAAGTTACAGCCGTTTCCGGCCTCATCGCCATTCGTCCTGGGAGCTGACATGGGGGGGGTGTCTCACCTCAGCGGCAGAGGCAGAGGCAGGGCGTCGCCGCCCGGACTCGGAAGAATTTCCGGGGGGAGCGGCGGCGCAAAAAGATGAAGCGGACCAAAAGGGTGGTCGGCTTTAGCGAGCTTGTCGAGCTGTTCGGGTCGGAGCGTCTTTTGCAAGATGTCGATCGCCTGCTTCAAGGACCTGGCCTTCTTCGCACGTACGATGGCACCGTCGGCGAGGATTTCGGCAAAAAGCGGTACTGCCCTTTGATCTTCAGCCGGCATTGCTGGCCGACCGGTAGCTGGAGGCGAAGGAGGCCCGATGATCACCCAAGGCACAGCCGGGGGCTCCAAGAAGGCGATAAATGCGGATGTATAGGCGCGCCAAGCATCGATCTGCGCGGCGCCGATACCGACATACAGTTCTAACGCCGACAATTGCGCTGCAAAACTAAGTGCGGGATCACCGGGCCAATCGCCACCAGGCCCCGCGCCGATTGGTGGCAGACCAGTATCCTCGTGCGGTCGGATTGGCTGGGCAAATGGATATTCACCGTGGATCCAGGGCGGAGGCAAGCCAGGACCGTCACCGCCTCCTGGCATGGGAAGACGCAACATTCCGGTGGCGGCCGATCCGTCCTTCTTCGGCTTGCCTGGATTGCCCGCAACGATTGGGATCCTCAATTCCCTTTCTTCCGAAGTTCCGCCGCTGAGATCTTGCGTATGGGAGGGCGCGCTTATCAATATCACCAAAGCTGCCGACAGGAGCCCCGTAACCATGAGGGAGCCTCTCATGACGTCTTCCTTCCAATGTCAGTGTTCACGGTTGATGACCATAAGCAGCGAGCGTATCCCGAATTGGTCCGCATATTTGGGAAGGTTTCCCAGCCCGCAAAATTTGCAAAGAAAGGTTGCTAACTCTAAAGCAGAAAAGATTTTTTACAAAATTCTCAGCTGCGCGCGGGTGTGATCTCTATAATTCCGCCATGCAAGAGGGCATCGGAGATGAACAGTCAGGCTCATATATTAATCGTCGATGACGACCTTGAAATTCGCTCCCTGCTTGCGCGTTATCTCAGCGGACAGGGGTTTCGTGCCTCCGTCGCATCGAACAAGCGCGAATTCGAACATCACATGCAGGTTGCCAATCCAAATCTTCTGGTTCTCGATGCCATGTTGCGAGATGGCTCGGGTCTGGACATTTGCCGTGGGTTGCGTGATCGCCGCTCCCCCATACCCGTCATCCTGTTGACGGCGCTGAAGGAAGACGTCGATCGCATCGTCGGTTTGGAGATCGATGCAGACGACTATCTCGGCAAACCCTTCAACCCCAAGGAACTGGTTGCCCGCATCAAGAGCGCATTACGGCGCTCGGGTCAAAACGATCCGCCCGATGCTGAAGCGAGGATCTACAGTTTCGCCGGACTGGAAGCCGATCCCGAGCAGCGCCACGTGTCACGCGAAAATGGCGACACCGTCGATCTCACCCGTGCCGAGTTCGAGCTTCTCAGGGTATTTCTTGAGCGGCCCGGTCGGCCCCTGTCACGCGACCAGCTTCTTGAACTTACGCAGGGACGCTCTCGTGATCATATGGACCGCTCGATTGACGTCCTGGTGAGCAGACTGCGTCGCAAGCTAGGCGAAAGCAAAACCGGACCGCTCTTCAAGACAATCCGCAACGGCGGCTATCAGCTCATGGTGCCGGTGAAGGTGTCAGTGATTACAAGATGAATTCACTATAAAACCTATCGTCGCACTACGATCCTGACAATCGTCACCGTCGTTGACTTGGCAATCTTCGCGGTCAATATGGTCTGCACCCCCGCAGTTGGAATATCAAGTAGAACCAATCGTCGGCCAGATCCGCTTTCTCAAATGGCGCGGTGGAGACGTGAGCGTTAGACGCGGTACGGGCCGGTTGTAACGGCCTTCATCAAGCTTGAAAGCGAGTCAATTGATCGGAACCGACGGAATATTGCCCATATCCCGAACCGCTCCGATGAGGTTCTCGACCTTGTGGCGCTGACGGTAGAGGACCTTGTCGTAGGCGAATGGAACTTTGCGGCTCCGGCTGGACGGGATGCACGGCTCTATGCCTCTGGCTCCGAGTTCCTCGCGGAACCAAGTGCTGTCGTATCCTCGATCGGCAATCAGATGATCGGCGGGAGGCAACGCGTCGAGCGCGAGACGAGCGCCCCTGTGGTCGCTCATCTGGCCTTCCGACAGGAGCAGGATGATTGGCCGTCCGTCACCGTCGCAAACGGTGTGGAGCTTCGAGTTCAGCCCGCCCTTGGTTCGCCCGATACGACGGGGAACATCCCCTTTTTAAACAGGCTCGCTGCCGTGCGGTGGGCCTTCAGATGCGTCGCGTCGATCATGATGCGCTCGGGTTTCGCCCTTTTACCCGCAAGCCCCGCAAAGATACGGTCGAAAACACCGAGGCGGCTCCAGCGGATGAAGCGGTTATAGAGCGTCTTGTGCGGACCGTAGTCAGCCGGCGCTTTCTTCCACTGCAGCCCGTTCCTGATCACATAGACGATGCCGCTTACCACGCGCCGGTCATCGACCCGCGCAATACCATGCGAAAGCGGGAAATGCGGCGATATTCGCGCAATCTGGCGCTCGCTCAGCAGAACAAATCACCCATCACGGCCTCCTTCTCGGAGAACGTGAATCACATCTCATCAAGCACTGGTAATGCCGGACGGACCGGTGCTGCTTGAAGCCGCTCGGCGACGAAACGCACAACGCATCTGGATATTGCGGACGGAATTGTGCGAAGCGCTCGCTGAGCATCTCAAATCGCTTGCTCTGCTTTTATATTGCATTTTGCTCTATCAGTTATGCCGCCCGCAAGGATTGACTTAAATCGATTATGTTCGACTTTACGCAGGTCCTCTGGACGGGAGGGCATCGTGCGGCTTTGGAGGAAGCTGCACGCGGTTGTGTGAGGATACCGTCAGCCTCGACGATTTCTCGCTCCCGAACGTCATCATGAATTGGAGGAATAGCAGATGCGTTACCAACCATCGTTAATATCCAAAGGCCTTTATTTTGCCATCGACAAAACGCCGCGCCACCTGGCCATGGCCTCGGTAATTCTTCTCGCAGGTGTGAGTACTGCCTCGACGGTTTATGCCGACGGTTACGTGTCAGGCGCCAAGGCGGCCGTCGTCGATACCAAGGCTGGCGAGATCGTCGGGGCCGAACGCAACGGCGTCTATAGCTATCTCGGCGTTCAATATGCGACCGCCGAGCGGTTCGTGCCGCCGAAACCGGTCGCGCCCTGGGAGGGCGTGCGGCCTGCGTTGGCGTTCGGCGAAACATGCCCGATCCCGACGATGAAGTCGGTCGCGGGCGACGAGTTGTTCAATCCGCATCGCTACCTGCCGACCAGCGAGAATTGCCTGTTCCTGAATGTCTGGACGCCCGGCCTGAAGGACGGCAAGAAGCGGCCTGTGATGGTCTGGCTGCATGGTGGCGGCTACACCAACGGCTCTTCGATCGAGCAGGTCTCCTATGACGGCGAAAACCTGTCGCGCAAGGGCGATGTGGTGGTGATCACCCTCAACCATCGCCTGAACGCGCTCGGATTCTTGGATCTTTCCGCCTATGGGCCGGAATACAAGGAATCGGGCAATGCCAGCATCGCCGACCTCGTCACGGCGCTGCAGTGGGTCAAGGACAATGCCGAAGCGTTCGGCGGCGATCCGGGCAATGTGACGATCTTCGGTCAGTCGGGCGGCGGCAGCAAGGTGCGCACGCTGATGGGGCTCCCGGCGGCAAAAGGCCTGTTCGGCAAGGCGATCGTTCAGAGCGGCGCGACGACCTCGCCGGTCACCAGCCAGAGGTCGGCACGCCGCGTTGCGGAACTCACCTTGAAGAATCTCGGTATCGAAACCTCTCAGGTCGACCACCTCAAGACGGTGCCCGTCGAGCAACTTGTCGAGGCCGGTACGAAGGCACTGGAGGATGCCAAGAAAGAAGGCATCGAAAACCCGCGCTGGGCACCGGTTGTCGATGGCGCATATCTGCCGCGCGATCCGGTAGGTGATGGCTGGGTGGATCAGGCCAAGGATATCCCGCTGCTGATAGGTACCGTGCTCAACGAGCAAGAGACCGTCACCCGTGTCAACCCGGCGATCCTTTATGCCGACAACAAGAACGAATGGAACGCTGAAAAGACCGACGCCAAACTGAAGCAACGCTTCGGCGACAAGGCGAATGCTATCGGCAAGGCTTTTCTGGAGGCCTATCCTGAAAAGAAGCTGGCGGATGCCGCCTTCGTCGATCTGACCGGCCGCACCGGCACGCTGAAGAACATTCAGATGAAGGCCAAGCAGGGCGGCGCACCGGTCTATTCCTACGTCTTCACGCGTGAATCGCCTGCCATGGGCGGAATCGGCGGCGCCTGGCATTGCTCGGAAATTCCCTATGTCTTTGCCAATGCCGAACTTGTCTCGCAGGCCACAGGCGGCGGGCCAGAGGCTGCTGCCTTGCAGGACAAGATGAGCGAGGCATGGATCAATTTCGCGAAATCCGGCAATCCGAACCATCCTGGCCTGCCTAAATGGCCGGCTTATGCCGCCGACAAGCGTGCGACGATGATCTTCGACAACAAGAGCGAAGTCCGGTTCAATCACGACCTGCCGCTGCTCAAGGCCGCCGGCGTGTTGTAGCCCGCATCTCGTTCCATTCCTGATGAGTGACAAACTTCCGGCGGTGCCGTCGCCGGAAGAGCGGCTGGCCTTTACGCAATGTCACGGGATGTCCAGCCGGCGCGCCACAAGAACAGGCGCCTGTATTTCTTTTCATTTATTCCATTGGAGGAAAGCATGAAAAAGACAGTTATTAGCCTCGCAATCGCTTCGAGCGTGTCTGCCCTGGCGGCGGCCCCTGCCGCGGCGCAGAGTGCAACGGGAACGCTCCGTGCTGGGGCTGCGCGCATCGAGATCACACCACCAGCGAGCCCGGCTTACCCGGCGATGAACGAATACGATCACGAGAAGCTTTATCTTCGGGTGATCGTCATCGACAACGGCAAGACGAAGATGGCGCTCATCGGTGCTGATCTCGGCGGCATAAACGAGGAAGTCTGGGCCGAGGCCAGCAAGCGCGTCGGCGAAACCCTCGGCATTCCGCCTCAGAACGTTGTCCTGTCATCCACCCATACCCATAGCGACTGGCCGGCCAATGCGACCACGGCGCCTGGCCAGCCGCGCTACGGCAGCGATTTCGTGTCGAATGTTGCGGTCGATGCGGTGAAAAAGGCCGTTTCCGCATTGCAACCGGCAAAGGTCGGCTATTCCACCGGAGAAGCCTATCTCAACGTCAACCGCGACGCGATCAATCCGCGGACGCATCTGTGGACGCAGGCAGCGAATTTCAATGCCTATTCCGACAAGACCGTAAGCGTCCTTTCCGTCATCAAGCCGAGTGGCGAGCCGATCGCGACCTATGTCAACTATGCGATGCATCCTGTGAACGGCTATCTCTCGGGTTTTGTCAGCGGAGATTTCGCCGCCGCCACGAGCCGCTATATCGAGCGCAATTTCAGCGATGATGTCGTGGCGATATTCACCCAGGGAGCATCCGGTGATCAGAACCCGCGCTGGCTGAGGACTGGCACCAACACGCTCGCGTCAAAAACCGGAGTACCGATCTCCGGCTACGAGATGAGCCGCGAGGATGTCGAGGCGCCGTTGCGCAACAAGCAGGTGGTGGACGGCCCCCTCGATCCGAAAAGAGCGCACCAGCTTGCCGACTATATGCAGGCCCTCGGTGTGATTCTCGGCGAGGAAGTCATCCGCGTTATGTCTCATACGGATGGATGGATGGCATCGCCGGAAATCTGGGCGGCGCAGACCACGCTGACCTGCCCTGGCCGGACGCGACTCGACAAAGTGCGCGAGGGTGCGGCCGGTCAATACGAAGACGGCAAGGACGTCGACATCCGGCTAGGGGCCGTTGGCATCGGTGATATCGCGCTCTCGACCGTCAACGCCGAGATCTATAGCCGTATCGGCCAACGCGCGAAACAGATGTCGCCGCTGTCGAAAACCGTGTTGATCACCCTGGCGAACGGTCGCGCCAATTCCGGCTATATTCCGGACGACCAGTCGTTCGAACATCAGACGTTCCAGGTTCTGGGTTCGCGGCTGAAGCCGGGTTGCGCCGAAGAGGGCATTGCAAAGGGCATTGCCGGCATGGTCAGCGACCACATCGAACGCAAGCGCACGAACTGATGTGCGCCAAAGGCCCCGAAGCAAACTGAAGACCCTATATCAGGAGGAACACGAATGTTGTTCGCACATCGCCCCACGATGATCGGCGTCATGCTGCTATCGTTCGCAGTACCCGCCGCGCATGCCGTCACTCAACCCGTTTCCGCGCCGATCGGCGAAGTCGTCGGACAAGAACAGGGCGATCTGCTTGTCTATCAGGGTATACCCTATGCCCGACCGCCGATAGGTGATTTGCGCTTCGCTCCACCTCGGGAAGCGGAGCCGTTCAAGCAACCCTTTGTCGCAGATGTGCCCGGCAACGAATGCGTCCAACACGCGGTGTTCTGGCGTCCGGACAAAGGGGCAAGCTGGACCGAGGATTGCCTGACGCTCACCATCTACCGGCCGCAGGGCGATGCGGGAAATTTGCCCGTCATCGTGGGATATCATGGCGGTGGATCGCGCAATGGCGCCAAGACCGACTGGGACCCGAAGGAGATTGCAAGGCGCGGGAATATCGTTGTAACCGCGAACTACAGACTGGGAGCTCTCGGTTATCTCGCGCTTGCGGAACTGAATGCGGAATCTCAGGATGGCAAGAGCAGTGGGAATTTCGGTGATCTCGACAAGATCGAGGCTCTCAAATGGGTCAAGAAGAACATCGCCGCTTTCGGAGGCAATCCGGAAAGGGTCGTGGTTGCCGGACAATCGGGCGGAGCCCGAGGCGTATGCTTCATCGTCGCGTCGCCGCAAGCGAAGGGCCTGTTTCATGGAGCGATCATAGAAAGTGGACGCGACTGCCCGAGCACGCCGAACGAAAAGGCGGTGGAAAGCGGGGAGAAATTCGCGGCTGCAATCGGTTGTGCGGACAAGGCAACCCGCCTCGCCTGCCTTCGCGGCAAGAGCCCAGACGAAATCCTGGATGCTCAGGAAAAGTCCGCGCTGACTCTCCCAACGGTTTCCGGCGGCTACGCCATGCCGAAACCGCCTTTAGAGGCATTCGAGACCGGAGAATTCAACCGGGTCCCGGTCATTGTGGGCAATACGCGAAACGAAGCGCGCATATTCGTCTATGAGGCCAACGATCTGAAGGATCAACCGGTCAGTCAGGCACAGTATCGCGCCGAAGTCCGCAAGAACGAAGGAGACAAGGCGGAAAAAATCCTCGCTGCTTATTCGGCGATCGAAAAGACCGCTCCCGGAGCCGCGCTGGCCGACTATAGCACCGACCGCGGCTCTACCTGCCCGACGACAAAGCTTGTTACGGCACTTGCCCGCTGGACCCCCACTTATGCCTACGAGTTCAGGGACGAAACGGCGCCGTTGCGTTCCTATGCCTCCGTTCCACAGTCCTTCGCCGTAGGAAGCGGCCATAGTTCGGAGATTTCCTATCTGTGGGGAGAAAGCATGGTGCCTGCGGGCTTGACGATTCGGCAACTGAAACTCGCCGAGGTGATGCGTCGCTATTTTTCGGCGCTCGCCGATCCCAAAGGAATGCCGCCCGAATGGCCTCGGTTTACCGTGGAAAACCCCCAGCGTCTGGCGTTTCTGGAAGACGGCATTACGAAAGTCATCAGCGAAGATGAGTATCGCGCCGATCATCGTTGTGACCTGTGGCAGGCCGCAAAATAGTCAGGCATCGTCCAGCCAGGCATGATTGGATGTCGTACTCGGTCGTTACATAGTTTGCGTTGGATTTGTCAGTCGTCACGATCTCCTTTGGTCAGCGGAGCGGCCTTTGCCCCTGACGGGAGGAGGCCCTCTCCTGCGGCTAGGCCGTCGACAATAAGACTTTGAGAGAGTGCAAGTATCCGGTGGTTGAAGGCCTCGCAAGGTGCGTTGCCGTTCCCGCAGTCGCCTGGGTTTTGCTGTTCAGCTTACGCTGGTGCGAGGTCTCGGCCGCCCCCTTGCTCACGAGAGACACCTCAGGGACGGTCATCTCCGTCGTGGGCGATCAGATGGGTATCTACCCTCAGGCGGCACGCGGTCCAAACCGGGCGGTTGCGGTAGAGTTAAGAGGGCGTAATCCCGATTCGTCGTGCGATCGCCGAGATATCACCCCAAGCCGGCAAACGTCCTCAACGGGCCTCGACATTAAACGTCGCAACTGACGTGAACCGTCAAGTCGATTTGTTACCATCTCTGGGCGGCGCATTGTCCTCAATGGGGCCGGTGTGCGCGATACCAAAGAATTTGAAGCCGCAAACGCCGTTTATAGCGCGGCCTCGGGCACACCCGGATCGCCTACGTGACGGACAAATCATTCACCTTTGCCCGCGCCTCGCGCCTCAAGGGTTTCCGAGCTGCGGTTGCTGAAATTAACCCCGCGGAGTGCCCTGTCTTCGAAGAAAACTCTGATAAAAAAGCGATCAGCTATTCGGACATCGAGTTGTTCGAGGTGGGCGGCGTGCGGCGGGGCGCTTGCTGGAGACGTTACCGCGGCCAACGGCAATCGTTGCGCTCAATGATATGATCGCTGTGGGCATCCTCTCGGAACTACGCCAGCGCGACATCTCGATCCCGAATGATATTTCCCTGGTTGGAATAGACGATATTGTCTTATCTCGCCTGACGACGCCGCGGCTGACCACCATATGCCAACCTTTGTCACAAATTGCGGAGACGGCAGTCGACCGTTTGATTGCCCATCTTTCTGCGCCAACCCGACCATCGGCTGAAGTTGTCTTCCAACCGGAACTGGTCGTGCGTCAATCGACGGCAGGGGCATCTTCGACGGTCGGAATGGACGGACTCAGCAGGCGTGAGCCGCCAGCGACCCTGCGCCGAGATTCGGACACATGGTTGAAATCAGACAGAACTTTCTGGATCCCTTGCGCCGGGACGTATCCCGACGCACGGTTGCGTGTTTGCGGATCAGGCCTGTTTGCGGACCGCTTCGAGCGCCTTCGCGGGCGTCCAGTTGCCGTGCAGCGACATGCGCAGGCGGAACGGGATCTTGATGCGGGCCACTGGGCCGGCCGCCATATTCAACGAGTCGAGCACGACCAGTTCCGTGTTGTCGCCGTTGAGATGGTTCAGCAACGCAATCACATATCCATCGCCTTCAGGAGCATCGTCCGAACGCGGCACAAAGATCGGCTCCTGGAAGCACTGTCCATCACCGGGGAACCAGGCATCAGTCGTACCTGTCTTCACATTGACATGGGCAAGCTGGTTGAAGAACTGGAACGGTCGGTCCCCCAGGCTTTCATCGAAAGGTAGTGTCGGATCGAAGGCCAACACGAAACCATGCTCATAGGGTTTGCCGGTGAACCGTTCATCGCAACGCGGGAATTCACACGGGAAAGATGTGATGGGGCGCGGCTGGAGAGCATAGTCGGCCGCACCCGGTTCGCCAGGACCATTGAGATTGAACGACCAGCGCATCAGCTGCGAACTGAGGGTTTCGGGAAGCGGTACGGACCCGTCTGCCTGAGGGAAAAAGTAGAAGATATTCCCCGTGGTGACAGGCATGTCGACTTGCAGAAAGCCGTCTTCCTCGTACGAGTTCAGAGTATGCCCCTGGAATCCGTCCTTCGGCCCCTCGAACCACATGACATCCTCAGCGCTGCCGTCTCGCGGCAGCACACCGAAGAGCTGCGCCAGATCCGGTTGCCATTCAAAATGCTGCCCGCCCGCCTTCATGCGTTCGATATCGACGGTCAGAGGGATGAGCGGGAAGACGACATGCCGGGCGGTGATGGCGAAATCGTGGATCATTGCGGCGTAGGGAGCCTTGAACCAGATCTCCTTCTTGAGCTTGCCCGAGGCGTCGATTTCGAAATAGGCGATATCGGGCGTGCCGTCGCCCTTGGCTTCATAGGCGAAGCAAAGGAGGTCGCCGTTGTCAGGATCGACCTTGGGATGGGCTGTGAAAGTGGCCGACTTGATCTGGCCGTTGAAGTCCCAGACGCCGATCGTTTCCAGCGTCTCGGGGTCGAGCGCATAGGGAAGTGCATCCTCCTTCATGGCGAGCAATACGCCGGCATGGCAGAGTACCGTCGTGTTCGCTGTCGTGTTGTTTTCGGCTGCCAGCGGGTCGTTGGTGAAAACGTTGCGATAGACGCCGTTGAGCGAGCGCCGCTCGCGCCACTGCGCCGCCAACCGGTCTGTATGGACATAGCGCCTGCGCAGACTGACATGGCCGTTCTCGAACCTGAAGGCCGAGACTAGTCCATCGCCGTTAAAGAAGATGTCCTTACCGAGCATCGGCGGATAATAGGAATCCGGGGATACCTGGAAAAAGGTGCCGGCAATCGTCGGAGGAACGGTCCCCTCGACCTCGAGATCGAAGATCTGCGTTTCGACGCGACTGGGCTCGTAGAGGCCAGTGAATTCTGGAATTTCCGGGAAGGTCATGCTCATTTTGTCTTTCCTTCTGTTTAGGCCCGGTTGCTGGGGGGTAAGGTCAGAACGGATAGACGCGCGGTTCGTCCTGCACGCTGATCCAGTGATCGGTGGTCAGTTCCTGGATGATCCAGTCGCTGTTGAAGCGGCCGAGACCGCTGTTCTTCTCGCCGCCGAACATTGTGTTCGGGTCGTCATTGGGAGAGATGTCGTTGATGTGGGTCATGCCCGCCTCGATGCCTTTGGCAAAGCGCAGTCCGCGCGCGGCATCGGTGGTGAAGACCGCGCTCGACAGGCCGAATTCGACGGCATCGGCCATGCGCAACGCGTCGGCTTCATCGGCAGCGCGGATCAGAGGCGCGATCGGGCTGAACAGCTCGGTTTGCGCCAAAACGGAATTATTAGCGACATCGACAAAGACTTGAGGCGGCAAAACCTGTCCTGAGGGTTCACCGCTCAGGACTTGGTGAATGCCGGCGGCCCTCGCCTTGTCGACATGACCGAGCGCTGCCTTGAGCTGCCTCTCATTGATGAGCGGACCGATCACCGTGTCCGGTTCGTTCGGGTCACCGACCTTCAATGAACGTGCTCGCTCGATGAACGCCTCCACGAAGCGATCATAAAGTCGCGACTCGACGATGATGCGGTTCGTACTCATGCAGATCTGCCCCTGATGCAGAAAGCGACCGACGATAGCTCCGGAAACCGCATGGTCGAGATCGGCATCGTCCAGCACTACACAGGGCGCATTGCCACCCAGTTCGAGCGCTACGCGCTTCAACGTGGCGCCGGTCATCGCCAGTTCGCCGATACGCCGTCCTACTCGCGTAGACCCTGTAAACGAGATGAACTTGGGAATTTCGTGCAGCGTGAACGCATCGCCGATTTCCCTTACGTCGCCGACGACAACGTTGAGCAGGCCGGCGGGCAGTCCCGCTTCCTCGTAGATGCTGGCAAGCAGAAGGCCACCGGTGACCGGCGTGTCCTCGGCAGGTTTGAGCACGATACCGTTGCCAAGTGCGAGCGCCGGAGCGACCGAACGATTCGACAGATGCATCGGAACGTTCCAGGGGCTGATGACGCCGACGACACCCAACGGCCGGCGATAAACTCTGCTCTCCTTCCCGGAAATGTCGATGGGCAGTATCCGTCCCATCACACGCGCGGGCATGGATGCTGCAGCCAGCGTGCCGGCACGAACGGCCGCCCATTCGATTTCCGCCTTCATGCGGGTGCTGCCGGACTCGGCGATCAGCCAGTCGACTATCTCGGCATGGCGGCGGTCCATGACGGCGACTGCGCGATGCATGACCGCAGCCCGTTCTCCTGGCAGGAGCCGCGCCCAGTCGAGCTGGGCTCTCGCTGCGGCGCGATAGGCGTCGTCGAGATCATCGTGGGAGGCGCAACCGATTTCGGTTAAGACTTCACCGTTGTACGGGTTGCGATCGCTAAGCGATGTTGGAGCCCGACCGGTTCGCCAGCGCCCATCAATATACTGGCCGGTGAACTGACGCTGGATCTGAGTATCAGGCATTGTTTTTCCTCCTTGTGTTTGAAGTGGCCAGCGCATCGAGCGCCGCGCTCGCCTTGATCGAAGCCTCTCTTGCGGTAGCCGATTTGAGGCGGCGGCTTTCTGCGGCGGCGGCCAGGCAGGCCTGTGCTGCTTTGAAAAGCGGGGACTCAACCTCCGTGACGTCGAGCAGTTGCACCTGCGCGCTGCGCAACGTCTCATGATGGGATGCCAGTGTCTTTTCGTCGGCGCCGCAGGCGATGCGGTGCGTCAAGGTTGCAATACGGCGGGCGAGAAGCCTGCGGCGTACATCCGGCGTCGACGGGAGGACCAGCCAAAATATCGCCACCGCTATGACCACGCCCGAGACGATTGCCAGGGCTTCCAGAACGGCGGTCTCGGCGGCTACTGGCGCGGTTCCCGGCTGGGCGGTCAACAGGAATGTCATGGCCATGTCTATGGCCATCTTGGCGGTGACGGTCTTGCGCATGAGCCACGCTGAAACCAACAGGAACGGCGTGACGCAGACTAGTATCGTCAGCAGACCTTCGGCATGCGGCAGCAGAAGCAGCCGGACAAGCAGTCCCATCGCGGCGCCGGCGAGGGTTCCGAGCAATACCTGAACAACCATATGGTTTCCATGGTCGTGACTGGAGAACAGCGAGGTGAACAGGACCGCTGTCATCGCCATCATGGAGCCAGCCTGCCAGCCTGCGGCCAGCCAGATCGCGGACGCGACTGCCAGTGCAACCACCGGCCGCATGGCGGCGCGATACGAGGCGACGCGATCGAAGTCGAACCGGAAATAACCGAGTGCAGACAGACGGCCGGGCTCCAGCGCCTTCGCAAGATCCTCCAGCGCGCCCGCCAGCACCACGTGACCGTGTGCTGCGGCATCCCTGGCCATACGCCGCGCCCGCTGAAACGGATCGTCAGGCGCGAAGGGTCTGTCGAGAGCCGTGTTCCTACTTCCGCCCATCGCGAGAAGTTCCAGCAATATGCCGGAGATGTGCCGCAGGCGCCGGGCGTCGGCACGTCCGCGGATCGATCCTGCGGACTGCTCGTCGATGGCTCGGTCAAAGGCCGCTATCTCGGCGATCAACGAAGCGTCCGCATGCGCTTCTTTGTCGGCCTGCCGGTTTTTGATCCGCTGCAAAACGCGACCCAGAAGGTTCCTGGCCCGTGCCTGTGCATCCGCCTTTCGCGACGGCAGGGCTCTGAAGGACAACAGCATCGAACAGACGATGCCGATCAGCGTGCACAGAACCCTGTCCTGCGCCAACACGCTGTCCGCATGTCCGTCGCCCAACCCAAACAGGACGACGATCCCCGCAGTGTAGCCGGCAAGAACAAAGCCGTAGTTGCGGAAATGCCGGAAGATCGTGCCGAGCCCAGCGCAACAAGCCAGCCAGAAGGCAAGCAGGATCAGAGTGACCGGCAGATATGCATGGACGAGCAGAATCGATGCGCCGGCGGCGGCTCCACAGATCGTTCCGACGAGGCGCGCGGCGCTGCGCTCCACAAGAAGGCCGCGTGTCGGCTGAGCGACCAGCCAAACGGTCATCGCCGCCCACCATGGATGATGGATGGCGAGCACGTGTGCTAGGGCGAGCGCCATGAGTGCAGCAATGGTGGTGTGCAAGGCGAACGCGATCGGATGACGAGGTGGATCGGCAGCGGGCCGGTTGTCCATCGGCTTTCCCACAGCGCATGGAGCCAAGGGGCCGGATCGCCCCCAGCCTTTTTCGTTTTCAAGCATTTCCGGCTTAGCGCTCACAGAGGCACCCATAATTGAACGTTAGCGTTTAGATATAACCTGACTTGTTCATTGTCAATATTCCTGTACGATATCGTTTAATTATGATGACGGCGGGCGTTGAGCCTGATGCGAAACGGGAATGACGCGATGCGAAGAAAGACCGAGGATCGGCGGTTGAGTTTTGTGAAGGCCGCCGGGAAATTGTTCATCGAAAGGGGCTTCGGCGCGGTGACTATGGAAGCGGTAGCGGCTGAGGCCACGGCGTCGAAGGCTACGCTTTACGGTTATTTCCCAAGCAAGGAGGCACTCTTTGAGGCCTTTGTTAACGAGGCGGGGAAAGGCGGCGTCGAGGAAATCGAGGCTGCGGGACGCGGCGACGATGTCGAGCAAATTCTTCGAAAGCTCGGGACTGCTTATCTCGATCTTGTCACGCGCCCTGACGTCATCGAGGCAAATCGCCTGATCATGGGCGAGGCCGGACGACAGCCACAGCTAAGCCGCATCTTTTATGAGAACGGACCGCGGAAAACCCTCATCGCAATCAGTGAAATCATTGCCGCGCTGATGGAGGCGGGCAAGCTTCAACGATCCGACCTCCGCGAGGCCAGCCTTTACTTCAAGTCCCTTTGTGAGGCTGGACTTGTCGAGCGTCAGCTATGGGGACTGGATGACCAACCCGATCACCAAGTTCGTCAGTCCGCAGTCGAAAGGGCGACGGAAGTGTTTCTGGCGGCGTTTGGATAAGCGATGAACGTGGAGAGCTCCCCGGCCGCGGGCGTGGTGATCGATTTTCCCGCACGTTATGGAGAGACGCGAGCCTACCAGAACAAGCGGCAAGTCTATTCGATCCTGTTTGAGGCGGCCACCAAGACGCTTAGGACCACTACTGCCGATCGCCAGCATTCGCGGCAATTATCAATTCAACACGGGGCGCGTCGAGATATTGCGGGGAAAAATCCGGATTCTCGGTGACGAATTGGTGAAGGCTTTTGTAAAGTTCACCATCGAGCATGGACACATGCACGCCGACGGAGAGGCTGCCGCTGGTTGTGACGACCATTATCCCCGAGGTTGAGAACAGTTTCGAGGTCGGTGATGATCTGGCGAACGTCGCGAAATGGGCTGCATCGGGCGTAGGGGTCACACCGCTTCCACCGCGGGTAAATAACCTTATCCCCACCGACTCTTCAAGGTAGCGAATTTTGCGGCTCACCAGGAAGTAATGCGTGTTAAGCCTTCTTCCGGCACGAATAAAGCTGCCTTCCTCGGCGACGATGAGCGCCTGACCAGTTGAATGTGGTTGAGAACAGGAGACACGATCTCAGACAATCGCCTTTTTAGCTGGCTGATTACGGAACTCTACGAATTGCCAATTTGATTTTTAACCAAATCTGCGTTGAGCCATCCGGGGACTGACATATAGTCAGCGTTCAATTGTCAGTGCGATCCCCATTCCACCGCCTATGCACAACGTTGCCAGTGCTTTATGTCCGTCTCTTTTGGCAAGTTCGTGGAGAAGCGTAACTAGGATGCGTGCACCAGATGCACCGATCGGATGCCCGAGAGCGATCGCTCCGCCGTTGACCTTTACAATGCCCGGGTCCCAACCGATTTCTTGATTTACGGCGCATGCCTGTGCAGCAAATGCCTCATTCGCTTCCACCAGATCGAGGTCTTCAACCTTCCACCCTGCCTTGTCCAGTGCCTGTCAATCGGCGTCGTAACGGGGTCTGACTCATTCTCGATGTCGTTTCGGATTCTACTGGCCGTTTCTGACGGAGAATCAGCGCATGCGAGCCCATTTTCGGCCTTCCGATCTGATCCCTGCCGAGTTGAACGTGGAGGCAGTGCACCACAGCGCCGACATGATCGTCGTCGCCGCATGTGGTCAGTCCCGAGGTTGTATGTGTTCCCGAGTAACAGGGGCACGAGTTGAAGGAAAGGCAGCAATTGGTTCGACAGCGTTCGCTACAGCGCTGAAATTACTGTTTTTCCACAGCGCAACTTTGCTCTGGAAATCACTGCGCATGTGCTGTATAGGAGCGGTCGGCTACCCTCAGGCGCTACGCACGCAGGAGATCGGCACCGTGCGGGTGTGGTGGAATTGGTAGACGCGCCGGATTCAAAATCCGGTTCCGAGAGGAGTGTCGGTTCGAGCCCGACCACCCGCACCATCTTGTTTCATGAATCTAATACCGACGGCCTCGCGATGAGAGGCTGAGGTCAGCTTCGGTCAATCGACGACAGCTGCAATTCGAGCCACGAGCTTGCAACCTGACCAGGCGACAGCATGCCCGGCCACTCGTTGACCGCGTTGTTAACGTTGCCGCGGCGCACCGGCTCAAGGGCGAGAGCATAAACCCCGGACTGGAACGCTCGCCATACGCCGAAGTCCGGAAGCGCCGCGGGCGAAAACCGGAGTTTTACCTCGATCCCGTCCATCAAAACAGCATTCGTCAGAGCGATCGAAGCCGTGGCGGTTTCTGATGCGATCGCCACTTCCTGGAAATAGTCCACGAAATCGTCGCGGGGCTGCTTGTCCTCGGCATTGAACGCCGCGACGAAACTCGCATCAAGATCGCCCGACAGTTTCGTCTGCTCATCCAGAAACGGGTACCCGAAATTCACATGATAGAGGAGCGCATGCGGCGTCGGCCGAAAGCCGCGGTTTTCGACGACATCCTCGATGCGGATTGTGTCGCCGAACACAGGGACACTGATGCGGCGGCGCAGAAGCAGATTTTCGCCGAAGACCGCGCTTTGCCGAACGATCGCCTCCGCCTGGATAACCGGACTTTCAGCGTCCCAATCGATGCCGTAGCCCGAGATCTGGGCTCGCTGGCTCGATATCCTGCCATGCAGGGGATGGAAAACCTCTCTCCGGTGCTTGTGCATGAAATGCGAAGCGTCTGTGCGGCTTGCGGCGCCGAAATGATCCAGCCCGCAGGTGACGATGAAACCGTCGAGGTTTCGGTAGAAACCAATACCATCCTCGGCATCGACGGAGTTCGGCGGCCAGGGAAGTCCGTTCGCGCTGTTCCAGCCGATGTTGATGCCGCGCCAGGTGGCGCTGGAAATATCGAAGCCGCGATCGACGGCGATCTCGAATGCAATGCCCGCCGCATTGCGAACGAGAAACAGCCGCTGGCCGCGGCCGGGACCGTCTTCCATCTCCACGAGGCGGATGTCGGCGATGCCCCTGCCATCGACCGTCCGTTTGCGCAACTCCGTCGGCGACAGCCTGCAGGGAGATCCGGTCATGACTTCACCGCCTCTTCACGATCCCGCCGAAACGCGGTCGAGCAGCGGTCGCACCTTGCCAAGGAACGCTTCGCTTCCGCATGCGAACCGGAGCTTGTCCTGCAGATCGATGCGGCTCCAGTCGATAGTATGTGAGCCGCCCAGGCTGACGAGGATCGGCAGACCGGCCATCACATCCCAGGTGGCATCACCGAGCGCGACGTAGCCATCGGTTTCCCCCATCGCGACTTCGACCAGCGAAAGGGCGGATGAGCCGCAGCATCGAAAATTGATGCGAAGCTCGTCAGAGATGAAACGCAAAACCTCCAGCCGATCGTCTGTCGCGACCGATGGGTGAAGACCGATACCGGTCGAGGCGCGCGCAATATCGAAAGGAGGAAGCGCCGCGAGCGGCTCGCCGTTGATCTTCGCCTCGATGCCCTCTCCCCCCGTGATCATCAGGTGACGGGCCGGAGCGAAGATGACACCGAAGACCGGCCTGCCCTTCTCGAACAGGCCGATCGAGATCGCCCAGTTCTGGCTGCCGCGAACAAAGTTGAACGTGCCGTCGATGGGGTCGATAATCCATGTGCGTCCGGAGACACCCGCAACGTCGCCCCCCTCTTCACCGTAGATACCGTCTTGCGGAAATGCTTGCCGCAAATTCTCGATCAGGAACTCTTCCACCTGGCGATCCGCGTCGGTTACGAGATCGAGGTGACCTTTTCTCTCGACGGGGAGCGTTGCCAGCACATCAAAATACGATAAGGCAATATTGCCTGCCCTGCGTGCGATCGCCTCAACGACAGCCTCCATATCGCGATCGGGCACGGTCGATCTTTTCGTGGTTCCAGCCATTGGCCTTATTTCCTCATCATGCAAACATCGTCACCTCAAAAGCGGGATGGCGAAAACTGCTTTCAAAAAACTTCGTGCGGACCACCGGCTGATTGACCAGACTGTCCGCACGGAGCGCTATTTCGCGAAGTCGAGCCGGGTGGGCTCGAGGCCGCAGGTTTTGATGAACTCGACGATCCAGGCGACGTCATCGCAGACCAGCATGTCGACCAGCCCGGCGCGCATCCAGGTCTGCAATTGGTCGAGATAATCCAGCCCGTAGGAACCTCTGAGGGCGAAGTGCTGGGGCGGCGGAAGGTAATGGCTGACGCAGACGCCGGCAGCATGCAGCCCCTCGGCGATGTCAGGCGCAAATTGCGGATAGTCGGTGTTCATGACGTCCATCGCCGCCGAACGGGCAGCCGCCGCCGGCTCGACAAGCCGGTGATAGTTGATGCCCATAGTGCGGATGCCGGGCGCAAGACGCTTGATATCGCGCAGAACGACGTAGTCGAACGAACTGATCAGAACACGGTCGAGCATACCTGTCTGACCGAGCAACCGGATGACCTCCTCCAGATACGCGTTGCCTTCGAACTTGTCCTTGATCTCGACGATCAGCGCCAGGCCGAGATCCCGGCTGAAGGCAAGGATGTCCTCGAACGGTTCGATCGGCTGGCCCTCGATGGCGATCCCGTTCCGGTTCTTCGTCCGCAGCCCGGCGATATCGGCATAGTCGAGCCGGGAAATCAGGCCGGCACCGGTCGAGGCATTATCGAGAATGTCGTCATGATAAACGACCAGTCGGCCGTCGCGGGTCATCCGCAGGTCGATCTCGCAGAGAGAGGCACCAAGTTCCGCGGCCCGCTGCAAGGCCGGCCGTGTGTTCTCATGGCCTTCGATGGAATGGCCGCGATGGCCGCAAACCAGAACGCGCCCGGAGCGCGAGGGCAAAAGATCGAGCATCATTTCCTCATTCGTTGGAAGCAGGTTCTCCGCAAAGCACGGGAGATCGAACCTGCCGGAAGGCGATCGAATCGGGCTATTTCAGCCCGCTTCGGGCAAAGCTGGCGATGAACCGCTTCTGAAGGATCAGGAAGATGACCACCATGGGCAGCGCTGCCAGCACGCCCGCGGCCATCAACACGTTCCAGTCGGTTGTGTATTCGCCGCGCAGCAAGGCAAGACCAGGACCCAGTGTCATCTTGTCGATCGATCGGTTGACGACGATCGGCCACAGCAACTCCTTCCACTCAGCGAGCGTCGTCAGGATCGCCAGCGAGATGATGCCGCTGCGCGCGATCGGCACGACGATCGTCGCGAGAATGCGCAGGTGGGAGGCGCCATCCATCCTCGCCGCCTCGATCAGTTCCTTCGGGACACCGCGGAAGAACTGATAGAGCAGGAAGACGCCGAACACGTCAAACAGCGACGGCAGCGCGAGCGCCACCAGCGTATCGGTCAGGCGCATCGAGGTGATGATCGAATAGCTCGGTATGATGAAGATATCGCCCGGGACCATGATCAGCGCCAGGATGATCAGGAGGATGAACCTCGCGCCGGGAACCTTGACGATGGCCAGCGCATAGGCCGCCATCGAGCAGATGACGATCGTGCCGATTACCCGGCCGATTGAGACGATCACCGTGTTTGACAGCAGGATGGCGAAAGGAAGCCGGTTGAACACCTCATGCGTGCCGTCAAGCGTGACCGGGGACGGTATGATGCTGGGCGGGACCTGAAGGGTCTGCGCCGTCGTCATCAGGGCCGTCGACACCATCCAGGCGAATGGTGCCAGGATCAGCACTCCGACGACGGCGACCGCGAGATAGGTCCACCATTGGACACGGTATTGAATGACCATTAGCCGTCCTCCCCATAATGCACGAACCGGCGTTGAAGACGAAGCAGAACGAGCGAGACGCCGAGGATCAGGATGAGCAGAAACAGGGATACGGCTGCCGCATAGCCGCGTTGGCCGGCGTCGACGAATGCGAGGTAGTAATAATAGTAGACCAGCGTCAGGCCGTAGTTCGTCGAGACGGAATGGTCGACAGGTGGCAGCAAGATGTAGACCGTGTCGAACAGTTTTAAAATCCCGATGGTCGAGGTCAGGATCACGAAAAACAGCGACGGCGTCAAAAGCGGCAGGGTGATCGTGAAGAACCGGCGCACGGGGCCGGCGCCATCGAGCATGGCGGCTTCATAGACATCGGATGGGATATCCTGCATCCCGGCATAAAGAATGATCGCGGGCACGCTGAACGAGAGATAGACCACAATCATCGAAACGACAACGGTGACGCCGGCTTCGCTTCCAAACCAACTGACCGGAGAATACCCGACGACCTGGATCGCGGCATTGATCAGACCGTATTGCGTCTGGAACAGCCAGCCGAAGACGAGGATGATCGCCGTCGGCAGGCAGACCGCCGGCAGGAAGACGATCGCCCGGAACACCGACTCGCCGCGGAACCGGTATTGCATGAGCAACGCGCAGAGCAGCGAGACGATCACGACGCCCGGTACGGCGATCAGGGCAAACTTCACGGTGTTGTAGAGCGCGACCACGAGCTGGCTGTCGGACAGCAGCCGCCGGTAGTTGTCGAGGCCGACGAATCGCGGCGGGCCGAATGCCCCCGCCTTCGTGAACGAAAGCCAGACGTTGTAGCCGAACGCATAGAACCGGAAGACAATCAGCCCGGCAAACAACGGGACCAGAAAGAGATATCCCGCCCGCGCCTGCCGCCACTTCAAGCCGCCGAGCCGCGATGTCGTGCGGCCGGGTTGCTGTTCAGCGTGGTTGATCTGGAGAGGAACGGCGCTGGTCACCGCAGTGCCTCATCCAATGCCTCGTCGATCTTCTTCGCGGTATCGGAAGCCGAGACCGACCCCGCGTAGAACGGCCCCATCACCGCACTGTTGATCTTGCTGTTGGCTGTGATGATCTTCGGATATCGCGTGGTGGTGCGAAGGTAGCTCTTGTCGATCGTGACCGACAGGGCCTCCTCCAGGCCGCCAAGCTTCTCGTTCGCCTTCACGAAAGCCGAAAGCGTCGCCTTGGCGGTATTGGCCGGGAGGCCAGCGCCGCCCTCGGCATGAAGCACAGCACCTTCATCCGACGTCAGAAACTTGATGAGCGTCCACGCCTCGTCCTTATGCTTCGAATTGGTGTTCATCACGTAGACGAGGCCATTGGTGTCCGTCGTCCACGATCCATTGACCGACGGCATCCGGACAGCCTGAAACGTGCCGGCCGGGAGATCGGCCTTCGAAAGGAGGCTGAGGTTCCACGAGGGGATTTCGGCCATGGCCAGCTTGCCGGAGATCAGCGAGGACACCGGGTTGAAGTCCGAAGAGTCGGCGACCTTGAGGATGAGGCCGTCGTCCTGGAGAGACTTGACCATTTCCAGCGCCTTGATGCCGGCCGGTGACGACATCGCGCTCTTGCCGTTGTCGATCACTTTGCCGCCAAGCGCGTGGACGAGGCTCGCGACACCGTTGTTGAAGGAATAGTTATAATAGAGCGGAACGTCGGAGGGAGCCTGTTTCGCCTTCAGTTCCCTGGCGATGCGGACCATGTCCTCCCATGTCCAGTCGGGCTTGGGGGCTTCGACGCCAAGCTTCTTGAAGACGCTGGCGTTATAGATGAACGTCCAGGCATCCATGTCCTTCGGCACGCCGTATTGCTCGCCGCCGATATTGTAAAGGCCGACGATCTGTTTGTTGTAGCCGTCGAGCGACAGGTTATCCTTCTTCATGTAGGCGGTCAGGGGCTCCAGGGCGCCGCCCTCGACATAGTAGGACGCCCTGGAACTCTGCCACATGACGTCCGGCCCCTCGCCCGCGCCAAGCGAGGCGTCGAGCTTGGTGTAATACTGATCCGGAGGAACCTGAACGAGCGAAACCTTGATGGCAGGGTTGGCCGTCTGGAAGGCGTCGACCGCCTTCTGAACGCCGGCCTTCTGGGCCGGATCCCAGATCATCAGACTGAGGTTGACGTCGCCGGCGCTCCAGGCGCTGTCGACACCCGACAGCGATGCAAGCATCATCGCGGCCGTACCGAACATGATATGTCTTCTGCTGGCAGTAAACATGGGGTCCTCCCTTGCTTTCTCTCGAAGCTGTTGTTGGCAGTCGCGGCATCGCGGTTCAGCTTGCGATGACGAATTTCCTCCTGAGTTTCTCCGGCGCGGTTTCGATGATGGCCTTGGCGGCGACATCAGTAACGATCGTTCCGACATCCTCGATCTTCGCAGTGACGGAAAAACTCGATTTCGTGAACTTGGTGTGGTCAGCCACAACGATGGTGCGACTCGACACCTCGATCATCGCCTTCTGGATGCTGGCGTTGACCGGCGATCCCGTAAAGATCAGGCCCCGGCCGAGATCGATCGAGGCGGCGTTGAGAATGAGCTTGTCGACATTGAACTGCCGGATGAAATGTTCGGCCAGAGGTCCGCGGAAAGAACGGTTGATCTCCGCGAACTCTCCCCCGACGGAATAGACGCTCGCTGCGTCGTGCCGGATCAGCTCGGCGACGATGTCGGCGCCGTTGGTGATGAAGGTCAGACCCTTGCGGCCGACGAGCAGCTTGGCGACTTCCAGCGCGGTCGTACCCGCATCGAGAAGAACGACATCTCCGTCGGCGATCATTGCGGCCGCGGCTTCCGCGATGGCTCTCTTCTCCGCTCGCTGAGAAACCGCCCGCGTCGCGTTGGCCGGATCATGCGCTACCTGGGATATGCTGACCGCGCCGCCATGGGTGCGTCGCAGGAGACCCGCCTCTTCAAGCTCGACAAGATCACGCCGGGCGGTCGCGACCGAAATATCAAATCGCTTCGTCAGCGTCTTGATATCGAGGAACAGCTCCTCGCGAAGCAGGTCGACGATCTTCTCCTGGCGATCTTCGGCAGTATTGAGCACGGCGTTTCCAATTTGCTGAATGACATATATCGCTCATAGCGAGCGAATCCCTTCGTTGTCAAGTCACCAAGATATGAAGGTTTTGTGACGGTGCGTTTGTGCGCTACCGTTATAAATGCGCTGATCTTCGGGCATTTGCGAAGTATTTTCGCGACAGCCTTGCCAATGAGCGATTTCGTTCATATCATTCACCACGCCGCTTCCATGATGTGCAGTTCGAGCCACGAGGTCCGGAGGCCAATCGGAAGCGCGTGAGACGCCGGTTTGGGGGATGGCCTGCGAAGAAGGAATTCAATCGCTTTTCTGGCCGCGGGAACGCGTCGGCCGCCGGCGGACAGCACTCCTCCCAGGCTGTCCACCGGCCACTCAACCCGCAACGAGGAGGCAGAATGAAGATCACAGAAACAGTTGGCCGCGGAGGAGCGTTAAAGTGGCAGGATTAGCAATCGACAACGTGAGAAAGACCTATGGCGCGTTGAACGTGCTTCACGGGGTATCGGTCGACATCGAGGATGGAGAATTCGTCATCCTTGTCGGCCCGTCCGGTTGCGGAAAATCGACGCTGCTGCGGATGATCGCCGGCCTTGAGGATATTTCGGGGGGAGAGGTTCGCATCGGTGATCGCGTCGTCAACGACGTAGAACCGAAAGAGCGCGATATCGCGATGGTTTTCCAGAACTACGCGCTCTACCCGCATATGACCGTCGCCAACAACATGGCCTATTCGCTCAAACTGCGAAAAGTCCCTTCCGCGGAGATTTCCGCCCGGGTCAGGAACGCGGCAGGCATTCTCGGTCTCGAAAAATATCTCGACCGATTCCCCCGGCAATTGTCCGGCGGTCAACGCCAGCGCGTTGCGATGGGCCGGGCAATCGTCCGCAATCCGCAGGTCTTCCTCTTCGACGAACCCCTGTCGAACCTCGACGCGAAGCTGCGCGTCGCCATGCGCGCCGAGATCAAGGAACTGCACCAACGGTTGAAAACCACGACAGTGTATGTCACCCATGACCAGGTCGAGGCCATGACGATGGCCGACAAGATCGTTGTCATGCATGACGGCGTCGTCGAGCAGATCGGTGCGCCACTGGAACTTTACGATCGCCCACGCAATCTATTTGTAGCGAGTTTCATAGGCTCCCCGTCGATGAACTTCGTGCGAGGCAAGATCCACGCCGGCACATTCATGACCCAAAGCGGTTTGCGGTTGCCACTACCACAAGCAACCGCCAAAGCATTCGAAGGGCGGGCCACGACCTATGGCGTGCGCCCGGAACATTTCCGCCTCACGAGTGCCGACGCGGCCGACGGCGTTCCGGTCGAAGTCGTCGTGATCGAGCCGATGGGATCGGAAACGCAGGTGGTCGTGCGCGATCCGAATGCAAGGTCCCATCCTGCCGCAGAAGGAAATCAGGATCTGGTCTGCGTCTTCCGCGAGAGGATCTCCGCCAGGCCGGGCGATACAATCTACGTGGCGCCCGAGGCCGACAAGATCCATTTGTTCGATGCGGAAAGCGGCCTGCGGCTCGTGCTCGACACCCGTTGACCGTTTCCCTCTGAGGCACGCAATCCGGCAGATTCTCGCACGGATATCGTCATAACGGCTTTCGCGGCCGTTATCTGTGGGCCGGAGTTTCTGACCCGCAGTCCTCCCGGAGGAAGGGCCATTGGTCGCCGACTGGCGGACCGCATGTTGCGGTGGCCGATGGCCCTTCTGTGATTGCGGCTAATTGCTCAGACCCTAGGTGGGATGACATAACCTTCACACAAGGCTTCAAGAGATGCTTTGATATCGTCGATCAATGTGCGGCATATCATGGACGGCTCCGAAAACTTTGGAGTGACAAGCCATACCGGTAACAAGATCGGCGTTCGCAGCGGACGGAAAACAACGTTCTCATCGGCTAATCCTAGCAGACTGAGCGGCGACCCAATGCTAATGCCGCAGCCAGCGCTCACCATCGCGATCGCAGCCTGCGCCAACTGGACCTCGGCGGTTACATCAACGTTCACGCCTTCGGCATCCAGAGCGGCTTGAACGAGTTGTTGCGACAGATCCTCCCGACCAAGCGCGACAAAACGCTCGCCATCCAGATCCCGATATTCGATGACCTGCTTTGCCGCAAGCGGATGATCTTTCGGCAGTACACACGCCATGGGGATGGATTGAAACGGCTCGCACCGCACCGCCGCGCTGTTAGACTTGACCAAAGTCAAGCCGAAATCTGCCTCTCGAGTAACTACGGCGTCTTCAATAGTCCTCGACGGTCGTGTCACCTGAGACACCATTACGCTCGGCCTCGTCGACAGGAATTTAGCGACAAGCCGCGGGAGGAATTGCAAGCCAAGAGAAGGGAAGACCGCAACGGAAATATCGCCGCGTTCGAGATCGCGGATCGCATTGGCAGTCTTTTGAACACGGTCAACACCGATTTCAAGGCGTTCGGTCTCGACGAACAGCTGATGTGCCTCCGGAGTTGGCAGAAGCCGGCCTGTATTCCGGAAGAACAGTTTGAAGCCGCAGGAATGTTCGAAAGCCTGGATCAGCTTGGTCAAAGCCGGCTGGCTGATGAACAGGGCTTCCGCCGCTTTGGTCACACTTCCGCTCTTCATGACGGCATTGAAGGCTTCTATCTGGCGAACATTGGGGCGCGGCATGAGATCACCGAATAACCGTGGGTTATACGCGGCCCATATAAATTCATTTGAGTGGCAAAAGGAAGCGTTTAATCAATATTTTGAACCGGATAGGTCACAAGCCTGCATCCAGCGGCATCCTGTCACGGTCTTTTTGTCAGGAGATGTGATGCTGAGGCACATCAAGGGCGAGGACAGCCCAAAAATAGTGTTCGAGTTTGACGGCAGGCGAGTAGGTGCAGCCGCAGGCGATACCGTTGCCTCCGCTCTTCTTGCGGCTGGCGAGGCAACTTTTCGCTCAACACCCGTCTCCGGCGCTCCCAGGGGGCCGTTCTGTATGATGGGTGTGTGCTTCGAATGTCTTGTCGAGATCGATGATGTCGCAAACCGCCAAGCGTGCATGACGCGTGTGAGAGACGGAATGGTGGTTCGCCGGCAATGTGGCGCCGAAGAGGTCGAACAACAATGACCTATTATGACGTAGCCATCATCGGCGCCGGGCCAGCAGGGATGTCCGCTGCGATCGAAAGCACACGAGCCGGACTTTCCACTATTCTCCTCGACGAGCAAGCTGCCCCCGGGGGACAAATCTACCGATCGATAGAGGATGCGGATTCCAAGCGCCTGGATATTCTTGGCCCGGATTACGCCAACGGACGGAAACTGGCTGCGGAGTTTCGCATCTGTCCTGCCGTCTATACTCCGGGCGCGACGGTCTGGAACGTTACCCGCGATATCAGACTTGCGTATTCGAAGGAAGGCGTTTCTCATGAGGTCTCCGCTGGCGCATTGATCGTGGCAAGCGGCGCTATCGAACGACCGACGCCGCTGCCCGGCTGGACTCTCCCCGGAGTTATGACTGCGGGGGCGTGCCAGATCTTGTTGAAGGCTCATGGGTTGGTTGCCGACAATGCCGTTCTCGTCGGCTCAGGTCCGCTGATTTGGCTGATCGCGGCACAGATGGTCACTGCCGGAGCAAAGCCCGCGGCAATCGTCGAAACAGTGCCCCGCAGACGTTACATTGAGGCACTTCCGAAGCTGCGTCTGAACCTCGCCGTGATGCAATATCTCAAAAAAGGCGTGGCGATGATGTATGCGGTCAGAGCAGCGGGCGTTCCTGTTTATCGTGATGCGACGCAGATCGCTATCGAGGGCGAAACTCGCGCCGAAGCCGTCACCTTTGTGAGCGCAGGGCGGACACATCACCTTGGGACCGAAACCGTCGCGCTACATCAAGGCGTCGTGCCGAACCAGCAGATCACACGGCTTCTGCATTGCAGTCATGAGTGGAATAAAAGCCAACGCTGTTTCCTGCCGGTTCTCGATGCATACGGCGAGACAAGCGTTCCGAACGTATACGTGGCAGGCGACGGGGCCGGGATAGGTGGCGCAAAGGTTGCCGCCATGCAGGGACGGCTTGTCGCGTTACGTATCGCCAAAAAAGCAGGTAAATCCTCGCGGGCCGACACCTTCGCATTGGAAGCCAGGCTACGGAAGGAGTTGTCGATACGTCCGTTTCTCGAAATGCTCTACGCCCCTTCAACCGAAATCCGTGAGCCGGACGACAGGACGATGGTATGTCGATGCGAAGAGATTACGGCAGGCCAGATCAGAGCGTCTGTGGCGTCCGGAGTGCCGGGACCAAACCAGGTCAAATCGCTCCTTCGGACTGGCATGGGTCCATGCCAAGGCCGCTTCTGCGGTTTGACGCTTTCGGAAATCGTGGCCGAATGTACGGGGGAGGAACCTTCAACGGTGGGATATTATCGAGTAAGGCCGCCGCTCAAGCCGCTACGCCTGACCGAGCTCGCCAACTTGGGAGCCACCGGAGCGTCTCCGACGTCGTTGAAGCAGGAGGAACAGCGATGAGCGGAACTGCAGATCTGCTTGTTATTGGCGGGGGTCTCCACGGTTGCTCTGCGGCCCTTCACGCCGCCATGCGTGGTTTTTCGGTCATCGTCGTCGAGAAGGATACCGTCGCGCGGCACGCTTCAGGCGTCAACGGAGGCGGAGTGCGGCGCCTCGGACGGCATTTTGCAGAGATTCCGATCTCTAACCGCTCGATGGAGATCTGGCGCAAAATCGGGGATCTGGTCGATGACGATTGCGGCTTTCAGGTTGCTCCCCAAATCAGGGTCATCGAGTTTGAGCAGGACCTTGAGGCTCAGGAAAAGCGAGCCGCCGATGTGAGGGCACTTGGCTTCAATCACGAGGTTATGCTCGATCAGAAGGAGTTGCGCTGCTATCTGCCCGCGGTTGCGCCGCATTGTGTCGGGGCGTTGGCAAGCTTGGAGGATGGTTTTGCACTCCCCTTCCAGACTACTTTCGCGTTCAAGCGCAAGGCGGAGGCGCTTGGCGTGCGATTTTATGAAGGTACGAGGGCGCTGACGATCGTCCGCGATGGGCGAAACTGGAAATTGTCGTGCATGGGAGATCAAGTCTTTGCGGGACGCTACCTTCTGAATTGTGCCGGGGCATGGTCCGGAGAATTCGCCCGCCAAGCCGGAGAAAAGGCTCCGGTTGAAGCTGTGGCACCGATGATGCTCGTCACCCAGCGCATGCCACACTTCTGCGATGCCGTCGTGGGTGCTGCGGGAAGGCCGCTTTCGTTCAAACAGATGCCCAATGGCACTGTCGTCGTAGGCGGCGGTACGCGTGGAAAGGCTGAGCCGGACACCAATATCACCGACATGTACTTCCACGAACTACGCCGGTCGGCGAAGACAGCAATCGATATCTTTCCGATCATGGCATCTGCGAACATCGTGCGATCGTGGTCGGGAATCGAAGCCCTGATGCCCGACCGTATACCCGTGATCGGGCCCTCTTCCACTGAGGAAAACCTGTTTCATGCCTTCGGTTTTTCAGAACACGGCTTCCAGATGGGTCCAGCCGTGGGAGAAATTATGGCCGAACTGATTACCAACGGCGCGACCAATGCACCGATCGAGCCATTCAGCATTACCCGTTTCACTTGATCGGGCACTGTCTCGCCTTCTAGCATGAGAAGAGCGGGCCTCCTTTCGTCACGCGCGCCCGGCATCAGAAAAATGCCGTTAGCCTTACATGCGAACGCTTCCGCAAATTGTGTCCAAGAGGATCACGGTAGAAGCGCTGCCTGGGTCGAGGTAAACGCACTGATGAGGTCCTCGTCCCGCCTCGCCCGCGCGCGACGCCTCGACCTTGACGTTCAGCGCGAGAAGGTTCGTCAAGTTCTTTACGACCTGTTGGCAACGCGCTTGGTAGTTGCGGAATTGGTGTCGTTCAGCCGTGTCGACCTGAAACGCGGGAAAGGCTTCTGCGAGCGTGGACGGCCAACTCCTGTCACTGACCTCGCTCAAAAACAGGATCGCCGAAGTTTCGTTTTAATTGTCGCCAGCTTGATTCTCCGACTCTAACCTCGCCCGCGGTTCAAGCCCCCGTCGACCAGCAGCGTCTGAGCTGTGATATAGGACGAGGCGGGAGACGCCAGAAAAGCGATCGTCTCGGCGATTTCCCCCAGAGTCCCCGCTCGCCCGGCCGGGATAGACCGCAACAACTCTGAATCCGAATGTTGGGCTGCGTTCTCCAGCATCCCGGGCAATACGCAGTTCATGCGGACACCATTGGCCGCGTACCGATCCGCATAAAGCCGTGCGAACCCGTGAATCGCGGACCGAACTGGACTTAGCAGATATCGAAGCTGTGGTTCAGCAGCTTCCATGCCTGAAACTGCCACGATGGCGCCGCCTCCGGCGGCGAGCAGATGCGGCGTCACGAACTTGGCAAGACTGACTGTGCTCAGGACGAGAAGATCCAGCGCATCGTGCCAGGCCGCGCGCGGCACAGAAAAGATGTCGGGTTTGAAACCAGGATCGTAACCAAGACCACCGGGTTCCGCGGGCGGGGGCACATCAGCGTTATCCAGGATCGATGAATATCGCCCAGTACTTACAACCAGCGCATCGACCCTACCGTAACGTGCCGCCGCGCCATCGACGAATGACCTTATATCCCCTTCGTCTGAGAGCGAGCCCGAATAATGCCAGGCTCCCAGTTCGCTTGCGACCTCGCCACACGCCGATCGCGACATAAGTGCGAGACGGTAGCCGCGGTGTGCCAGCAATCTGGCCGTTGCCGCCCCAATGCCGCGACTTGCCCCGGTCACAAGTGCGACGGGAGCCTTGTTGCAATCCGACATATGCTCCTCCCGCCGACCGCCTGGTCGCTACCCTGCTAGTTCGCCGGTGCTTCCACGAGGAGGAAATCTTTGGGATCCCAGGTGAGGTGAACAGGTTCACCTGTCTGATGAGGCATGCCTCCGTTATTGACCGCGACGACATCGATCCGCTGGTTGCCTGCCCGCGTCGAATAACGGATCATCGTACCGCCATAGAGGACTGATTCAATACTTGCGGGAATGGCCATCGGATCACCCGCAGCCCCGAATCTGATCCGTTCGGGCCGGACAATGGCGGCCTTGCGTGTTCCATCCGCGCCCATATCCTCCTCTCCTAGCGGGATCACCGCACCTGCATCGGAAAGAAAAGATTTTCCACCGTTTGCAAGCTTGAGAACGCCGGGAATAACGTTCGCCGATCCGATGAACTGGGCGATGAAGGCGTTCCGCGGACGCTCATAAAGTTCCGCGGGCGGTGCCGCCTGCTCGATCATCCCCTTACTCATGACGACAACATTGTCGGACATCGACATCGCCTCTTCCTGATCATGGGTGACGTAGATCGTGGTGATGCCGACATCGCGTTGGATGCGTTTAATCTCGACCTGCATCTCCTCGCGAAGGTTCTTGTCGAGCGCACCAAGAGGCTCGTCCATCAACAGAATAGCTGGCTCGAACACCATTGCTCTTGCAAGAGCAACACGCTGTTGTTGGCCCCCGCTCAACTGTGCCGGGAGCCTATCAGCAAACGTATCGAGGCGAACTTTCTGCAAAGCGCTTCTTACCCGCTGGGCGATCTCAGCCTTTGCAACATGTCTCATTTTCAGCGGGAAGCCCACGTTCGCAGCGACCGTCATGTGCGGGAACAGTGCATAGTTTTGGTAGACGAGACCGATGTTGCGCCGGTGCGGTGGTAATTCTGTTACGTCACGGCCATCAATACAGATGTTGCCACCGGTCGGCGTCATGAAGCCGGCCAGCATCATCAGCGAAGTCGACTTTCCCGAGCCGCTCGATCCGAGAAGGGTTACGAACTGCCCCTTCTCGACAGTAAGAGAGAAGTCCTGGACCGCGACAAAATCGCCGAAGTGCTTGCTAACGTTGTTAAATTCAACTGCAGGATTCATGTGAACTCCAATAATTCTAGGGCTTTGCGCCTACGATGGTCCTGCTTCGATGGTTAAATACCTCGGTTATGCCAATAACGGCGCAGGAAACGAGAATGAGAATGGACGAAACGGCCGCGATAACAGGTGTCAGCTCAAAGCGAATTCCATCCCAGATGCGCAAGGGCAACGTCCTTGTTTCTGGACCGGCGATGAACGTGGCCATCACCACCTCGTCGAAGGAGTGGAGGAAAGCGAAAAGCGATGCAATGATGATACCCGCCCGGATAATCGGCAGTGTAACCCACATGAATGCTCTGATGGGCGACGCACCTAAGCTCACAGCCATTTGCTCCAGGCGTGGATCAAAACGTTCCAGTGCGGCTGTTATCACTACGACCGTGTAGGGAAACGTGATGATCGTATGGCCAATAATAAGGCCTGCGAAAGTTCCGTTAAGCTTCAACATGGAAAAGATTGAATAGGTCGCAACCGCGATCACGATACCGGGGATTAGCAACGGAGAAAGGATCAGAGCCTGCAGGAGAGCCTTTCCTTTCCATTTGCTGCGCGAAAGACCATAGGCGGTCGCCGTGCCGAGGATGACAGAAAGCACAGCAGTCGCGCACGCAACAAATACACTGTTCAATGTCGCAGTCATCCAAGCGGTATCGAACAGATACGCTTCATACCACCGGAGAGAATATCCGGGCGGCGGCAACCTCAACAGCGACGAACTGCTGAACGACATCGGAATGATGGCGACCAACGGCAGAAGCAGGAAGGCAACTACCACCCAGCTTGCGATCGCCAACGGATTTATGTGGCGGATATATTTCACGGCTGCTTCCCTCCTTTGGCTTTCGAGAGGGCCTGATAGTAAACCCCGATTCCGATAAGCGTCATCGCCAGCAGGACCATGGAAAGGGCCGCGCCGAAATGCCAATCTACCGATTCAGTGAACTGTATGTTGATCAGGGTCGCCAGCGTCGTGTCACTCAACCCACCAAGCAAGGCCGGTATAACGAAGAAGCCGAGACTCAGAATCATGACCAGCAACGTGGCAGCGCGTACCCCTGGCATGCTCAACGGTAGGAAGACGTGCCGGAATGCGCGTGACGAACTTGCACCAAGACTGCGTGCAGCGCCGACTAGGCGAAGATCGATGTTGTGGTTGATGCTGTAGAGAATGAGGATGGCCGGTGGCAGCAGGTAGTGCGTCATACCAATCAGCACTCCTGACAGATTGTAAACCATATCAATCGGCCGATCGAGCACACCCACCTGATCGGTAAGAAACGTGTTCACGAGTCCGCGACGCTGGAGGATGGCCATCCAGGCGTAACAGCGCACGAGGATGTTCGTCCAGAATGGGATGATGATCAACGCCATCATAATCGACCGCGTCGCGGATTTGGCGACCATCAGGTAGCAAGACACTGGATAGGCAAGCAGCATGGTAGCCGCCGTCGCCAGAACTGCCGTCTTGAAGGTGATCCAAACGACCGTCAGATAACTTGGCGTCGTGA
Source organism: Agrobacterium sp. 22-214-1 (assembly GCF_053522465.1). NCBI lineage: Bacteria > Pseudomonadati > Pseudomonadota > Alphaproteobacteria > Hyphomicrobiales > Rhizobiaceae > Agrobacterium > Agrobacterium sp. 22-214-1. The sequence continues at coordinate 351,442 of NZ_JBNWCK010000002.1, read as the reverse complement.
AGATCATTTCAAAATAGCGGAGCGTGAATCCCTCATCGTAGACGCTCTGCGAAAGCAAGATAACCAGCGGCAGCACGAATGCGGTTGCCAGAAATGCTACTCCGGGAATGACGAGCCAAATGGCGCTGGGCCGAAGCGAGCGATTAGCTCGCTTCGGATTGAGATCATGCGACGCCAGCGCGCCGCTCTGTGTAACCGTCGATTTCATTTCAGCTTCCAGCTGTCCCACCGCTGAATCATCTTGTCGCTGTTCTCGGCCCACCAGGCGTCGTTGACCAGCGCCATCTCACCGTTTTTATAGTGGAAGCTCGGCAGCTGCTGCTGTTCTTCAGGGGTCATCATCGAAAGAGAGTCATTGTTGACCGGTCCGATGCGAGTTTCTTTCGCGAACTTGGCTTGCAAGTCCGCGCGGCTCATGAATGCAATGAGTTTCATTGCGTTCGCCGAATTCTTCGCTCCACGCGGCACAGCGAGCCAGTCAACAGTCATGAGACCTTGGTTCCAAACAATTTCTAGCGGCACCTTCTCGGCAGCGACAATGTCCTGAATGCGGGCATGCGACGTGTTCGACATATTGATTTCGCCGGACGACAGCAGGACCGGCACTTGGGGCCATTGCTTCCACCAAACGGACACCTTGCTTTTCACTTTGTCGAGACTGGCGAAGGCACGATCAACATCAAGTGGATAGAGGTCTTTTGGCGCAACCCCGTCCGCCAACAGAGCGAATTCGAGAACATATCTCGGGCCGTCGAATAGTCCTCGCTGACCTGGCTTTCCGCTAACATTCCAAAAGTCAGCCCAGGATTTCGGAGCATTTTCTCCGCCACTCAGCTTCGAGTTATAGGCAAGGATTTGGCCATATGCAGCGTTTCCGATTCCATATTCACTCCGGAACTCGCCTGGGATGCCGCTGGTGTTTATAACGGTGTAGTCCAGCTTCTCCCAAAGATTGTCTTTTGCGCCGAGCGGAACCCACATGCCAAGCACGTTTGCCACGTCCCATTGAACGTTGCCGCTATTCACCATGGCCTTGATTTTGGGAAGGCCGGAATCGGGGACGTCGATCACTTTGATGCCCGTCTCTTTCTCGAAGGCATCAAAGTAGACCTTGCGTTGAGCGGCCTCGATGCTGCCTCCGAATCCCGCGAATACAACGGTCTCTTGCGCAAGCGCGGTCGTAACCGCCGGCAAAGTCGTCGCGAACAGAGCCGCGGCGAGGAAACCACCAAATCTGCGTTTCGATATGAAAACCATAATCAGTTCCCTTTGTTATTTTGGTTGTAATTGCGATAGCTCGTCACGAGGGGGAGCGTGAGACCCCTCGAGCTGCGGGGAAGACGCCTGTGCCTCCGTCGTTATTTAGATCGGTCGAACTCGATCTATGAAAAACTATCTGCATAGGATGGATGCTTTCCGTCAAATGATATAAATTCGGAAATTCATTCACCCAGGTTATGCATTTGCTCCCCGAAGACACTGTCGAGGGAGGAATATCGAGCGGCGACCGCTGCGAATCGGCTCGATTCGAGCGCGTCGAACCAGTTGTCCTCGCCCTGCGTTCTCCCGCCACGATGATGCGCGTGTGTTGCACTGCGCAAGTCTATTCACGATAGTCTTTCGATAGGCGGTCGTTAAACGACTGAAGTTTGCTCTTCAGTGCATCAAGGAACTTACTACCAATGCCCGAGAGAGGCGCCAGTCCAGGATACAACAGCCCAAATTCATAAGGAATCGCCGGCAGAAACGGCTTGGCTAAGGCGGGGTTGTCGACCAAGCTTGTTGCGGAAAACGGATCGACGATGGTGGCTCCCAAACCAAGCTTTGCGAATTGCACCGCGCTGAACGAGTAGGGAGTCTCCATAATCATTTTTCGTTGCACACCCGCGGCTTGAAAAGCTGCATCGGTTCGCAAGCGGATTGTACTGTTGGCAAAGAGCGAGATGAACGGCTGGTTATTGAGATCCTGGGGAGTAATGACGTCGTGATCGGTGAGATGACTGCCGGGCGGAAGGACGCAGTAGCAGGCTGGTGACGGTAGCAACTCGATTTGTGCTACGGTCTTATCAACAGGGAGCGCCGCAATTCCAATATCCCACTGATCGGAGCCCAACCAGTCGAACACCGTATCGGAGGTCCGGACGTTGAGCGAAATATGTATGCCCTCATAGGCTGACATGAACTCGGTTATCAAAGGGGGCAAAATGCTGAACGAAAGGGCGGGCATAGCCGCGATACGGATCGCACCTGCTCGAAACGATCGAATTTCTTCGGCACGCGATGCGATCTTCTCGAGACCAACAAATGTTTTCTTGATCTCGTTGAAAAGCATATGGCCCTCTGGCGTAGGTATGAGCCGACGATGCTTGCGCTCGAACAATTTGAAGCCGATAGCCAGCTCCAGATCCGCCACTAAGCGGCTTACCGCCGGTTGAGAAACGTACAATCGCTGCGCCGCCACAGTAATGCTTCCCGTGACGAAAACCTGGTGGAATGCCTCCACTTGCTTAACGTTCATTCGCAATGCGGACTCCCTTTGATAGCGAGCACTGACGAAGGAGAGGTCGAACTCCCCGCCTTGGCTCGTCTGAACGAATTCTGCGCTGACGCGCTGCCGACCCCGGCGAATGCATTCAATCGCCAAACGGGCGGGAGCAATCATAAGATGAGCTCCATTCATAAGTCTAGGACATACAAAACCAAAAAGTCCTTATTTGACCTGATACATTGAGCACTTGAAGATGTGCGGATCATTCGTCGATATTGGGAAGGTAACTGAATGCGCACGGAAACTTATATGAGCCGCGTAATGGATCTGCAGGCGCGGATCCGCAGGCGTGGGCTTGATGCGCTGCTTGTAATCAAGCCTGAAAACGTCCGATACGTTACCGGTCTGTGGGGATATAGTAGCCGCAGCGAATACGCTATGCCGCGCCGCCTGATCTGTGCAATCGTGCCAGCTGTTGGCGAACCGGTCCTCATCGTGCCGAAGCTCGAATACTTTTTCGCCCGGCGCCGATCCTGGTTATCGGATATACGCTATCATGTCGAATGGGGAAGCGAGACGGAGACTTTTGGCGGGTTGAACCTGCTGAATGCAATTTTCCGAGAGAAGGGCCTCGGCGGAAAGAAAATTGCCGTCGAGAAGAATTTCATCTCCGCTGCGCTTTACGATCTCTTCGACGGCGAACTTCCCGCGTCCGAGATCGTGGCGAGCAACGGCCTTGTCGAGGAAATGCGAATCATAAAATGCGCGGAAGAAATCGACATCCTGCGTATCAGCGGCAAAATGGCAGTTCAGGAGTACTACGCGGAATGTGCCAGCATACGTCCGGGGGTCCGGGAATACGAGATCGCCATGATCGGCCGCGACCACGCGGCACATCAATTTGCCTGGCACTGCGATCATCGCAACTGCGGCTGTACACTAGACCATCCTTTGGCGGAAACCTCCCAAATCATCACGTCTGGCCCACGGTGTGACATGGTGCATGCGCTGGCCTCGACGCGTGCTATCGAGCCTGACGACATGATCCTGCTGGATTTCTGCCGCATCCCGCAATTCCAGAATTACCGGATCGGTTTTGCGCGAAACGTTGCAATGCGCAAACCGAATTCAACCGAACAAGATATGTTCCAGACCGTTCTCGACGCTTATGACAAGGCGGTTTCGGTGCTACGGCCGGGTGTGGCCGCAGAGGTCCCCGATCTAGTTGCGCGTGAGATGCTCGACAAGGCGGGGATCGGAGAGACGTTTGCCCATCGCACAGGCCGAGGGGTCGGAATCGAGGCCGCTGAACTTCCGGAAATCGGAGCAGGCGACAAGCTGCCCCTCCAAGCCGGGATGGTTGTGACAATCGAGCCCAGTATATATTTGCCCAATTTTTCAGCCCATCCAGAGGACACTTATTTGATTACGGAGGATGGAGCAGAACTTCTTACCCGCTGCCCCAGAGAGCTTAACGTCCTGACGCGCTGAAACACAGACGCAGCCACCAGCGAGGACGGTGCGGCCATGCCGCGACGCCCGTACTTGCCGCCGGCGCAAACCACCTCTCTAGCGACGTGGGATTCGACAAAGTCCGATCGCCGTCCAAGCGGGTGACGATCGGCGAACTCGCATCACATGCCGAACCAACGGCTAGTACGTGAAATAGGATATTGAGTTGAGCATCAATCCCCACACCTACGCCGTAATAGGAACGTCAGAAGGGGCACTCGCACTGGCCGCAGAGCTTCGTCTGGCAGGAAACCGGGTTATTCTTTCTGACCGTAAGGCTTGCTGCGATACCATCGATCAATTGTTCGCGGCGCCAGGGATTCAGGTCGACTGCAGGATCGAGACTTTTGTCGGTGGGAAGCAGCAAGTCCTGGTGACGGGAATTGAGGTTACCCGCGATCTCGCCTTGGGCGCGTCCAAGGCGGACGTTATTATCCTGATGACTCCTCAGACCGCCTATGAAGAATTGCTTGGCACCCTTGCAGGTTCACTTCGCGATGACCAGATTATCTTGCTCTGCCCCGGCGGGCTGGGCGGGGCCATGCTGGTGAGCCGGCTTGCCGCCGACGCTGGAGCTAAAGGTATTCTTGTGGGGCAGACTGCTTCAATGCCCATTGTCGGACAGAGCATCGGCCCCCAAGCTCTGCGCATTGTCAGCAAGAAGGGCACTTTGCCTTTTGGGGTCTATCCAGCCCGCCGCACGCAAGAGCTTCTCGATCGACTGAAAAGCGATTTCCCGCAATTGAGTCCTACCGCAAATGCGCTCGAATGCGGCCTCGCCAGCGCAGCGCCTGGCCTTCATCCGATTCCCATGATCATGAACGCTGCTCGAATCGAGGCCAATGGACCTTACATCTATGACGGTTACGAGATCACACCGACTGTCGCGCGTGTCATCGAAGCCGTGGACGCAGAATGGCAAGACATTCAGCGCGCGGTAGGGGCAAAAGTGAAGACATTTTCTGAGCTTTTGGAAGAATCATATGGCGTTATCGGGCATAACTTCTACGAAGTAGTTCATAACGTGCCTGCCTATAGGCAGGTCAAGAGCCCTCCCGGCCTCGGCTATCGCTATCTAAGCGAAGATATTCCGACGCAACTCGTGCCAGCTATCGCCCTAGCACGCAGCCTTGGCGTCAACACTCCCTTGCTCGAAGCAACGGTCGTTTTCGCGAACGCTATGCATGGATGCGATTACTGGAAATCTGGTTGGAGCCTCGAAAAACTTGGCCTCGCCGGTGTCGAGGTGGACACAATTGGTACACTTCTTTCGAATGGCCACACCTGAGGGCGTTGGAGGCATGAGGTCTTCGGCAAAATGATGCAGATCGGATGAGCGAATAACTTACCGCGTGTGTTCGCAAGTGGTCACGATTGGAACCGAAGTCGGCATGGACAAGGCCAAGGGAGCGGCCGTTCCTGTGGTTTGACCATGCGAAGCCCGCACGAGATGAAGAAGAAAACTCTGCTTGCTGAGGTGACGCTCATGCCGAAATACGTGGTTGACTTCCGATTATTTCAGTACGCTTTGACCTCTGCCGAATACGGTAGTTTTCGTCGAGCGGCAGCTGCGCTGAACCTTCAGCAATCTACGGTGAGCCGAGGTGTCCGAAACCTCGAACATCGCGTTGGAGCAGAACTCTTCGAACGAAGCCATGCGGGAATTCGTCCGACGCCCGCTGGCGATCGGTTCTTGCGGGAAGCTGCGCTGGGCTTTGATCACTTGAGACGCGCCATGCGGCAGGCGGTGGCCTCGCAACGTGGTGAAGACGGCGAGCTTACGGTTGGCGCCAGCATTCCATTCACCCTGTTCGGCGAACTGTTTGAGCGCTTCCGCGAGAAACATGCCGGTGTCGAATTGGAAATCGTGGAGAGCACCACCAGTGCGAGTTCGGCTCTGGTGCAGCAGCGGCGCGTGGACGTGGCGATTGTAGCGAAACTCCATGAGAACGGAGGGTTCCAATCGCTGCATCTCGGCGATGAGCCCATGCTGGCAGTTCTTCCACGATCTCACCCCCAGGCCAGTGCGCGCAGATTGAGCATCGATGACCTTCAGCAGGAGACGTTCATCCTGAGTGCAAGCGGTCTGGGACCCGATATCAGGGATTACCTTACCCGCCGAATGGCAAAGTCGGGCACAGAACCGCGGGTGCAACTGCACCGGGCCAATCAATGCGACCTGATCAACATGGTGGCGTCGGGGTTTGGCGTGACGATTGCCGTCGGTCGGACCCGCGCCGCCATCGATGGTGTTGTCTTTATTCCCCTTGCGGGCAGGAGCGCGATATCAGTGTGGGCGATCTGGATGGATTCCAACCCGAATCCCGCACTGCGGAGCCTCCTTGACATTGCGCAAGAACGGCTTGCAATGCCGCGAGCGACGGCGCGCGGAAGGGTTTAGACCCCTGACACGCCTTTTCGCGCACGCGCGAACCCCCGGTCTGTCGATATAAAGCGCACAAGCATCGGCACGATCAGCTTCATGGGATCAGTTGCCGGCTGCCCAGTCTCACGTGCAAGCACGTCGGCATTATCCAGACTTTATTGGGCTGTCTCACGCCTGTGATGTCTGGTTGCTATGACGATTGCCGAACACGCGCACGATGACGAGGTTTGCGGTGACGTTGATCGCCGGGGCGGGCTCGAGCCCGTCCCGGCGATCAACGTCGCCGAAGGAGGTCTTATCCCGGAGCTTTACTTCACCGATCTGGCGTCTCTTCTGGAACTCACCGAGGCTGGAGAAGATGCCGATCTGCGCGCCGCCGCGATCGCGGTGGCGCGCCGATCGGGGCTCAGTGACGGCATTCCCTTCATCCTCGGCGACGACGGTGGCTACGATCACGATCTGAACCGCTTCTTCCGGGCCTGTCCGACGATGGGCGTGCGTTCGCCCAACAGCCTGCGGGCATATGCCCGTGATCTGGTTGTCTGGATGCGGTTCCTTCTGGAACGGCAGGACGGCAAGAGCGTGTGGAGCGCGGACCGGGAGGATGTCGCCGCGTTTCATGCCGCAAGGCGGCGCTCCGAGCCTCCGCATCGTATTTCGGCCGCCTCGTGGAACCGCGGCGTCGCGGCGCTGGAGAAGTTCTATGGCTGGGCTGCCGAAGAAGGATTGATCGACGTCTCGCCGTTCGGATCGCGAATCGCACTCCGACCGATGGGACGAGGCCGGTATGGTCCCGTCAGCACCTCGCGGGCACGAGAGCCGGGTGCACGCAGGGGCAATCTTCGTTTCATCGGTCTCGACCTGTTCCTGCTGTTCCGGGACGTCGGCCTGCGCGGGCGCATGGACGACGGCCGGGATGATGAAGATTGGAGAGGGCGGCACGACGAGCGCAACGCGCTTTTCGCTGAGCTTCTGGTCACGACCGGGCTGCGGCTCGAAGAGGCCGCAAGCCTGCTGGCGGTCGAACTGCCGGCGCTTGAGCAGCTTCCATCAGGCACAAGGTCGATACCGTTTCGTCTGCCGGGAGCAATCGCCAAGGGCGGACGGTCCAGGGAGATCAGGATTCCCGTCAGGCTGCTGCGGCGGCTTCATGACTATACCGGGATCGAGCGCGCGAACGCGCTTACCGGGATCAGACGCCTTCCATTCCGGCCCATGATCGCGGTGAGCACGGCCAACATGAACGCGATCGGCATTGCCGATGACGACGGCGTTGTCAGCGCGGTGCGGCTCGACACACTGACGCCGCTGCACCGTCAGCGCATCGTCTCTCCGGCGGGAGAGCCGCTTGCGCTGTGGCTGAACGAGGCCGGCTGCCCCATGACGCCGGCGGCATGGGCGGCAGTGTTCCGGCGGGCGAGCGCCCGATGCCGCGGAGCCGGTTTCGATCTGGTCGTGACGCCTCATGCGCTGCGGCACACATTCGCCACCCATATGCTGTCCATGCTCATCCGGGAGCAGATCGGCTCTGTCCTGGCCAGCGGTTCGCCCGGCGATCCGGGATCGGCCGTTTACAGGCGTATGATCGGCGACCCGCTCCAGAAGCTGCAACGCCTGCTGGGCCATGCCAGCATCGCCAGCACCTACATCTATCTCGACTCCCTCGAAGAGAGCCGGGAGCTTGTCGAGGCCGCATCGGAACGATGGAGCGCGGCGCTGGATGGCGTCACATGAAGGGACGCCGCGCCACCTTTCCAGAGCCCCAGACTGCTCCGCCCCGGCCGTTCGGCGCGCTTCGCTTCGATATTCCGGTGGAGGACGGCGGCCACGTCACGGTGACGCTGCGAGACTATTCACGGCCGAAGCTGGCGCGTGCCTTCGGTTCGGCGCTCTACGACAGCCTCACGGCGCCCGGCGTTGTCTGCACACCGGCGAAGGTCCGTTCGCAGACCGATCAGCTCCGCCGCTTCCTCACGTTCATCGACAGCACCGGAGAGACGGCCGATGCCATCGAAGCGATCGAGCCGGGCCTATTCGACCGTTATGAGACATGGTTGAAGCGGCATACCCACGCCGGTGCGATCCATAGACGCCATCTGCTGGCTCGACCGATCCTTCTGCTGCGTCGCATGGAAGAGGAGACGCCGGGCACGCTGGCTCCCGCCTTGCTGACGCGCCTGACCTATCTGAGCCTCGAACCCTACAAGAACAGCCGCCCTCGTGACGCCTACAGCGATGCGGTCGCCGCCAGCATTCGCCGGGCCGCGCGCAGGCAAGTGGTCGATGCCGCCCGGCGTATCGCCCCGGATGGCACGCTTCCCGCCGTGCCCGAAGGGCTGCACCCTGGCGTCGCGGAAGCCTATCAGACCTTGCTGGAGGCGATCGATCGCGATGGCTGGGCTTTCTCGAAGGACCAGATCTTCGACAGCATGCGCCAGCGCGCCATTCATCATGGCGCGCGTCGGCGCAGGGACCTGAGTTGCCCGACGACCCACGCGCGCTTCTATCTCACGATCGTCGACCTTATCGGGTTCACGATCCTCCTGTCGCTGTCGACGGGGATGGAGATGGAGTGCATCTTCGAGCTGAAGGCGGATTGCCTCGGCAACCGCGCCAGGGGCTTCGTCGATATTGCCTATTTCAAGCGCCGGGCGCACGGGAGCGAATGGAAGACGTTGCGCGTGCGCGACGGCGGACTGACCACGCCGGGAGGGCTCATCAGACTGGCCATCCGGTTGACCGAACGCGGCCGCAAACGGACTGGCTCGGATCGCCTGTGGGTCTGGGGCTCCCTCGTCGGACTGATGCAGGGGGTCGCGTCGAGGGGTCTGATCGGCCGTTACTTCGTGCGCGAGCACGGCCTGGTCGATGAGAACGGCACGTCGTTGCGCCTTGAGCTGTCGCGGTTGCGCAAGACCTACAAGGCGAAGTGGTACGCGAAGACCGGTGGCCAGCTCGAAGATTTCGCGCGGGGACATACCGCCGAGGTGGCCGCCGATCATTACGCCGATATTCCGGCGCTGCGCCCACTCCACGAGGCGACCGTCGTGGCGGCCATCGAAGACGCGATGCGAGCGACGGAGCTTGCCGCGCCGAGGATCATCGATCCGGCGGAAGAGGCGCGTATCCGGGCCGCCGGCGACGGGAGCGCTGTTCCTGCCGCTCCTGCCGCACTCGGGCCGCAGGGCTTCACCGCCTTGTTCGATGGCGAGCAGGATGTCTGGCTGGCAGGCTGCGCGAGCTTCTACGACAGCCCGTTCGGAAGGCAGGGCGAAGCGTGCCCGTCACCCTTCTGGACATGCCTGGAATGCCGCAACGCCGTCATAACCGCTCGCAAGCTGCCGGCGCTGATCACCTTCGAGACCTTCATGGCCAGACAGCGCGAGGCTTTGTCCCAGGCCGACTGGGAGGCTAGGTTCGGCCGCGCGTGGCGGCGCATCCGCGAGCAGATATTGCCGGCCTTTCCGACCGCAGTCGTCGCCTCCGCCCGGGAGGACGCCGCGTCGGCAAGCGACCTGATCTACTTGCCTGCGGAAGTGGTCGCCACATGACGGCCAATCTGGGATTCGCGACAACGCCCTGGTCGAAGCATCGTCGCACCGACGAACTGGTTCTCGCCACGCACACGCTCAGGCCCGATGCCGATCCCGAACGGCTGTCGCGGTTCGGCGACGACCGCTGGGACCTGCGCCCAGCGATCTTCCGCGAGAACGTCTCATTCGGGCTGACATGGATGGACTTCGGCATCATCGACGATCATCTCCAGCGGCTGACTGCCAAGGAGTTCATCTGGGCGCGCATGAACGCGCCGTCGCCCCCACCCCACACAGGCGCGACTGGCTCCTGCATCCGCCCGCAACGCGATGGTGGGGATCGCGGGCTTCATGGCTTTTGTCGCGCGGGAATGCGGAGGCTTTACGATGCAGGCCGTCGATCAGCCGCTGCTCGACGCATACCTTGCCGAAGTGAAGAGCAAGCCGGGGCGCACAAAGGAGCGTGTTGCCCACATGCTCGCCTATCCGATCCTGCTCGATCGCTACGGCCCGTATCTGACGCTCGGCGGCTTTTCCTGCCGTCCCTGGCGTGGCCGCTCGCAATCACAGGTGGCGGGCCTTTCCGGCAAACCGCTCACCGTCGAGAACCGGACCCCGCGCATACCTGAGCCGGTCATTGGCACGCTGCTGCGGTGGTCGCTGAAGTACGTCGATCTGTTCGCCACCGATATCTTCGCCGCGCGCGAAGATCTGGAAGCGCTCAGACGAGCGCGTCCCGACAATCAGCTCATCGGTGACGAACTGACCGACAGGCTCGATCTCTACATCGGCCGCCGTTGCGCGATCGGACGGGGGATTCCGATACGCCTGGCGAACACGGGCGGCCATTCCCAGCCTTCTCCGATGGAGCGCATCAACTTCGACCTGATCGCGATGCAGCTCCGTTGCAAGACCGCGAGCCTCATGTGGCCTGCGCGACGCGAACGGCTCGAACGCGCATTGTCGCTTATTGGTCCGGAAGTCGGCGGCATGGACAGCAACGTTTCGATCGATCCGGATACCGGGCGTCCGTGGCGGGAACGGTTCGATCAGGACAGCATCGCCCAAGAGGAGCGCATGCTTCAGGCCGCCGCCTATGTCGTTTGCGCCTACCTTACCGGCATGCGCGACAGCGAGTTGCAGGCGATGCGCGTCGGATGCTGCACGACAGGCCGCAGCGCAGACGGCCTCGTCGAGCGCCATCGGATCAGGAGCGTGGTCTACAAGATGCGCGAGCTCACCGGCGAGGAAGCGGAGTGGATCACCGTCGCGCCTGTCACCCGCGCGGTCGCGGCCGCCGAGAAGCTGAGCGAGCGCCAGCGCGCAAAGCGCGGCGTGGAGACGATCTGGCAGATCCTGCCAATGACGAATCCCGCTTCCGGCGAACTGCGGTTAGGGATCGGCCGGCTCATCAACGAGTTTCGTGACCAGATCGACAGCATGGGTGCCGATGACCATCTGATTCCGCAGGTCGACGGCGCTCCATGGCGGTTCACGACACGCCAGTTCCGCCGCACGCTTGCATGGCATATCGCCAATCGCCCGTTCGGAACCGTGGCCGGCAAGATCCAGTACAAGCACGCTTCAATCGCGATGTTCGAAGGTTATTCCGGCAGCAGCCCATCGGGCTTTCGGCAGGAAGTCGAGCAGGAACGCGCGCTCGGCCAGCTCGACGATGTGGTGGAATATTATGAACAGGCCGTGAAGGCGGACCTTCCACCCGCCGGCCCCGCAGCCGCGCGCCTGCGCGCGGAGTTCGCACGGATCAGGGATGAACTGGGCGATCTGCCGGGCCGGATCGTCGATCCGCAACGGCTGCGCGCCATGCTCGCTCATCTCGGCCGCACCCTGCATGTCGGGGTTCTGGCGGACTGCTTTTTCGATCCCGACACGGCGCTCTGTCTCGACCAGGACAATGACGATCTCGATCACTTCATGCCAGCGCTGGCGCAGTGCCGACCCGATCGATGCCCCAACGCCTGCATCGTCCGTCGCCACCTTCCACCGTGGCAGGCGTCCATTGCCGACGCCGAACGATTGCTTGCCGATCACCGGCTGTCGGCGCTTCAGCTCACTGCGCTCACCAGGGATATCGAGCGCATGCGCCGTCTGATCGCCCCTCTTCTGGAAGGAACCGCTCCATGAAGCCGATCAGCAACATCTCGGCGCAGGCCATCGAGAAGGCGCTTGCCCGCCTCGCCGGGAGTCCCGAAACCGGCAAGCTCTCCGCTGCGCGCCTCGCCGCCGAAGCTGGCGTGTCCCGCGCCACGCTTTATCGCGCGCCGGAACTCCTGCGGCGGCTGCGCGAACTGAATGCCGGGCGCGAGGCGCCCTTGACCCGGACGGATCGCGTTCGTGAACTGGAAGCTGCTGTGGCGCAGATGAAGGGGCATGAATCCGATGAACTGCGCTCGCTCAGAGCGGCAAACCGGAATATGGCGCAGCACATCCAGGCCCTCAGCCTTCTCGTGCGAGACCTGAACCGCAGGATCGGGCAGCTTCAGGCGGAAGCGTCGCCATCGGGGTCGCCGCGGGTCGTGCCGCTGGCCGGAAGGGACAAACCACCTTGACGCGCGCTGCCGGCCTTGGCCTTGCGGCTGCGCCAGCCGCGGTCGGAACGGATGAACGCTTCCAGCATGTGCGGGATCAGCGCGGCCGTTTCCACCGGCCCGTAGAGGCGGCCATGCTCGGCCGCATACTGGTCGAGTTCTTCCTTCAGCGGCTCCGGCAACGTGATCGTCAGCCGAACGACACCGACCTTCGGCAGCGGCCCAAGTCTCAATTGCGCCATGCGATTTCTCCCGCGAATGAGACAAAGACATGTTGACTGTTCAGATAATCCGCATAGTCGACCAGATCCCGGTGAAGAGTGGCGGGTAGCTCTACCGTGACTTTAACGGGTTTATCGTCAGTAATTGGTCCGAGTTTCAATTTTGCCATTGTTGGGTCAACCTCTGTAGGGCTCCATCACGAGATCACGAGTGACGACAATCCGAACCGGGAAACCGGGTCTGATGGTCAGCGTGGGCGCGATCTGCAACTGGCGGCTGATGATCTGCTGGCCGGCATCATTGATCGTATCCTGGCCGCCATTGCGGATAGCCTGGATCAGCCGATCCTCGTCATCCATGGCAAGCTCCGAGCCGACTGAGAGCAGCGTCGAAAGACCGGCGGCCTTCGCCAGATCCCACCAATGGTAATCGACGCCATCCTCGAGACCGGCGTAGCCTTGCGTATCGGCGCCAGGCTGTCGTTCGAGGACGATGGATCGTCCATTCGGGAGTATCAGCCGGTTCCAGACCAGGAGAACACGCCGCTGCCCGAAGCCGACATTGTTGTCGTATTGGCCAATGATGCGGGCGCCCTGCGGCACCAGCAGAATACGGCCGGTCGGGCTGTCGTAGGTGTTCTCGGTGACCTGCGCGGTAATCTGGCCGGGGAGATCGGAGCGGATGCCGGTGATCAGCGCTCCGGAGATCACCGAACCGGCCTGCAGCACATAGGGCGACGCGGGCGGCATCACGCTATCGGCTGCTACGGTACGGCGATCAACGGCGGCGTTGAGGAAAGCGGCCTGCCGGTCCTGTGCCGTAGGAGTGCCGGCCTGATCGAGTCCGGCAAGATTGGGCGTCGTATTCGCGTTGGGCGTTATCGCGCTTGCCGTCGTGCGCGTTTCTGTCTGGAAGAACACGCGGCTGGTTCGGGCAGCTTCCGCCTCGGCGAGGCGTCGTTGCTCGGCCGGATCGACGTTCGGCGTCGTCATCGTCGGCACAACGACAGGCTGACCACGATCCCGCGCACTGAGGATCGGACGGCCGAGATCTCCCGGCAAAGCTGGCCCGAGGATGGGACCGGTATAGTCCCGCGGCAAGCCTGCCAAACCGTCGGCAGTGGTCCGGTTCTCGGTCGAGTAAAGCTCTTCGCCACCATTGCCGCGATCTCGGGTCTGAAGCGCATAAATCAATGCGCCACCGATACCGAGCGACGCGACGAGGCCAAGTCCGGCGAGCACCTTGCGCGATAGCCGGGTGACGCGCGGCGGTTCTGCTCGCAAGCGCATGGGTGGAACAGGACCGGGGGCCTGGGTTGCATCTTCGCGGTTGTCGGCCTCGCTCATGACGACCGCCCTCCTTCCTTGGTTTGGGCTGTCGGCGCCTGCACAACTCCACTTGTGCGGACGATCCTCACAGTCTGCTGATGCTTGCCACTGCCCAGGCGCAATTCCGCCGCACCAAAGAGGCGATCAACGATCAGGATGTTCCCATAGATGCGGGTATTGGCGATCTGCGCCTCACCTTCCGGGCCGATGACGAAGAGCGGCGGGAATTCCCCCTGTACGATGCCGCGCGGAAATTCGACATAAACCTTGCGACCATCGTCATAGACGGAGACAGGCCGCCAGGGCGGCATGTCGCCGGTGAGACCGTAGCGATAGTTCCTCGCCGCGATGGCCGGAATAGCCGGCGTGTCGGGAATGGACTGCCGCGAGCCCGGTACGTGCGGGTAAGACCAAGAAACCGACGGCATATAGGGTTTTTCCCCGGACCGTAGTTCGATCAGGTAGGTACGGTGATCGGTGGAAATCACCAGGTTGGTGGTGATGTCGGGACGTGAGGGTTTCACCAGCACATGCACGCGCCGGGTGGCGCCACTGCCGCTCTCGGTATCGCCGATAATCCAGCGCGTGGTATCGCCAGCGGCGATCGGCCCGGCTCCGGTCAGGCTTTCGCCGGGTTCGAGCGCGATGTCGGTGATCTGGCCAGGTGCGGCATAGACCTGATACAGGGCGCCTTCGCTCCAGGGATAAATCTGGATGGCGTTGTAGTAGCCCTCCCGGCGCGGCTCGACGCGGGCCGCGTCATTGGCATTCTGAATCCGCCCGGTCGGGGTGGTTGCGGTGGCCCCTCCCCGCGCCGCCCCCCAGGCAGGCGGAATGTGCAGGGGCTTCGGACGATCATCGGTCAGCACCGTAGGAACGGCCGGCAGTGCCGGCACGTCGGCGTCGTAGCGGATCTGTGGCGGCTTCTGCGGCGTGGTGCAGCCAGCAAGTACGGCAGCGGACAAGAGCACGGCAGCAGATGCGGTTTTACGGAAAGAGGGGTTTCCGGCTTTGCGGATCGGCGGCTTGTTCATTCGCCCATCTCCTTCGACCAGGAAATCGCGTTGACGTAGATGCCGAGAGGATTGGATTTGAGCCGTTCGGCATCGCGAGGCGGCTGGATGACGATGGTCAGGATCGCGGTCCAGCGCTCGGTGGTGGAGAGCTGGCCGTTCTCATAGCGGTGCTCGACCCACGCGATACGGAAGCTGTCGGGCGACGCGCGAATAACGCTCGATACCTCGACGGCGACCTGCTGCTTGCCGACCTTGGTGAAGGGGTCGTTCGAGCGCGCATAGTCGTTCAGCGCTGTCGCGCCGCGATCCGTCGTCCAGTCATAGGCGCGCAGCCAATTCTGGCGGACGATGATGGGATCAGCGGGAATACTCCTGACCTGCTCGATGAATCGGGCCAGATGCCATGCGACCTGCGGATCGGTGGGACGATAATCGACCGTGGCGGCGGCGACGGTCTGGGCCTGACCGAGCTTGTCGATTTGAACGACCCACGGCACGACGGTCCCGCGCGTGGACTGCCAGACGAGTGCTGCGGCAAAGCCCGCCGACAGGATCAGGCTTCCGAATGCCATGAACCTCCAGTTCCTCGCCTGCACGCGGGCCGAGCCGATACGCTCGTCCCAGACCTGTGCGGCCTTCTGATAAGGTGTTTCGGGTTGCGGCGTCTTGCCGTAGTGCGCTGCCGGTCGTTTGAACAAGCTCATGAACGGTCACTTTCGGATAGGTTGACGGAAGAGCCGCCACCATGGCTGTCGCCAGACCGAACGGCATGGGCGGCGGCGGAAACGCCGTGGCTGACGTGGTGGCTGCGTTTCATGCGTTTGGCCCAATCGGGAGGACCATCGCGCGAGGCCGCCGGGGCGGCGGCAAAGGAATCGTCATTGGCGGCATCGGCGCCGCCGACGGTGCCAAGCGTGGAAGAGCCGCCGGTCGCGCTGAAGCCATCTTTTACACCGTCGGAGAAATTCGATTTGACGCTTTCGGATGCACGGCCGACCGCGCGCTTCAGAGGCGAGACGGCGGCGGAGCCTGCTTCTCGCGCAACACCGCCGAGACCGGACGCCACACCCGCGACGCCGGTCTGTCCCATCGATCCGAGATTGTAGGCAGTCGAGGCGGCACCCGCCCCCGCTGCTCCACCCCGGACAGCGGCAGCGCCACCGGACAGGGCTGCGGCGCCGCCGCGCAAGGCCAGGCCAGCCGCACCGCCTGCGGCAAGTGCAGCACCTCCGACGGCAAGGCCGGTGCCAACGGCAGCACCTGCGCCGAGCTGCGGGCCGCCGGAAACGAGACCGTTGGCAATGCCGGGACCGAATATCCCGAGGCCCAGGAGAGACAGTGCGGCGAGAACGACGGCCATGGCATCGTCGATGGTCGGTGTGCCGCCGCCGAAGCCGGCAGTGAACTGGCTGAACAAGGTGGAGCCGATGCCGATGATGACGGCGAGCACCAGCACTTTGATGCCGGAAGAGACGACATTGCCGAGAACCCTCTCGGCCATGAAGGCCGTCTTTCCGAACAGCCCAAAGGGGATAAGGACAAATCCGGCCAGGGTGGTCAGCTTGAATTCGATCAGCGTGACGAACAACTGGATGGCCAGAATGAAGAACGCCAAAAGGACGAGCGCCCAGGCAAACAGAAGGCAGGCGATCTGGACGAAATTCTCGAAGAACGCGACCCAGCCCATGAGGTCGGAAATGGATTCCAGCAGCGGGCGGGCCGCGTCGAGACCGACCTGCGCCACCCGCCCGGGGCGAAGGAGATCCGCCGTCGAAAAGCCGGTGCCCGACCCTTTGAGACCGAGGCCAGCAAAACTCTCGAAGATGATGCGGGCAAGATTGTTCCAGTTCGAGATCAGGTAGGCGAAGACGCCTACGAACAGGGTCTTCTTCACCAAGCGAGCGATGATGTCGTCGTCGGCGCCCCAGCTCCAGAACAGGGCCGCCAGCGTCACGTCGATGACGATCAGCGTGGTGGCGATGAAGGCCACCTCGCCGCCGAGGAGACCGAACCCGCTGTCGATATAAGAGGTGAAGACCCCGAGGAAATTGTCGATGACGCCGCTGCCGCCCATGATTCACTGCCCTTCGATGGTCTGTGGGGCGGCCGGCACCGGCGTCCTGCCAAGGAAGCGATCGCGGCTTTCCGACCAGATGCGCAGGCATTCGGGATCGCTCGTGGCAACTTGCCCAAGCTGCTGGCATCGGCGCTGGCCGAGCCGGAGGGGATCCGCCGACGATCCGATGGCGGCTGTGGATCGTGTCCATGGCGCGGGAGCCTCTCTTTTTCTCAGCATCTCGGTCGCCGTCGCGGTGATCGCGACGGCGACAAAGGCGATGGCGCCCAGGCGGGCCAGCATCTTGCCGTCCATGGCCAACGCCCTCAGTTGAACATCTTGGCGCTGCCGGACTGATAGCCGGCGCCTGGCGTCAGAAAGCGCTGGCGCTGGACGCGCCCCTGTTCGGCTGCGGCGGCGCGCTCGGCTTCTGTGAGCGCGGTGGATCGACCATTGGCGGCAAGCAGGGCAGTCAGGTCGGTGAGTTGCTGCGATTGGAGCGCGAGAAGCTGATTGCCTGCCTGTGTGGCCTGAAGTGCGCCGGTCGCGCCCTGGCTCTGGCCAACCAGTTGTGAGATCTCGGTACGGTTGGTATCGATATTGCCGACGACGGTCGCCTGCACACGCATGGCGTCCTGGAGGCCGCCGACACTGTTCCTCCAGCGCTCCTTGGCATCGGAAACGAGCTGCGCATCGGTGGCCGTGAGCGAAACGCTGGCGTATTTCGACTGAAACGCCCGATCGATCTGACCGACGTCGAAGGCGATGTTCTGCGCCTGGGACAGGAGCTGCTGCGTGCGGCTGACCGACTGCTGAATCTGCTGGAGTGACGAATACGGCAGGCTCGCGAGATTACGGGCCTGGTTGATCAGCATCTGCGCTTCGTTTTGCAGGCTGGTGATCTGGTTGTTGATCTGCTCCAGGGCGCGGGCGGCGGACAGCAGATTCTGGGAATAGTTCGTTGGGTCGTAGACGATCCAGGCTGCGGAAGCCGGCGGCACCAGCATCAGCGAAGGCGGTCCTGAGAGGGAAAGTATGGAGGCGGCAAGCAGTGCCGAACGGGAACGTCGGGTCTTCATGATAGAGCCTCCTTGTCGGGCTGGGGAATGAGATTAGCGAGGTCGGGAATGAGGTCGGCTGCCCAATCGGCGCCGCGCAGGCGCAGCCACGCGGCAAGGAAGCCGTCCGGGCCGTGTTCGGCAAAGATGCGGGCGATGGCGGACTGATCGGATTTCGAGGAAGCGGCCGTCAGTGCCAGACCGACCTCGGACAGGCCGAGATCGAACAGCCGGTTCCCCCTGCGGCTCTGGCAGTAGTAGTCCTTCTTCGGGGTGGCCCGCGCGAGAATCTCGATCTGGCGCGGGTTCAGGCCAAATCGCTGGTAGATCGCGGTGATCTGCGGTTCGACGGCGCGCTCGTTCGGGAGAAGAAGGCGCGTCGGGCAACTTTCGATGATCGCCGGGGCGATCGCCGAATTGTCGATGTCGGAGAGCGACTGCGTGGCGAAGATGACCGATGCGTTCTTCTTGCGGAGCGTTTTCAGCCATTCCCGCAACTGCCCGGAAAAGGCTTCGTCATCGAGCGCCAGCCAACCCTCGTCGATAATGAGCAAGGTCGGCGAGCCGTCGAGCCGATCGCCGATGCGGTGGAACAGGTAGGACAGGACGGCCGGAGCAGCACCCGTGCCGACCAGGCCCTCGATTTCGAAAGCCTGCACCGACGCGCTGCCGAGGTGCTCGGTTTCGGCATCAAGCAGCCGGCCATAGGGGCCGCCGATGCAATAGGGACGCAAGGCTTGTTTCAGATCGTTTGATTGCAGCAGCACCGTCAGGCCGGTGATGGTGCGTTCCTCGACCGGTGCCGAGGCGAGCGAGGTCAGCGCCGTCCAGATATGCTCCTTGACATCAGGCGTGATCGCGATGCTCTCGCGCGCCAGGATGGCGACGATCCAATCGGCTGCCCAGGCGCGTTCCGGCACGTCGTGAATGCGCGCAAGCGGCTGGAGCGAAACGGAAAAGGCATCCCCCGCGGTGAGGTCACCACCGAGATCATGCCAGTCGCCGCCCATGGCAAGGGCCGCGGCCCGGATCGAACCGCCGAAATCGAAGGCGAAGACCTGGGCCTGGGCGTAGCGCCGGAACTGGAGCGCCATGCAGGCAAGCAACACGCTCTTGCCGGAGCCGGTCGGCCCGACGACGAGCGTGTGCCCGACGTCGCCGACATGGATGGAAAGCCGGAACGGTGTGCTTCCCTCGGTCTTGCCAAAGAGCAAGGGGGCGCTACCCAGGTGGTCATCCCGTTCCGGTCCCGCCCACACGGCAGAGAGAGGGATCATGTGGGCGAGATTGAGCGTCGAGATCGGCGGCTGGCGCACGTTGGCATAGACATGCCCCGGCAGCGAGCCGAGCCAGGCATCGACAGCATTGATGGTTTCGGGCATCGCGGTGAAATCGCGCCCCTGCACGACCTTTTCGACAAGCCGGAGCTTTTCGTCGGCCAGGCGGGGATCTGTGTCCCATACGGCGATGGTTGCCGTGACATAGGCCATGCCGGCATAGTCGGCGCCGAGTTCCTGAAGCGCGATGTCCGCGTCGGCCGCCTTGTTCGAGGCATCGGTGTCCACGAGGACGGATGCCTCGTTGGTCATAACTTCTTTCAAGATGGCGGCGATCGACTTGCGTTTGGCAAACCACTGGCGGCGGATGCGCGTGAGCAGCCTGATGGCGTTGGTCTTGTCGAGCAGGATGGCGCGTGTCGACCAGCGATAGGGAAAGGCGAGCCTGTTCAGCTCGTCGAGGATGCCGGGCGTGGTCGCCGTCGGAAAACCGACAATCGTAAGGATGCGCAGATGGGTGTTGCCAAGGCGCGGCTCCAGCCCGCCGGTCAGGGGCTGATCGGCCAGCAGCGCGTCCAGATAGATCGGCGTTTCCGGAACGCGGACGCGATGGCGATTAGTGGAAACGGTCGAGTGCAGGTAGGTCAGCGTTTCGCTGTCGTCGAGCCAGTTGCATTCCGGCATGAAACCGTCGAGTAGCGCCAACACGCGATCGGTGCGATCGACGAAGCCACGCAGAATCTCGTTCGGATCGACGCCGGAGCGTTCGCGTCCTTCATAAAGCCACGCCTCTGTACGGGCCGCGTCCTCGGCGGGCGTGAGATAGGTGAAGGTGAGGAAGTAGCTGGAAATGAAATGGCTGCCCTGTTCCTCGAAATCGGCCTTGCGCTCGGCATCGAGCAGGGCCGAGGCCGGATCGGGAAAACGGTCGTCGGGGTAGGTCGCGGCCTCCTGGCGCTGTGCTTCCACGAAGATCGCCCAGCCGGAGCCGAGACGCCGGAAGGCATTGTTCAGCCGTGCGGCGACGGCGACCAGTTCGGCCGCGACAGAGGATTCCAGATCCGGACCGCGAAATTGTGCGGTCCTTTGCAAGGATCCGTCCTTGTTGAGAACGACACCCTCACCGACGAGTGCTGCCCAGGGCAGCAAGTCGGCAAGGCGGCTGG
Organism: Agrobacterium sp. 22-214-1; assembly: GCF_053522465.1. Classification (NCBI taxonomy): domain Bacteria; kingdom Pseudomonadati; phylum Pseudomonadota; class Alphaproteobacteria; order Hyphomicrobiales; family Rhizobiaceae; genus Agrobacterium; species Agrobacterium sp. 22-214-1. The sequence continues at coordinate 330,851 of NZ_JBNWCK010000002.1, read as the reverse complement.
CGGTGCGGCGATATTCGGCAAGATTCATCATGGCCGCACTCCTCAGACCGCAAGATGACCGGGGATGCGCAGATGGCGGCGGCCGACTTCCACGAAAAGCGGATCGCGTTTCGCCGCCCAGACCGCCGCGAAATGCCCGACCGCCCAGATCGCAAGGCCGACCAGCCATAGGCGCAGGCCGAGGCCGACTGCTCCGGCCAATGTCCCGTTCATGATAGCGATCGAGCGGGGAGCGCCGCCGAGCAGGATGTGCTCGGTCAGCGCCCGATGAACCGGGACATTGAACCCCGCCCCATCGTCAGTCCGTGAGAGCGCCCCGGCCATCAGATCAGTACCCCGCCGCCGAAGCTGAAGAAGCTGAGGAAGAAGGAGCTGGCCGCAAAAGCGATCGACAGGCCAAAAACGATCTGGATCAGCCGCCGGAAACCGCCGCTTGTGTCGCCGAATGCGAGCGCGAGGCCGGTGGCGATAATGATGATGACGGCAACGATCTTGGCGACCGGCCCCTCGATGGATTCGAGGATCGACTGAAGGGGCGCCTCCCACGGCATCGAAGAGCCGGAAGCGTAAGCCGGCACAGCCGCCATTGTCATGATGGTGGCGAGCGTTATCGGGCGCATGAGATGGCGACTGATACTGTTCAGGACGGACGGCGTGAGCGCATTCGCCTGCTCCGGCGTCGTGGACTGGATTGGCAGAACATAGAGGGTCATGACTGTTCTCCTTTCAGGAGCTGTTGGCGGTCGGGGGAAAAGCGTGCGGGGGTGACGCGGTAATCGCCGTCGGGGCCGAGCCCTTCGACACGAGCGAGTTCGGAGAGCCGGCGCGCGGAGCCGCGACCGGAGAGAACCGCCACTATGTCGATGGTCTCGGCGATCAGTGCCTTGGGGACGGTGACGACAGCTTCCTGAATGAGCTGTTCGAGACGGCGGAGCGCGCCGAGGCTGGTGCCGGCGTGAATGGTGCCGATGCCGCCGGGATGTCCCGTTCCCCACAGTTTGAGCAGGTCGAGGGCTTCGGGACCGCGCACCTCGCCGACGATGATGCGATCGGGCCGGAAACGCATGGCCGAGCGCGCCAGATCAGTCAGATTGGCGATAAAGTCCTTGGTGCGCATCGGCACCTTGTTCTCGGACTGGCTTTGAAGCTCGCGCGTATCCTCGATGATGAGAAGCCGGTCCTGCCCCTTCGCGACTTCAGCCAGCAGCGCGTTCGTCAATGTTGTTTTGCCCGTACCCGTACCACCGGCGACCAGGACATTGGCGTGTGCGGCAACGGCCTCGCGCAGCAATGCCGCCTGATCGACGCTCATCGTTCCTGCCGAAACATAGTCGTCGAGGGTGAACACCGAGATCGCCGGCTTGCGGATGGCGAAGGCGGGACCCGTGACGATCGGAGGCAGGAGACCTTCGAAGCGCTCGCCACTATCGGGCAGTTCGGCCGAAACACGCGGGGCGCCGGCATGAACCTCCGCGCCGACATGGTGGGCGACCAGGCGGATGATGCGTTCGCCATCCGCCGGCAAGATGCGCTCACCGGTGTCGGACATGCCCTCAGAGAGCCGGTCGATCCACAACCGCCCGTCGGGATTGAGCATTACCTCGACAACACCGGGATCTTCCAGAAAGCGCGCGATGGCAGCACCCAGTGCGGTGCGCAGCATCCGTGCGCCACGCGCAAAGCCTTCCGAATTTCGATGCGAGATTGCCATCCGATCCCCGTTTCTCGTCGGGGAAATCAGACGGTCCCCGGACGGGGATGATTAAAAGAGCCGGTAGTTCATGCGATTCAACAAGGAATTGGCGTCGTAGTAGTGTAGCGTGCAAATACAGGGAAACGGCGATGGAGCTATCTCCTCGACCCACTGAGGCGACGACTATTCGTGGGATGTGCCCGCGTGTGGCGTGACCTGTCCATTGGATGAGTCGGTAACGTCCTCGGAGATTTCCTGCCGCAGTTTTGGCCCTTGGGCGAGCCGGCGGCCGAGCGCCGTGACGAATGAGTCATAGCGCTCGCTGGCCTTGGCCCGCGCCGCCTGCGCGGCCGGTTCCGGCAAGGCGGGTGTCGTGGTGAGCCAGAAGCGGATGAATACGGCAAGCGTCTCGACGGAGATACCAACATCGCGCTCCAGCCGCGTCATCCGGCGGTCAATCTGATCGAGGCGCTTGGCGATCAGCGCCTCGCGCCGCTCGGCGTCGTCCGGAGACAGGAAGGAGGCTACGGCCGCCTCCACCACCAAGGACATCGGCCGTTCCCGGCGGACGGCATAGTCCGAAAGCATCGCCATGATATCCGGGTCGAGATAGACGGAAACCTGCGCCTTCTTCATTTTGCCTGTCATGGCGTCACAGCTCCATTCCGTCGTTGGGGTCGAGCGAGACCTGCCGCGCCACGCCTTGCATGAGGCGGGACAGACGCCGGTTTCGAGTGGCCTCCTCTTCCATGTCATCGTGCGGCTCGATTTCGAATTCGTTTTCGATCGGCTCCTTCTTCTCGACGGGCTTCACGCGGTTCAGCTCGGGTTGATGCCGACGCTCGGAATCGGTCGGGTCCTCGTCTTCCGCAGTCGTTCCCGCAGATGCCTCGGCCGCGACGGGAACGACCGGGATCGGCAGACGGCTCCAGTCGTCCGGTCGCGGCCAGTCAGGGCGGACGAGTTCGGGCAGCGGCAAGATTCGCTCCTGAAACCTGACATCCTCGTAGTAGCGCGCCTTCTTCGCCCGGATCGGCGGCGTTCCCGCGACCATGACGATTTCGTCGGCCGGCGGAAGCTGCATGATCTCGCCAGGGGTGAGCAAGGGGCGCGCGGTTTCCGAACGCGACACCATCAGGTGTCCGAGCCAGGGCGACAACCGATGCCCGGCATAGTTCTTCATCGCCTTCATCTCGGTGGCGGTGCCGAGTGCGTCGCTGACCCTTTTCGCCGTCCTCTCGTCATTCGTGGCAAACGACACTCTCACATGGCAATTGTCGAGGATTGAGTTGTTCGGCCCATAGGCCTTCTCGATCTGGTTCAGCGACTGCGCGATCAGGAATGATTTGAGGCCGTAGCCCGCCATGAAGGCCAAAGCCGATTCGAAGAAATCCAGCCTTCCCAAAGCCGGAAACTCATCCAGCATGAGCAGCAGCCGGTGGCGCCCGCCCTTCGCGTGCAGATCCTCGGTCAGGCGTCGGCCGATCTGGTTGAGTATCAAGCGGATGAGCGGCTTGGTGCGATTGATGTCCGACGGCGGTACAACGAGGTAGAGCGTCGTCGGCCGCTTCTCGCCCACAATGTCGGTGATGCGCCAGTCGCAGTGGCGCGTCACCTCGGCGACGACCGGATCACGATAGAGGCCCAGGAACGACATGGCGGTCGAGAGCACGCCGGACCGCTCGTTGTCGCTCTTGTTCAGCAGCTCGCGCGCCGCCGACGCGATGACCGGGTGGGGCCCGGCTTCACCGAGATGCGCCGTCTTCATCATCGCGGCGAGCGTCGACTCGATCGGCCGCTTTGGATCGGACAGGAATGCCGCGACGCCGGCCAGCGTCTTGTCCTTCTCGGCATAGAGGACATGCAGGATCGCGCCGACCAGGAGAGAGTGCGAGGTCTTTTCCCAATGGTTCCGCTTTTCCAGCGAACCCTCGGGATCGACGAGGATATCGGCGATGTTCTGGACATCGCGGACTTCCCATTCCCCCTTCCGGACCTCCAGCAACGGATTGTAGGCGGCGGACTTCGCGTTGGTCGGATCAAACAGCAGCACGCGGCCGTGCCGGGATCGGAAACCGGCGGTGAGCGTCCAGTTCTCGCCCTTGATGTCGTGGACGATCGCCGAACCCGGCCAGGTGAGCAGCGAAGGCACGACCAGGCCGACGCCCTTGCCCGATCTCGTGGGCGCAAAACATAAGACGTGCTCCGGCCCGTCATGCCGCAGATACGCCCGATCGAGCCTGCCGAGAACAACGCCGTCCTGGTCGAGCAGACCGGCGGACTTCACTTCCTTCGGCTCGGCCCAGCGCGCCGATCCGTAGGTCGCGACATTCTTGGCCTCGCGCGCGCGCCAGACAGACATGCCGATCGCAACCGCGATGGCGATGAAGCCGCCAGACGCCGCGATCATACCGCCTTCGACGAAGATCGGCGGCGCATAGGCATCGTAGAAATACCACCACCAGAAAAAGGCCGGCGGGTAATAAATCGGCCAGCCAGCCACCTCGAACCAGGGCTGGCCAAGCTGGGGCTGGAAACCGAGGCGCCAGGCCGTCCACTGTGTCGCCCCCCAGGTCGTCATGAGCACGATCAGGAGGACGGTGAGGATCTGGCCCCAGAGGATTTTCGTCGCGGACATGGCGTTGGTCCTTTCTCCGATATCAGCGTTAGAAGCCGAGCCCCCGCTTGCGGCCAAAACTCCAGTCGATGCCGCCATCGTTGCGGGCGACGCCGGAGACGTGCTTGCCGAGCTGCTTTTCAAGGGATGGCGACCACGGCACGAGCTGGAAGCCGAGGCCGTCGTCGATCATCGCGTAGCGGCCGGAGGCGAGCGCGAAGCGTTGGCGATAGGTGCCGGCGACATATTCGTCGCTGCCAGCACGGTTGAACGGCTGGCCCGTCTCGGTGGCGAGCTTCTCGCCGAGCGCATCCAGCTCGCGGCGGCGCAAGGTGTCGACCAGCCTGCGGGCAAACACCACGCTACGTCCCTGACGCTCGGCCAGGCCCTGTTCGACAAGATGGTCGGCACGTCGATCCATCGCGTGCTGCACCTCGGCGCCGAAACCGCCGTCGGAGAGAGACAGCGGCTCCCTGGCGACCGCTTGCCGGTCGAGCCAGGTGGCACCCGATGCCGTGACCTGTCGCTCGATGTCGAGATCGGAGCGAACGGCGAGCGCGACGCGGCGTTCACCGCGCGCGTCATCGAATTTGCGCAGCTCGACGATCGAGCCCGGAGCGCTGTCGCCCGCCGCATCGAGATCGGGCAACTTGATGTGATGGGTGCGTCCGTCGACCCCATCGACCACGGCATAGGCGGACCCCTTCAGCTCGTCGTCGAGACCGCGATCGACCAGCCGGCCGATGATCGGCGCATCAAGGCTTTCACCGGCCAGCACATAGTTGGCCGAGCCGCGTTCGATGCCGCGGTCCGTCAGCGCCTTGTGCATCCGTTTGATGATGTCGCCGCGCTCCCCGAGTTCGCGCAGCACCGCCTCGGCTTCCGGTTTGATAAACCATTGCGAGTGGCCGACCTGTCCGGCAAGACCAAGGACTTCCAGCGTGCGCAGCCGGCCGACCTTCAGGGCATGGAATTCGTCTGGCTGACGGTCAGCATGCGGGGCAAGATCGATGATGCCGGACTTGCCTGCATCCCGGACAAGCTGGCGGTCGAGTTGGGTCCATCGCTCCGATTCAATCTGGCGCTCCAGCGTGCGGCGGATGTCGAGGTCGGTGCGCGGCCCCAGCTCCTGGGTGATGAGATCGCGCGCCCGGTCCCGCATCCCCTCCTTGACGTAGTCGCGCGAAATGACGAGATCCTGGCCGTCGTCGCGGACGCCGCGTACGAGCAGATGAACATGGGGATGCTCGGTGTTCCAGTGATCAACGGCCACCCAGTCAAGCCGGCTGCCGAGGTCCTTCTCCATCTGCCGGACGAGATCGCGGGTGAAGGACTTGAGGTCGGTCATTTCCACGGCGTCGTCCGGTGAAACGATGAACCGGAAATGATGCCGGTCATCCTCACAGCGTTCGGCGAAGGCGGCGGCATCGGCATTCTCGGTTCCCGGCCCGAACAAGCGGGCCTTCTCCCCGTCGCGGGTCACGCCCTCGCGGCGCAGATAATTGAGATGGGTGCCGAGCGGTGCTGTGCGCGCCGAATGGCGCACGACGCGTGCCTTGACGACGGCGCTACGCGAGCGCGACGAAATCAGTCGATTAGCCTGGATGCTGGCGCGCTGGCCGTGCCCGAAGCGCGAGCGGTTGCCCGGAACGACACGGCCGGAACGCGATACGCCACCGCCGGCTTTCTTCGCAGCGGCGAGCGCCTGCGCAATGAAGGGTCGCGCCGATTGCGCTCTGCTGGAGCGGATGCGCCCAGGACGGACGCGGAACTCGCGTTCATCGACCATGGCGCAGCCCTGCAATGTTCAAGAAATCGCGTAGAGACAGAGGGTTGGGTGGTTGAGGAACATTGCGGCAAAGCCGGGCAATGTGCTGAACGGGCCAGAAACCCAAACAAAAAGAACCGCCCGACCGCCGCGCAATGTGCGCCCTTTTATCCTGCCATCGTCCGGTTGTTGTGCCTGCCACCACCCCCGGCGCTCTCCATGACACGCCGGAGCACGATGGGATGCGATTTGCCGCAGAGCCGCTCATGGCAGGTCTCCTGCAGCAGCACGGGCGACGAATAGTTCGTGCGGCTTTGCGTAGGTCAGTGCATCTTGCGTCGCCGTGACGGGTGAAAGCGCGTCGTCCGACGAGCGATCCGGAGACGCGGAATTGACAGGCGAAGCGCCGTGATCGCGCCCGACGAAGATCGCCGCCTCGCGCCAATCGAACGGTCGGCCGAGCGTCGAACCGTTCATCGAAGGACGCGCGCCGCGTAGCGCGGGCGCGAGCGAAGCTACGTAAGCGCCCGTCTCTGCCGGCAAAGCCCGGCCTTTCGCACGATGCTCATCATAACGCCCGGGGCCGGCATTGTAGGCGGAAAGCATGGCGGCCATGTCGCCGTAGCGATCCCACATCTCGCGCAGATACGCCGTGCCAGCGAGGATATTGTCGCGTGGATCGTAGGGGCTGGGGCCGAGACCATAGCGGGCGCGAAGTTCGGCCCATGTGTCAGGCATGACCTGCATCAAACCCATCGCACCGGCCGGGGATACGGCGCGCACGTCTCCCGCGCTTTCCGCGCGCAGCACGGCGCGGATCCAGCGCTCCGGAATGCCGAAGCGCTTCGAGGCTTCGGCGATATGCGCTGCATGGGGATCAGCGGCAACCGAGTGTACGCCCGGCGTGGATTGCGCGATCGCCACGCTCGATCCGCTGCCGAGCGAGAGCGCGGCGACCGCCACAACAACCGCATAACGGAATAGCGCCCTGCCTCCGCTGCACCGCAAGCCTGCCAGCGTGCTCGCTGCGGTCAAGGGCAAGGCGCAAGCGCCGGCCGGAGGCCGCCCCTGACCTACGTTGCGCGCGCCGGCCGTCCTGCGGCCGAGCGGGGCGACGGGATGAGACGGCCTTTCCGCGAACAACGGGATGAGGATTTTGAACGCGAGTACGATACCGGACCGCATGGCTGTCAGTCCCGCCCATCGCGTGGTTTCGGGCGGTTCCAATGCAACGACCAAGCACTTTCATCGTCGTCCGACCGGAAGAGATTCGCGCGAATTGGCTGCGCGAGCGTTGGATCGTCAAACTGCAGGGAGAGGTAGTCGCCTGCCTTCTCGCCGGTCTCCTTCCAGGCGGCCCCGACTTCGGGACCGTCCTTGTCGGTTATATGGATACGGAAGTCCGGCGCGTTCTCCGCGTCGGACTTCTTGGCTGGGACGAGCACTACTTCGGCATCGATGACAAGCGTGTGGATGCGGCCGGAATAACCGATCTTTGTTTTCTGGAATGCGCCGATATTGGCCATGGGGTATCTCCTTCTGTTGCGAGTGGATGGAAGGTGCCAGTGCGCCCTTCAACGTGTTTGGGCACGCCAGACGAAGCGGCCATCGCCGTCGTCGGTGTAGAGAGGGACGGCGCGGCCGATGACCGCCGACACGGGAAGCGTGCCAAAATAGCGGCCGTCGAGGCTGTCGCGGACTTCCCAATTCATGAGGAAGAGTTGCCCTTCGGCGATCACGCTACAGCCCTGCCAGGTGGGGAGGTCGCGGCCCATTCGATCGTGCTCCAGCGCCTCGCCCATTTCGATTGCATCGACCGTGATGGTGCGGCCGATGCGGCAGACCTTTTGCCCCGGCAACCCGAGCACGCGCTTCAGGAGCGGCACGCCGCGCCCGACATAGCCACGCGAAAGCATGAACTCGGCGAGCGGTTCGGGCGGCAGGACGGCAACCAGTTCGGGCACCTCGATCGCCTCGGCCAGCTCGACGGTGTAGAAGCCGATCGGCGCGCTGGCGGTCGCGTTCCAGATCAGTTTCGTGGATGTCGGGATGACTGTCGAAGCGGAAGCGCCCAGCGCCGCAATGCACGTTGTCAGGACGTAGCCAAGGCGCGTCATGGCTCTACCTTCCGGCGCAGGAGGAACGCCTTGTGCTGGCTGGCGCTGTAGGCACGTGGCTCATCGCCGGCGGTCATCCGGTTATGGACATGCCGCCAGTGATCAGGCGAGACTTCGGCGGGCTCGACATCCTGCGCCTCGATCGCATCGATGATCCCGAGTACGCGCTCGACCTTCGGCCAGCCACCAATCTTGAGAAGCATCTCACCGCCGGGGCGGACAAACGGAAGTGTCTGGAACGGCTCGCCGCGGTCGACGGCACGCACGATGTCGATGCGCGAGATGATCGTGCCGTATTCGTTTGCGGCCCAGCGGACGAGGCAGAAGATCATCTCGGGCGAGAAGCCGACCAGCCTTCTGTGTTTGTCGAGTTTCTGATCGTAGCTTGCGCGGCCAAATCTTATCCAGTTCTCGATCCGCTTCTCGATCCAGGTGAGTTCTACGAGCGTGGTGAAGGGCGCTGGCCCGTCCGGCAACGGGTGGCCGCGCATGCGGAGCGCCGCATTGTTGGTCATGGTGTGTCTCCTTGGCGGTCGGGGAATTCGCGTTCGAGCAACTCGCGCAGCATGTCGGAGGCGGTGACGCCGCGCCGGAACGCGGCGATCTTGATGCGGCCGCGCAGCTCGGGTGTGATGTCGATAGTGAGGCGCGCGGTGAAGGCGGCGATGGATGTGCCGCTGCGGGCCGGCGTCGGCTCGGCGGCCTTGATCCAGCCTTCTGCGTCGCCCGGCCGGGCCGCGAAGCCACGCTTTTCCGTGCGCGCCGTCATGACGCGCCTCCGGCGTCAAACGGCAGCACGGAGGCGATGCGCGCGCGGGCGCGCGCGGCCATTTCGGCGACGATCTCGCAGCCAAGATAGCGGCGGCCGGAGAGCCGGCAGGCTTCGCCGGCCCCGCCCGATCCCGCGAACCAATCGCCGACGAGACCGCCCGGCGGGCAGCTTGTGCGGATCAGAATTTCGAGGAGCGCGGACGGCTTTTCGGTCGGATGGATTGCACGGCCATGCGCGTTGCGTGCGTAGATGACGGAGCGCATGAGGCGCGGTCCTCCGTCATGGCTGACATAATGACCGGCGTCGATATGACCCGTGTGGGGCGGGCGCTTCTTGCGCCGTACCGTCCGTGCCAGCGCGTCGGGCGTCGTCTGGACGTCATTGTAGACGTCGCGCCAGAGTGTCTCTGCTGGATAGAACTGGACGGCCAGTTCATGCACCCTTTTAAACCGATCGGCGTGGAAGCCGGTACCGTTCTGCTTCTCCCAGACGATCTCCTGCGCGATGCGCAACCCCGCATCGGCGAAACGATCGGCGGTCGCCATGAAGCATCGAAGCGAACCGAAGACCCAGAGCGAACCGGCCGGAGCAAGCGACGCGCGGGCAAGCGCCAGCCAACCGTCAACACGCCGGTCCCAGGCAAGCGAGGTGTCGCCGTAGGGCGGGTCGGCGAGGATCATATCGAACGGGGCGTGCCGAGGCATGAGCTCGCGGCAGTCGCCAGCCAGAACGGTTTCGGAGAGCCCCGTCATAACACGGTCCTCCCGATCTGGAGCCGGTCGATCTCTGATACAAGCGCCGAAATCTCACACGCTGCCGGACTGTCGGCGGCAATCTCCGAAGCGAGACGCCCGGTCTGCGCCGCATCGGCGAAGACAACACGCTGACCGATTGTGGTCGCGAAGACAGGCGGATCATGGTCGGCCAGTGTCTCAGCCGTCTCGCGGGCGATGATCGTGCGGGCGGCGCAGCGGTTGAGGACAAAGCGGGCGGAAAGTTCGGGCCGGTAGATGCGCGCTTCCGTCAGAAGCGCCAGCATTTCCGCCGAGGCCCAGCCGTCGAACGGCGACGGCTGCACCGGCATGAGCACGAGGTCAGCGGCAAGCAGGGCGGAGCGCATAAGGCCGGCGACACGCGGCGGCCCGTCGATGATGACATGATCGGCGTCACGGGCGAGTTCCGGCGCTTCACGATGGAGCGTGTCGCGCGCCAGGCCGACGACGCCGAAGGACCGTGGCATTCCCTGATGGCTACGCTGCTGCGACCAGTCCAGCGCTGATCCCTGCGGATCGGCGTCGATCAGGGTGACGCGCAGGCCACGCCCGGCCCATTCGCCGGCAAGATGGAGGGCGATCGTCGTCTTGCCGACGCCCCCCTTTTGATTGAGGACAGCGACGATCATGATGCATCCCCCGGCTTGCGGGATCGGGACGCCCGGACACTTGACGTGTTCCCGGTCGTAAAGGAGGATTTACGGAAAGACGTATCCGGCTTGACCGGCAATCCCTGTCCGGGTTTTGCCCTTGGCGAAGCGACATCCAGACTTTTTGCCGCGCTACGGATGAGGTTTTCCACATCGCGCGCGCGCTCTTCAAGGTTAGATTCTGTATTAGACTCTAGGTTAAGGTCCGGAATCGTCGTTTCGGGCCAGAGGCTTAACTGTGGTTTCTGCGTGCGAAGTCCCGATACCGTCTGCGTGCGAAATCCCGATAGCCCTGCGTGCGAAGTCCCGAGTGTCTCCACAGCCTTGTCCACAGGGCCAAGTGACGGGCCGGCGGGAAGAATTCTGAGCAATTCCCGGCGCCCCTCACGCTCGATCCGGAGGCGGTAGCCTGGCAGCGGCTGACGCAGAACGATGCGGCGAAGCTGAAGCGCGAAGTCGGAGACACGCACCAGGCTGCCGGATTTTTCATGGAGATGCGGAACGTCGAACAGCCAGCCGCCCGGCTGGCGACCGGCGTGCTTTCGCGCAACGCGATACAGCCAGCGCTCGATCCCTCCGGTCAGCCTGAAATAGGCCGGGTCGATCGTCAAAACCAGCGAGCGATCGATGACGCCCCGGTAGAACCAGTCAGGCAGGACGAACTCCATGCCCTCGACACGGCCGTCGGCACGGGTGAGTTCGTCCCATTCGTTGATCCACGAGAACTGGTGCCGGCGCCAATTCTCGCCTTGGCGTATATTGGTGCGGATGACGGTGGATTGCAGCCGGGTGAGCGCACCCTTCAGGAGCCTGTAGTCACGCGCGCCGGTTTCGCGACCAACTGCGGTCAAAAGCTGATAGGGCGTGAAGCGCAGGAAGCGAGACGTTCGAAGGCCCAGGTTCTCGGCCTCGACGATCTGGCTGGCGGCCCAGATCAGCACGTCGGCGTCCCAGATCGTCGCCATTCCGTGCTGCTCCACGGCGAGGACCTCAACGCGAACGTCACCGGTCTCATAGAGGATCGGGATGACGCGCTTGGCCTTGGCCAGCGAGAAAAATGGACGTTCCATTAGATCGCGCTGGTCGCGCGGTTTCGCGTCGCCGGTCGCCACGACGAACGGATCGAGCGTGGTGCGCTCGCTGGGGGTGATAAGGCGGCGGCGCTGCATGCCGGGTCCGCCTCAGCGATGGCGCAGCACGCCGCCGTAGGCGGGCGAGACTGCGGATGTCTGGCGCTTGGCGGGCAATACGGAGCCACGAGGATCGGAGGTCGAAGTGACGGAGCCGCGCTCGGCCCATGCCTGAAGATCGTCAATGGCGTAAACGACGCGGCCGCCGAGCTTGCGATAGGCCGGGCCAGTCCCATAGGTACGATGCTTCTCGAGGGTGCGGGCGGAAAGGCTCAGGAACTCGGCGGCTTCCTTGGTGCGCAGGAAGCGCGGCGGGACGGTGGGAAGAACGGGTCGCATGGGTCGGGCCTCCGTGGCGTTGCGTGTGGCCGCTGGTGAGGAGCGGCGGACTGCGACTACGGTGGCGAAGATCGATCGGCTGGAGGGAGGGGGAATTTAGGGGGCGCTATTTCTCACCCCTGCGGGCCAGTGTCAGGACCGGCGGCGATGGCGCAGCAGCATGCGATAACCACCGGCGATCATCGCAAGCCCATCCTTGACCAGGGCTGTCGTGGCATCACGGAGAGCGGAGGTTTTCCAAGGTTCGGAGGCGACGCGATCGACGCCGAAAATGACACCGGCGATATCGCGATAGGTGGCGCCGTTCATGCGCCCGTCGGTGGCCTGCAGCATGTGCCGATGACGGCGTTTCTGCTGCGGAGTCAAGCGACGGTCGTCTGGGACGGCGCGTCCCAGCAAGGCGCGCAGCAAACGGTCGATCGCCTCTGTGCGGTCGAAGCCATCAGCATTGAGCGGCACGAGCGCCGCCAAAGGCGTTTCGGGCGGAATGCCGGCAAGCCGCAGGAGCCGGATCGTTTGACCGCCGGCTTCGAACACAAAATGCGTTCCGTCGTCGTCCGCGCGCTCGGCAATGTCAGGCAGCCCGGAGTAGAGATTGCCGGCCGCCGGTAGAACGATGGGCATTTGGGTGAGCAACACGGTGCTGGTGTCCGCCTCCGCGGACCAGATCACGCGACGCTCTCCAGCATTCACCGACGGCGGGACGAAAAAACTGCAATCCCCACTTCCGACGAAGCTCCCGTTTTAGGGAGGGGCTGTCGGCGCGGGCGTAGTCCTTCTGATAGTCCATGTTACGCCTGAGCCATTCCCAGGCGAGGTCTGGAGAGTCGAGGTCGTCCAGGTAGTCATAGATTTCCGAGGATCGCCAGCGCGATATCTTTGCCGTCATCCTTTTTCCCCGTGCCGCAACGTGGAGTGGCACCATGCCCAAGATATAGGCAAGCGGGAAGGTCCTGCGGAGGCGCCAGGCGATGCCGCCGGCGCATCGCCTCGGTCTAGCGGCGACCGTCGCGAAGAAGCAGCCGATAGCCGTGCTCGGTCATCCAGCGGGCGCGAGCGAGATGGGTGTCGTGAACGCGCCGGGCACGTTCAGGCTCCGCGTCGGGGTCAATTCCGAAAATGATGGAAACCGCCTCACGCCAGTCAGCACCGTCCGCCGCGGCGTCGAGCACGCGCATATAGACCTTCATGTGAGACCGGTCGTAATCCGTCAATACGGCACTATGCGGTGGCTCATCCAGGAATCCCGGTTCCGTCATTCATCCTCCCAAACGGGAAATCTATATCTGTCATCGGGCAATATGTGAACGACCATCATTGTCGAGTGGATGCATGCCAGGATGATGACGTCGTGGTCGAATGAAGTTTGCACAGGCGACGTCAAGTAGCTTGAAAACGACGAAACGCGCCAATGTTCACGACCGCTTTCCGGAATTCGACAGACTACTGTTATCCATGATCATCACGCCTTCTCCCCTGTCCGTGGTCAGAAAGACGATGCCATTGCTCTCAAGCGCACGCCGCACCTGATCGCGGGTTGATTCATAGACACGCAGACCATTCTCGGATTCGAGGCGTCTGAGTGCGGTTAACGATACCTGGGCCTTGTCGGCAAGCGTCTCCTGTTTCCAGCCAAGCAACGCTCGTGCGGCCCGTGACTGACGGGCGGTGATCATGAAGGGGATCACCGCCACAAGTCGCGGCGCAGAAGCCAGAACTACGATGATAATAATCGTTCTTTGGGAGAATACCACCCATAAACGTCTTGTCCCCCGCATTTAGACCGGATCGCGGCTTCAGGCGATTCGGCCACGAGGTGCTACAGTCACAATTGTGGTGCCCTTGTATCGCGAGCCGGGCGGAGCCCGGCGAGCGGCGGCCGCGTTGGCGCGCAGCCGCGAAGCCGGATCGGCGTAAAAATTGGGAAGGCACAAAACCTGAAAAGCGGAAATCCGTAGAGCCGGCTTTCCGGCTCTACGATGGTGCGGTTATCGCATCTTCAAACGCTGCATCCCTTCTGCCAGCGTCCAAAGGGCACGATTAAGGGTGACGTTCTGGTCAATACCGTTGATAGCGCGGGTCTGGCTGCGCCGGATGCGGCCTTCGGAATTCCGTCGCTGCCCGTGTAGCCCGCCTTTCGTCAAGTGCTCCTGAATTTGATTGAAGGAGGTCCAGAGGCTCTTACCGGCATCCTCGCGGCGGCGCGGCTGGATGATCTGGTCCGGGCAGATCGGGCTTTCTTCCTCGCCATAGCGCGCGACAAGGCTCGCCTCCGCCAGTACATGGCGTTCATCCTCCGAAAGCGTGATTTCCTTCATCGTCTCGCTGGCATCGATGAGGCGCGGAAAGTCCTCCGCGACGGTATAGACGCCTTCGATGATATCATGCTGGATATTGCCCTTGTGGGGGACGCGAACCTCTTCGAACCGCTCACCCGCAACAAGGCTGTTGGTGCAGACGAAACGCAGCATTCCCGCAAACATCTGGTAGCTGCTCGTTCCATCATGGCTGTTGACGATGATGACTTCCGCCGCCTCGGGCTTGCCGATGCCGTCATCACGGCGCAAGCGCAGCATGTGCTTTGCGTGGCCCATGCGGTCGCCGTCGCGGGGAACCGCCTGCACGGCGAAGAACGGAAACCATCCTTCCCGGCGCAACCCCTCCACGATGTCGATGGTGGGGACGTAAACGTAACGCTCCGAACGGCTGTCGTGAGCTTCGCGGGCAAAGATGGATGGGACGTGCCGATAAAGCGCTTCGTTGTCGAGGGCTTCGCGGCCGCTGATCTGGTGGCTGTTGCGGCCAAACCGTGTGGCGAGATGATAATTCATGGTCCTTGCTCCTTTCCGTTGATGCCGAAGGCATGTCCTCGACATGCCTTCCGGGGGCGCGAGAGCGCGCGGGGATGGGAGGGGGCAAATGCCGGCGAGCATGGCCGGCCTGCCAGCGTGAGCAGGACGGAATGCAGAGGATCGGAAGCATGAGGATCGTCGGCTGTTCTGCGAACCGGCGGACCTGCCACTGCGCCGGCGGCGTTTGAGGGGAGAAAGGGGAAAAGTTTCCCTTGGCTTCCCCTTTGATCGGCAAGTCTCAGGCCGCAGCCGATCATGACAAAGCGCGCGCAGCGCTCCGTATTCTCTGATGGCGGCGGACATGAGCATGGCAAAGCCCCGCTTTCGCGGGGCTCAGCCGATTGCCTGTTCAGTTGGCGGCGCGGCGGCGTGACCAGATCAGCGCCAGTTCCTTGGTCTCCGTTTCGACCAGGCTCGCATAGATCGGAGCGGGGAAGCTCGGATCGTCCAGCTTCACCGAGAGGTAGGAATTGCCCTTGTCGGACTGCTTCTTCCAAGCCGCTCCGAATTCGGTGGTTCCGGCGAGCACGCGGAAGTCGGGGCCGTTTTCGTTTTCGCCCTCGACGGGCAAGAACTTCACCGACTTGACGTTGAGGTTGAGGGTTTTCACAGCGCCGGAGAAGCCGTTTTCGGTGCGGGAGAAAGTGCCGATCGTAGCCATCTTGAATTTCCTTCTGTTGATCGGACCGCGCCCATCGCGATCTCGATGATGGTCGATTGACCGGGGACGATCGGCCCGCACCCTTCATGGGCCGGAATGAAGTGGAGGGCGGCCGGCGAACGCTTTTTTGCTTCGCGCTGCAAAGCCGGCCTTCAGGCCGGTGGCGGAAAAAAGAGGGCGGCGGACGTTGCGGGATTGAGATCGAGGCGGCGCTTTGCGTCGCCGGTCTTCGGTCAGACCTGATCAATCGAGTTCGCGTTGGGTGCTGTTTGGTCGGAAGGAGAAAGGAATTCAAGATGGCTGCGCTTGTTCAGCGCTTTCTCATCGAGCACCGACAACGGCTTTGCCAGCGCGCCACGCAAGTCCCTTACCTCAACGTCATATCTATGATGTTCCCCGCCGATATCGAGGTCGGCAACCGAAACGCCCACTCCTTTCGCCAGTAATTCGCCCTTATGAACCGCCGTGTTCAGTGCAGTGTGGAAGGAGACGTCTGCCGGGGCTAGGCAATGCCTACCTCTTGGTGAAGCTGGACGATCCGAGCTTGCCCGCTCCGATCGTCTCCATGCAGGCAGGTTCGGGGCGGACACCGAGGAACTGGCGCTGATCTGGTCCCTGCCGCTGTGCCGTCAACTGAACACCCAATCGGCCGAGTTTCGTGGAGGCGCTGGCTTTCCGGGCGAGATGTCCGCCGCCACCCTTGCGTCAGAGATCATAGCCCCAATGGGTGAAGACCGCGAGCCCGGCCCGAAGGAGACGCCCGTCAGCCACCCATAGACCCAAAGTCATCGGCTATGATTTCCAGGATGTGATAGTCGGTGATGAAGGGCCTGAACCCTTTGTTGAGCAATAGCAGCAAGGAATCCTGTGTGATGGGTAGCGTCTCGATCCTTTCGATCTGGATCGTCGGTATGCCATCCGGAAAGTCGACATGTTCCCAGCGATCAAAGTCCGGGTCGTCGCGATGGACCGTGTAGGTGTAGATTATGCAGGGTTCACTCATCGTCGCTGTCTCCAAGGTCTCGAATACAGCAGCTTGAATATGACGGACGTCCCGCGCGATAAATCTGCAGATCTGCAGTGGTTCTGGCAGATGGCACTTAGTCGCCGCCCGATGAAGGGTAGTTCGCAAGTCGCGCCAAGGCAGACATCCCGGTGCAGGCACCGCCTGCTATGCAGAAGACCTGTCGCCAGAGTTCGGAGGAAACGGCTTCACGCGTCGCACCATGCACAAGGGGATAACCCGCGATGGCGGCGGGGATCGCGAAAACAAGTGCGACGGCAAGGCGCAGGGTTGGAGAGCGCAGCGTGTCAGGAGTGGAATCATCCCCATCTCGTTTCCTGCGGGGCTGAAAGGGCGAACCGGCGCGGCAAAGGTTGCAGCGCCGGTTCGTGGTTTCAGGTGACGATCATGCCGGCGTGGCGGGCGATCTTCGCGTAGGTGCTGAGCCGGTGTTCGGCCTTGAAATACAGGTCGCGTTCAACTGGCAGGCCAAGGCTGCCGCGCACATCCTCGATCTCGCTGAGCATGGCATAGCCGAGTTCGGGACTGCCAAAACCGAGGTCACACAACCCGAACAGCCTTATGTCAGGGCCTTCGGGAATAGCTTCGGTCAACAGCCACGTCGCCGCCGCGTCCGGCGTGAACAATTTAACGACCGGGAACGGATCGAAGCCGTCGTGAACTTCGCCGGTACGACCGTTCTCGATGAGGCGGTCGCGCAGATCGTCGGGGATCAGCGGTTCGGTGCGGGGAAATCGCCGTGTCATGACGCTGCCTCCCGCTCCGGCTCGCCGATCCTATAGCGAACACGAAAGGCGGCGACGGCACCAGCCTGCCGTGCCAGTTTGCGGTCGAGCGCTTCGATCTCGCCGCGCCGCTCGAAGCGAAGCGCTGCGATATTCGCCTGAACATCACGCTCGTCGACGCGTGTCCCGGTGGTCGAGGCATGGCCGAACTGGCGGGCTTTGACGCGGCTGCTGGTTGTCATGCGCTCGGCGCGCACGGCGATCTGCCGTTCTATGATGGCGATGCGGCGCTCGGTCTCCGCGCGCGCCGCCTCCAGGCGGGCCAGCATCGCCCGCTGCTCGAAATAGCTTCTCATGGGTCTTGGTCCTGTCGTGCGGTCGAGGGTTCCGGCCGCGCTGGCGCGGCCGGACTTGCCCTCGCTGTTGTCAGAAGATTGGCCGGAACCACTGACGCGGTTCCGGCCATGACGGTTCACTCGGCGGCGACGTTGAAGGTTTCGCTTTCCTCTACCGCGTTGCCGCCCTCGATGGTGCCAAGGTCCACCGTTTCCGGTTTTGCGGCGTCGGTCGAATCCGGCTCGGCCACCTCCAGGGCTTCTGCAACCGCATCGGCATCAGCTTCCACCTCTGGTGCGTCCAGCCACGCGGGCCGCTCAGTGCGCAGCAGCGGCGGGAGCCATCCGGTTCCGGCAAGAAGCCGCTCGGCAGCTTCCGCCATCGCCTGCTTCTTCATGGCCGCGATGCGTTCCGCCGCCTCGTCGCCAACGGCTTCCCGTACGGCCGCAAGGATATGGGCCTTGGTGACGCGACCGAGATAGGTGCTGACGGTCGGTGTCCAGTGCTGGCTCATGTCCAGCACCAGCGCCGTCGCCAGCCTGTCGGCGGTCGCATGGGCGCGGCGCTTGTGGTTCTCCCACGGCAGCTTGAGGGCATTGACGGTCAGCGAGGCGCAATGCGCGAACAGTGCCATGACGCTCACGGGGTCGAGAGCGGCGATGAAGTCCCAAAGGTCGGCCACGTCCTGCGGCATGTCCGAAGCCCATCCGGAATGGCGGTCCGCCAGAAGCTTCGCCGCCGCCATGTCCTCGAGGCCGTCCGAATGCCCGCCAAGCTGCACACTGCTCGGGCGGATTTCGAGGGCATGAGCGTTTGCGTCGCGATAAAAGGTCTGCACGGCGAGCGCATGGGTGACGGCGATCACGGCCATGTCCGGCTGCTCGCCAAGCGCGAGGCGAAGGCCAAGCGTCCGGTGAGCGGTCAGATCGCGGGTGAGGAGGTCGGAAATGGGCCTGTCGTCGTTCTCTGCGTCCTCATCCTCGGCATCGAGCGCGGAAACATGGTTTCCATCCTCGTCATGGTTGCTATCCTCGATGATCTCGCCATCGGCGTTGACGCGCATGCCGTCGATGACGGTTTCGCCGTCCGCGTCTTTCTCCGGCTCCGGTGCCTCGTCCTCGGGACGAATGAAGCCGCGTTCGATGCGGGCGGTTCCGTCATGGTTCAACACCACGAATGCGCCGCCGCGCGCGATCTCGTCCGGGTCATAGGCATGGCGCAGGCTGTCGATGCGCTGGATCTCCACTTCAAGCTCCGCGAAGCGCTCATCCACGTCCGGGGGAAGATCGTCGTCCGTGTTTTCCCACTCCCCCGTCAGGCGATCGAACTCGTCCTGTGCAGCGGCATGGGCGGCTTGATCTTCCTCGGAAAGCCCCACCGGATGCGGATAGACGCGGCGAAAGCCGTGGGCGTGCGGGAAGTCGATGGAGGCTTCCGCCCATTTCCAGCCTTCTGCCTGTACCTCGGCGGCGATGCCCTCCAGCTTTTCGAGGACAAGTCGGTCCAGTAATGCGGGATCGTCATAGTATCCGCCGCGATCCTCGGTGAAGAGGTCGCGGACGATAGCGCCGCCTGCTTCCGTATAGGCTTCCGGCCCGACAAAGACGGCCAAGCGATCATTCGCTTGCACATGCATCCGCGTCAGGTCACGGCGGATGATCCACGGCTCGCGATTATAGCCGAGACCCGCATAAACCTGCTCCTGCCGTGCGTTGTCGTCAGTGATCGCGAATGCCTGCAACTGCTCAAGGGTCAGTTCGCCGTCGCGGTAGACCTGCATCAGCTTCGGGCTGACCGCGCCGAGCTTGAGCCGCTGCTTCACCACATGGGCGGTGACGCCGAAGCGGGCGGCGATTTCCTCCGCACCCCATCCGCGATCCTGCGAGAGTTGAAGGAAAGCCTCGAACTGATCGGCGGGCGAGAGGCTGGTCCTCGATACGTTTTCGTCAAGGCTGATCTCGAACGGGTCGTTTGCGGTGTCAATGACGCAACGGATGGCCTCTGTCTTCCTGATTTCCTTGCGCTTTGCCCGCAGCATCTGCGCCAGCCTACGGCCTTCGCCGATGGTCACGAAATAGAATCCGGTCGGCACTCCCAACGCATCAAGCTCCGGCTCCACCACTAGGTTTTGCAGGATACCCTTAGCGGCGATGCTGGCCGCATAGGTTTCGACGGTCTCCTCGCTGTGCGGGGTCTTGCGCGCATTGCGGGGCGACTTCTTGAGCTTGTTAAGCGGAATGAGAACTTCCCTGCCGGTTACGGTGTCCGCTACGGTCTCCATTTCCGTACCATTTGCGGCTTCCGCCGCCGTGCTGGCCGCATCCAGCGCGGGCGATGCCACCATCACGTCCGTCGCCGCTTCTCCGGCATCGCGCATTTCCGCATCGGCCGCAACCTTGTCCGAAGTTGCAACAGTGAGGGCCTTCGTCTTCTTAGCTGTCCTTGCCATTGTTCCAATCCTTTCTCCGTTAATGCCGGAGGCATGTCTCCGACATGCCTCCCGGGGGCGCGTGAGCGCTCGGCAGAGAGGGGGGCGGCTGCCGGCGAGCATGGCCGGGCTGCGCGGCGAGCGAGGCGGATGTGGCCGTTTTGACAGTGAGGGCTATTGGTCGCTTTGCGAGCGCGCCGGTCCTGCCATGCGCAGGCGGCGGTCGCGGGGGAGAGATGGCCGAAACCATCTCTCCCCATTGTGAGGACTGGAAACCGAAAAGCATAATGTTGGCAATCGGCTATCGGCCCGTCGTCTAACCTCGAGCCTTTGCCAATTCGTACGGCAAAGCGGATACGAATCTGCTATGCAGACAAGTATTCACGGGCTTGGACTACATGACTGCTGTTAAGAAGAAGAGTAACTCACCGCTAGATTCACGATTCACATTTGCGGAGGACTCATTTGCGCGTCTGACAGGGGGATGGGACTCTCACCTTCGAACCGCTGTCAGCATCACGGACGGCGAAAAGTACCTCCTGCGCTTGTTCAAGAAGACGGGCACGGCGCTCGATGACGATTTGCGAGCGATTGTCGCCCGCGGGCTAAGGCGAATTCGGCGTGTGCTATCGTCACGACGTGCTCAAGATGTCCTCGTTGAGGTGCTCGAAATCGCGGAAGATGAGCACGAACTCGCTATTGTCATGTTGGATCCCGGTAGTCCGATTTCCGGAGCATCACATCGCCGGCGGACAAAAGAGGGACGCTATCTAACGAGTGCAAGTCGTGGTGTCTTCTGGCGGAATATACTCCGCGTTGCGGAAGCGCTGACCCTATGCCACGACGCAGGTATCGTGCACGGTGGCGTCAGTCTGAATGCGATATTTTCGCACAGAGACGATAGTGCCGACTATCGGCTCGGGGGCGTCGAGTCATGCGTTCATATTGCAGACGGCGATCTGGGAGAGTCGGGACACCTGCTTCGGGGCTCCGCCGCGGTGTCCTTCCGACAGGACTGGATCGACTTGGCTGCGGTTGCCGGTTCAATTATCGGTCTTGAGGATGACAACCCTCCTGCACTTCTTTCTGTCGAGCGCCGAATGCTGGAGCGGCTGGCCAGTCCACCGCAATTCCAACTCTTCGATGGCTCGGTCGTCCTCGATGAGTTGCGAAACGTCGTGGTTGAACTGGATAGGGTCGGTTCGAGCTCTGATGGGGAACTGGTTCTTTATCCGTCGAGGGGCGTGGTTCAGAGCGATTTGCCGGCACTGTCTTCCGGCACGATACCCGCAGCGGATGGGGCAGCCATCATGCAATTTGTCGCCGACGATCTGCTCTCGGCCGGTGTCCGCCTCATCCCTGGCGGACAGGACACTGCACGTCTCATGACCGACCTTGCTATCTACAATGTGCGGATTGTGAGCGACTCCGTCGGGATGATTGAAGGAGCGCACCTGCGTCGCGCAAACGAATGGATACAAGGCGCGGTCGACATCGTTCATCGACTGCACCTCTCTAGGAATCGCGCCGGCGCCGAAGAGCGGGTTCAAAACCTCGGGCCCGGCGCCAAACGCTGGCGCGATCTCCTTGCGCCTGTCCGCTCTGCCGAGAGCACAGCCGATGTTCCAATATGGTTTGCTCTTATCCTCCTTGAAGCCTTCACGCTCTTGAGGGAACAGTTTCGACTCTATCCCGTCGATGTGCTGACCGCACACGAGGCAGAATCAAACGTCGTGTGGGTGACGCCAAGCGATGACGCCGAGCGTGATACCCAGCGTGAGACAATGGGACTGCGCCCGGCGGCTGACGCCCTCAGGCGCGAACTGAAACACGACGACGGAAAAGCGAACTGGACGTTGTCACAAACGGCGCGCCTCGCCATTGGGCGCGAACGTGTGCCTGAACTCAACTACGAGGGCAGCGGCCTTATCAAAGGGAAAACTGCGTTCGCATTCGGAACCAACCTGCCGATCAGCACAGGACAGCGGCTTTTCCTTAGGCCTCGCAGGGACACGGGTGCCGAGCGGGCCATCCGCCGGAGGCTCCAGAATATCGTCGCTGCGAGGTCGAATGTCGAGCTCCTGAGAGCATTGGATGATCCGGCGCAGGTTGCGATGGATGAGGTATTGCGCGACATCGCGACCCCCGGTGCGCCCCCTGCCGACGCCGACATGGAACGAACCAAAATCGATGCATGGGAATCGATCGTAGGCGGGAGATCCATCAATGTGGTTGTCGGGCCGCCCGGTGTCGGCAAGACCTTTTTGATCTCGCATCTTGTAAAGAGCATCCTGCATAAAACCCGCGATGCTCGAATCCTGGTGTCCGCTCAGAACCATGAGACGCTTGTCCACATGGAAGACGAGCTTCGCAAGTTCCTCCCGACCAACACCACCATCATCGTTCGCGTCGAGCGATCCCGCTCCAGCGAAAAAGAGAGCACGCTGCGGCGGAGCTCGCATTCCTTGCTGCGCTCCGTGTCCAAACCGGACCCGGCCAACGCAGCAATCATGGCGAACCAACTCAACCAGATCATCCAAGCGATCACACCGGTTGATACGTCGGAGGAGTCGATCGCCGACCGCGCCCTGCGCGACACCGACAATTTGATGCTCCGCTCATCTGATGTGACACTTGCCACCACATCATCGCATATTCTTGAAGAGATGATTGCCGATGGCGAGCAGTTCGACTGGGTGTTCATTGAGGAAGCTGCGCGCGCTAACGGCGCCGAACTGATCGGTGCTCTACTCCTGGGTAACCGCAGGGTGATGATCGGCGACCACAATCAGCTGTCGCCCTTCGACGCAACGGATCGTCAAAAATTCTACGATGCCACGCGGGCTACCGAACTTTTGCGTGATGCCAAGGAGAAGCTCGCGGCGATCTCCGACCTGCCGAGCGAGGTCGAGTTCGCTCTCGAGGCGCTGAAGACAGATCCCTTACTGCTCAGCGATGTTCTCGCCATCGCGTCTCGACTTGAAGAGCCTTTCAGAACGATTGCCGAGCGAGAAGAGGTCAGGACGGGCAACACCGGACGCCCAAGCTCAATCGTCAACACGCTGCGCGAACAGAGCCGGATGCATCCCGCCATATCCGACCTGGTTTCCAACACGTTCTACAAAAGACAACTGGTTTCTTCGCAACGGGTGAAGGCTCGCAAGCAAACCGTAGAGTGCATCGACGGATTTCCCGCTTCTCCAATCGTGCTTCTGGACCTACCCTCGCTGAGCGTGGTCAAAAGACGATCTTTCGAGCAAAACGCTAAACGCTCTTATCGCAACGAGGTTGAGGCAACCGCGTTGTTGGCCGCGGTGGCGAAGCTGCGGCCTGTTATTGCCCACGATACCAGGGTGCCAACGCTCGTGGTACTATCCCCGTATCTGGCCCAGGTCAATCACCTCGAACGACTACTCAAGCCTCAGATCGATGTGACCGCAGGCACGCTGTTTGGATTCGCCAGCCCGCGAGGTGACGGAAAGTTCGTCTACACGAGCGACAGTTTCCAGGGCGGTGAGGCAGATTTGGTGGTTGCCAGCTTAGTGCGCAACAACGTCCTAGTGGGCTCGAGAGCCCTTGGCTTCATCAAGAACCCTCAACGTCTGAACGTGTTACTCAGTCGCGCCAAGCAGAAGCTGGTCCTCGCAACCAGCCGGCAGTTTATCCGCAATGCCGTGGAGGGGATCGATCCGGATGCGGTCAACGATGAACTCGGCTTTCTGCGAACGATGTTGGACGAAATCGACCGTTTGTCCGAGACCGACTTTCCGGACGTCGGCAGGGGCGTCACCGTCATCCCCATCGATCAGCAGGGGAGGTTCTGCCGGTGAACAACATATACATCCCGTCATGGCATTATCGGGCACCAGGCATCGTTCAGCGGACTTGGGGATGGAGCCCTGTCGAGGAAATGATCCTACTGTCACTCGACCGAAGCCCGGGCACGATCAATGATGTCTCCCAAACGCTCAAAATCCCTCGACAGGTCGTCGGTTCGACCGTGGCCCGACTCATGCAATTCGGACTTGTCGAGGTCCGGCTGTCACCGAAACCTGTACTGTCCACCAGCGGCGTCGGTCATGATTTCATCCGCACAGGGCGCGCGCTTCCTGAGCGCTCGACCGATCGCGAAATCGGCATCAGCGTCGTCTACGAGAAGGTCGGGCTGTCCGTTTTCAGGACTAGGGATGTTGATACGATTCCCGTCACCAAACTTCCTGCCAAAGGAGCGATCATTGCGTTTCCACAAGGTGAGCCGCCAGAGACGCAATACTCGATGATGCGGCGTGTCAATGAATTCATGGTAGGGTTGCTTAGGCCAGGTGAATGGCTACGCGGCGTGCAGGCGAATAGTTCCTTCCTAGAGCCAAGATTTCTCGTGCTTAATCTCGACGAGATCGGCGCTGGCGTCTTTCCGCAAGGAGCAAGCGATCAACTTGTCGAAGCGCTCAAGGAAACGGTCAAGACTGGTATTCTACCGAAGACTACGACGCCGCCGCCCGGGCGGTCCGTAACCATTGAGACGCGTTTTGACGCCGATCAGCTAATCGTCGGTGCTGAACAGCATTTGCAGCGCTTCGAGCAGATTGTGGCGGCGGCCAAATCCAACATCTTTGTCCTATCCACTTTCGTGGCCTCACTATCCGACGAAAAAGGCAGGGAACGCCGGGAACGCATTTTGCGCGCCTTGGAAGATGCGTGCAGGCGAGGTGTCAGATGTCATCTTTTCTTCGGTACTTCGCTTGATCGCGCGAAGAACGCTGCGGCCATGCAGGAAATCTTTGTCCGTCTATCGGCCGCGAGGCTGACTAGGGGATATCTTCAGGTGCAGAGGGATCCTGTCGACAGTCATGCAAAGTTTCTCGTCGCCGACGATGGTCACGATGGTGCGATCGTGCTGATGGGATCGTGCAATTGGCTCCACTCCCCGTTCTCGGCCGTCGAAGTGTCGGCAGAGCTCAGAGAACCCAATGCGGTGGCGGAAGGGCTTGATCTGCTCCGCGAAATTGTCTCCAAACTCTCTAATGCTAGCCGATCCGTGGAAACGCTGCAGTTCATGGGGTCCGAACTCCGGCGTCAGCGAAATATGCTGTCGTCCTCCAGGGAAGCGCAGCCCCCGGCTGCTAAGCTGACGATTCTACATGCCGCTGATCATGAACGTCTGCTTCGCGTCGCCGCCCATGATGCGCAACAACGCTTTGTCTGTTGTACGAACAAGATGGGTGCAAACATGGTGCCGGCGCTTTTCGACCCAGCCGAGGTTGCAGGCCGGCGGCTGAGCGATGTCCGGATTTACTATTCGCGCCGTTCTGGCCCGGTGAAACGCGGTCACATCTCGAAACATCGAGAGCGGCTTAACGGCATAGTTGAGGTCACTGGTGTGCCCGATCCACAGCTACATGCGAAGTTTTTGGCTTGGGACAGCGACCATGTTGTCGTCAGCAGTTTGAATTGGGGATCACAATCGGGTTTGGAAAACAATCCGCTGGATGAAATCGGCCTCTATCTGGAAGGACCAGACCTCGCGACGTCTTTGCTCAAGAAATTCGAGACGGTGTGGTGATGCGAGGGGCCATGCGTGGTGGGTTGAGGCGACGACGTGGCCGACGCTTCGTTGTCGGGTCTTGCTCGATCGTGCAACTTTTTGAACCAGAACAACGCTAGAGTGACTCGCAGCTACCTTACTTAGAGGTTTCTCGATATGGAAAATTTACCGCCGACAATTTGGGAAGATGATGATTACGTTTATATTCCCGAAGAGCTCTTTAAGCACCTGCCGCCGGAATATCGCGATGCCTTTGAGGCGCGTAAGCAGCAAGGTAGCGACATGTTGCAAATCGCAGACAGAGACATCAAAAAACTCGTCCGGCTGGCCAACGCGATCCCCACGACATCAAGCCTGAGCTACATCTATCATCGGCTGCGGACCGCTAAATTCGATGCGACTATGGAAGCTGTCATGGAGCAGGAAATGCTGACGACAGCGTTTGTGGTGACTTACTCGCGTCTGTTCGTAAGCGGAAATGGTGGGAGCGGAGTTTCCAGGGATAATATACCTGTCCATCTTCGGGCGGTTCACGATGACATACTCGAGATCCGCCATCAGCGTTATGCCCATAATGGCGGGCATGAAACAATTGGC
This sequence comes from Agrobacterium sp. 22-214-1, assembly GCF_053522465.1. NCBI lineage: Bacteria > Pseudomonadati > Pseudomonadota > Alphaproteobacteria > Hyphomicrobiales > Rhizobiaceae > Agrobacterium > Agrobacterium sp. 22-214-1. The sequence continues at coordinate 304,824 of NZ_JBNWCK010000002.1, read as the reverse complement.
AGCGGTATCCAGATCGATGTTGACGACACGGAAGTCCGTGTAAACTTGGGGGCGAGATTGGGTTTTTACGTGGGAGGCAGAAACGAGTGGGAAGAGCTCGTCACCTTCCTGGACGCGCATATGCACGAACGCCTCCAGAAAATCCTCGGCCGGTTGAAGGCCAAAACTGGCTTGGAATGGAAATTCCCTGTTGGTGCCGCGCCAGATTGGGTAGGGAAGTACAGTTAGTACACCAGCGATGTATTTCATCGGAGGTCTGGTGTTTTCACTTCAGGTCCCACCGACAACCTGGAGCCCGCCGCGCAATACGCCAACTGGCATAGGTGGAACATCCTCAGCAGTCACGACGCTTGTCGCGCCTTCAGGCCCAAGTTCGATGTCATATCTGCGGCCGGGCTCGTCGGTCGTGCTGACCAGGCGTCGGCAAAGTAGATCGGCCAAGGCCGGATCCTCGACCGCGCAGATGATCTGACGGTGATCGAGGCGGAGCGCGGCAAGCACCTCAACGAGATGGAGGGCTCGAAAGTCGTCGATGTGCTGGACAGGATCATCAAGAAGGAGGGAGCGGAACGGGGTCCAGGCGCGGGCCAGATGAACGGACAGCAAGAACGCCAGCCCCGCCGCGCGTCGCTGACCGCTGCTGAACACGAACTGAGGGTTCAGACCATCTCCTACCTTCAGGCTCAGGAAGCGTTTTACATCACCGCGGATGCTATACTCGATGGTCCGCCAATCCGCGTGCGGACGCAGACGCTGGTAGAGTTCATTGAGCAAGGGGCTGATCTGGGCCAGTCGCTCGTCAATGATCTCGGCGCTGACACGTTTGACTGACCGCTCGATATCGCGGGCGAAGGATGCAGCGGCCTGCGACTGGCTGACAGCATCGGCGAGCTTGTCGAGTTCCTCGCGCAATCCTTCGATATTTTTCTCGACCGACGCCATGCGGGAAATCGATTGGGACGCCTCGAGCACGAGCAATGCCCTTTCGAGGTTGATCAATCTGTCGCGTTCGGCTTCGAGATGACTTTCGAGGCCATTGGGGTCGTTCAGGAAGCGTTGGTCTATATTCCAGCGATCGAGGAAAGCCGCATGTGTTTTTTCTGCCTCCCGTAAGGTGTGCTCCTCGGCTTGGTGAGCGAGGACGTCTGCCTCCGCCGTAGCGAAGGTCGTGGAGCGTTCATGGGCCTCGTCACTGGCCGCAGCCAAAGTCCTCCGCGCCTCCTGTACGCCGGAGGAAAGGTTCGATATGCGCCGCCGCGCGGCTGCAAGGCCCGCGGCGAATTCCTCAGACGTTCTTCGGGCAGCGCATAGGGGGCAGTGTTCGTCATGAACCCCAAGGCTCTCGCCATGCTCGACCAGAATGGCGAGTGAGGCTGCCACTGCATCAGCATCCTCTTCTCGCGCCAGTAGCGCCTCGGCGGCGGCGACCGCCTCGTAGGCCATATCCTTTGCCTCTCTTGCAGTTTCCAGCTCCGCAATCGCGCTTTGACGCACCGCCACGGCATCCGGTGCATTGAAGGTCTGCTGGAGCGCAAGGAGTTTTCGCCCGGCCTCGACCGCTTCGGTCATTCGAGCGGCTCGAGTGCGCCCGTCAGCAAGAGCGCCTCGAGCGGCCTCAAGGCGTGCGATTATCTCCGCTGGAGCATCGGGAACGGCGGTGGCTACCGTTGCCAAAGCGGCCGTGACATCACCCGAGCGGCTAAGCGAAGTTTGTATCTCTGACTGCTGGGTCAGGCGTTCACCCAACCGCGCACGTGCGGTTTCATAGGTGGATTCGTTGCGTTTGTGCGTGGCGTCCGCCGCGGTCACCACCTCCTTGGCTTTTGCGGCAGCTTCCGATCCTTCAAGCGCGCCGAGCGCAGAGCGGACGAGATCGAAGCGGTCGGTCTCGGACAAATCCAGGCTTAACGCGGCGATCCATTCGTCGCGAATGATGGATGTGCGTGTCAGTTGCCCCAGCGCGTCGTCGGGCGCAGGCCCGCTGCACAAGGCTGCCTCGATTTCCTCTCGAGTCCGATCGGCGCCGCCTTCGCGGGTACGCGTGACCGTGAATGGCTCGCCATCGTCGCGGATGAACGAGGCCGTAACATAGTATGCCTTCGGAACTCCTGCACCGCGCCACCAGAGATAGTCAGCGAGGGTCTCTTTGGCCGCCTTTTCGACGGTGTATTTTTCGATCAGGCCGGTTATGGCAAATTCGACCGCATCGCAAAGCGTGCTCTTGCCGACGCCGTTGCGGCCCGTAATCACCGTGAAGCCACCGCCGAAATCGATCCGAACCTTGTCTCGGAAGCCGCGGAAGCCGCAAACCTCCACATAGTCGAGCCTCATGACTTGGCCCCCAGAATACGGGCGACATCCGACGCGGGCGTGTCGTTCAGGAACGCCGTAACGGCGTCGGCTGGCACATCTTTCAATCGACTGCGAAGCCGGTCCTCGAAGTTCGAAGCGCCCAGCATCGGTTGCGATCGGATTGCCATCAACGGAAGGAGCGACCTTTCCAGGTCTTCAGCCGTCGTTATGGACGTCCGAGCGATCTTGCGGGTGAGCGTGAAGTCCTCTTCGATCCGTTCAATGGCTCGAGCGAGCAAAGGCGCGCGATCAGCGGTTAGGAACACCGAATAGACGTTCCATGCCTTGGTGCCCGCACCCCGAAGCGAGGCAGCGTGACGGGCCAGCGCGATCTTCTGACTGGTCTGCCACCCGGACATAAGCGCTTCGGCACTTTCGAAGACATGTACAAAGCCCATGATTGCAGCGCTCTCGAAACATGTCACTGGGCCGTTCTGACCAGACCAGGACCAGGTTTCATAATGTGCGTTGCGGAGCACGATTTCGGCTTGAGTCGAGATGTCCATTAGATGTTCAGCTCCGCTCTTGCACCATTAAGGTCTAACCAATTTCCGGCGGCATCGGGGCGTATGAGGTCACCGCTTCGACCACCCCTGACGACATTGCTGGGAAGGCCGAGATCGGTGGCACCCACCGCGACGACAATGTCAGAAGTGACAGCAACGGGCGGTTCGATGAACTTGGCCCGCAGCGAGCCAAGAACCGCTTCAGCTCCATTGATCACCCGGATGCTGCGACCGTTTAAATCGTAGCCGCCTGGACGCTGCGTCGCCCCGGCCTGACGCAGCAACAGATGGAAGTATCCCAAGGCCTCTACATTGCCCGGGCGGATCCGGGTGGCGGGCTGCCCGGCAGGAACGCCTTCGGCATCTCTGCGCAGCCCATACAGGGTCTCGCTGTCGAAAACGGCAACCTCGAGCCAGCCGGGATCGCACTGGACGCCCGTCGACGCTTCGAAGACGGCTCTTCCGGCCGCCAGCACCTGGCGAAGGTAGTTCGTTGAGAACGTCCGTCTCAGTTCATCGAGGACATCGGCGCCCGACTCGCGAACATGTTCGAAATGCACGTTCTCGGCATGCGCGATCTGCCAGAGTTGCGGCGCTTTCTCTTCCAGAGCGTCGGTCGGAGAAAGATCGACGACGGTGACAGAGAGCGGTTGAACGTCCACCAGAGCACCACCGATTACGGCGTTGAGGTATTCCCAGTCGGACCAGAAGCCGATGACAAGCAAATCCTTCTGTCGCAGATTGGCTGCCATCCACGTCTTGCTTCGCTCGATGCGGGCCGAAATGACCGGGTCTTCAAGCTGGGAGGGCGCCCAGACCGTCGAAGCAGGATCGCGTTGCGCGCAACCATGAAACTTCAGGAGCGGCGACCGACGCACGGCATCGACGTTGGCCTCGTCGCCGTCGAGGGAGCCGCGGAAGGCGGCTCCGTAATCCCAGGCCCTGCGTTCTATTAGGATGTCGTAGTTGCTTGATATGCCTGCTGCGGCCGCCCGCGTTACCAGAAAATCCGCGATGGCGGCATGGCCGGCGTTGGACGGTCGAACGAATGAGTCCCAAGGCACCAGATGGTCGATGAAAACAGATTGGAGCGTGTTTGTGGCGGCAAAATGCTCGGCCAGCGCTTCAAGGTTATCGCGCAGACCGATATCGCACCCAGGATCGACTTCAAGCCGGTACTTGTCGAAGCACCGTTCCGCGACGGTACGAGCCGACGGCAGGCTGCTCGGCGGCGCCATCGAAAGGCCCGCACCACAGACAACCAGAAGGCGGCCAGCATTCATTGATGCAAGAAGTCGCGCTAACGTCTCCGGACTCAAATTCCATTCCCCCAGCCATTACGCTTATCGTTTTGAGCTCGCGCGACGAGTCTCCTTCGGTCCGCCCGAAAAAGCGAGATCGCCCAGATGTTGAATCTTGACCGGCGGACGCTCCGGCAACTTGACGGTGAGCTCCAGCTTACCACCAATCGCCTCTACGTAGCCGCGCAGCGTGGACAGGTACATGTCGGCCTGTTTCTCGATCTTGGAAACCGAGGGCTGTTTGATCTTAAGGGCGGCCGCGACGTCCTCCTGCGCCTTTCCGGCGATCTGGCGAAGCTCGCGAAGTCCTTCCACTTCCAGCTTGAGGTCCTGATAGCGCGCTTCGATCTCTTCCCGCTCATCCACAGGAAGGTCGGCGATGATATCGTTCAGGCTCCGAGCCATCTCACTTTCCCTTCTTTCCGGTTTTCAGGCTTTCCAGATGTTCGGAAAACCTGAAATCCGCTTTTGCGATCATACGACGATAGAAGAGTTTCTGACTTCCACCGGATTTGTCGCCTGCGACGAGTAGAATTGCTCGTCGCTGTGGATCGAAGGCGAATGCTGCGCGCCATTCGCCTTCGGCTGCTTCAAAGCGCAACTCCTTCATATTGGAGTGTTTTGATCCTTTAAGCGTGTCGGCATAGGGCCGACCAAGCTGCGGTCCGTAGTCGGACAGCAGCTTGGTTACGGCGATCAAGGCGATACGAACATCCCGCTCATAGGCCAAAACCTCTGCTTCGAAGGCTGCGTGGAATTGGACTTCCCACATTATATAGCCTCCAAGCTATGAGGCGTCAACGGGCATCACCCGCGGAGCGACCGGTGAGACCGAGGTCGAGCGGCGGCAACTGTCTGCCCAAGCGTCTAGGTCGGCGACAGCATAGCGGATGTAGCGACCAAACTTGTAGAAGGCAGGGCCGGTATCCAAGGAGCGGTAGCAGGCGAGCGTATGCGGCTCAAGCGCCAGATACTTCGCGGCCGCTTCTGTATCGACGAAGCGGACGGGGCCTGCTTCATCCACGAGAACCGCACGCGTGAGAAGTTGAGCAGATGGCCACTTAGCCCGATTATTTGGACGTACCATGGGGCGTTCCTTTCTGATTTCTTTGGGTGTTTGCGGAACTGTCGGACAGAGCTTATCCGGCAGACTCCGTCTCCTCGACGCGTCGCGTGCCCGGCGGAACCGCGCGGTTGTCGCCTGCCCGGTGCCTGAACGGGCGATAGTTCCCGAGCTTTGTCCTGGAGGTGTACTTACCGTCCTCAAGGCCGGGAGGAGGAACTGGTCGCTGAGCCTCCGGGACGGCCACCACCGGTGCAACTCCCTCCTCTTCAACGTAACTGTCGGAGGAGTCCATCGGGGACGGGATGATGGCACCGCTACCGGTGACGGTGCGCCGATTTGCTGCGACTGCGTCGGCAGCCGATCGGACAGGGTCGTCTTCGGTATGGACATAACGCATGAACTGGGTGACCGTCTTGTGTGCGGTCAACGCCATGCCGACCTTGATTGGCGCGCCAGAGTTGGCGATGTCGGTGGCAGCGCGGTGGCGAATGCCATGTGTGCCGACATGAGGGACGCCGGCGCGCTGTAAAATGCGCCGCCATGCCTGCGAGTAGGTATTGTCGGTCATAGGTACCGAGGGATCGAAGATCGATGGGCAGACAAAGGGCGATTCGTCGAAGCGCGGAGCTTCGCTCAAGAGCCGATGCGCTTCTGCACCGAGCGGTTTGGTCATGCCACCGGTTTTGCTGTCTGGCCATGTCACCTTGCGCTGATCGAGATCAATCCATGCCCATTGGAGAGAAAGAACCTCGGACTTGCGGGCAGCAAACTCAAACTGCAGGCGGATTGCGAGGAGGATGAAAGGATGCTCGAGGCCCTCGCGATCTGCTCGATCGAGATAAGCATATAGCTTTCGCATCTCTTCGTCGGTGATGAAGCGTGTGGATCCCTTTTCCGTGTATTTTTGGACATGCCGGCAGGGGTTGGAGCCATCAGGCCGATACCCCCACAGTTCGGCGAGGTTGAACATCTTACGCAAAAGAGCAAGCGTTCGGTTGGCGATGATCGGTCGATCGGCCAGGGCGGTCATGAATTCCGAGATGTTGGCGCGCGTGACCTCGTGAACCTTCAACCGCCCTAGGCGCGGAACGATATGGTTCTTGATATTTGTCTCGTTCCCTTCGACGGTTCTCGGTTTGTTGTGCAGCGTCGAATACTCGTTGATGAACTTGGTGCACATCTCCTTCATGGTCGGCGCAGCACGAGCCGCCGTCTTTTCGGCGCCGGGATCGCGTCCCTGCCGTACTTCGGCAAGCCAATCCCGAGCGAGGTTGCGAGCCTGATCGACAGTCAACTCGCCAAACCGACCCAGGGCGGGTTTCCGGCGAATACCGGAATTGGTCATGTATTGCAGCATGAAGATCTTGCCGCCGGCTGGCGTGACTTTCAGCAGGAAGCCGGGTACGATCGTATCCCGGAGTTCGTAGTCGCGATCTTTCGTAGCAGCGGCGTCAACCACCGTCTTGGTTAGCTTGATTTTGGCCATCCATCGTCTCCAACACACAAGGTTCTGGGAGCCGAATAGGGGCATTGAGAGGGACGGCTCCCGGCGATTGCCGGAAAGCATGGAGCATTTTGAAAGCCATCGAGATCAAGCTAAATTATTGATCGTAGTAGGTTTTCGCATTTGCGGATGCATAACGGCGGGGTTGAGATTAGCCGTTCTTTGCGGGCTCAAAATGCGGTTCCGAAAGGAGTGCTGGTTCGATCCCGGCTTGGGGTACCATTTCCAAAAGCGCATTGATTTCTCTAGGCTTTGCCCCGCACGTGCCGGTGAATTCTCTAATGGCCTCACGCCGCCGACAAGCTCACGAAACTTTGCTTGCGCGCTCCCGAGTATTACCGGGCTTTCATTTGCCAGATGCGGCGGACTCGATTAGACGAATCCCGTTACACCCCGTGAGGACCGGCGACTTAATTTCGCCATCACGCCCGCCTTTTTGAAAGCCCGTCCGGGATATCTGCTTCTTCGCGAAGTTTGAGGAAAACAACATGGCCAATGCGACCACCGCCGACAATAGCCGCACGCTCGCCGCTCTCGGCGTCACGGCGGGAATGATCTTCACCGTCGGCTCTGCCCTCGGTTTCCAGCATATTGGCGGTTATACGCCCTGCGCGCTCTGCCTGCTGCAGCGCGATCCCTATTATTACGCCATTCCGCTGGGCATATTGGCCATTGCGACCAGCATCTTCAAATTGCCGGTTCAGATTACACGGCTGCTGCTTGCCCTTATCGGCGTGGCGATGCTGATCGGCGCCGGGCTCGGTGTTTATCACGCCGGTGTGGAATGGGGTTTCTGGGAAGGGCCGATCACCTGCGCCACCGGGGCGCCTTCCATCACCACCAATGCCGGCGATCTGCTGGGCAATCTGAACGCCATCAAGGCCCCCTCCTGCAACGACGCGGCCTTGCGGGTGCTCGGCCTTTCCTTCGCGGGCTGGAATGTCATCGCAAGCGTTGCACTTGCGGCAGTCGCCTTTTTTGGCGCGAGCCGTAAAAGCCGGTAAGCGGAAAACCGCGTTGCAGTCCTCGAAAGATCAGGGCTGCAGCTCGGTATCCCAGTAAAGATAGTCCATCCAGCTTTCGTGCAGATAATTGGGCGGGAACAGCCGCCCGTTATTGTGCAGATCCTGAACCGTCGGCTGGAAGGGCTTCTGCGCCGGGAACATGCCCGCCTGCTTGGGAAGCTTGCTGCCTTTTTTAAGGTTGCAGGGAGAGCACGCCGCAACGACATTGTGCCAGGTGGTTTCACCGCCATGCGCGCGGGGAATCACATGGTCGAAGGTCAATTCGTCCCGCGTGCCGCAATACTGGCATTCGAACTTGTCCCGAAGGAAAACGTTGAAGCGGGTGAAGGCGGGGTTGCGGGTGGGCTGCACATAGGTCTTGAGGCTGACGACGCTCGGCAGCCGCATGGAAAAGCTGGGGGACGACACCGCGTGATCATATTCTGCAATGATGTTCACACGGTCTAGAAAAACGGCCTTGATCGCGTCCTGCCAGGACCATAACGACAAGGGATAATAACTCAGTGGCCTGTAGTCTGCGTTCAGAACGAGCGCCGGCAGGGCCTGTGGTGAAACTGCAATCGTCAAGGGCTTCTCCTGAGCGATTCGGCATCTGCACTTGTATATTAGGTCCGTTGTTACAGGATTGTGAAGCCTATAAATGCAGCGGCGAAGAGCTTAATTTTTGAGCCGTAGAATGGCCTTTTTCGCATTCCTGACGATCGAATGGCACGGTGACACCTCCTGGCGTTGTGACACCGCTGGCCGATGCGGCAGGAAGGCGATTCGGGCCTTTGCCAGGCACAAATCCTTCTCACACCGGATGCACTATCGGTGATATGATTACCCCCGACGGACGACTGGAAAATCAATGCGCGCCGGGCATGGCAAATGTGCGGCGGCAGCATTCATCATTTCCGTCAATGGAGGAACGGTCATGAGGTTGGGCAGGCAGCAAGCGGCAGCATTGCGGGGCGGCCTGGCGGCTGGCGTCCTGACCGCCATGATCTGCCTCTCTGCGGGTGCCCATGCCCAGCAGTATCAGAATTTCGAAGTAACGCCGGATGGCCGCGGCGGGGCGCAGGGAACGATCGGCGGGCGCAATTTCGAAGTTTACCGGAATTACGACCGGCCGCCGGCAAGCCGCGCCTCCCCCGAGACCCGGCGTGAACTCAGGCGGGCTGTCCCGCAGCAGACCTGTATTGTCGACACCGAGGGCAGGACCCGCTGCAGGTGAGCGCGAACCCGGCTTTCCGGCTGTTTTCAGCGCGCTGTAACAAAATTAGATTTCATTAAAATGCAATCTATCGACTTAAACGGCCCGCAAGAATGGGTCGCTATGGTGCCAGGCACAAGAGAAGACAATTGTGCAGGGGCAGGGGCAAGGACATGGCGAAGAGAACAATCCGTCTGGCAAAGATTTTTGCCGTCGCTGCCGGCGTGGCGGCAAGCGTTGCGACAACGGCATCCGCCGTCCAGCTCGGTGGCCTTGCCCAGAAGCCCGGCGCCTCGCGGCCCGGCCAGTTCATGACCACGAGCCGTCCCACCATCGCACCCATTGCCTTCGCGAAATTCTGTGAAAGCGCCGCCGACCAGTGCCTCCGGATTGGCGACCGCGATACAGTGGAACTGAGCAAGCAGAAGCGCACGGAACTCCAGCGCATCAACGCCGAGATCAACACCTCGATAATCTATGCCAGCGAACAGGACGGCGAAGACGACTGGAAACTGAACCCGGCAAGCGGCGACTGCGAAGATTTCGCGGTGACCAAGCGGCAACGCCTCCTGCGCGCCGGCTGGCCCTCGGGCGCCCTGCGCATCGCCACAGCCCGCACGACGGATGGCATAGGACATGCCGTTCTGGTCGTCAGCACCAGCCAGGGCGATCTGGTGCTGGATAACCGCACCAATGTCGTCAAGCCGTGGAAAGCGGTGGATCTGAAATGGATCAAGATCCAGTCGCACGAGGACCCGCGTGTCTGGCTGAAACTCTAGAACACGGTTTCAGGCTGAAGCCGCCCTTTCGGACGGCAGGCATTTCGATTGCCGGTTTAAGACAACGTATCTTTCGACCATCAAAGCGGGTATTCTTTCCCCACAGAATCGGCGCGTCAACGCAGCTTTGGCGGGTGATGCGACAGCCGCCTTCAACGCTCTTGACCTTGTGCGGGAGAGACAGTATCGGCAGCTATGCCCAAGGTGCTCAACTGGATTCGCGGTCGTAAACAACCAGCCTCCCGCGACGACCGGAGGCGGCGCAGAATTGACCTTGGCGACAAGCCGGCCTCCTTTCCCATCTATGCCATTGGCGACGTGCATGGCAGCCTCGACCTGCTGTTGCAGGCGGAGCGGAAAATCCTTGCCGATCTGGGGCCTGACCCTTCTCCCGCGCTGGTCGTTCTCCTCGGGGATTATGTCGATCGCGGGCGCGATTCCCGCGGCGTTCTCGAACATTTGCTGCAGCCGCCGCCCGCGCCGCTGCGCCGCATTGCGCTTTGCGGCAACCATGAGCAGCTCTTCCATGACTTTCTCGAAAATCCGCAGCAAAATATGCACTGGCTGGACTTCGGTGGCCGCCAGACGCTTTTATCCTACGGCGTCGATATCGACTATTTCCTGCAAAAGGGCCGCCTGAGGCTGCAGCCATTCAGGGACGCCCTGCTCGGCGCAATTCCGCAGACCCACCGCCAGCTTTTATCCAGCCTGCCAATCTACGCCCGAATAGGACCCTATATTTTCGTGCATGCCGGCTTGAGACCGGGATTGCCGCTGGAGGCGCAGACGGATGAGGACATGCTCTGGATCCGGGAACCGTTCCTGTCGCAGGGGGCCGGGCTGGACCTCGTCGTCATCCACGGCCACACGCCGGTAACGGAACCGGAAACCGGCCCACAACGGATCGGCATCGACACAGGTGCATTCACCACGGGTAGACTTACCGTTCTCAGGCTTTCGGATGCGGGTTTGCACTTGATCGGTTGAGTGCGCGTTGCCCACCCGCATCAGTCCACACTAACTGAACAAGGCCCGATAGCGGCGTCAGGGCTTAGTTTCAACCAGCCTGCCTGCCGCTTAGAATATCATCGAGGACCGCCATTTGCTGGCGATTCCATTCAACGGCGTCCTCAAACGCCCTGTTTCCCAACTCCTGCCGCTGATCGCGGCTGGAGGCGAGCTGCAGGATCGCGTCGGCGAAAGCCCGATGGTCATTATCCTCCACGATGACCACGCCGCGCCGGTATCGCTCCGAAAGTCCCCTCACACCTGTCCGGGTGCTGATCGTCGGAACACCGGTGGCCAGGGCATCGAGCAGTTTTATATTGATGCCTGTTCCGAGCGTGATGGGATTGATGGAGAGCGGCGCGCGCGCGAAGGCGTCCTTCAGATTATCCACGCGCCCGAGCTTGAGAATGCCCTCTCCGTCTTCGATCTTACCGCATATGCCGCCCGCCAGAACCAGACGAATATCCGGCCGGGCAGCCCTGACCAGCGGCATGACATTTTGCAGGAACCCCTTCAGGGAAATGATGTTGGCGTCGTTGCCGGAACCGAGGAACAAGAAGTCGCTCGGTGTGAAGTCTTCCACCCTTCCACCGAGATCGAGAATATGGCTGACGGTCGCAACAACCGGCGGCTCTGCCCCCAGCCGCTGCCTGAACGTCCGCTCCTCTTCCTCCTGAATGGCCACAACCACATCCGCACGGCGGAAAGCCTTGCTCTCCACGGCCGGCGGAACGGAGAACCAGTATCCATATTTGTTCGCGGTGTTGACGAAAGCCTTGTGTCGGTCGGCGAAGGAATCATGAGTGTCGAGAATGCGCAGCACACCCTTCGGCAACCCCAGGAACGCCCGCGAATGAAAGGCATATTCGACAATGACGGCATCGATGCCAAGCCGGCGCTGAAGGTCCCGAACCTGCCAGCCGATTTCCGGGTAATAGAACTCGTCCAGATGGTTGTAGAAGGCGCCGTCGCGGCCGAGAAGGCGGTGGACCTTTCGAACGGCTCGAAACGCGATCACTTCAGCTTCGAAACCCAAATCCCCGATAAGCCGTGTTTTAAAACGGCTCCGCTGCCGTGATACGAAATGCAGGCGTCCGGAACCGAATTCTGCTTCATGCGCGGCCGGATCGAAATCGGCGGCAATCGGGGTATCAATATAGACGAAATGCACCTCATGTCCCAGGCTGCGAACGGCACGTGTCAGCTGGAGAATACGGCTGCGGTTACCCTCGGCCGCAGGAACGGCGGGAATGGCTGAGACGAAAGCGACTTTCATGAGAACGATTGATTCTGTTTTGGAAAAGACTCGAAAATCTGAAAATTATTTTTTGACAGGCTGAGAACATCAGGCACTTTCCGCTGGACCTGCTCGCGAAGGTCATCAACATTGTCAACGAACTCCATCAAAGCATTCCTGATACCGTCATCGCTATAAAAGGCGGAGGGAGCGAGCAGTTCCGACGAAGATAGGGCGAAATGCTGGTATAGCCCTTCGAATTTCCCTTGATAGGCGATACATATGACAGGAACGCCTTTACCCAGCCCTGCTATGGCGAGATGCATGCGCCCACTGACAATTCCATCCAGTTGCGCTGCAATGCCCTTGAGAACGGACGCGGACCACTTGCCGTTCAGATATCGAACCCTATCTGCCAGTGAATCTGGAACCTGCCCGGCAATCGCCTGAAGGCAAAATTGGTCGCCGAATCCCTCCCGGTAATCATGCGGCATAAGCAGCCAGCAGACCGGTCGTGCATCCGCCACAAAGTGCAATGCCTCAGCTCCACGCTTGATGATGGTATCGACCTGGCTGCGGTCAGCATTTTTGAACAGCATGGGATGCAGGTTGAAGCCCATCACCCTGTATCCCTCATCACGTTTCCGCTTGATCCAGGAGACGGTGTCTTCATCCGGTTCTGAGGCAACAAGGCTAAACGCCGAATCGGCGACCAGTACCGCGTTTGTCCTGGCGAAGGATTGCAGGCGGCTGAGGGAAACCGGATCGCGCACATTAATCGAGACGTCAGGATGCAGGGCGCTATAAAACATAGCCAGAGCGGGATGAGGCGCTTGATTGAAACTGAAACCGAGGATGACATTTTTTATCCCGGCAGCCGCAGCCAAATCAGCACTTGCCAAAAGTTTTGCGCTGACCAACGGATGGTAATATCCATCCATGACATCCGCCCCAACCACCACGACGCAATCGTATCGCCGCGCTTCAAAGTGATTTAGAAGTGCTCCGGAAAAATCAATTTCGCCAAAGAGATCCACGGGATTAAATCCCCTCTGGCGAACTAAATCCGAGGCACCTGCTCCCTCCACCATAATATCGACTTCAACATCAGGATTTTTTGCTCGGGCATGCTGAACGGTCGCGGTGATCATTGCATCGTCGCCGATAGAGCCAAAAACGGAATAGGGATCGCAGGCGACAATCAAAACCCGATTTACATAATCCCCACCGGGGAGTCTTTTTATACGTCGCTTTTTTTCCTGCAACGCGTGAAAGAAGTGACGAATGGCAACATCCTGATTGCGGCGTTCATTGTACTTCACCCATTCACGATGCAGCGGCGCGGGAATGATTTTTTTTATGAGCTTACGCATTCACTTCCTTCCGTGGGAGTACCTTGCTCGTGACGAAAAGAACGGCCGACCGCGCCTGCGTTCGGGCAACCAGCGCTATGAGCAAAAAATAAGTTAAGACGAAAACGGATCCGAGCAGTATTGCAGACATGAAATCGCCTAACCCCAGGGCGGCAATTTCAGGGCGCATCCATTGAACAATGACAAAGCAGAGACCGCTGGTGGCAAAACTCGGCAGAAGCAGAGACATTATTCTTCGGAGCGGCACGCCCAATTCGCGCGAAACATAAAAGAACGTAAAGGGCGTGGAAGCAAGCTGGCCAAATACGTAAACAATGACGAGTTCATCGATACTGCTTGTCGGTATGAAGACAATCATCAGAATTGTGGCAATCGATTTGACGGCGCCGGCAATCAATACCTTGTTCGGGCTGCCGCGTGCGGAGAGAAACGGGCCGTTTTGAAATTGTACACATTGTAAAGCACCGAGAAGCAGCAGGGGTCTCGCGATCTCATCTGCTCCTTGCCACTGCGCCCCAAACAAAACGCGGCAAATCTCCGGCGTCAATGCGGCAAAAAGCACGAAGGCTGGTGTCGAGACAATTGCGGATATTGCGATCAACTGCTTGTAAAGTTCCGCCATGCGTTCGCGCTCGTGCGAGACGCGCGAAAGCACCGTCAGCGACACGTCATAAAGTGCCGACTGAAGCAATTGCATGAGAAGTTGATAAAGGCGGCTGCCGACGGTGTAGAGGCCAAAGAGCGCGACCCCGTAACGCCCCAGGATCATGAAATCGATCAGGCGCGTGGCCGCGAAATCGACAATGCGAAGGCCGAGCGCCGACGAACCGAAGCGAAGCAGTTCGACGAAGGTGCCGGGATTGAGAGTGGTGCCCGGCAGCCAGTGCGGCTTTCGCCAGAGCCAGATCAGAGTGACGATGGTGGCAACATAGGTCTGGACGACGAGGCTCCAGACGCCCATGCCCATGATCGCGAAAACAATCGCCACGCCGCCGCCGACGATGTTCGATATGAAGGTTCTGATTGCCAGCGGCTTGAAAGCCAGTGCGCGGCGATAATTCACCTCCTGAAACATCGAAGCCGTGTTCAGCGGCAGCAATATGCAGATAGCCACGATGACCGGCGCCAGCCCTTCGACCTCAAACCAACGTTCCAGTTCCGGTGAGAACACACAGACGGCAATGGCCAGCAGCGTTGCAACCACAACCGAGGCATAAAAGGGCAGATTGACGTCGCCGGGTTCCAGGTTGCGTTTCTGCACAATCGCATCTGCGAATCCGAACTCCGACACCATCTGGATCAGCATCAGCACCAGCCCGGCGGTGGCGACCATGCCGTAATCCGTAGGGCTGAGGAAACGTGCCAGAACGATGAAGAGAATGGAGGTGAAAAGCTTGCCGCCCCAGTTCTGGACGATGGACCAGAACACGCCTTTCAGGGCGGCATTGCCTATCGACGTAGCTTCGGACATCAATCCACCACCCGTAAAGCCGGCCGCGTCGACGCAACATGCGCAGCGACCTCGACGCCCAGACCGTGAAAGCGGAGGCTGCCCTTATTGCTTCCCACCATATGCTCTCTCCTTCGAAGAAAACCGCAGCAACGGACCGGGTCCGTTGCCGGTTAAGATGCACGCAGGGTTCGGCTTTGCCTGTAGCGCGTCAGGACGTCCTCATAGAGTTTCACATAATTTTCGCCGACCCGACGCGAGGTGGATTCCTCGACGATGTTTCCGAAATCGGCCTCCGTCGGCAATTCTTCGCGCGAGAGCGTCAGCACCCGGCGGATACGGGCGGCAAGGTCGGTGGCGTTGCCCGGTTCGAACAGCCAGTCATGGTTGGTCTCGCCGATCAGCTCCGGAATGCCGCCGGAGGCTGCGCCGATGACCGGCACGCCCATGGCATAAGCCTCGTAGATCGTGCGTGGCGAAGGTTCCGCCCAGAAGGAAGGAACGATGAGCACGTCGATCTCTTCGAGAAACTCCTTCGGTTTCGCCCAGCCGACGAATTCGATCGGCAGATCGCCGGCCTGAGCCGTGAAGCGTTCGATGGAATCGTCCATCGCATGGCCGGCGACCAGACAGCGCCAGTTGCCGTGACCGATTTCCTTGAAGGCATCGACCATGTTGCCGACGCCTTTTTCCGTATTGATGCGCCCGATATAACCGAAGGTCAGCGGCCGGCCAGTGCGGTCGATCTGCCGGCGGGCGACGGGATCGCCCTCGGGAACCGTGCAGGAATAAAAGATGACGCGGCGCAGGCTTTCCGGAATGTGGTGGAAAAGCCCGTGATTGACATGCGTCTTGAGGATTTCCGTGCCGACGCTTGCGACAGCCGCGATATAACGCTGGGTGAATTTCTTGGTGAAATTCACCGCCTGACAGCCGAGATGGATGTGCTCACAGGGTTTGCCGCCCTTGAACATGGCGGCGTTGCCACACAGGAGATCATATTCGCAGATCGTGTGAACGATCGGAATGCCGCGCTTATGCGCCGCCCGCCATACCAGCGTCGTCACATCCAGAAGCGAGTGGGTGTTGAGAACGTCAGGCTTGAAATCGTCGAGAACGGCCTCGAACTGCTTTTCGACGTCGAAATTCCACTGCTGCTTGAGCTTCTGCATGCGCCGCTGCTGCGGCGAATATTGCGGCCAGTCCTCGAGCCAGAAATCGTTATTATGGAACATGCGGTAGACGGA
The DNA here is from genome assembly GCF_053522465.1 of Agrobacterium sp. 22-214-1. Lineage (NCBI taxonomy): Bacteria > Pseudomonadati > Pseudomonadota > Alphaproteobacteria > Hyphomicrobiales > Rhizobiaceae > Agrobacterium > Agrobacterium sp. 22-214-1. The sequence goes on along the minus strand of NZ_JBNWCK010000002.1, from coordinate 288,781 downwards.
GACGCCGTTGCGCATGGTTTTCGGTTCGGCCTGCCGCTCGATACAGGCGGCACCGACCGTATGTCCCATGGAGACAAGTTCCTCGGCGAGATGTTCGACCGAGCGTTCGCATCCACCAACGATATGCGGCGGATAAAGGCTGCTAAGATGGAGAATTCTCATGCGGATACGCTCTGTTTTCCTTCGTCGAAAATCTATGGCGTCCATCCCGGGCTCGTTCGTCTCCCCTCATTCCAGGAGACCAGTGAGACATCTGCAAAAATAAAAGAGCCGGAGCAGAACTAATGTTTGAAAATATGAATTACCAAAATCTACTTTTCAAAAAGCACGGGAATCGGCGCTATTTCAAGTGATTTTTTTCGCGGCGCGGCAAAAGCCATGCGGTGTTGCGAAAAGAACCGGTCTCGTGTTACGGTTTAGCCACTTTAAAGTGCAGGCAATCGGGAGAAATCGGTTGCGTTGCAGCTTGTGATCATATTCCAGTTTATAATATCCGTTTTATTTCAAACACATGGATTTCAGGGCGCTTGTAGATGCCGAAAACTTCCAGGACATTCTGATCTCGACGTGTTGAGAGACATCATCGCCATTTAAACGGCGACGTCCATGTGATGACGTCTGGCTTATATTTTCTCCGGACACACCAGGAGGCGCAGATGAGCGGAAAAACGCCGATAGCCATGGGCAGCCTGACACGGCGCAACCTGCTTTCAGCCGCGCCATTTGCATTGGTCGCCGCTTCCGGTTTGCGGGCCATGCCCGCACGGGCGCAGACAGTTGCTTCAGCCAGTACCGAAGCCTTTCTGGACAGCGTAGGAGTGTGCGGTCACTTCACCCGTCCCACGGGCATCTATCCGGAACAGTTCGAGCGGATCGTGCCCGAACTCGAAGCACTGGGTGTCCGGCATCTGCGCGATGACGGGCTGATCACCGCGAGAGACAGTCGCGACAGCCCCGTCTTTCGGCGGCTGCGCCGCATCGTGGCGGCGGGCGTTCGCCTCACCATCATCTGTTACGACAATCTCAACCCTTACGTTTCCACGCCGCTCGACAGGCTGGCGGATTTCTACGACTGGTGCGACGCGGGTATCGATATTTTCGAGGGTAGCAATGAGCCTAACCTGACGAAGGACCCGCAAAATGCTCCGCGTATTTCGGCGGAGCATCAGGCGGCGCTGCACGACACCATCCGCTCGGTTCCGCGCCTGAGTGCGGTGCCCGTCGCGGCGCCAAGTTATGTCCTGTCGAACAGAGCGCTGGCGCTGGACCTGAAAAATGCCTGCGATTACGGCAATATCCACGCTTACGCCGGGATGGAGCATCCCGAAACGACCGGTCCGGGGGCACTCTCGAAATCCGTCGCCGCTTCGGCGCATATAGCGGCCGGCAGGCCGGTGCTCGCCACGGAAATGGGCTACCATACCTCGCTGCAAACCAAGACATTTCATTTCCCCGTCACCGAAGGCATCAAGGCGCGCTATATGCCGCGCATGCTGCTCTGGTGCTTCATCAGCGGTATCCGCCGGTCCTACATCTATGAAATGGTTTCAAGCTTCGCCGCCGATGAGACAAACCCGGAATCCTCCTTCGGCCTCCTGCGCCACGATCTGAGCCGCACCCCGGCCTTCGAGGCCGTTCGCGCCCTTCTTTCCCTCTGCAGGGCAGAACGGCAAACCGGACCGGAGCAACGACAGCTTGATTTCCTCACCACCGATTCCCAAAGATTATCCCTTCATCTTACAAGGACGGACGGTGCTTTGCTCGTGCCCGTCTGGCTTGGAATTTCCGGCTGGCAATGGCCGGCCCGCATCGAAAACCCGCCCGCCGAACGGATTGCGACATTTTCGGTGGCCGGCCAGCATAGTCACGTTATCGCGCACCGTTTCCGCGATGACGGCTCCGTGGGCCAACAGACAATCACGCAGGAAAGCGGGCAATACCGGCTTTCGGTCAGCGACCAGCTTACGGTTCTGGAAGTTTTTTGAATGGCGCGGAGGAAATGCCGCATCGCAAAATTGTGTGTATCGCGTCGCGTTATTGCATGATAGCCTGCTTGAATACTGAACTTCCGCCCCGCAAAAGCGGGCGTAATATAATACTAAATATATCTTTATTTTTATAGATTGACGATGATGAAAAACTTTAAAGAAGCGCCCGCTGCCGGGGCGCAGCGTCTTGATGTTCTTCAGGTGATGCGCGCCGTCGCGGCAACCATGATTGTTGCGCTGCACGCGGACGTGAACTGGCAATTCACGCTTTTTCCACTTCATCTGCTGCGGCTGGGCGGCGGTGTCGACCTGTTTTTCGTCATTTCCGGCTTCGTCATCGTTTATGCGTCCCGGCCCTATTTCGCAGCGACAGGCGGTCGTTCCGCGTTTTTGCTGCGCCGCTTTCTCCGCATCGTCCCGCTTTACTGGTTTGTACTGACCCTGCGGCTCGCCATGGCCGCCAGCGTGACCCTTATCAGTGCGAAGGCCTTTCCACCGTTACAGTCGATCCTCACCTCCTACCTGTTTATTCCCTATGACAGCATGGGTTATGGCGACGCCTATCCGTTTCCGCTGATCGATCTCGGCTGGACGCTGAATTACGAGATGTTCTTTTATATCGTTTTCGCCGCGTTCATCTTCCTGCCGCTGGAGCGCGCGGTATTCACGACAGCCGGCGTGCTGTTTGCCGCCGTCATGATCGGCTCCGCCTTCGATCTCGGCCTGCCGTTCAGCTTCTGGTTTCAGCCGATCATTCTCGAATTCGTCGCGGGCATGTTCATTGCAGTCCTCTTCCTGCGAGGCGTTCGCCTGCCGCCCCTGCTCGGGCTTGCAACGGCCCTGTGCGGCCTGGCGATCTGGATGCTGACCGATCTGAGCAGGATAGGGTTCCAGTGCGATCCGGGCTGTTACTCGTTTTCGCGGCTGCTCGTTTTCGGCGGCGGCGCGATTTTGCTGATGGCGGCAGCGACCTTGACCAGAGACATCTCCCTGCCCCGTTTCGCACAGCCGCTGGCAAAACTCGGAGATTCATCCTATGCGCTTTACCTGCTGCACCCGTTTATTTTCCGGGGCTTCAAGATTGCGCTCGGCGGCGTCACGTTCCCGCCCGAATGGAGCAACCTCGTTTATCTCGTCATCGTGGTCAGCACCGTCGCCATAGCCCACACCTTCCACGTCCTTGTCGAAACGCCGGCCAATATCTGGCTGCGTGACCGGCTGATAACATCGCCACGGAAAGTCGCCGTGTCATGAACAAATCAGAGAAAGGCAAGGGTGGCCGTTAACAATAGCTGAGGGTTTCCGCCGCAGATTTATTTTAGCGCTTGATCCTTTGCTTGGGCTGTGCGATTTAAAAAGAAATTTTAGATGTTGGGTAACCTTGCCCGGCATTGGATGTATTTAAAGTCGTATTTTAAAAGATTTGGAGAGTTGGATGCCCCGCATTCGTAACGGCTCGATGCTCGTTGGTGCGATGTTTATTGCCAGCATGGGTCTCTTTTCCGCTGTCGCCAACGCACAGAACGTGGAAACCACACCGCCGGCCGCACCGCAACAGGCGCCCTCGGTTGAGAGCGCTGCAACAGGCGCACCCGTCAAGGCCGCCGATGAAACCACCGCTGCATTTCTGAGCCGCGTCAACACCACCAATCCGGACACGGTTTCGATTGCCGCAGCGGAACTGTTCAAGCAGTCTCCGACGCAGGGCATGATCAGGGATCTGGTCACCATCGCTTCCAGCACGGATGCGGCAACGGCCGACGTAACCGGAAAAGTGACGAGCGGGTTTCCGATCATCGCCGTCTCCACCAGCGCGGCACAGTTCTCCGAACAGCTTTCCGGCCTCATCCTGAGTGACTCCGGCCAGCTGCCCACTATCGTCGCACTGGCCCAGAAGGTCGGCAACAAGGACTTCTCCGAAGTCGTCGGCGAAGGCCTGGCGCTTGCCCACGCCACCGCGATGAGGAACGGCAATACGATACTCGCAGCCGCCATCCAGTTGCAGACAAAGGGCGCCAACGTACCCGCCGATCTCCTGATCGCCTTTAGCGAAAATATCGAAGGAACGGCTGCCGGTCCGGCCGCCCCTGCGGCGGCGGCAGCAGCGGCCTCGCCGATCGGCGGCGCCGGTTCCTCGCCGGCAAGCGCCAACAGCATCGGCGGTTCGGGAACGGCAGGTGCCGCAGGCGGCACCGCACAGGCGGGTGGCGGAAGCCCGCCGGCTGGCCGCGGCAGATCGCTCTCGACCGGCAGCACCAGCACGACGACGAGCACAAGTCCCGTTTGAGTTCGGCTTTGTCGCCTTTCCCGTGGGGGAAGGCTGCCGCCAGTTCTGTGATCCAACCGTGACTTGGCGGGCCCTGCGCCCGCCGAAAAGAGCGAGGCTGACAGTTGTTACAAAGGCACGACCCCCTGACGATGGCTGACTACGATAAAAACGGGCTGACGGCCGAATTTATCGATATCGACGCCGTTCTTGCGATGATCCGCCGGCAGTGGCGCATCGTGCTCGCCGCCGTCGCAGTCGCCGGGGCAATCGGCCTCGCCTTTGCCGCAACGGCCGTTCCGATCTATTCGGCGACGGCGACGCTGCTGATCGACCGCAACAACAGCCAGATTGTCGAACAGCTTTCGACGATCGGCGGCGTCATAGAGGATGAGGCTTCCATTCTCAGCCAGGTCGAGGTGCTGCAATCGGAAACCATCGGGCTTGCCGTTGTCGATAGTCTCAATCTCACGGAAAATCAGGAATTCAGGGCAACACGTGCGTCGCTTCTGAGTTCAATATTCGGTACCATCCGTTCACTCGTCAATGTTTCGCAATGGTTCTCGCCAGCGAAGAAAAAAGAGGCGGTGGTTGACGATGGAACCCTGAAGAGATCGCTGTCGGACCAGCTGCTCAACGGCCTCAGCGTCAAGCGCATCGGCCGAACCTACGCGCTGGAACTCACCTATAATTCGACATCACCGGTTCTCGCCGCGCAGATCGTCAATGCCGTGGCCTCGGCCTATCTGCTGGACAAGCTGAATTCCAAATATGAGGCAACGAGACGGGCCAGCGACTGGTTGTCCGACCGTATTGCCGAGCTGCGCCAGCGGGCGCTCGAAACCGATCTGGCCGTGCAGAAGTTTCGCGCCGAACATAATCTGATCTCGACCGGCAATAACAGCCTGCTTTCCGATCAGCAGCTGGCGGAATCCAACAGCGCGCTGATTTTGGCGCAGTCGGAAACCGCCAGGGCGCGAGCGCGGGTGCAACGCATCGAACATATTCTCGCCACCGACGATGTCGATGCGGTCGTTACCGATATTCTCGACAGCTCGGTCGCCAACGACCTGCGCAAAAAATATCTAGAAGCTTCCAAGATCGAGGCGGAAATCACCGGCCGGCTCGGCAGCAACCACATTCAGGCGGTACGTCTGCGCAATGAAATGCAGGAATACCGACGGCTGATGTTCCAGGAAATCAGCCGCATCGCGCAAAGTTACAAAAGCGATCTGGAAGTCTCGGAAGCGAGGGAAAAGTCGCTCGCCGAAAGTGTCGCCAAAGCGACCGACATCAGCAACTCGGCCAGCGAGACACAGGTTCAGCTGCGCGAATTGCAGCGCGAGGCCGAAACCTACAAGAACATGTACCAGACCTTCCTGCAGCGATATCAGGAAGCGATGCAGCAGCAATCCTTCCCCGTGACGGAAGCGCGCGTGATTTCCAAGGCGATGCCACCCAGAATTCCGAGCAAGCCGAACAAGCCCATCATTTTGGCCCTGTTCATGATCATGGGTGCTGCGGCCGGTGGTGGTATCGCCATGTTCCGCGAATTCCGGGATCGTTTTTTCCGCACCGGGGAACAGGTTCGTGACGTTCTCGGGCTGGAGTTCCTCGGCAATACCCCGCTCATCCAGAACAAGGCGGTAATAGAAGATCAGGAAGGCGGCCATCCGGCCCTGACGCGCCCCACCAGCGTTGCGCGCTACGCGGTCGACCATCCGCTCTCCTCCTTCGCCGAAACCCTGCGCAGCACCAGGCTTGCCATCGATCTCGGCATTCCCGCCAAAAGCGGAGCGCGGATTGTCGGTGTCGTCTCGGCCTTGCCGAGCGAAGGGAAGTCCACGATCTCCATCAATCTGGCGCAGCTGCTCGCCGGGCAGGGTGCGCGGGTCCTGCTGCTGGATGCCGATATTCGCAATCCCGGCGCAACGCGCGCCATGGCGCGTCACGCCAGCGAAGGCCTGCTCGAACTCTTGCTGGAAGGCCGCAGCGTACAGGATGTGCTGCTTCGTGACGAAAAGACGCGGCTCGCTTTCCTGCCCACGGTGGTCAAACAGCGTGTCCCTCATTCCTCGGAACTGCTGACCTCGGCGCAAATGCACAAGCTCCTGGCCGAAGCGAGCACTGCTTTCGACTATATCATCGTCGACCTGCCCCCGCTGGGGCCGGTGGTCGATGCACGCGCCATGGCGGGGCGGATAGACGGTTTCATCTTCGTCACCGAATGGGGCAAAACCGCCCGCAGGGCAGTGCGGAACACGGTGGAGAATGAGGTTCATATCCGCAAGAAGTGCCTCGGCGTCATCCTCAACAAGGTGGACACCGAAAAGCTGAAGCTTTACCGCGCCTATGGTTCGAGTGAATATTATCATTCGCGCTATACACGATATTACCATGACCAGGCGTGACGGCGTGATGCGCCTGCGGAAAATCCTCGCGGTCGTACCGGTCCTCGTCATTTCCATCTCTGTCCTGTCCGTCGCCGCGCAGGCCTTTTCGCAAAGCCGTCGTTTTTCCGATATTGTCGCATTGGCGCGGATCGCCGACGACAATAATGGCCTTGCGCCTGATCTGCTTGCGGAAACGGTCCCTGAACTTCAGCCCGTCGTTAGCGAAAAAATCTGCCGTTCGGATATCGTCAAAGCCGGACTAAGGCTCGTTCTGGCCGATCTCGATGCAAATGGTTTCGATCCGGCATCCGATTCCGGCGCGGCGCGTCTCGGTTTTGCCGAAACCTTTATTCGCCATTCGCTCTCTTGTTTTCCCGCAAATGGCGATGTCTGGCTGCGTCTTGCCATGGTTCGCTCGCTGCGCAACGCCTCGCCCATGGAAGTCGCCGTGCTGATGAACTTCTCCCAGCTCTATGGGCCTGCCGATGCCAATCTGATCCGTGGGCGTTTCGTGATGTGGCAGCAATTTCCGAAGAACACCTTGCCCGAGGCCGAGGCAGCCCGCGAGGCGGATACGGCCGTCGTCTGCGGCAGGCAGGGAGAAATCCTGCGATGGACCCTGGCGGAAGTCTGCCCAAAGCCACCGCCGGCAGACACAAAACGCCCCGCGCCGCTGTCATGATCTGAAACGATGAAACGGCTGAGCCTCGTCGATATTCGCGGCATAGCCACCACAAACAATTCCGACAAAGCCCAAAGATATGTCGCTCACCGAAGCCCGATCAGAACCGCTCTCCTCCTCGCAGCCCCCACTGGCGGCGGTTCGGGACTATGTCCGGCCGGTCGCAATAGTCGCATTCTGGGCAATATTTCTGCTGGCGCTTCTCAATAGGGGCGCAACGGAAATCGAAAGTCGCATCGTCGTCACGGCCGCGATCTATCTCCTGCTGGTGCCAGCGATCCTCCTGTTCGGACCTCCGAAGGCCGGTGCGGGCAAGGTATTCGCGGCAGCCTGCCTTTTATTGGGAGCGCTCATCGTTCAGGTGCTGTTGCAGGCATCCTCCATGCCCGGCATCGCGCGCGCCAATCCGGCATGGTCCACCGCCGCCATGTTCATGCAGACTGCGCCAGCCGCCACAATCTCACTGACACCTGCGGATGACCGGCTCGGCCTCTTGAGCGCCGCCCTGCCCTTCGGCGCCTTCATGACCGGCCTCGTACTTTTCGATAGCGACGAGCGTGCGGCGAAGACGCTGCGATGGTTCGCAATCGCCGGTGGCTGGCTTGCGCTGTTTTCCATCGTGCAATTCGTGCTTTTCCCCGAAGCTCTCGGCCTCATCCAGAAGCGCTTCTACCTCGGCAGCCTTACCGGCCTTTTTGTCAACCGCAATACTGCCGCGACCTTCTTCGGTCTCATCCTTCTCACGCTCGCCGCATTATTGCACAAAAGCCTCCTCGCTCCCGATTGGGCGAGAGTGAAGGCGCTCGTGGCAAATCGCCTGACCGTGCCAGCGGAGCAGAAACAGCTCATCCGCTGGGCCGCTTTTCTCGGTGTCCTCGCGGGCTTTTGTTTCATCGCGTTAATGTTGACGGGATCGCGTGCGGGGATCGGCTCAAGCCTCGCAGCGCTGATTGTCCTGATCCTGCTGATTGTGTTCAACTCCCCCGCCAGAGCCGGCCGCAATGGGGCCTCCAGCCGGCGCAGGCAGCGCGGGACGAGACGTCGTGCCGCGCTCCTGATCGCAATCGCCATCGCCCTCTTCGCGCTTTTCGCCAACCGGGTGGCGCTTCGCATGGAAACGCGTTTGGAAGACGACATGCGCTTCTGCTACATGCCGGGCATCGCCCGCGCCATCGCCGACAATTGGCCGCAGGGGTCGGGCCTTGCAAGCTTCACGGAAGTCTATGCGCCCTATCATGTGGCGCGGTGCGGGGTGGACGCCGTCGTCACCCATGCCCACAACGTCTACGCGGAGGGATTGCTGACACTCGGTGTGGCCTTCCCGTTTTACCTCGCTTTTTTTGTGCTCATCCAACTGGTGATTTTCCTTCGCGGGGCACTGAAACGCAGAAATTATCGTTATGCCTCTCATCTCGGCCTTGCCGCGCTGCTGCTCGTCCTGCTGCATTCGACGCTTGATTTTTCGCTGCAGATTCCGGGCTTTGCCATGGCCTATGCCGTTTTCCTCGCCCCGGTCGTCACGCTTTGCCTGAACCCGCCCGGAATGGAGCGGGAAGGCCGCAAACGGCGGAAACAATTTCCGGAAGATGCTGCAATGCCGGCGCCGGGCCATTCAGGCCAGACAGTACAAACCCCGCTTCGTCTGCAATAACGGATTTTACGAATGCAAAACAGGTTTCGTGATCTTAAAGGCGCAGGAATTTGAGCATGCGGATATTGCAGATAACCTCGCTGTTTTCTCCGGATCGGGTGGGCGGTGCGGAAATATTCGTAGAAGACCTTGCGCGTGGACTTGCGGATAAGGGACACACGGTCGCAGTGGCCGCCATCTCGCGTGAAGAGCAGGCAGCGGAACAACGCGATGGTTTCACCATTCACCGCCTCGGGCATACCACGCCCTTCTTTATCGGCGACTGGGGGCAACAACCGGAATGGAAGCGAAAATATTATAAGATCGCCGTGCAACTGGATCCGCGCCTCGTTCGCCGGCTTGCGCGTGTCATCGATGATTTCCGGCCGGACGTGGTGAATACCCACTCGCTATCGGAACTGACGCCGCTGATCTGGCCGATGATCCGCAAGCGCGGCGTTCCACTGGTTCATTCCCTGCATGATTTCACGAGCATGTGCACCAATGGCTCCCTGTTCCATGATGGGCATATCTGCGACGGCAGCAGCAAAAAATGCCGTGCCTTTTCTTATCTCCACCGGCGTTGCCAATGCGCGGTCGATGCTGTCACCGGCGTCGGTCGCGATATCGTCGAACGCCACGTGCGGGCCGGTTTTTTCACCCATGTTCCCGAAAACCGCCGCACGGTGATCTGGAACGCCATCTCACCGCCAGATTCGCCAGAACCGCACATTCCCCGCACGCCCGGCGAGCCGCTGGTTTTCGGCTATCTGGGCCGCATCGAAGCAGCGAAAGGGGCTGACTTGCTGATAGAAGCGTTGCGGCTTTTGCCGCCGCAGGGCTGGCGGGCGGTCATGGCAGGCCGCGCGCCGGATGGCATCGAGGCCTATCAGCAAAAGGCAGCCGGCCTGCCGGTCGAATTTCCGGGCTATGTGGAGGCCGATCGTTTCTTCGCCGGCATAGATTGCCTCATCGTGCCGCCCCTATGGCCGGAGGCCTTCGGCCGCACCGTCGCTGAAGCCATTCTGCGCGGCGTACCCGTCATCGGCGCAAATCTTGCGGGTGTCGCCGAACAGATCGGCGCGGACAGGCCGGAACGCCTGTTCGCCCCGGGCAATGCCGCCGAACTGGCCGCACGCATAGCAGAAGCGATGCGCAATCCCGCCATGCTTGCGGAAACACCTGAAACTCGGGAGCGAATTCGCCAGGGCGTTGAGCCCGAAGGGGTCATCGCGGCCTATGAAAAGATCTATGCGGATGTGTGCAAAACAGCATGACCGTGCCGACAGCGTCCCTCCTCAGGCGGCAGCTCCTTGCTTGAAAAGCCGAGCGTAGCTCTCCGCCGCCTTCCGCCACGAATATAGTTTGCGGTTTTCATAACCCGCCTGGCGGAGATTTTCTGCCAGTTCCGGATTGTCCAAAAGTCGCTCAAGCGCGATGACGAGGCTTTGAGCATCCGCCGGATCGAAAGTCAGGGCGCCTTCGCCGGCAATCTCCGGTGTTGCGGAACGATTGGAGCAGACGACCGGGCATCCCAGCTGCTGCGCCTCCAGCACCGGCAGGCAGAAGCCTTCATAGGTGGAGGGAACGCAAAGGCAGGCTGCGTGACGGTAAAGTTCGGCCAGTTGCCGGTCATCTATGCCGGAAAGCCGGATCACCCGGCCCTGCAGCTCCGGATCGTCCAGCGCGCCGGCGATTTCCTCCGCCTCGTCGCGGCCAACATGCACGATGCGCAAATCCGGCCATTTTTTACCGAGTATGGCAAAGGCTTTGCCCAGGAGAGCGAAATTCTTATTGGACGTCGCGTTTCCGACCGCCAGTATGTAGCGTCCGGGAACAGGGGGCACCGTGTCGAAAGCCCCGGGATCGACATTCAGCGTGCTGTCGGAATAAATGGTAAGGCTCTTATCGGCAGCGGCTGGATAGAAACGCCCAAGATCCTTCCGCGTCGCTTCGGATACGCAGATGACCTGATCCGAACCGGCCATCATCAGCTTGAAGATGAAATCGGTCGTCAGGGTCGCCCGCCAGCCGATCTGTTCGGGAATGGTTTTGAAATAAAGATCATGAACAAGGGTGAGACGCCGTTTGCCGCCGAGGGGACTTCCGAAAGGATCGGCATTAAACAGCACATCGATACCGTGCCGGCGGCAGAGCGCGGGCAGCATCGCGGCCTGACGCACCACATCGAAAACCATGACGCGCGGCCGCGGAGTCTCGATGAGCTGCAACCGGCTGTCGCGCAGGTTTTCAGGCAGTTGCGCCCGCTTCCAGGGAGAGCGCAGAACATAGTCATCAGTCGTCTGTTCCAGCAGCCGCTCCAGCAGGCTGAAGGTCACGCGGGCCACACCGGAGGCCTTGCCGCCATATTGGCTCGGCATGTTTACGAGAATGCGCATCCTGGCCCTTCCGCCTGCCGGCATTGCGTGTTCCTGTCGATTGCCGGGCGAAACCTCACGCCGCCTCCGTCAGCAGCGCGGAAACGGAGCGGCAGGTTTCCTCCAGCGAGAAACGCTGGCTCACGTCCTCCCGCCCCTTTTGCGCCAGTCTTTCCGCCAGAGCCGGTTGCGACAGGACACAGCCGATCGCCGCCGCCAGCGCCGATGCATCCCCCGGCGGCACGAGAAGGCCGGTTTCGCCGTCACGGATGATTTCGGTAACACCGCCGCCGCGCGTGGCGACAACCGGACGCCCGCACATCATGGCCTCCACCACCACCCGGCCGAAGGGCTCGGCAACAATCGAGGTATGCGCAACCACATCCATCGCCGCCATCAGTTCCAGCACATCCGGGCGGAAACCGAGGAAACGGACGCGACCGTCGAGACCGAGACGGGATGCCTGTTCGCGGATGCGCGCCTCATAGGCCTCCTGCCCGAAAAGCGCACCGCCGACGATGACCGCCTGCACACCCTCCATCGCCGCAATCGCGTCCAGAAACACATGCTGTCCCTTCCATTCGCTCAGCCGGCCGAAAAGGCCGACAAGCGGTTGCGGACCAAGGCCCAGTTCCGCACGCAGCCGCGCGGCCGTACCGGGCTCGTAAAGCCTTGCTTTCGCAGGGTCGAAGCCATTGTAAACGATGCGAACCTTATCCGCTTCGCCGCCGGCCTCGATGAAAGCCCGGCCCGTCTCTTCGGAATTGACAGCCACCAGCCTGGCGAAAAGGCGCGCAAATGCCAGCGAGGCGCGGCGGTTGGTGGCGCTGAAAGCGGGATCGGTGACGATATCGTGTAAAATCCAGACGAGCGGCCGACGGCTGAGCTTCGCGGCCAAGGCACAGACAAAAAGCGCCTTTTGCGAGTTGGCGCAGATCACATCATAGCGCCTCGCCTCCCGGCTCAATTGCCAGGCAACCGCCATCACGTCGGCCGCTCCGCGCAACAGGGCCCCGAAGGACGCATTGCGGCGGATCGACAGCATTTTTTCTCCAGCGGACAGCATGATCGGAGCGCGCCCTGCATCAACGAGATCATCTGCAGCCGCGCCGCCACTGAGAAAACAGGCACGCCAGGAGTGTGGGCCCGCCTTGACGAGGTCCGTCAGAAAAAGTTCGGCGCCGCCCTTCTCTCCGGTATGGCTGACGAAAAGAGCGGATGTCATGGCATCTCCCCTGCCGGATGAGAGGACCGACGATGCATCTGTCTGTGATTCCGGGCATGAACAGCCGGCCGGCAAAAACAACGAACCTGCCCGCAAGCGACGGGAATATCTTCGCCGAAAGCTGCGTGGAAACGCATGTCGCTAGATAAAAACACCAGCCTTAAAACCTTTATTCGCAATAAAACTCAACAATAATAATGATACTTAGAATAATATTCTATTTTTATACTTCAAGCGAAATCAAAGAAAAATTCATGACGCTCGTTTTCATGCGCTGTTTTCTGTTTCGCTCCCGGCATTTTTTCCCCGGGCCTCGTGGCGGAACTATTCTGAGGCCAGACCAGGAGAACGAACGATGACACCGCTCGAACACAACATATGCATATATACGGCGCGAACGGAAGAGGTGGCCGCATGATCGGCTTAACGCTCGGCATACGTCCCCGAAACATGGGTGACATCGGTTTTTCCCTGACCGCGTTCTCGCCCCTGCGGGCCCGTCTGGCGGCCGGCCAGAATGCCACGATCTTCGTGAACGGCGACAGCACCGCCCATGCCGAAGCCGGACCATTTCAGCAATTTGCGATGATGCTCGGCGATCTGCACGATACGACTGTCGTGTTATACCGTTGGGCGGAATGGGAGACGAGCGCCGCCACCGGGCCGAAAACCTATGCGCCCCCGGTTACGCTGCGCGCCGGCAAAGGAGCGACGCTGACGCTCTATCTTGCGACGCTGCCCGGCGGCATGGCGGGTTACATGCTTGCGGAACAGCGCGCAGCGGCGCTGAAGATTCCCCGCCCCGATCTCTGCATCATGCATCATGGCCACAACATGCAAACCTTCGAAGCGCCCGGCGGCATTTTGAGCTCCGGACGATCCACCCTGCTCGGACCGCTGGGAATGACCGAATGGCAGTGGCCAAATGCTCCGCAACTCATCACCACGCAGAACCCGTGGCGGGATGGGACGGGTTACGACAAGGTCTATCAGGCAATCCTCGACCTGGCCCGAGCCCATCCGAACCTAACGCTGGTGGATACGCATGCCGCATTTCTGGCGAAGGGCAAGGACACCGCCCTTTATCGCGACAATGTTCACCCGAACGAGGCGGGCTCCCGGCTGGTTGCCCGGACCCTGTTCGTTTCCTATCTGGGATCGGCACACGATAACAGCTTCCAGACACCTTGCTGGCCAAAGCTTCCTGCCGCCAATCTCATCGGCAATGGCGATTTCACCGATTGGACTGGTTCCGTTCCGACAGGCTGGAGTTCAGTCGCGCCGGGTTCCGCCACGAAAATCGCCGACATCATTTTTTCCCCATTCTTCACCAGCAGCCTCGCGCTCTATGCCAATGGTAGCCAGACGGCAGGGCTAACACGCTATTTCCGCAATGCGGAGGCCGCAGCGATGATCGGCAAGACCGTTTCCTTCGCCGTGCTTTATAAAAACAACGAGAGGCAGCGTCTGCCCTACGTCACACTGGTTACGAAAAGCGGTGGCGCAGTCCGGACAATCGTTTGCTCCGCCCTGCAATTCGGAGGTGCCAACATCGCCGGCAATAGCGGCTGGATGTGGGCGATCGCCAACGGGATCGCCATAGACCACGATATCAACCCGGCGGGGTATAATTTCTATCTGCGAATCTTTCCGGCATTCGGTATCAGTGCGCCCACCTCGAATGAACCAGTTCACATTCAGCGCATCATCGCGGTCGAAGGGGATTTGCCGAAAGGCAATCTTATCTCATGATGAAACGATAAAATATCTTGCGCGGCGACGTCATCGAGCCCAATAATGGTCGCTATATTATATTGATTGCCGCGCGGTAGCGCTGTCCTGTGGACAGTCGAAATCCGCCCACAAAAGATAGAAACCGCGGATGAAAAGACCAGCAAATCATGCGGCATCGCGCCCGCCCGCTATACCGGGTTTTGTTTTGGCAATGCCGCTTTACCCTTCAAAGACGATCAATATCCCCGGCATCTTTCTCGCGACATTCGTTTTCGCCATTGGTTTCTTCATTCAATGCAATGTGGCGACCAGCAATATTGGCCTGCGTTTCCTCAATATTACCGACATGCTGGTGCTGATGACGCTGCCCGTCATCGCGCTGCTTTACATTCGCTGCCTGACGCCGTCGATTATCCTGTTTTATCTTCTTCCGCTGACGGTGCTGTTTGTTCTCACGACGCTCTTTGCCGACGCGCGCGGCGATGGCGAGTTTTATACGACGGCGATGACATATTTTTATGCGGTCTATTTTCTGTTCTTTGCCTATATGCTGTTCAAGGAAAACCTGCTCGAACTGTTCTGCTGGGGCGTATTTGCGGGCTTCATAGCGGTGACGATCCTGCTTTTCCTGGACATCGTCATCCATGACCAGCTCGCCTCCCTCGGATTGTCCTTCATGTTCGATGAGGCGGGCGTGCTGGAGCTTGCGGCAAAAGGTGAGATAACGCCGCTGCTTTTGCGCGTCGAAAAGGCAGGCGGCATCTGGCCCGTGGGCAACACGGCTGGACCGGTCTTCGCGCTGGCCGGAGCAGCGGCGGCCTATGTCGCCGAACGCCACAAGCGCCCCGCGCTGTTTGCCGTGTTTCTGCTCGTATATCTTGCCAGCTTTACCCTTACGCTTAACCGCTCGGGGGTATTTGCCGTCCTTGCCATCGGACTCTATTTCTACGTCCGGAATTTTTCGGTCAGAATGCTGCTCAGCACCTATTTCGGTTTTGCCTTGTGCGCCCTCGTCATCGCCGCCGTTTTGCCGCTCGGCGCTTTCGACTTTGCAGAGCAGGTCTTTTCGAAACGTTTTCTCGAGGACAGCAATAGTAGCAACAACTTGCATGAGCGGTGGGAGACGATCACCGGCGGCTTTCAGGTCATGTTCCAGCATCCTTTGGGCATAGGATTTACCGCGCGATATGAGGAACTTGCGCGGATATCGAGGATCGGCACACCACATAATGGTTTTATGGCCACCGCCTATGCTTCCGGGTTGGGATTTTGCATCATGAGCGCCTTCGCGCTTTTCTATGTAATTTTCCGGAAACGGAAAATCGGCTTTTTCGCCTATTCGGCAATCGGCGTCATTATCGGCTATCAATTTGAAGAGCTGAATTTCAACCCCGTCTTCATGGCCCATGTGGGACTTGCGCTTGCCTATGCCGCCATTGATCTGGACTTCAGACTTTTCCTGAAAAACACGATGATGCGGATGCTGGGAACGGCAGACAATGCCCGCAACCGGGAAGAAGGAAGCCTCATCGGAAACAGGCCGGGTCTAAGTCCGCCTGTGTTCTGACCGAACGTTTCAGGCGACGTCGACGATCTCGATCTCCCTCCCGCCCAAACTGACGAGATCGCCGGCCGCTTTTCCCATCAGCACCCTTGCAACCGGGGAGACATAGGACATCGTTCCCGCAGCGGGATCGGCCTCATCTTCGCCGACGATCCGGAACCGTTGCGTTCGCCCGTCATCGCGGCTGAACGTCACCAGGCTGCCGAAGGCGACGACGCCATCCGCTGGCGGATCAGGCATCAATTGCGCGGTACGAACCCGCTCGGAAAAATATCGCAGATCGCGTAGCGGGCTGGCGGAAATGCGGCGTCTTTCATTGATGTCTTCAATGGCATTGGCCGCCTCACAGGCTTCGCGCGCCAGACGCAACTGCTCTTCAAGCGCCTTCAGCCCGGACTGCGTTACCAGATTGGGATGAGGCGAGATTACCCGATCCGGCAGAACGGTTTCGGCTGCGGTTTCCGCACTGTCTTCCTTGGTAAACGCTACGCTCAATCCTGACACTCCATTCCCGATATGCCCCGCGACATATCTGCGATCCGCCCCAATTCTGCCATCGCCCGCAGGGGCACCGCAAGACCGCGCTGCGCGGGTTCAAAAACGGACATGTAACAGGCGGAAGCGGGTCATGACAACGCGGCCGTTCAACAGCTGAATGCAACCGCAACGGAACATACCCCTCATATTTCGGCCTAACAGGAGGCTTTTTGCCCTGTTAGGGTGTGCAGCAGGAGGAGTGAGACACCAACGCTAACGGACAGGAGACGGTTCATGGCCCGGACAGTAGTGAATGCGCTTGGAGACACACTCTATTACAGCGGCAGTTCCACGGGATTTTTCTCCGCCACTGGTTCCGGCCCGCTGCTCACCGGCACCGCAGGCAATGACTCCATGTGGGGCGACAGTTCCGTCAATGTGACCATGGCGGGCGGCACGGGCGACGATATTTATTATCTCTATTCCAGCATCAATCGCGCCGCCGAAAATGCCGGAGAAGGCATCGACACCATCGATACCTGGATGAGTTACACCCTGCCCGACAATTTCGAGAATCTGCGGGTAACGGGTGACGGGCGTTATGCCTTCGGCAATTCGCTCGACAATATCATCACCGGCGGATCGGGCAGCCAGACGATCGATGGCGGGGCCGGCAACGACGTGCTGATCGGCGGCGGCGGGGCCGACACCTTTGTTTTCACGAGCGGCAACGGCACCGATCTCATCACGGATTTCAGCGCCAATGACACGATCCGGCTCAATGGCTACGGAATCACATCTTTCGATCAGCTTGTCGGCAGCGCCACGCAGCAAGGCAGCGACCTGTGGCTCAATTTTTCGAATGGCGAGGCCATCGTTCTTGCTGGAACAACCATAGACGACCTTCAGGCCGACCAGTTCGAACTCAGCCTCGACCGATCGTCCCTCACCCAGACCTTTGCCGATGAATTCGATACGCTGTCGCTGCGCAGCGGCGATCAGGGCACCTGGGACGCCAAATATTGGTGGGCGCCGGAAAAGGGAAGCTCGCTGACGACGAATGGCGAGGCGCAATGGTATATCAACCCGGCCTATACCGGCACATCGGAGGTCAACCCTTTCAGCGTCGAGAACGGCGTCCTGACCATTACCGCCGAGGAGACCCCGCAGTCGATTGCCGACGAGGTCGAAGGTTATGATTATACTTCGGGGATGCTGAACACCTATTCCTCCTTCAGCCAGACCTATGGTTATTTCGAAATCCGCGCCGATATGCCGACCGACCGGGGCGCTTGGCCTGCCTTCTGGCTCCTGCCCGAAGACGGCTCCTGGCCGCCTGAACTCGATGTCATCGAAATGCGCGGTCAGAACCCCAATACGCTCATCATGTCCGCCCATTCCAACGCCACCGGTGAACAGACATCGGTCATCAACAATGTCAGCGTGCCGAGCACCGAAGGGTTTCACACTTACGGCCTGTTGTGGGATGCCGAGCACATAACCTGGTATTTCGACGATGTCGCCGTGGCGCAGACGGATACGCCTGATGATATGCATGACCCCATGTATATGGTCGTAAACCTTGCCGTCGGCGGTACGGCGGGAACGCCATCGGACGCTGATTTCAGCGACGGCTCGCAGATGATGATAGATTACATCAGGGCCTATTCGCTCTCCGACTGGGCCGCATGAATTAAAACACCGGCAGTCGCATCGGGACTGCCGGTGTTTCAAACATCAGCCTGTCGGCTTACCCCTCGTTCAGGCCCATCACTCGGCCGCGAGTTGGGTGCGGGCGCTATTTAGCGAGATCAGATGCCGCGCCGTTTCGAGGCTTGCCGGC
Organism: Agrobacterium sp. 22-214-1; assembly: GCF_053522465.1. Taxonomy (NCBI): domain Bacteria; kingdom Pseudomonadati; phylum Pseudomonadota; class Alphaproteobacteria; order Hyphomicrobiales; family Rhizobiaceae; genus Agrobacterium; species Agrobacterium sp. 22-214-1. The sequence goes on along the minus strand of NZ_JBNWCK010000002.1, from coordinate 270,601 downwards.
TGCTCGGCGCGATAACGGCGGCCGATTTCCATCATCAGCACGGTATCGGGCAGGAAGGAAAGTTCCGAGAAGATATCCTGCCAGTCGATATCGCCCCAGCCGAGCGGCATGTGCAGATCGCCGATGCCGAGCGCCGTGTTTTCCTGCGGGAAATACGGCTGATAGAAGCCCTGCGGGCGGCCGAAGGAATCGTGCACATGCAGATGGCCGGCAACCGGCGCCATGGCGCGAAGCTCATCGCGGAAATCGAGGCCACGATAGGTGGATTCGAGATAGGCATGGCTGAAGTCGATCAGCGCAACGAGATTGTCGTGACCGACAGCCTTCACGGTCGCTGCCACTTCGGCCGGCGTCTGGCGATATTGGCCGGGTTCGGTGGAGAAGATATTCTCGAGGGCGATGCGCACGCCATAGGGCCGGCAGAACTCCGCCAGTTCGAAAAGCGCTTCCCGCTCGCGGCTGTCGGCATCGGCCCGTTCGGCGATCTGGTCGGCACGCAGCGCGCCGCTATGCTGGACGAGAATGCCCGCACCGATACGCTCGCATAGAACGGCAAGCGCCTTGGCCGCATCGATCTGGTAACGGCATGTCACCGGATCCATGAAATTCGAAGAGACGAGACCGTGCACCGTGTAGCGGAAGTCGAACTGCTTTGCGAGCGACACGAAACGGTCGGCGCGCTCCTCGATGATCCGGCCGCCGGCGATCATGTCGAGGCTTGTTGCGGCGATTTCCACGGTATCGCAGCCAATTTCGGCAAGCGCGCGCAGATCGTTTTCGAGGGTGGCCAGTTCGCCATCATCCGAGCCGGCGTTGAAGCCGGTACCTATAAGATTGCTCACTTCGTCATCTCCAGGGCTAGAAAGGTCATGGGAGTTCGGGCGCCGCACATGCGACGCCACTTCAAACAGGTCCGGGCGGTCGATATTGACGTCGTCTATCCCGGGCGATGCGATGTCGTAAGAAAGTCCGAGGTCGCCTCCGTGTCGGTAAAAAGCGACCGGGACATGGTGATCCGTTTCCGTTGAAACCGATCACTCAATTAAGTTTCTTCATTTACAGCTTTATGACATTTCCGCAGGCAAACAGCAGGGAGAGCGAGCCTTCGCGGCTGGACAGGCGGCAGCATGAAGAAGTGCGCGGGAGGCTGTCGGAATGTCAGGTTGCGGACGCTCGGGTCCGCTCAAACGGCGAAATGGCCGCAAATTGCGGCGAAGGGCCTGCGCGCTAGCGGGTTGAAACCGGATGTCTTCCGGCGGGAGGTGCTAGCCGAGATTGTGCACCATGAAATAGATCAGCCAGCAATGCGCGATGGCCAATATCGCCCAGGCCCATTTTGCGGCCCTGATATCAGCATCGACAACCCTGTTTCTAATCTCGGTCCTGCCCGACGCCTCTTTTCCGGCTCGATCATCGCCGACGGCGGATGTGGGCAATGTCTGGGAAACGGGCTCGCTGACAACGTAGAGCCTGTCGCTGCGCAGAAGCGGGCGCGGCTCGTCCTCAACGCTCTCCGCATCGGAAAGCGTATCGTCGCCGGAAACGCAATTCACCGCCACAAGCTGCGATGACATCCCCCTGTTACGCACTTTACCTCTATTGGGCATCATAATGTTCCACACAATAAAAATAAAAATATTCCCGGGTGACTTCCGATAAAGCCGTGCTTTGCCGGACATGCCGCAATACGCGCATCCATGCCTTCCGCCCGTTGTCCCAAAGGGCGCCCCCGCGATCAGGCCACCGGAACTCCCGGCAGACCACGCTTGCCCGCATAGGGTTTTGCCTCCCGCTGGATCAGGAAGACGGATTTTTCCACCGGCAGCGGCTCGATCGTGCGGTAACGCTGAAACCGCCTGGAATATTCGAATCGGATGAGCCTGTCGTCGAACTTCCCCGCCAGAACGCGATAGCCGTTGACGAATTCATTCAGGATTTCCAGTTCTTCTCCCCAAACCCACCCGCCGTAGGACGTCCCTTCATTCGAACGCAGCACGATCTCGAAAAAGTGCCCGCCCGCTACCAGCGGCATGCGAAAGAGAATATCGAGATTATCCTCGTCCTCGTCGTCGCCCTTTTCCGCCGACAGCCTGGCATGCGCGACCTTCGCATGGACCAGCGCCGAGACCGGATAGAACGGACGGCCCTTGAACCACATGAATTCACTGACCGCATATCCGACATCGTCGGCACGCTGGTAAGGCTCGATACGCGGCTCGAAGGCCATGTAGCTTCCGTTAAACGCTATCACTGTCGAAAATTCCCGATGCCTGCCCGTCGCATGTCCGCTGTTTTCCACCCGTCATTCATGCTTCTGTCTGCGACAATAGGCAGGCCGCGTCACACCAGCGTCAAATGGAACGCTATGATGACTTTCAATTTCCCGGACACGTTGTTAGATGATGGTTCATGAGGGGACGAAAGTGGCTGGGAACGCTGAACTGATACCGATCCGGCTTTTTGGCACCCCGCGCTGTGATGCGGTGCGGGAGGCATTTTTTCCGTCCAAGGGCTTCGCCCTTACCGCCGCCCTCATCCTTGCGCCGAACCAGTCCCTTTCCCGCCAGCATGCCGCATCGCTTTTGTGGGAAAATGTCGAGCAGAAAAGGGCTCTCGGCAATTTGCGGCAGCTCATTCTCCGCCTGCAGAAACTGCCCAATGAGGACGATGCCATCCTTCTGACCGAAGGAAACGACCTGAAGGCCGGCAAGCTGGCGCAGCGCACCGACCTTGCCATCTTTCTTGCCGGCGCAAGGGCCGAAGACCCGATGCGGCGGCTCAATGCGCTGCTCGAATTCGGCGGCGAGTTGCTGGAGGGGCTGGAGGCCGGGCAGGACCATCTTTATCTCTGGCTGCTTTCGGAGCGCCGCCGTCTCAGGGACCTGTTCTTTTCGAGCTACACCCAGCTTCTGGAGGAATTGACGCGGTTCGGTCGCGCCAGCTCGAACGACATCGCCAGACTTGCCGAATGCGCCTGCAAGATCGAACCGGAGCGCGAAGAAACCTACCGCGCCGCCATGGCGGCCTATGCGCGGATCGGAAATATCAGCGCCTGCGAGGGCATGTACCAGCTTCTGATGGAGCAGCTTCGTCAGGAGGGTCGTTCGCCGGAAGCGGAAACCGTGGCGCTGAGGCGCAGAATACAAAGTCTGGCCGCCACGATAACGGCCCCCGCCGAGCCGGAAGAAGGCAGTCGCCGAAAATCAATGGCAAAACCGCGTGTCGCATTCGTCCGCCCGGCGCGGGTCGACGGGCAGCCGGTCTCGCCGGTCATGCACGCCTTCGTCGAGGATGTCGCCAACAGCCTTGTCCGATACCGAACCTTTACCGTCCTTTCGCCGCACAGCACCTTTGCGCTGGCGCATGACCGGGCCGATGACGGCTACGCCATGCTGCGGGCGGATTACCGCATCATTTCGACCGTGTTCGACGAAGCCCGCATGTCGGTTGCGCTGATCGAGGATGCAAGCGGTGAAATCGTCTGGTCACTGGAAGCGGTCCTGACTGAGCGGCATATCCACGCCGCCTTCCGGCTGCTCTCCAAACAGGTGGCGGCGGCGCTTGCCCGCGAAATCGAGCGGCTTCAGGTGGAGCCCGACCGCAACCATAGCGGCGAGGCCTACCGGCAATTGCTGGAAGGCCAGCAGCTTCTGCGCGGCAAGTGCGATCTGCCGCTTCTCAGAAGAGCCCGTTCGATGTTCCGCAAGGCCGTCGATCTCGACCACAGCATGGCGGTTGCCCGCGCCCGCGTGGCACAGAGCCTGCAGCTGGAATGGCTGATGCTGGGCGGCAACGACCCCCATCTCCTGCACCGCGCCAAGGCGGAGGCCGATTCGTCCGTCGAGATCGACCCCGCCCTCGGTGTGGGCCACTGGATGTGCGCGGTGGTGGCGCTCTACCAGCGGGATTTCGATATCTCCGCCGAAAAATTCTTCGAGGCGGAGGCGCTGGCGCCCAATTCGGCCGACCTCCTGCTCCAGCATGCCGATGCGCTCGCTCATTTCGGCGATGTGGAAATCGCCTGGGAAAAGTTTCAGCAGGCCATCGACCTCAATCCGCTGGCGCCCGACATCTACTGGTGGGCCGGCGCCAGCATCGCGTTTAAGCGCGAGGATTACGGCACGGCGGTGGAACTGTGCGGGCGGATGGAAAATGACGAGCCTGCGCTGCGCGTCCTCACCGCAAGCCACGCGCTGCATGGCGATCTGGCCTCCGCCCGGGAATCCGGCAACAGGCTTCAGGAAAACTATCCGGGTATGACGGCGAGGGAGATCAGCAGCCTGTCTCCAGACCGGGACCCGATAGCGAATGAAAAATTCTATCACGCACTTCGATTAGCTGGGATCAAATAGGAGATACTATGTCCTCGCATTTCTTCATTGTCGGAAAAAAGGGTTTCGGCGTTCTCTTCATTCGCACGGCGCCGCTCAGGGTTGCGTCCGTGTCGCATGAGACGATTGCCGCCTATGAAGCCAGCCATCCCGGCGTGGATGGCTATGCCCGCGTGGCAGCCGCCGCAAAGTCCATGCTCGTTCGCCAGAACGGCCAGCCGGAAGCGGAACTGGACCAGGTTCAGATTCAGGGCATCGAAGCCCTCGTCTCCGGCGGCGCGGTGGTTTCCGAAGCCGATTTCGCCTTCATCGGCGAAGTGAACGACGCCGGCTGGGATTTCAACCGCATGGTACAGGCGCCGATCGAAGCGGCCCTGAAGGCTGTCGGCCCGGCCGGCTCCGTCACCGGCGAGCTGTTCGACGCCATCCTTGCCGACGACAGCAACACGGCGCCCTGATCGCGGTCTCGCAGCCTTGACCGGCGCCGATGCTCCCATACCAGCGACAGCGGCTTCAAGGCATGTCGACGCTTCGTTCTTCGATCCCGGACTGCTTCGGCGGTTCGGGATTACCCGTGTCGGCGACGTGACCGGCCTCGATATTATCGGCATTCCCGTCTGGTTCGCGGCCCGGCCCAATTCGCGCGGGCTGTCGGTCTCGCAGGGCAAGGGGCTTGTCGCGGAACAGGCCCGGCTATCGGCGATCATGGAGGCGATCGAAGGCGCGGTTGCCGAAGAAACCCGCAAACATATCGCCGCCGTCAGCTCCGTTCAGGAGATGCGGGACAAGGAAACTCCTCTCATTCCCTTCGAAACCGTTGGCAGGGTCGATTGCGACGCGCTCGATCCGCGAAAAGAACGCGCCTGGGTGAAGGGCACATCCATTCGCCGGCAGGGGCAGGTTTTTGCACCTTACGAACTTGTCGGCATGGATTTCCGGGTGGATTTCCCATGGGACCGGCAGGCCTTCCGCATGAGTTCCCAAGGGCTCGCGGCGGGGTTCGACCATGACCATGCGGTTCTCCATGCCCTGCTCGAACTCATTGAAAACGATGCCTGCTTTCTCGTCGACACTTTCGAGACGCGCGCCATCGCACCGCGACCGGTCCTCATTCCGGCGGGCGTCGATCCTTCCTTCGACGGTCTTGTTCAGCATCTGTCGGATATCGGCCTGCCGCCGTCCTTCTTCGACCTGACGAATGGGCTTGGCGTACCGGTGGTGATGGCGAGCCTGCCCCGGTCGCTGCAGGCGCAGGACGGGCCTGCCACCCGCAGCGCCGCGGGGGCTGCCTGCCGGCCTGATATTCATGGCGCTGCGATTGCAGCCTTGCTGGAGGCGATCCAGTCGCGATTGACCGATATCAGCGGCGCGAGGGACGATCTTTCCCCTCTCCGCTACCAGCGGGATATGGATGCGGCCGGGTCTTCGGCCCCCGGCGTGCAGCCGATGGAAAGGGTGCCGGCCAATCTCGATTTTATACATGACGCCGCGTCTTTGCCGCCATGGCATCAGCTTGCGACGCATCTGTTCGCCGGCGGCATCGAGGATATCTATGTCTTTCCGCTGGAAACGGAGGTATCCGGCCTGCACGTCGTGCGGGTTCTGGCAAGCGGCCTTGCCCCGGCCGGCGGCGGCCTGCAACATATCTCGCAGCGCACCCTCGATCACGTGCTGACCGTCGGGGGCCTCGGATGAAGCCGGTGGTTTTTGCAGGCCCGTCCATCCACGGCATCGCGGGCGAATATACTTCCGGTCTCGATCTTCGCGGTCCGGCCGCCTGCGGCGATATTTTCGATGCAGTCCGGCAAGGCGTCGGGACAATCGGACTGATCGACGGGCTCTATGGCGATTGCGCCGCCGTCTGGCACAAGGAAATCCTGTTTGCACTGTCGAGCGGCGTCACCGTTTTCGGCGCCGCCAGCATGGGGGCGCTCAGGGCGGCGGAATGCGCCCCCTTCGGCATGATCGGCATCGGCGAGATTTTCGAGGCCTATCGGGATGGGCGGCGTTTTTCCGATGCCGATGTGGCGGTGAGCCACGCACCCGGCGCGCTCGATTACCGCCCGCTGACAGTCGCGCTGGTCGATGCCGAGGCGACGCTTGCCGCCTGCCGCGATACGGTCGCTCCAGAGGAATATGACGCGCTCACCCTCGCAGCCAACAATCTGCATTTTACCCGCAGGACATGGCGCGCCATTGCCGCGGAAGCGGGCCTCGGCTCCCAGACGGCAAATCTGCTCGCGGCGAATGCCGTTTCCGTCAAAAGAAACGATGCGGCCAAGCTTCTGGCAACGCTCACGGGCGAAACGTTGCCATCCCCACCGCCACCATCATGGAAACTCCAGAATACGATGTTTTTCCAGCAATTGGCGGCAAGGCGGGCGGCAGGAGACAAAAGGTCTTGAGCACCATCCGGCCCCTGCCTCTGATGCCCGATTGCGGCGGGCTGATCCGCACGATTGCGCTGACGCTTCCCGCCTCTTTTTTTGCAGAAAACAGGGCGGCTGACACTGTTTCACCGCTCATTCCAATCGGAAATCTGCTCTCGGCCCTGCCTGCGGATATCACCGCCACTATCCTGATCGATCGAGCCAGTCTCGGGTCAGCACGAGACTGGCTCGGCAGTCTGCCAGCCTCCTGCAGCACCGAGTTGATACCCCTTGCCGGAAACGACAGCGTTTCGCATCCATGGATACAGGACATGTTCCATGTGCGTGCGGCTGATGCTGCGACAGAATTCGTCCTGGTGGCGGAGAAGGCCATCGGTGTCAGCCTGGCCGAATATCTGGGAGCGACAACCACGCATTCGGATGTCGCCTTGGCAGGGGGCAACCAGCTTGTCGGCCCGGATTTTCGGCTGGTCGGCCATTCCAGCCTGCAGGATGACAGGGGGATCGGAAGGAATGCGGCCATCCCTTCGCAGCGGTGGCGAAAAATTCAGGCTCTCGACGGCAGAAACATCTTCAGTTTCGGATATCGGCCGGAAGATCTCGGCAAAATCCCGGTCTCTTCCGATTTTTCCACGACGGAGACCTGCGAGGCTGAAATGGCCGGCAAAAAAATGCACCAATGCGGCTTCCACGTTGACCAGTTCGTTTCCGTCACCGGTCTGAGAAGCAGCGGCCGGCCGCTATTGCTCGTTGCCGACCCTGTCGCGCATGGCGGATGCAATGCCCGCGCCGCAACCGAGCTGAAAAGAAAACTGGACGCCTCGGCGCTTTGGCTCGCGCGGCAGGGCTTTGCGATAGAACGAAATCCCATCCCGCTTTCGCCGGCCATCGACACCAACAAATGCCTGCCCAGACTTTACAACAATGTCCTTCTTGAAAATGTCATACGTTCCGGTCAGAAACGGCCATTCGTCTGGATTCCGCATTTCGGCGATACCGAGTCGCTTGAGGAATTCGATGCAATGAACCGAGAAATTTGGGACAGAATCGGCTTTCAGACCATCGGCGTGGCCGGATGGAGCCATCTTTCCAGCCGCAACGGTGCGTTGCGTTGTGCAACAAAAATAATAAATCGCGGTCCAGACACGCGATTATGAACGAAAAATCGTGCAATTTCGTCAATAAAGCGTCATAATACCCGTGGAAATTGTGTTGAATGTATACCTTCAACAATATTAATTGATAATCATCGGATTTAAGAACCTCAACCGGAGGAATTTGTAATGCACGCCAAACTACCCAGCCCGATCGACGTCCATGTCGGCGCACAAATCAGAATGCGCCGCAAGTCGCTCGGCATGAGCCAGAGTGCGCTGGCCGGGCGATTGGGCATCACCTTCCAGCAGGTCCAGAAGTATGAAAAGGGCGCCAATCGTGTCGGCGCGTCCCGTCTGCAGGCCATTGCGTCGATTCTCGGCGTTGAGGTCAGCTCCCTGTTCGCCAATGCCACGCCCGATGGCGACCCGGCCAATCCGGCCCTTGGCACGATCAATGCCATGCAGACCTTCGTGGCCTCGAATGAAGGCTTTTCGCTCAACCAAGCCTTTTCGCGCATCAAGAGCGCCGCCGTGCGCAGAAGCATCGTCGCTCTCGTGACATCGCTCGCCGCCACTGAAGCGGCGGAAAATGCCGCCGCGCCGGCGGACAAAAACGACGATTGACGCAGGTGTGACGCTCGCGTGACGCTCGATGTGGTCGAAAATGAACAACGCAACATTATCGCGTTTTCATACTGTCGACTGTCGAGAGGGAATCATGGCGGCGTCTACCACAGCTATACTTGAACAGGACAATGCAGACGAGATTCTGGCGCTCGGGCGGATGGTTTCCTATCTTTGCCAGCGCTCGAAATCTCTGGAACTGGGCATGTCGACCTATTTCCTGGAAATGGCATTGTTGTCGCTGGCCCAGGACATCAATCAGCAGGGTCTGCCGCCGGTAAGCGCAGAGCTGAATGTCGGCGCCTTCGCTCAGGCCGATCTGCATTGAGCGCTTCCGCAACGGCGTAAATCCGCCGGGATTGAGCGTTTCCACACCGATCTCCAGTCGTAGGCCCGGAAACGTTCTCTCTGCCTGTCCGGCTGGCTCCATCCTTCCGGAGAGGCATTCATATGCCCTCCCCCACATTTTCCCGGCGGAAGCCATGATGGAGGCCCGGTTCTCGCCGGGCCTCCATTCATATCAGAGCACCGCGCGGCGAAGCTCGGCAGCGGCGGCGACCATGTTGACCAGTGCCGGCCTGACCTCTTCCCATTTACGGGTCTTCAGGCCGCAATCCGGATTGATCCAGAGCTGCCGGTCGTCAAGCCGCTCTCGCGCCAGCGCCAGAAGATCGACCATTTCTCCAACCGCCGGCACACGGGGCGAGTGAATGTCGTAAACGCCGGGACCGATCTGGTTCGGGTATTTGTAGGTCCGAAACGCATCCAGCAATTCCATCTTCGAACGCGAGGTCTCGATGGAGATCACGTCGGCGTCCATAGCAGCAATGGCATCGATGATCTGGTTGAATTCGGAATAGCACATATGGGTGTGAACCTGTGTGCGGTCGCCCACACCGCTGGAGCAAATGCGGAAGCATTCCACCGCCCAGCCGAGATAATCCTGCCAGTCCCGGTGCCGAAGCGGCAGTCCTTCACGAAGAGCTGCCTCATCGATCTGGATCATCTGCGCACCGGCCGCTTCGAGATCATTGACCTCGTCGCGGATGGCGAGCGCGATCTGGCGGCATGTCAGGCTTCTGGCGATATCGTCGCGGACGAAGGACCAGTTGAGGATCGTCACCGGCCCGGTCAGCATGCCCTTGACAGGCTTGTCAGTGAGCGACTGGGAATATTCCCACCAGCGAACCGTCATCGCTTTTGGGCGCGACACATCGCCGAAGATGACGGGCGGACGCACATAACGCGAGCCGTAACTCTGCACCCATGCATGCTGGGTGAAGGCGAAGCCAGAAAGCTGTTCACCGAAATATTGCACCATGTCATTGCGCTCGAACTCGCCATGCACGAGAACGTCGAGACCGATTTCCTCCTGCCAGCGAATGGTCGCTTCGGTTTCCTTCTGCAGGAATTTTTCATATTGCGCATCCGTCAGAGCGCCCTTCGAATGTGCCGATCTGGCCTTGCGCACCTCCGGCGTCTGCGGGAAGGAGCCGATGGTCGTCGTCGGAAAAAGCGGCAGCGCAATGGCCTGCGACTGCACTTTCTGCCGCTCGGCAAACGGGCTCACCCGCTTCCTGTCGGCCTCGCCAATCGTCGCGATACGCTTCTGCACGGCGGCGTCCGTTACCTTCGGCGAGGATGCACGCGCGGCAACGGCCTTGGAGGCAGCCTCCAGTTCCGTCGCGACAGCAGCCTTGCCCTCACCGAGGGCCCTGCCAAGCGTGGCAAGCTCGCCGAGCTTCTGGGTGGCGAAGGAAAGCCAGCTTTTCAGATCGGCATCGAGGCCGGTTTCCAGTTCGAGATCGACCGGGACATGCAGCAGCGAGCAGGACGGCGCGATCTGAAACGCCGCCGCACCGCGTGCCGCGATCACCGGTTCCAATCGGGTAATGATTGCAGCGAGATCAGCGCGCCAGATGTTGCGGCCGTCGATGACACCCAGCGACAGGACGCGATTTTCCGGCAACGCCTTCAACACCGTCTCCAGCGCATCGGGTGCTCGCACCAGATCGACATGAAGGCCCGCGACCGGAAGCGCTGCGACGGCTTCGAGATTGTCCTCAAGCCCACCGAAATAGGTGGCGAGCAGGATTTTCAAATCCGGCGCGGCCTTCGACAAAGCCCGATAGGCTATAGCCAGCGCGTGCCGCTCCCCCTCGGAAAGATCGAGCACGGCGACCGGCTCGTCGATCTGCACCCAGTCCGCACCGGCCGCGCGCAGGCATCGCAGCAGCTCTTCATAGACGGGCAGCAACCTTGCCAGCAGATCGAGAGGCTTGAAGGCTGCCTCGCGCGCCTTGGCAAGCTTCAGGAACGTGACCGGGCCGAGAATGACCGGACGCGTATGGATGCCGAGCGCCTTCGCCTCAAGGAAGTGGTCGACCGGCTTTTGCGAGGTGAGCACGAAATGCTGATCCTCTGAAACCTCCGGCACCATGTAGTGATAGTTGGTGTCGAACCATTTGGTCATTTCCAGCGCCGGAACGCCCTGACCATGATGCGAGTGTCCTTCATGCCCATGGCCGCAGCCTGCATGCGCTTCGCTCTGGCTGCCGCGCGCCATGGCGAAATAGGTGGAGAGGGCAACATCTCCACCCGCCCATCCATAGAGGGATGGAATGGCGCCCACCATCACGGCGGTATCGAGAACGTGATCGTAAAGGGAGAAATCGTTGGACGGGATATGGGCAATCCCCTTCTCAAGCTGGAGCGCCCAGTTTTCGGCACGCAGCCGGGCGGCGGTTTCGAGCAGTTCCGTCTCGGAAATCTTGCTGGACCAGAAGCCTTCAAGCGCGAACTTCAGTTCACGATGGCGTCCGATCCTCGGAAAACCGAGCGATGCGACTGGAATGGTCTTGTCTGGCATTGTCATACCCCATTTGGTTGTGGGGGCATGGGTAAAGCGGACGCGTGCAGGCCCGGCCTGTGCCGGACCATTGCAGCAACCACCGGGACACCCCGCCCGTGGACGTTATTTTGTCCTGGCAGGTCTCCTGGCTTACGGGTCGTCGCCTTTGTCCGTCTTCCCGGGGGTTACCCCAGTGACGTGTTGGACAAAGGCTCGCCGCTTACAGTTGCGGGGGCAGCTCCGGTCTTGCCGATCGTCGGCGCACCGGATTCCCTCTTAGCTCCGGGATCGAACAAACGAGCCCGGAGAACCATGACACCCGCATTTCTCACCACGGGCGTCACGATGTCAATAGACATAAAGAAATCTTTATATCTTTATTTCACTAAATTCAGAGAGCGACCGCACCCGGCCCCGGCACCGCACCGGGCGGCACTTTGCCCAGAATGATCATGCCAAGCACCTCGTCCTTGGTGACATCCTGCGTGCGGGCATGGCCCACCACCTTGCCGTTCTTCATCACGAAGACCCGGTCGGCCAGATCGAAGACATCGTGAATATCGTGACTGATGAGGAAGATGCCGATGCCCTGCCGTTTCAGCTCCTTGACGAGATCGCCCACCTGCGCCGTTTCCTGCGGCCCGAGTGCGGCCGTCGGCTCGTCCATGATGAGGATGCGGGCATCGAACAGAATGGCGCGGGCGATGGCGACGGATTGCCGCTGGCCGCCGGACAACGCCTTCACCGGCTCCTTGAACCGCCGGAAATTGGGGTTGAGACGCCCCATGACCTCGCGGGCCGAGGCTTCCATGGCGACATCGTCAAGCGTGCCCCATTTCGTCTTCAGCTCGCGGCCGAGATAAAGATTGGCCGCCGCATCGACATTATCGGCCACGGCCAGTGTCTGGTAGATGGTTTCGATGCCGTATTTCTTGGCATCGCGTGGATTGCGGATATCGGCGTCCTCGCCATTGATGAGAATATCGCCGCCATCGCGCCGATAGGCGCCGGAGAGGATTTTGATAAGGGTCGATTTGCCCGCGCCGTTGTGGCCGAGAAGGGCGACCACCTCACCGGGGAAAAGATCGACAGAGGCGTTTTCCACCGCATGGATACCGCCGAAGGAAATGGAAATATTGCGCATTTCCACGAGGGGCGTGACTTGGTCCGTCATAGGAGTTCTCCTCGGTTCTTACTTGGCGCGGGCGCGGTAGATGGTGTCGAGCCAGACGGCGACGACCAGAACCACACCGACAACGATGCGCTGGAAGGGCGTATCGATGCCCACCAGCACCATGCCGGATTGCAGCGACTGCATGACGAGCGCGCCGAGCATCGCGCCCGCTATGGTTCCGACACCGCCGGCAAGCGAGGTGCCGCCGATGACGGCCGCCGCGATGGTGTAAAGCTCGTCCAGCTCGCCCTGGGCATTGGTGGCCGCGTTGAGGCGGGCGGTGGAGATGGCTGCGGCGATGGCGCACAGAACACCCATCAGCGTGAAGATTTTGACTGTCACCCAGCGGGTCTTGATGCCGGCGAGTTCGGCCGCTTCCGGATTGCCGCCGATGGCGAAGACATAACGGCCGAAACGCAGCCTTGTGGCGATGAAAGTCATGACCGCACCGACGGCGAGCGCCATCAGCACCGGAATGGCGATGCCGTGCGAAATGAACAGACCGCCTTCAGGCCAGGCGATGCCATTGGCGTCGGCATAGTTGCGGGCGATGTTGACCGGCCATGGATAGCTGTTGACCACCGCCACGAAACCGATGACGACAAGGCAGCCCAGCGCGGCCAGAAAATATTCCGCCCAGACGGGCCGCAACGGAAAGCCGAAACGGCGGCGCTGATGACGGGAGTTCAGGATGGCCGCAATGATGGCGACGCAGGCGATGACGGCGGCGATCCAGCTCCATGTCGCGCCGATCGAACCGCTGGTGCCGCCGCCCATCAGGCGGAAGGTGGAATCCATCGGCGCCACGGTGCGGCCGCTGGTGATGAACCAGGTGCCGCCGCGCCAAACGAGCAGGCCGCCCAGCGTGACGATGAAGGACGGCACGTTGAGAAAGGCGATGATGGAGCCCTGCAACATGCCGATGGCGCCGCCGACGAAAATGCCGACCAGAAGCGTGACGATCCACGTGGCCCAATGTTCGAAGCCGAGGATCTGCGGCAGGATTTCCGCCTGCATGACACCCATGATCATGCCGGAAAAACCGAGGATCGAGCCGACAGACAGGTCGATATTGCGGGTGACGATGACGAGCACCATGCCGGTTGCCATGACAGCCACGGAGGCGGTCTGCACGGAAAGGTTCCAGAGGTTTCGCGGCGTCAGGAACAGCCCGCCGGACAGGATATGAAATCCGATCCAGATCAGGAGAAGCGCGCCGACCATGCCGAGCAGTCTGGTATCCAGCTCGGTGGCGTTGATGAAGCGCGTTATCGAGCCTGTTTTTTCCGTCTTTTGCGACGCTGTAGTATTGGACTGGGTCATATCGGCCATGAACTGCCGGTGCTCCTCACATCTTAGAGCGTTTTCGCTTTTTTCTGGCGCATTTCCGGGTGGAAAACCGGGGCCTACTTTTCCTGGAAATGCTATAAAAGGCGCCGCGCCATGAGCCATGGCGCAGCGCCCGAACCGGGACCTATTCGATCAATCGCAGGCTTTGACCGTTTTAGCCTTCACGCCCTGGCAGGCCGTTTCCTTCTTGATCCAGCCGGCGTCGATGACGACGTTCAGATTGTCCTTCGTGATGGCGATAGGCTTGAGGAAGACCGACTGCATCTTCACTTTTTTCGGACCGCCTTCAAAGGTGGAGACACCCTTGATCTCGGTCATCTTCTTGCCGCCGGCCAGTTCCAGCGCGATGCCGGCTGCTTCCTTGCCGAGTTCACGGCTGTCCTTCCAGACCGACACCGTCTGCGTGCCGAGCGCGACGCGGTTCAGCGCGGCGAAATCGGCATCCTGACCGGAAACGGGAACCGAACCGGCCATGCCCTGCGCGGCGAGAGCGGCGATTGCACCGCCAGCCGTGCCGTCATTCGAGGCGACGACCGCATCGACCTTGTTGTTATTCTTGGTCAGGAACTGTTCCATGTTCTTCTGGGCATTTTCCGGCTTCCAGCCATCGGTATAGGCTTCGCCGACATTCTTGATCTTGCCGCCGTCAATGGCCGCCTTCAGCACTTCCTGCTGACCGGCGAACAGGAAGTCCGCATTCGGGTCGGAAGAAGAGCCCTTGATGAAGACATAATTGCCTTCCGGCTTCACCTTGAAGACTTCGGCAGCCTGCAGACGGCCGACTTCCTTGTTGTCGAAGGTGATGTAGAAGGCGTTCTGGTTTTCGATCAGGCGGTCATAACCCACGACCGGAATGCCCTCGGCAACGGCCTTTTCAACGGCCGGACCGATCGCGTCGCTGTCCTGCGCCAGAATGATCAGCGCGTTGGCGCCCTGCGAGATCAGCGATTCCACGTCGGTCAGCTGCTTCGCGGCGGATGATTGCGCATCGGCGGAGATGTATTTCGCGCCGGCCTTGTCGAGCGCCGCCTTGATGGCCGCCTCATCCGTTTTCCAGCGTTCTTCCTGGAAATTCGACCAGGAAACGCCGACGACGAGATCGGCCGCAATAGCCGCGGTATGCAGGGAAACGAGTACGGCTGTACCCGCCAAAAGCTTGGCAAAAGAATTCATGATGTCCTCCCGGTAAGGGCGAAGCCCCGCACCTCCATGCAGGAAAAACGCCCGGAAAAAGCTGCCGGTCTCTGTGGTTTCACAATTTTCTCGACAGTCGAGAAAATTAATGTCAGAGATTCCCCATGCTGTCAACAACGGCTGCGGGCAGCATCCGGGTGCCTTGATCTTCGCTCTGGCATGCGCCATCAGAGTGGATCAGCACGACAGGAAAAAGGCCGTTCAGGGAGCATGCCCCAGCCCATGTCCGCCATTGCAAGTACGGAACTGGTGCGCCAGAAAAACAGCCTGTCGGTGATGGCGGCGCTGCGCCTGCACGGCAGCCTTTCCCATACCGACATGTCGTCTTTCACCGGGCTTGCCTCCGCAACCGTCTCCGCCATCACCACCGAGCTTGAGCGGGCCGGGCTCATTCTGCGGAAGGAGCAACTCGCCACCGCCGGCCGCGGCCGGCCACGCATTCTCTTCGGCCCGCGCGGCGCTTTCTGCCATGTCGCCATCGTCATCATCTCTTCCGACAGCGTGCAATATTCGCTGGTCGATTATGCCGGCAAGCTGGTGGACCGCTTCACCGAACAGAGGATTGCGGCTGAGAAAGGCACATTCGGCGGCGCGATCCTCGCCGGTCTCGCAAGACTTGCCGATCGCTCGCGCATCGACCGGCACGATATCCTCCAGGTCTCGATCAGCAGCAAGGGGCTGGTGGATGCGGCCACGGCAACGCTTGTCTGGTCGCCGGTTCTCGGTGACGAAAGGATCGATTTCCAGCGGCTGGTTTCCGGGGACGACCGCATTCGCGTGACGCTGAACAACGAAACGCTGCTGGCCGCAAAAGCCATCTGGATGCGGGAGCAGGCAAAAGAAAACCCGGCGCCGGAGGCCCTCGTCACCCTGTCGCTCGGCCACAGCATCGGCCTTGGCATCGCCCGCTCGACGGGCGGCGCAATCGAGGTCAGCGCTCCCAATTTCGGCCATATGCTGCATCTGGCCGACGGCGCACTGTGCCGTTGCGGCACCAAAGGCTGCATCGAGGCCTATTCCGGGTTTTACGCCATCCTGCGCTCTGCTTTCGAAGCCCCGCCGCAGGCGGAACCGGCGAAATTCGTGCCGATCGCCGAGGTGGACAAGATCGCCGCCTCGGCCCGCACCGGCGCCCGCATGGCGCGGTTCGCCTTCCGCACCGCCGGCCTTGCGCTCGGCAACGGCCTTTCACGCCTCTTCAGCCTGCATGGCCATATGCCGGTCTTCATCACCGGCCCCGGCACCCGCTATTTCGATCTTCTGGAAAGCGGCCTGCGCGACGGTCTGGCGCAATCGCAGGCGGTGCGTTTCGGCGGCATGCCGAAAATCGCCATAGCGCCCAACGAGCCGGAACTGGTGTTCGAAGGGCATATGGAACACGCGCTTTCAGCCGCAGACGACTATATACTGAGCGCCGACGGCCCGGAGAGACCGGTGAGGAATTCCGGGAGCTGACGGGGCAACCGGCGGATTTTCAGGCCCGCTCCGCCAGGGCCTCGGCCTTTTGCCCGCCACCCATCAGCACAGCCACGAAGTCATCGAGACCGGCAGCCTCGTCCTTGTTCAGGCGCAGGCCCTGTTTCGTGCGCCGCCAGAGAATGTCCTCGGCCGCGCAGGCCCATTCGTGCTCAACCAGCCAGCGCACCTCGCATTCATAAAGCGTGCCGCCGAAATGCCGGCCGAGGCCGGAGACATCGGTGGCGCTGCCCAACAGTTCCGCCGCCTTGGTACCGTAGTTTCTGACAAGTCGCTCGGCATGGCGTCCGTCAAGGAAGGGATAACGGGAGACGAGCGCCCGCACCTGCGCATCATATCTCTCAGCGCCGAAATCGCCGCCCGGCAGGTGGGAGCCCGCCGTCCACGGCTTGCCCTTTTCACCAATCGCCGCACCGATCTTTTCCAGCGCATGTTCCGCCAGCCGCCGATAGGTGGTGAGCTTGCCGCCGAAAATATTGAGGAGGGGAGCTTTCCCCTCGCCCTCTTCAACCTTCAGCACATAATCGCGCGTCGCCTCCTGCGCTTTCGATGCACCGTCATCGAAGAGGGGCCGCACGCCGGAATAGGTCCAGACGATATCTTCCGGCCGAACCGGCTCACTGAAGTAGTCACTGGCTGCGTTGCAGAGATAGGAAATCTCGTCTTCGGAGATGCGAACGCTGGCCGGATCGCCCTTGTAATCGCGGTCCGTGGTGCCGATCAGCGTGAAATCGCGCTCATAGGGAATGGCGAAGATGATGCGGTTATCCGGGTTCTGGAAGAAATAGGCGCGCGGATCGGAAAACTTCTTGCGCACGATGATATGGCTGCCCTGAACGAGCCGAACATTGTGCACGTCGTTGCGACCGAAGACGCCGGAAAGCACCTTGTCCACCCAGGGGCCGGCGGCATTCACCAGCATGCGCGCCTTGTGCGTGGCCGCCCGTCCGGTTTTTTCGTCCAGCGTCTCGATGAGCCACAGCTCGCCTTCACGCCGTGCGGAAACGACCCGCGTGCGGTTCATGATCGTCGCGCCGCGATTGGCCGCATCGCGCGCGTTGAGGACCACGAAACGGGCGTCATCCACCCAGCCGTCGGAATATTCGAAAGCCCTGGCGAAAGCCGGCTTCAGCGGCTTGCCCGCCGGGTCCTTGCGAAGATCGAGCGTGCGGGTTGCCGGCAAAAGCTTGCGACCGCCGAGATTGTCATAAAGAAACAGACCGAGCCGGACCATCCAGGCCGGGCGCACGCCGCCTTTCTGGATGGGCAGGACGAAACGCATGGGCCAGATGACATGAGGGGCCATGGCCCAGAGGATTTCCCGCTCCATCAGCGCTTCGCGCACCAGACGAAACTCGTAATGTTCGAGATACCGCAGGCCGCCATGGATAAGCTTTGTGGCGGCTGAAGACGTGCCGGAAGCGAAATCGCCCTTTTCCGCAAGCGCCACGGAATAGCCCCTGCCCACGGCATCGCGGGCAATGCCGCAGCCATTGATGCCGCCACCGATGACAAAAAGATCGAAAATATTCTCGCCGGACATAGAGCCTCCACGACAGCGTAAGGGGATCGCACCCCCATCGTTGAAAGACAATTGCCATAAAAACGAAAACAAAACGAATGTCAAAAGAAAACAAACGAAACACGTCCCGGCAAAGGCGAACGGCCGCTGCGCGCCGTCCACCGTATGGCCAGCCTCTTACGGGGTCTGTGTTTCAGCCGTATGTCTTAGAAACCTGCTCAAGCTCATAGAGCACGCCGCCCATATCCTTCGGATGCAGGAAAAGAACGGGATTGCCATGCGCGCCGATCTTCGGCTCGCCGTCCCCCAGAATTCGAACGCCCTTTTTGACGAGATCGTCGCGCGCCGCGACAATGTCAGGCACTTCAAAGCAGAGATGATGCGTGCCGCCGCCCGGATTTCTCTCGAGAAAAGCGGCAATCGGCGAATTTTCGCCAAGCGGATAAAGAAGCTCGATCTTGGTATTGTCAGCCTGAATGAAAACCACCGTCACGCCGTGTTCGGGTAGCGATTGCGGTTCCGAGACATCTGCGCCCAACAGCCTGTAGCGGGCAATTGCGGCATTAAGATCGGGCACCGCGATGGCGACGTGATTCAATCTTCCGAACATGGCCGTCTTTCCCTCACGCGTTGCGCCTGACGCCTTCGAGCAGGTCGAGCACCTTGTTCGCAGCATCCATGACATTGGTGCCGGGGCCGAAAATCGCCGAGACACCGTGGTCGAGCAGGAACTGATAATCCTGCCGCGGAATGACGCCGCCGACCACGACGATGATGTCTTCCGCGCCCTTCTGTTTCAGCGCCTCGACCAGTTGCGGCGCAAGTGTCTTGTGCCCGGCGGCGAGTGACGACATGCCGACCACATGCACCCTGTTCTGGACGGCGAGATCGGCCGCTTCAACGGGTGTCTGAAACAGGGGGCCGGCCAGCACATCGAAACCGATATCGCCGAAGGCAGAGGCAATGACCTTCGCGCCGCGATCATGCCCGTCCTGCCCGAGCTTGGCGACCATGATGCGCGGCTTGGTGCCGATCCTCTCAGCCACACCGGAAAGCCGGGCGGCGAGCGTGGCAAGTTCCGGCTCGTCCTTATAGGCCTCGCCGTAAATATCGCTCACCACCTCCGGCACGGCGGCATGGTCACCGAAGGCCGCACGCAGCGCATCGGAAATCTCTCCCACCGTGGCGCGGGCGCGGGCGGCGACAACGGCGGCTTCGAGAATATTGCCCTTGCCGCTGCGGGCGATCTCGGAAAGTGCCGCCAAGGCGGAGGTCACGTCCTTGCCATCGCGGCGGCGGCGCGTTTCTTCGATGCGGCGGATTTGCGCGGCGCGAACGGCGGCGTTGTCGATATCGAGAACATCGATATCCTCTTCATTTTCGAGACGATAACGGTTGACGCCAACGATAACCTCTTCGCCCTTGTCCACCGCCGCTTGCCGGCGCGTTGCGGCCTCTTCGATCAGCCGTTTTGGCAGGCCTTCCGCAACGGCCTTGGTCATGCCGCCAAGCGCCTCGACCTCCTCGATCAGCGCCCAGGCCTTCTCTGCCAGTTCGTCCGTCAGGCTCTCGACATAATAGGAGCCGGCCAGCGGATCGACCACTTTGGTGACCCCGGTTTCATGCTGGAGGATAAGCTGGGTATTGCGGGCGATGCGGGCGGAAAACTCCGTCGGCAGGGCAATCGCCTCATCGAAGGAATTGGTATGCAGCGACTGCGTGCCGCCGAGCACGGCGGACATGGCCTCGAAAGCGGTGCGGACGATATTGTTATAAGGGTCCTGCTCCTGAAGCGAGACACCCGAGGTCTGGCAATGGGTGCGCAGCATCAGCGACGACGCCTTCTGCGGCTTGAACTCCTCCATGATGCGCGACCAGAGCAGGCGCGCGGCGCGCAGCTTGGCAGCCTCCATGAAGAAATTCATGCCGATGGCGAAAAAGAACGACAGGCGACCGGCGAAATCATCGACATTCAGTCCCTTGGCCAGTGCCGCCCGCACATATTCGCGGCCATCCGCCAGCGTGAAGGCCAGCTCCTGCGTAAGCGTCGCGCCCGCTTCCTGCATGTGATAGCCGGAAATGGAGATGGAGTTGAATTTCGGCATCTCCTTCGCCGTATATTCGATGATGTCGGCAATGATCCGCATCGAGGGTTCCGGCGGATAGATATAGGTATTGCGGACCATGAACTCCTTGAGGATATCGTTCTGGATGGTGCCGGAAAGGGCGGCGCGGGGCACACCCTGCTCTTCCCCCGCAACAATGAAACTGGCGAGCACCGGAATGACCGCGCCATTCATGGTCATCGACACCGAGACTTTTTCGAGCGGAATGCCATCGAACAGGATTTTCATGTCCTCGACGCTGTCGATCGCTACGCCCGCCTTGCCGACATCGCCCTCCACACGCGGATGATCGCTGTCATAACCGCGATGGGTGGCGAGATCGAAGGCCACGGAAACACCCTGCTGACCGGCGGCGAGCGCCTTTCGGTAAAAGGCGTTGGAGGCTTCGGCCGTGGAAAAACCGGCATATTGGCGGATGGTCCAGGGCCGCCCGGCATACATGGTGGCGCGCGGGCCGCGCGTGAATGGCGCAAAGCCCGGCAGGCTGTCGAGATGCGAAATCTTCTGAAGATCGTCAGCCGTATAGAGCGGCTTGACCTCGATGCCTTCGGGCGTGTGCCAGACGAGCGTTTCCGGTGAACGCTTCAGCTCTTTCTCGGCAAGCTGCAGCCAATCCCGCACCGTTTTTTCACCCGACATGCATCTCTCCCCTTCTGCATTTCATTTTAGCACTGTGGCCGGTGATCGTGACGAAAATCGAACGATCCGCCCGCAGGGCCGACCCCGTAAACAGCTCCGGCCCGCATGCGTTCCCGAAAAACGGCAGCGGCATCACTCGAATTCGAGGATGACTTCATCCACCGCGAGGCTGTCGCCCGGTTTTGCCGCCACTCTGGCAACGCGGCCGCGTTTTTCCGCACGCAGGATGTTTTCCATCTTCATGGCCTCCACCGTCGCCAGCGCCTGCCCGGCGTCCACCTCATCGCCCTCACCCACGGAAATACCGGTGATGACGCCCGGCATGGGGCAGAGCAGCAGTTTCGATGTATCCGGCGGCAGCTTTTCCGGCATCAGCAGCGCCAGTTCCGCCACACGCGGGCTGCGCACATGGGCACGAATATCCATGCCGCGCCAGCGCAGTCGGATCGCAGCACCTGCAAGATCGACCTTGGCGGCGATAACCTCACCTTCCACCGTGAAGAGGCCAAGGCTCTGGCCGGGAAGCCAGCCGGTATCGACGGTGAGCGCTGCCCCGTCTTCAAAACGGACCGCCGTACCATCCGTGCCGGTTTCAACGCTAACCCTGTGGCGGGATGCGCCGAACGACACTACCCAGTCCTGACCGACGATGCGGCGGTGATTGCCGATGGTGCCGGAAATTTCGACTGCGCGGCTCTGCAGCCGCTGATGGATGATGGCGGCGATGGCGGAAAGCTGGCGCGCCGTGGCCTCATCCGGCTCCACGCCGGAAAATCCTTCCGGAAATTCTTCCGCGATAAAACCCGTCGTCAGGCGGCCGGCGCGGAAACGCTCATGCTGCATGACGGCCGACAGGAAGGGCAGATTGTGGCCGATGCCCTCCACCTCGAAACGATCCAGCGCCTGCCCCATGGCGTCGATGGCGGTTTCGCGATCCTTGCCTAGAGCGCACAGCTTGGCGATCATCGGATCGTAATACATCGAGATTTCGCCGCCTTCGAAGACGCCGGTATCGTTGCGGATGACCGTTCCGTTCTCCTGCGCACCTTCCTGCGGCGGGCGATATCGCGTCAGCCTGCCAATGGAGGGAAGGAAGTTGCGGTAGGGATCTTCGGCATAAAGCCGGCTTTCGATGGCCCAGCCGTTCAGCTTCACATCCGCCTGCCCGAAGGAGAGCTTTTCACCCGATGCCACACGGATCATCTGTTCGACCAGATCGATGCCGGTGATGAGTTCCGTTACCGGATGCTCCACCTGCAGGCGGGTGTTCATTTCCAGAAAGTAGAAATTCCTCTCCCCATCGACGATGAATTCCACCGTGCCGGCCGAATGGTAACCGACCGCTCTCGCCAGCGCCACGGCCTGCTCGCCCATGGCTTTGCGGGTCGCTTCGTCCAGAAAGGGCGATGGGGCTTCCTCGATGACTTTCTGGTTACGGCGCTGGATCGAGCATTCGCGCTCACCCAGATAAAGTGTGTTGCCGTGCTTGTCGCCCAGCACCTGAATTTCAATATGGCGCGGCTGGGTGACGAATTTTTCGATGAAAATGCGGTCATCGCCAAAGGAGGATTTCGCCTCGTTTTTCGAGGACTGGAAACCCTCCCGCGCCTCGGCATCGTTGAAGGCGATGCGCATGCCCTTGCCGCCGCCGCCGGCCGATGCCTTGATCATGACGGGATAACCGATCTGCGACGCGATCCTCACCGCCTCATCCGCATCCTCGATCAGCCCCATATGGCCGGGAACGGTGGAAACACCCGCTTCCGCGGCCAGTTTCTTTGAGGTGATCTTATCGCCCATGGCCTTGATGGCGCCAACAGGCGGACCGATGAAGACGACGCCCGCCTTTTCCAGCGCCTCGGCGAAGGCAGCATTTTCCGACAGGAAGCCGTAACCGGGATGGACAGCATCCGCCCCGGTCTTCGCGATTGCCTCAAGAATCCTGTCGATGACGATATAGGACTGCGATGAGGGGGCCGGGCCGATATGAACGGCCTCATCCGCTTGTCTTACATGCAGCGCATTGGCATCCGCATCCGAATAGACCGCGACAGTGGCGATGCCCATTTTCTTCGCCGTCCTGATGACCCGGCAGGCAATCTCGCCGCGATTGGCGATGAGGATTTTCTTGATCATAGAACACCTCTTACTTCCGAATCGCTTATTTTTCTAAGCTCATCCAATTCAGACAGCAGATAAAACGACAATAAACAGATTTTTCTTCCAGATTTTACTGTGTGTCGCAAATCGTCAAATTTATCATAATCCGCCAGCTCAATATATTTTTCATAAATACCAAACAAAGCTAGATCATACACAGAGTGCATCAGTAGACGATACGAACAATACCTTAGCGTTCTCAAAGAAAAAGGTGAGAAAACATTCGATATTCCAATGTTATCAGAATCCAAAACATCATCATATTCCGGAAATAGGCTTACAAAACTTGATATAAATGAAGGATGCGCCGCAGCGGAAAGAACTTTCTCTTCCTCTTCACGATATATGTCATGATCATTGAGTTTGTCGGTCAGATATACGGGAAGGTTGTTTTTGATTAGCTTACGAGCTTTCCCTTTTGAAATGTATTTGTGCCAAGTTTTATTGGAATGCCCTACATCCTGATCCTCGATAAAGTCAGCACAGAATTCAGCACTTATAGTTGCGAGGCCCAGAGCATCCAAATTCTCTGACATCGAACGTAGAATCTGTTTTGCGGGTACATCAAGACCTTCTAAAACGAGTTTCCTGATAGCGACCAACTCAGTACAAATTCTCCATGAAATAAGATTTGCTACATTATGTTGATTATCGCGTTCAGAATTTTGTCTTCTGACCAAAAAGGCAACGGCCAAAGCCTCTGTATAGCTACTGAACCAAATTATGCAGAAATCTAAAATGAACAGATGGGCACTTGCCTTGCCCACTATGTCTTCGCGACATGGCCCAATTTTGCCTCGTAGCAAATTAGCTCTGTTTTCGGACCACAGCGCCCCATAGTTGATAGCTTCAGATTTACATGCCGCCAAGAAACGGCGCTTCAGATTTGGATCAAGCTCGGGATAATACCTATTAGTTTTCACAAAACCCTCGCAATCCCGAACCGAAACAAGGCGATCCAACGAAATGGTATCAACACCCAAAGTGCAAATTGAGCACACTCAAATCTCGAAGAAATTCTCGAAGGATTCCGGGAAGTTCTGCCGCGCGACGCGCTCGTCAATCACCAGCATCGCCTGATAGGAAAGCGGATCGAAATTCTTCTCCGCCGGCACCACCTCACGGCCGAAGAGCAGGTTGAGGCGGGCGGCGTCGAGATTGCCGCGCTCGAAGGGCTCGGCGCCGAAATGGTGCCAGAGCGAGTGCAGGAAGGCGGCATCGATGCGATGCTCCTTGGTGTCGTTGCGCGCCCGGCGGGGTATCATCTTGATCGGTGTTACCCCTTTGGGGTTGGCGCGGCGGATGGTGAACTGGACACCCGTGCTCGGCATGCCGGAGGGAAATCCCTTGTGTTTGGTCATTTCGGGCAGGTTCGCCATCTTTTGTCCTTCCAGAACATTTCCAGTGAAAGCTGCCTTGCTTTTACGTCCGGAAACGCGCCAATTCAAATAGTTAGAGCGCTTTTGGCGCTCTAATCTTTCCTTACGCCCTGCCGATCTTGTCCTGCGTCTTCGTCTCGAAGTCGGAGGCGTCGTGGCGTTCATGCAATTGTTCGGACGGATCGCCCGAGGTCTTGTTGACGATCACGCCACGCTTGACCGCCGGGCGTTCGCCGATTTCGAGCGTCCAGCGCATGACGTGTCTGTAACCGTCCGCCTCAAGGAAAGCGCCGGCATCGCCATAGGCCTGACCGAGCGCGATCTTGCCGTACCACGGCCAGACAGCCATGTCGGCGATCGTATATTCCGAACCCGCCAGATAGCGGTTGTCGGCCAGATGCCGGTCCAGCACGTCGAGCTGGCGTTTGACTTCCATGGCGTAGCGGTCGATGGCATATTTGATCTTCACCGGCGCATAGGCATAAAAATGGCCGAAACCGCCGCCGAGGAAGGGGGCGGAGCCCATCTGCCAGAACAGCCAGTTCAGCGCCTGCGTGCGGGCATTGCCCTCTTTCGGCAGGAAGGCGCCGAATTTTTCCGCGAGGTAAACGAGGATCGAGCCGCTTTCGAAAACGCGCGTCGGCTCAGGCGTCGAATGATCCATCAGCGCCGGGATCTTGGAATTCGGATTGACGCCGACAAAACCGGAACCGAACTGGTCGCCTTCACCGATCTTGATCAGCCACGCATCATAGTCTGCGCCCTTGTGGCCGGCGGCCAGCAATTCTTCCAGCATGATGGTGACCTTCTGGCCATTCGGCGTCGCCAGCGAATAAAGCTGCAGCGGGTGCTTGCCGACGGGCAGTTCCTTCTCATGGGTGGGACCGGCAATCGGACGGTTGATATTGGCGAACTGGCCGCCATTACCCTTGTCCCAGGTCCAGACCTTGGGCACCTCATATCCGGCGGGGAAATTATCTGCGGAGGAATTTTCGGCCATAAAAATCTGTCCTTGTGCGTTTCGGGAGGACATCCGGACATCCGGGTGCCTGAACAAACATATAGTAAGGTGGCCGAAGCATTTTTCCAGTCTCAGAGCGGAATAGTGTCGTGTTTCTTCCAGCGGGTTTCCACGCTCTTGTTACGCAGCGACGCGAAGGCGCGGGCGATGCGGCGGCGTGAGGAATGCGGCATGATGACCTCATCGATAAAACCGCGTTCCGCCGCCACAAAGGGGTTGGCGAAACGCTCTTCATATTCCTTCGTGCGCGCGGCGATCTTTTCCGGGTCGGCAAGCTCGGAACGATAGAGGATTTCCGCCGCACCCTTCGCGCCCATAACGGCGATTTCCGCCGTCGGCCAGGCGTAATTCACATCCGCGCCGATATGTTTCGAGGCCATCACGTCATAAGCGCCGCCATAGGCCTTGCGGGTGATCAGCGTCACCATCGGCACCGTCGCTTCCGAATAGGCGAAGAGAAGTTTGGCGCCGTGCTTGATGACGCCGCCATATTCCTGCGCCGTACCGGGCAGGAAACCCGGCACATCCACCAGCGTCAGCAGCGGAATGTTGAAGGCATCGCAGAAGCGCACGAAACGCGCCGCCTTGCGCGAACTGTCGATATCGAGGCAGCCGGCCAGCACCATCGGCTGGTTGGCGACAACCCCCACCGTCTGGCCTTCGAGACGGATGAAACCGGTGATGATGTTGCGGGCAAAGGCCTCCTGCAACTCGAAGAAATCGCCCTCATCGGCCAGCGCGTGGATCAGTTCCTTCATGTCATAGGGCTTGTTGGAACTGTCGGGGATCAGCGTATCGAGCCGCGCTTCCAGCCGGGCCGGATCGTCGTGGAACAGGCGCACCGGCGGTTTTTCGCGATTGTTCAGCGGCAGGAAATCGAACAGCAGCCGCACATGTTCCAGCGTTTCGATGTCGTTTTCGTAAGCGCCGTCGGCGACGGAGGATTTTTTCGTGTGGGTGGAGGCTCCGCCCAGTTCCTCAGCCGTAACGATCTCGTTGGTCACGGTTTTGACCACATCCGGCCCGGTCACGAACATGTAGGAGGTATCGCGCACCATGAAGATGAAATCGGTCATGGCCGGCGAATAAACCGCGCCGCCGGCACATGGCCCCATGATGACGGAGATTTGCGGCACGACGCCGGAGGCGACGACATTGCGCTTGAAGACGTCGGCATAACCGCCGAGCGAGGCCACGCCCTCCTGAATGCGCGCGCCGCCGCTGTCGTTGAGGCCGATCACCGGCGCGCCGTTGCGCACCGCCATATCCATGATTTTGCAAATCTTCTGGGCATGGGTTTCCGAGAGCGAACCGCCAAGCACGGTGAAATCCTGCGAAAACACATAGACCTGTCGGCCATTGATGGTGCCCCAGCCGGTCACGACGCCGTCACCCGCCACTTTCTGTTCCGCCATGCCGAAATCCACCGCCCGGTGGGTGACATACATGTCGTATTCCTCAAAGGAACCTTCATCCAGGAGCACATCGATACGCTCGCGAGCCGTCAGCTTGCCTTTGCCATGCTGCGCCTCGATGCGTTTGACGCCGCCGCCGAGCCGCGCCTCAGCGCGCCGCGTTTCCAATTGCTCCAGAATGCCGGGCATGTTTCCTCCATGCGTTGTGCCACGATCAATAGCCCAGAAAACATTCGCCAAGAAGCCTTGATCGTGCGCGTATGCGTGCCATAAATATTTGCAATGTTTAATTTTGCAAAGTTGCAACATGGCGACGGAAAAACTCTTCATCGGCCGCAAGGTTCGCGGCCTTCGCGAAAACGCCCGCGCCACGCAGGCGCAATTCGCCGAACGGCTCGGCATTTCCGCGAGTTACCTGAACCAGATCGAGAATAACCAGCGCCCGGTTTCGGCCAGTGTTCTGGTGACGCTGGTGGAAAAATTCCAGCTCGACATGGCGGAACTGGCGACAGGTGAAAGCGACCGGCTGGTTTCCGCCGTGCGCGAGGCGCTGAAAGACCCGCTGTTCCTGAATTATGAGCCGGGACTTCAGGAGTTGAAGCTGATCGCCCAGAACGCGCCGGGTTTTGCCCATGCGCTGCTGCGCGCCCATCAGGCCTATCGCCAGAACAGCGAGCAGCTGGTGCAGCTGGATGACCGGCTGGGCCGCGGCACCGCGCAGGTGGAAAGAACCCCCTATGAGGAGGTGCGCGACTTCTTCCACTTCGTCGACAATTACGTTGCCGAGATCGATCTTCTGGCCGAGGAGCTGGCGGAAGAACTGGAGATAGAAGGCGGCGAGACCTATGGCATTCTGGCGGCGCATCTGAAGAGCCGTTACGGCATCCATATCACCCGAACCGAGGCGGCGGGCGGTCTGATCCGGCACTTCGATCCTGCCGGCAAGACCCTCGCCCTCAGTTCCTACATGGCCGCGCCGACCCGCTGTTTTCAGCTTGCATTGCAGATCGCCCAGCTTCACGCCGGTGCGACGGTGGACAGGGTGCTGGCCGGCGCCGGTTTCCGCAACACGGAAGCGGCCGAAATCTGTCGTATCGGACTGCACAATTATTTCGCCGCAGCCCTCATCCTGCCCTATGGCCGCTTTCACCGGGCGGCGCAGGAGCTACGCCACGATCTCGAACTTCTCGCCGTGCGTTTCGGCGCGAGCCTTGAGCAGGTGGCCCACCGGCTGAGCACCTTGCAGCGCCCGGGCATGAAAGGCGTACCGATCTTTTTCGCCAAGATCGACCGCGCCGGCAACGTCACCAAACGCCACAGCGCCACGCGGCTGCAATTTGCCCGTTTCGGCGCGGCCTGTCCGCTGTGGAATATCCATCAGGCTTTCGAAAGCTCCGACAGGATCGTGCGGCAGCTAGCCGAAACGCCTGACGGCGTGCGCTATCTTTCCATCGCCACCCAGATCGAAAAAGCCGGCGCCGGTTTCAACACGGAGAGACCGCGTTATGCTATCGCGCTTGGCTGCGAAATTTCCCATGCGCAGAATTTCGTTTATGCCGATACGCTCGATCTCGGCAATGCGGCCTCCTTCAAACCGATCGGCATTTCCTGTCGGGTCTGCGAGAGAGTGGATTGCGTGCAGCGCGCCGTGCCGCCGCTGAAACGCAAGCTGCATTTCGACCATCTTTCGCGCGGAGCCCTGCCCTACAGTATCGCCGATTTTTAACCCCGCTCAGGGCAGCGGCACCATGGCCCGCCGCATGATGTTAGCGTAGTAGCCCCAGAAAAGCCGCGCGGCCACGGAGCGCCATGGCGACCAGATTGTTGCCCGCTCCGCCAGCCATTTCGCTTCCGGCCTCACCTCCAGGGCAAGCGCATGAGCCACCGCCGATCTCAGCGCCACATCGCCGACCGGAAAAATATCCGGGTGCCCGCCGCAGAACATCAGATAGACCTCCGCCGTCCACGGGCCGATACCGCGAAGTGCCACCAGCTCGGAAAGGGCCGCGTGCCCCTCCTTGCGCACCACGCCGTCAAGATCGATCTGCCCTTCCGTGACGGCGCGCGCCAGCCCTTCCAGCGTCGTCGCCTTGGCGCGCGAAAGGCCGAAGGTGGCGCGCAATTCCTCCGATGCGCCGAGATAATTTTCCGCCGTGACCGCGCCGCCGGTGCCGGCAAGGATACGCGCCCATATGGCATTGGCGCTGGCGCGCGACACCATTTGCGAGACGACGATATGGGCAAGGCCGGAAAAGCCGGGCTCGTGAATGCGCAGTTCCAGCGGACCGGCCTTTTCGATGACGAGGCCGAGAGCCGGATCGAGTTGGGCGAGATGCTCCAGCCCTTCGCTGATGTCATCCATCCCGGTAATGATTTTCATGTCCGTCATTCCATATGCCGCCAGCCGGCTGGTGGGGCGCTTTAAAACATGGCAGAAGAAACCATGCCTTCGCCTCTCCGTCAAAAACCGGTTTACCGTTTCGCACCGAGCCCCAATGGCCTGCTGCATCTCGGCCACGCGCTTTCCGCCTTCCTGAACCACGATATGGCGCGGGACAATGACGGCCGCTTTCTGCTGCGTATCGAGGATATCGACCAGACACGCTGCACCCCGGAGCTGGAACAGGCGATCTATGATGACCTTGGCTGGCTGGGGCTTGACTGGGAGAAACCGGTACGGCGACAATCGGAGCATTTCGATGCGTACCGTGTCGCGCTGGAAAGTCTGATCGAGGCAGGACTTGCTTACCCTGCTTTTCTGAGCCGTGGAGAAACCAAGGCAATCGTTCGTATTTTCGAGGCGGAGGGAGGGTCGTGGCCCCGCGATCCCGATGGCGCGCCGCTTTACCCGGCCATAGACCGGGAGAGGCCAAGGGCGGAGCGGGATGCGCTGCTCGCCTCCGGCCGGCCGCACGCCTGGCGGCTCGATATGGAAAAGGCGATCCACGCCGCCTGTAGCCCCCTGTTCTGGCAGGAAAGCGGCGATGGCGACACGGGGCAGATCGAGGCCCTGCCCGCGCTTTGGGGCGATGTGGTGCTGTCGCGTTCCGATGCGCCGTCGAGCTATCATCTTTCCGTTGCGGTGGATGACGCGCTACAGGGTATAACCCATGTGGTGCGCGGCATGGATCTCTACCACGCCACCGCCATTCACCGGCTGTTGCAACACCTGCTGGACCTGCCGCAACCGGCCTATCACCATCACCGGCTGATCCTGGGCGCGGACGGGCGCAAGCTCTCGAAAAGCGAAGGCAGCACCGGGCTTTCCGCCCTTCGTTCGGAAGGCGCTGCGCCCTCAGATATCCGCCGGCTTGTCGGTCTCCTCTAGCGCCTGCCCGCGGCGCGCGCCGTTGCCGCCGATATTGCGGCGGATGATCTGGCGGACCTTGTATTTCATCAGCGCGGCATTCACCTCAGCCCCCAGCATGAAGATGACGCCGACCATATAAAGAAACACCAGAACCACCATGACAGAGGCAAGGCCGGCATAGGTCGCGGCATAATTGGCGAAGGTGGAAAGATAATAGGCGAAGATCGCCGCACCGATGACCCAAAAGATCATCGTCAGGAGAATGCCCGGCCAGACATCCCAGATGCGGCGCTTGCCGGCCGGAAGCCACAGATGCGCCGCCACCAGCCCCGCCGTCAGCACGACGATGGTGCCGTATAGACCGAGGCTGGAGATGGTGTTCAGCACATCCGTCAGCCACGGAAACCGCTGCTCGGCAAAAGATGTGGCGACCGGCACGGCGACCAGTACGATGCTGATGCCGGCAAAGACCACGACGGCGATCAGCACGTAAAGCAGGCTGAGCAGGCGGGTGACATACCACCAGCGCGTTTCGGTAACACGATAGGCGCGGTTCAATGAAATGCGCAGCGCCTCGACACCATTGGACGCAAAATAGGCGGCCGCCAGCACCGAAATCGTCAGCAGCCCGCCGCGCGGAATGGTCAGCACCTGCTGCACCTGCGCCGCCAGCGGCCCGGCAATCGCCTCCGGCCAGGTGTCGAAAATCAGATGCACCGCCGTTTCGGAAAACTGATCCGCCCCCAGAAAACCGGCGAGAGCCGTGCCGAAGATCAGAAACGGAAACAGGGCAAGCAAAATGGACAGCGCCATATGGCTCGCCATCGCCCAGCCGTCATCCTCGGCGAAATGGGAATAGGCATCGAAGGCAACCTTGCCTGCCAGGCGCACTGCGGCAACCATGTCACCTCCATTCATCGGCATTTCATTTGTAACTTCGAGCCGAATATGGGAAATCAGCTTCGCTTTGTACAGCGCGCAAGCTGGCCTTTCGGTTCCAGAAGGGCACGGATTTCGCGCGATCGGATTTTAACGGGCCAGGCAATCGGGCCAGAGCAACAGTCGGTTTCCCGGAGCGGCAAATGTCTGAAAAACCCGTCATCATCATCACCGGATGCTCCTCGGGCATCGGCGCCCATTGCGCCGGCGCGCTCCACCGGGACGGCTGGCGGGTTTTCGCCACCGTGCGGCGCATCGCCGACATGGCCGCACTCGAAAACCAGGGCATCGAGACCCTGATCATGGACTATACCAAGCCGGAGACGATTGCCGCGCTGGTGGACACTGTCGCAGCCCGGACCGGCGGCCGCATCGATGCGCTTTTCAACAACGGCGCCTATGGCCAGCCGGGCGCGGTGGAGGATTTGCCTGTCGAGGCGCTGCGGGCACAGTTCGAAACCAATGTCTTCGGCTGGCACGATCTGACGCGGCGGGTCATTCCCTTCATGCGCGCCCGGGGTGCGGGGCGCATCGTGCATTGCTCCTCCATCCTCGGCCTTGTGCCTTATCGCTATCGCGGCGCTTACACCGCCTCGAAATTCGCGCTTGAGGGGCTGGGCGTCACGCTGCGCATGGAGCTTCAGGGCAGCGGCATCCATGTCAGCCTGATCGAACCGGGGCCAATCACCTCCAAATTCACCGCAACGGCGCTTGCCCATATCAACGAGCACATCGATCTCGAAAATTCGGCCCATGCGGCGGAATATAAACGCCAGCTGGCGCGCATGGATGGTTCCGGCCCCGTCAACCGCCACAAGCTCGGCCCGGACGCCGTTTATGCCGTGCTGAAACATGCCCTGACCGCCAAAAGGCCGAAACCGCATTATCCCGTTACCGTGCCGGCCAAACAGGGGCTTGTGCTGAAACGGCTCTTGCCTGCCGGACTTTTCTATCGTCTGCTGCGCAGATTCGATTGAGGAGGAGTAATACCGCATGTCCGGCTTCACCACCGTTCTGGCCCTTATCGTCATGGGCCTCGTCGTCATCGTGCTGATACGCGGCCTCTTCAACATGCTGAAGGGACAGGACGCCAACCGCTCCAACAAGCTGATGCAGCTTCGCCTGCTTTTGCAGGCTGTGGCGATTGTGCTGATCATGTTCACCCTCTGGCTCACCGGCGGTGGCCGCTGACATGGTGAAGCTGAACAAGATCTACACCCGTACCGGCGACAAGGGCACCACGGCGCTGGTTTCCGGCCCGCGCCGCCTGAAGCACGATCTTCGCGTCGAGGCCTATGGCACGGTGGACGAAACCAATTCGGCCATCGGCGTCGCACGGCTTCATACGGGCGGGATGGAAAAGCTGGATGCCATGCTCTTCCGCATCCAGAACGATCTTTTCGATCTCGGCGCCGATCTCGCCACGCCGGACAGCGGCGAACCGCTTTCCTATGAGCCGCTACGCATCGTCGAAAGCCAAGTCACGCGGCTGGAAAACGAAATCGACGATCTCAATGCCGCCCTTGAACCGCTGACCTCTTTCGTGTTGCCGGGCGGCAGTGCGGCGGCGGCCAGCCTGCATATGGCGCGCACCGTCTGCCGGCGCGCGGAAAGACTGATGGTGGAACTTTCCGTCACTGAGAATGAGATCGTCAGCCCGGCGGCGCTGAAATATGCCAACCGCCTGTCCGACTTCCTGTTCGTCGCCGCCCGCTTCGCCAATGATGCCGGCAAGGCCGATATATTGTGGGTTCCCGGCAAGAACCGCTAAAGCGTTTCAATGACGCAACCAAAGGGCGTTCGATGTTCATACCGCTGCACGATGCGAATTCCCTCAAACATATCCGGCTGCAATATGTCACCATCGGCCTGATCGTGGTCAATGTGCTGGTCTGGCTGTTTACCGGGGTGCTTGCCAGCGATACTGAGGCCAATGCCGCAGCGCTCGGCCTCGGTTTCATTCCGGCAGTGGTGTTCGACTACGCCTATCTGGAACCCGCCCTGCAGGTCGTGCCCGATGACCTGACGGTTGTCACCTATGCTTTCCTGCATCTCGATTTCTGGCATCTGGCCGGCAACATGCTGTTTCTCTGGGTCTTCGGCGACAATGTCGAGGATGCGCTCGGCCATTTTCGTTTCCTGATTTTCTACATCGTCTGCGCCATCGCCGGCGCGCTGTTTCACGGTTTCGTCGCCCCCACCTCGGAGGGGCCGCTGATCGGCGCCTCGGGTGCGGTTTCCGGCGTCGTCGCGGCCTATTTCCTGCTGCATCCCAGGGTGCGCGTCTGGGTGCTGGTTCTCATGCGCATTCCGCTTCCTTTGCCCGCCTTCATTCCGCTGGCGCTCTGGATCGGCCAGCAGTTCCTGATGCTGGCGCTCGGGCTCGAAGAAAACGTTTCCTGGGGCGCGCATGTGGGCGGCATCGTGGCGGGCGCAATCATGGTGATTTTCATGCGCAGGCGGGGCGTTCCCCTGTTTGACCGCACCATTGTTCCGCCGAGGGCGGCACAGTTCAAGAATCCGTCGCAAACGGCGGGGTTGTCGCAAATCGAACGGGGCTATGACGGGAGCAGATGAGCTCTTGCGAAAGAGATAGAGTATTTACGTGAACGTCAACGTAAGATATGCCTTACGTGCATGTGATAATGAAGATTGCTCCGTTGTAATTGCGGGAAAAATGCTTATCCATGTCGCCAACCTGTTTTTGGAGGTCCGCGCGGTCAACTGGCCAAAGCGGACAGGAGTTTGAGGAAAGCCGCCGATGAAAATCCTTGTCCCCGTTAAACGAGTCGTCGATTACAACGTGAAGATCCGCGTAAAATCGGATGGTTCAGGCGTTGAGCTTGCGAATGTGAAGATGTCGATGAACCCGTTCGACGAAATCTCGGTGGAAGAGGCGCTGCGGTTGAAGGAGGCCGGCAAGGCCGAAGAGGTTGTGGTCGTGTCGATCGGCCCGGCCAAGGCCGAGGAAACGCTGCGCACGGCGCTTGCCATGGGTGCCGATCGCGCCATCCTGATCGAGACCGACGAGACGGTCGAGCCGCTTGCCGTCGCCAAGCTTCTGAAGGGCGTGGCGGAAGCCGAACAGCCCGGCCTCGTCATCGTCGGCAAGCAGGCGATCGATGACGATTCGAACCAGACCGGCCAGATGCTGGCCGCCCTGCTCGGCTGGGGCCAAGGCACCTTCGCCTCCAAGGTCGTACCGTCCGACGGCAAGGTCGCAGTCACCCGTGAAGTCGATGGCGGTCTGCAGACGGTGGAGCTGAAGCTTCCCGCCGTGGTCACCACCGATCTTCGTCTCAATGAGCCGCGTTATGCGTCGCTGCCGAACATCATGAAGGCGAAGAAGAAGCCGCTCGACAAAAAGGCGCCGGCCGATTTCGGCGTCGATGTTTCACCGCGCCTGAAGGTGCTGAAGACCGAAGAGCCGGCAGGCCGCAAGGCCGGCATCAAGGTAGGCTCGGTTGCCGAGCTGGTCGAAAAGCTCAAAGCCGACGGCGTCCTCTAAGGTTTCGGAAAAGGGAGATATTCTCATGGCCATTCTTCTTCTGGCAGAACACGACAACGCAACCCTTTCCGACCTGACGGGCAAGACGCTGACGGCGGCAACGCAAATCGGCGGCGACGTCCATGTTCTCGTCGCCGGTTCCGGTGCAAAGGGTGCAGCTGACGCAGCAGCGAAACTCTCCGGCGTTTCCAAGGTGCTGCTCGCCGACGACGCATCCTATGCCAATGCCCTGGCAGAACCGCTGGCGGCGCTGATCGTTTCGCTTGCGCCTTCCTATGATGTCATCATCGCCCCGGCGACCGCCTCGGCCAAGAACGTGACGCCGCGCGTTGCGGCGCTTCTCGACGTGGCGCAGGTCTCGGAAATCATCGAGGTCGTCAGCCCTGACACCTTCAAGCGGCCGATCTATGCCGGCAACGCCATCCAGACGGTGCAGGCGACCGATGCGAAGAAGGTCATCACCGTGCGTCCGACCGCCTTTGCAGCCGCCGCTGAAGGCGGTTCGGCAGCGGTTGAAACCATCGGTGCTACTGCAAACCCTGGCCTTTCCAGCTTCGTTTCCGATGCTCTGGCGTCGTCCGACCGTCCGGAACTGACATCGGCCAAGATCATCATCTCCGGTGGCCGTGCGCTCGGTTCGTCGGAGAAGTTCAGGCAAGTCATCCTTCCCGTCGCCGACAAGCTGGGTGCCGCGGTTGGCGCCAGCCGTGCGGCCGTCGATGCCGGTTATGCGCCGAACGACTGGCAGGTTGGCCAGACCGGCAAGGTGGTTGCGCCGCAGCTTTATATCGCCGCCGGCATTTCCGGCGCCATCCAGCATCTGGCCGGCATGAAGGATTCGAAGGTCATCGTTGCCATCAACAAGGATGAAGAAGCACCGATCTTTCAGGTGGCCGACTACGGCCTTGTCGCCGATCTGTTCGAAGCGCTGCCCGAACTCGAAAAATCGCTGTAATTTAAGCATAAATTGGAGGCGGCGCGTTTTTTAAACGCGCCGCCTTCTCTTTTTCGGCGATATGCGTAACATCGCCGGCAATAACGCAGACAAAATCCCTGAGAGGAGACCAGCCTATGACCGCCCCCTTTAAGAACATCGGTGTCATTGGAGCCGGTCAAATGGGATGCGGCATTGCGCATGTCTCCGCAATTGCCGGCTACAAGGTCCATATCTACGATCTTTCCAAGGAAGGCATCGAGGCCGGTCTTGCCACGATCAACGGCAATCTCGCCCGCCAGGTCACCAACGGCAAGCTGTCGGACGACGCCCGCAAGCAGGCGCTGGCGCTCATCAGCGGTTCGACCGACATCAACGATCTGGCAGCCATGGACCTCGTCATCGAGGCCGCGACGGAAAACGAGGAGATCAAGCGCAAGATTTATGCGCAGGTCTGCCCGATCCTGAAGCCCGAGGCGCTGCTCGCCACCAATACCTCGTCGCTCTCCATCACCCGGCTCGCCTCCGCCACCGACCGTCCCGAACAGTTCATGGGCATCCACTTCATGAATCCGGTGCCGGTCATGAAGCTGGTGGAACTGGTGCGCGGCATCGCCACCAATGAAAAGACCTTCGACGCGGCCAAGGACTATGTGCGGACGCTGGAAAAGGCGATCACCGTTGCCGAGGATTTCCCGGCCTTCATCGTCAACCGCATCCTGCTGCCGATGATCAACGAGGCGATCTATACGCTTTATGAAGGCGTCGGCTCGGTGGAAGCCATCGACACCGCCATGCGGCTCGGCGCCAACCACCCGATGGGACCGCTGCAACTTGCCGATTTCATCGGTCTCGACACCTGTTTGTCGATCATGCAGGTGCTGCATGACGGCCTTTCCGACAGCAAGTATCGCCCCTGCCCGCTGCTGGTCAAATATGTCGAGGCCGGCTGGCTCGGCCGCAAATCCGGCCGCGGATTCTACGATTATCGCGGCGAGACGCCCGTTCCGACGCGCTGATCCCCTTCACCTGAACCCTCAGGCAATCAGCAGGTAAATGATAGCTCCGACGCCGGCGGCGACGACGGATGCAGCCGTGAGCAACCCGCAATAAACGAGCGTTCCGGAAACGGCGGCGACGAATACACGCCCTACCGCGTTGGCGGCGAGTGCAGCGAGGATCGCGCTCGCCACGATATCCGGCGACAGATTCTGTGCGCTGGTTCGCAACGCACTGAGAACGGCGACATCGGCATCGAATATGGCCGATAAGGCCGTGAGCGCGATGAAGCCGCCCGCGCCGATCCAAACGAGAAGAACGGCATTCAGCGTTCTCGTCGCGGCAAAGAGGGCGGCGAAAATGGCAAGCGGCACCAGTTCGAACGGGTTCTTTGCGTCGATTTCCTGTCCGGACTGCGTGTCCTGCAGCCTTATCAGGCCAGCGCCGCTTAACCCGAGAACAAGTGCGGCGGCCAGTACTGCCGGTGCTATAAGGGAAAATGTCGTCAGCGAAAGGGCAAGAACGATAACGAGGACCCGGAGCAGCGATACGGCCGCGGCCAGCGCCGCCACACCGGCCAGAGGCCACACGTTTTCACCGCTTTTCGCCTTCTGCCCGAAGCTGGCGGTTACGGCGGTCGATGAAACGAGGGCGCCCGCCAGCCCGGTCACCAGCAGGCCACGGGTTGAGCCGAGGAGGCGCACGGCAATATAACCGCAATAGGAAATCGTGGCGCTGATCACGGTGAACAGCCATATTTCCCAGGGGTTGAAGCCGCCCCACGGATCGATCGTCCGGTTCGGAAGGATCGACAGACCGACGGCGGTCATCACGGCAAGCACCAGCGCGGAGCGCAGTTCGATCCATGTCAGCCGTTTCAGCAGGCGGTGGAGAACCTCCCTGCCAGCGAGCAATGCCGCAAGCGCAGCACCACCGGCCGCCGCCGCCTGATATTGCGCCGTTACCGCAAGCCCGCCGAGGGCAAAGACGCAGAGAGCCGCAACCACTCCGGTGACACTGAAATCATTGTCATGGCGCGCCTCGCGCAGCTTGAACCATGAAAAACTGAATGCGAACCCCAGAAAACCCGCCGCGAAGGCGAAGGCGCTGTTCTGCTCGGCGGCCAATACGCCGAAGACGCCACCCAGCAGGCCGGCAATGCCATAGGTCCTGATCCCGGCGGTGCGGCTGCCCGCCGGCGCATCGCGCTCCCGCCAGCCGCGCTCAAGACCGACAAGCAGGCCGATGGCGAGGGCAAGACCAAGCCGGGGAATAAGCAACTCCATATCGGCACCCATTCATGGCGGAAGCCAGCAATCATTATATGAGACGGGTACGGGCTTGTCTGCACCGGCCCGTCCGCTGGAAAGGCCGGCTCTGAAGAGCGGTTGCGGCCTACAGCCCTCAATGTCCAGCCGCCGGCATCATTTTCCAGTCGTGGCTGTCACCAGCGCCTTGGCATCCTCGCTGTCCCACGCCGCCGGCCCGTTCATGGCCGCAAGCAGGCAGCCGTTTTCATCCAGCAGCAGGGTTGCCGGCAGGCCGAAAGCGAGACCTTCCTTTTTCAGAACGTTGAAGACGCCCATGGAACTGTCGCGGTAGTGCTTCAGGGCATCGATCCTGTATTCATCCATGAAGGCTTTCGGTTTTTCATCCGCGCCGGTATCGATATTGACGGCCACGACCTCGAAAGCGTTACCGCCCTTTTCCTTTTCAAGCGCGTTCAGCGCCGGCATCTCTTCGCGGCAGGGCACGCACCATGTGGCCCAGAGGTTGAGAAGAACCGCCTTGCCCTTGAGATCGGCAAGCGTCATGTCCTGCGCCTGCGGCCCCTTGAAGGAGAGAGGAATGATGCGCGGCTTCTCCACCGCCGACATGGCCGCCACCTGCCCCTTCAAAAACGGCTTCAGCGAGGCGATGCGGTTCGCCGCGCCTTCACATAAACCGGCGTCAGTCACCGCTGCCCCTTGAACCGGGCTCTCAGACCCAATATGCCTGAACCAGACCGCGCCCGCGCCGCTTAAGACACCGGCAACGGCAGCAATTGCAACCAACTTGGCGGAAGGAAGCCTGAACGGCCTTTTTTCTGTCATCGAATACTCCAGGGCACTGCGAACATGGCTGACGGCACAGATCAGAAATCCTCCAACCAGATGTGGGGCGGGCGTTTCGCTTCCGGGCCATCTGCCATCATGGAAGAGATAAATGCCTCCATCGGCTTCGACAAGAAGCTTTACGCCCAGGATATCCGCGGCTCTATGGCGCATGCCGCCATGCTGGCATCTAAAGGCATTATTTCGCCGGAAGATAAAGACAAGATCACCGATGGCCTGAACACGATCCTGTCAGAGATCGAATCCGGCAGCTTCGAATTCTCGCGCAAGCTCGAAGACATTCACATGAACATCGAGGCCCGCCTTGCAACGCTGATCGGCACGGCGGCCGGCCGCCTGCACACCGCCCGCTCGCGCAACGACCAGGTGGCGCTCGATTTCCGCCTGTGGGTCAAGGAAGAATTGCAGAAGACGGAGGGCATGCTGACGGCCCTCATCGCCGCCTTCCTCGACCGCGCCGAGGAAAATGCCGATACGGTTATGCCTGGCTTCACCCATTTGCAGACGGCGCAGCCCGTCACCTTCGGCCACCATTGCATGGCCTATGTGGAAATGTTCGGCCGTGACCGCGCCCGCGTGCGCCACGCCATCGAGCACATGGACGAAAGCCCGATCGGCGCGGCCGCCCTTGCCGGCACCGGCTATCCCATCGACCGCCACATGACGGCGAAGGCACTCGGCTTCCGCGAGCCTACCCGCAATTCCATCGATACCGTCTCAGACCGCGATTTCGCGCTGGAATTCCTGTCTATCGCTTCCATCTGCGCCACGCATCTGTCGCGCCTCGCCGAAGAAATCGTCATCTGGTCGACGCCGCAATTCGGCTTTATCCGCCTGTCGGATGCCTTCTCCACCGGCTCTTCGATCATGCCGCAGAAGAAAAACCCTGACGCCGCCGAGCTGGTGCGCGCCAAGACCGGCCGCATCAACGGCTCGCTGATCGCCCTTTTGACAGTGATGAAGGGCCTGCCGCTCGCCTATTCCAAGGACATGCAGGAAGACAAGGAACAGGTTTTCGACGCCGCCGAGAGCCTGGAACTGGCGATTGCCGCCATGACCGGCATGATCCGCGACCTTGAAGTTCGCAAGGACCGCATGCGCGCCGCCGCCGGTTCGGGCTATTCCACCGCCACCGACCTTGCCGACTGGCTGGTGCGCGAAGCGGGCCTGCCCTTCCGCGATGCCCACCATGTGACCGGCAATGCCGTGGCGCTGGCGGAAAAGAAGGGCTGCGATCTCGCCGATCTTTCGCTTGAGGAATTGCAGGCCATCCATCCCGGCATCACCAAGGGCGTTTTCGACGTTCTGTCCGTCGAGGCATCGGTTGCCAGCCGTACCAGTTTCGGCGGCACGGCCCCTTCGGAAGTGAAGAAGCAGATCGCCTGGTGGCGCGGACGCAACTGATAAAATCGCGTTACGCTGCGATCACAAGAAACAGGGTGCACAAGCGCCCTGTTTTTCGTTATCAGAGAGGCACATATTTCCTTTGGACAGGCCCATGCTTTCAAAAACCGCGCGCAAACTCATCGTTCCCATCGGCATGACGCTCGCCGTCAGCCTTGTTCTCAGCGCCTGCGGGCGTAAGGGCGACATCGACCCGCCGAGCACGCCGGTCGAAATGCGCAACAAGCGCAATGCCGACGGAACGGAGACAAAGCCGGCGACGGCGGAACGGCCGTTCATTCTCGACAAGCTTCTCTGACGGATAAAAGCCTGTGAACCATTTCGGCTATATCGACGGCGTGCTGCACGCCGAAAACGTGCCCGTGCCCGAGATCGCCAAGGCGGTCGGCACGCCATTCTACATCTATTCGACTGCGACGCTGGAGCGCCATTACAAGGTGTTTTCCGGCGCCTTTGCGGATGTGGACGCCATGGTCTGTTATGCCATGAAGGCGAATTCCAATCAGGCGGTTTTGAAGACGCTGGCAAAGCTCGGTGCGGGCATCGACGTCGTGTCGGGCGGCGAATTGCGCCGCGCACTCGCAGCCGGCGTTCCGGCAAGCCGCATCATGTTTTCCGGCGTCGGCAAGACGGTTGCGGAAATGGATTACGCGCTGGAAGCCGGCATCTACTGTTTCAACATCGAATCCGAGCCGGAGCTGGAAGTCCTTAACCTGCGCGCCGTGAAAGTCGGCAAGCGGGCGCATGTCTCCTTCCGCATCAATCCGGATGTGGATGCGCGCACCCACGCCAAGATTTCCACCGGCAAGAAAGAAAACAAGTTCGGCATTTCCTATGAGCGCGCCCGCGCGGTCTATGCCCATGCAGCCACCCTGCCCGGCATCGAAGTGACCGGCATCGACATGCATATCGGCAGCCAGATCACCGAATTGCAGCCTTTCGAGGATGCCTTCCGGCTGCTGCGCGAACTTGTCGAGGCGCTGCGCACTGACGGCCACACGATCAGCCACGTCGATATTGGCGGCGGTCTCGGCATCCCCTATCGCGATGACAATAATCCGCCGCCGCTGCCGGATGCCTATGCCCATATCGTCAAGAACGAACTGAAGAGCCTCAACTGCAAGATCGTCACCGAGCCCGGCCGCCTGATCGTCGGAAATGCCGGCATTCTGGTGACCGAAGTGATCTATGTGAAGGACGGCGGCGAAAAGACCTTCGTGATCGTCGACGGCGCGATGAACGACCTCATCCGCCCGACGCTTTATGAGGCCTATCACGGCATCCGCCCGGTGGTGCAGCCGGCAGAGAACACGCCGCGCATCAAGGCCGATATCGTCGGCCCGGTCTGCGAGACCGGCGATTATCTGGCGCTGGACCGGGAGATGGCCGCGCCGCAGCCGGGCGATCTGATCGCCGTCAGTTCCGCAGGTGCTTATGGCGCGGTGCAGGCCGGCACCTACAACTCGCGCCTGCTGGTGCCGGAGGTGCTGGTAAAGGATGACAAGTTCCACGTCATTCGCCCGCGCGGCACCTATGAAGAGCTGATCGCGCTCGATTCCGTGCCCGCCTGGCTCGATTGATCTCGCTTGCATCACCGGTTGGCCGATCACAATCAAGCGAAGCTGCCTAAAAAATGGGGGTGAGGGCTTGGGCGCCCTCGTCTTCGCCACAAAGAATGTTATCCTTGCTTCTGTAATATAACAGCGCGCCGTTCCGGGAATGGCGTTCGACGTGGCCAGAACCGGGAGAACGGATTGATGACCACAGCCGGAGAGGACAGGACAGGCAGAAAGCGCCCGACCGGCGCGTTCGCGCAGCGACCGGACCTTGCCCGCCGGGTTGCCGCCAAGCGCTTCTTCGCTAAAATCGTACTGCTTTCGGAAAAAATTGCGCCGAAAACGCTGTGGCCGCTCTCCATCGCCGCCGTGTTTCTGGCGCTTGCCTGGTTCGGCCTCTACCGGCACATGCCGGATTTCCTGCGGCTCGGCGTTGTTTTCGTGCTCGTCTTCTCCTTCATCGCCACTCTCCTGCCAATCGTGCGGCAGAAATGGCCGACGGATAATGATGCATCCCGCCTGCTTGAAGACCGCAACGGTCTCGCGCACCAGCCGGTAGGCGTGCAGGAGGACGAACCGGCCTTCGATACGCCTTTTTCCCGAACGCTGTGGAAAGAACACCAGATCCGCATGGCGGAGCGTATCGCCGCGCTGAATGCCGGCCTGCCGAAACCCGATATCGCCCGTTATGACCGTCTGGCGCTGCGTGCCGTTCCCGCCCTTCTTCTGGCCGCCGCCTTCGGTTTTTCCTATTCCAACGGCGCGGGCACGATTGCCGATGCCTTCCGCAGCCAGCCGGCCGTCGGTCCACTCAATCCGGATATCCGTCTCGATGCCTGGGTCACGCCGCCATCCTATACCGGTCGCGCGCCGATTTTCCTGACCGGACGCGATGCAACCAACCGTGATGCGGTTTCCGTGCCGCAATCCTCCAAGCTGACGATCCGCATGACCGGGGGCGATGGCGGCGAGGAAGTGACCTTCGAACCGGAAATGGCAGGCGCGCTGCAAAAGCTTGCGCCGGAAGCGGCACGTGCCGATAGCGCAAGCGGCGATATCGCCGTTCAAACGCCGGCTCGTTCGGCAGACCAGCCCGTCGCGCCGCGCACTTTCGCCATGGATGTTACCGAGAGTGGCATGATCACCGCCAACGGCGAACAATGGGTGTTCAACGTCATTCCCGACCAGCCGCCCAGCATCGCCTTCGACAACATGCCGCGCCGGGCCGTTAACGGCGCGCTGGAAGTGGGCTTCACCGCCAAGGACGATTATGGGCTGAAGGAAGCCCATGCCATCATCGAGCCGATTGGCGTTGCGGAAGGTGCGACCGCGCTTTACCCGCCGCCGGAATTCAAGCTCGATCTGCCGCGGCAGAACAATCGCGAGATCAAGGGCCTGACCAGCCGCAACCTGACCGAACATCCGATGGCGGGAAAACGCGTGCGCATCACGCTGGTGGCGACGGATGGCGCCGGTCAGACCGGCCGCAGCCCCGCGCATGAAATGGTGCTGCCGGGCCGCAATTTCTCCGAACCGCTGGCCGCCTCCATTGCCGAGCAGCGGCAGATATTCTCGCTCGATACGCGCCAGATGCCGAAGGCGATCGCCTATAACGAGGCGGTGGGCCTGCGTCCGGAAGAGACCATTCCCAACACGACCCATTATCTCCTGCTGCAATCGGCGCAGACCCGCATGCGGCTCGCCTATAATGAGGAGATGCTGAAGGACACGGCCGATTATCTCTGGGAAATCGCGCTCGGCATCGAGGACGGCGATCTTTCGCAGGCCGAAAGACGCCTGCGCGATGCGCAGACTGCGCTTTCCGAAGCGCTTCAGCGCAATGCCTCCGACGAGGAAATCGCCAAGCTGATGCAGGAACTGCGCGAAGCCATGCAGCAGTTCATGAGCGAGCTTGCGCAGCGCATGCAGAATGCGCCGCAGGCCAACATGAACCAGCAGACACAGAACGTATTGCGCCAGCGCGATCTGGAAAACATGATGAACCAGATCGAGAACCTTGCCCGTTCCGGCAATCGCGATGCGGCGCAGGAAATGCTCTCGCAGCTGCAGCGCATGATGAACAATCTGCAGGCGGG
Organism: Agrobacterium sp. 22-214-1; assembly: GCF_053522465.1. Classification (NCBI taxonomy): domain Bacteria; kingdom Pseudomonadati; phylum Pseudomonadota; class Alphaproteobacteria; order Hyphomicrobiales; family Rhizobiaceae; genus Agrobacterium; species Agrobacterium sp. 22-214-1. Next base: position 226,992 of record NZ_JBNWCK010000002.1, on the reverse strand, counting down.
CCGCCCGCAGCGTCAGGGCCAGCAGGGGCAGCAGCAGAGCAGCAAGATGCGCCAGCAGATCGACAAGCTGGGCGAAATCCTGCAGCAGCAGCAGAAGCTGATGGACGAAACCTTCAAGCTCGACCAGGCGCTGCGCGATCGCATGCAGCGCGGCGACCCGCAGCAGGGCGGTGAAGACGAACAGCAGATGGGTGAAAACGGCCAGCAGCCGCAAGAGGGACAGCAGGGCCAACAGGGCGAGAACGGACAGCAGGGCGGACAGCCAAGCGACCAGATGACCGCCGAACAATTGCGCGAGGCGCTGAAAAACCTGCGGGCGCAGCAGGATGCGCTCGGCAAGCAGCTCGGCGAATTGCAACAGGGGTTGCGCGATCTCGGCATGGAACCGGGCGAAAACTTCGGCAAGGCGCAGCAGGAAATGCAAGGCGCCGGCGAGGCGCTGGGCAAGGGGCAGGGCGAGCAGGCCGTCGAAGGTCAGGGCAATGCGCTGAATGCGCTGCGCCAGGGCGCGCAGGACATGATGGGCCAGATCATGCAGGCCATGCGCCAGCAGGGCCAGCAGCCGAGGCAAGGTCAGGAGGGCATGGCGGGCCAGGGCGGCCAGAACGGCCGTGATCCGCTCGGCCGCCCGCGCAGCACCACCGGCCCGGATTTCGGCGATCAGGTGAAGGTGCCGGACGAAATCGACGTGCAGCGCGCGCGCGAAATCCTCGAGGCGATCCGCGAAAAGCTCGGCAACAATCCGCCCGGTGAAATCGAGCGGCGGTATCTGGAGCGGTTGCTGGATATACAGTGAGGATCGGAAGCCATTCACGGCGATCCGGCCCTTCACTTTAATCTCGCAGCTTTCCGGAAAAGCCGGCAGCGGGAAATGTGTTCGGCAGGTCGCCAAACACTCTACGTCATCCTCGGCCTTGTGCCGAGGATCTGCCAACCTCCCATGAAACCGATACGTCGCAGATGCTCGGGACCGGCCCGAGCATGACGGAGGAGAGAGTTGACAACTACGCAACAAAAAAGGCGACCCAAGGGGCCGCCTTTCTCAAATCTGTGTAACGTTATCGCTCAGGCCGCAAGCGCGCGCGCCACAGCCTTGCGGATATCCGGAAGCGCAAAGGGTTTGGAAACCACGTCCACGATCTTCTCCGCCAGATCGTCAGCCCGTTCGCGCTGCTCGGCATAACCCGTCATCAGCAAGATGCGCATGGCCGGGAAGCGTTCGGCGGCGCGGTGCGCCAGCTCGATGCCATCCATGACCGGCATGCGGATATCCGAAAGAAGAAGATCGAAACTGGTTTCCTGAAGCTTTTCCAGCCCCTGCTCGCCATCCGCCGCCTCATGGGTCTCGTGACCGTCGAGACGCAGCGCGCGAGCGACGAAAGCCCGCAATGCATCCTCGTCTTCGGTAATCAGAATCTTCGCCATTACTCATTGCTCCTGGGCATCATTTCCAGCCGTGAGCAACATCGCAGGCTCCTCTTTTCAAGAGGTAAACACCCAGCCCTTCGCTGGGTGAATGGTTAATGAGGCGTCTCCGCGCTGTGCCGTTCCGGCACGGCGAAAAAGCTCAGGCGTCGCCGGTCACGACGCCGACAAAGGGCAGTTCGCGGAAGGCATAAGCGACATCCATGCCGTAACCCACGACGAAATAATCCGGACATTCGAAACCGACATAATCGGCCTCCAGATCTTCCTTGCGCTTGACCTTCTTGTCGAGCAGCACGGCGATGGTGACGTTGCGGGCGCCACGCTCGTAAAGCAGTTCCTTGGCAAAACGCAGCGTGCGGCCGGATTCGAGAATATCGTCGATCAAGAGGACATCGCGGTCCTTCACGTCGCTGTCGATATCCTTGACGATCCGCACTCCCTGCGAAACCGTGCCGGCGCCATAGCTCGACAGCGTGATGAACTCAACTTCAGGGGCAAGGCCGCTGTCATGCAGCGCGCGGATAAGATCGGCCGCGAAAATGAACGATCCCTTGAGCACGGCAATGACCAGCAAATCCTTGGTCGGGCCGCTGGCGATGTGCTTGGCCATGTCGCGATTGCGCTCGGCGATCTGCCCGGCGGTATAAAGCGGCTCGATGTTTTTTCCACGGACGACGGGCATTCTTACTCCTGTGCTGCGCCTTGCCGATTTTACCTTTCAGTAAAAATACGAAGACCACGCGTTAGCACAGTCAGCGTTCGGACGCACCCGCCTCAACGAAGGAAAGCTTGATCTCAGGCGTTTTTCCACCGGGATGGCGCAACTTTGCAGAAAAACCGTGGCTGAAACCGGGCTGCATCTCTTTCACCGGCGGTTCGATGACCATGCTGGCCACCAGCTGTCCCTTGGCGGCGAAGAGATCGGCGCGGAGAGCCGGCACCTCTTCGAGATTGCCGCCATTGTTTTCGACAATGCCGTTGATGAGCAGAGTATCCATGCCGTCCGCCTCCATCGGGGTCACGGTGACATGGGAAATGGCGAGCGGGTTCACCGAAGCGGCAACAGCCGGCTTTTCCGGCACGACCACCGAAAGACCGCCCGAGCAGACGAAGACGAAAATCGCGAGCCCCGCCACCAGCGCCGAATAGGCATCAGCCGAAAGACGGGACAATCTGCGGTCCAGCCAGCCGATGAAGGCAAGGCCAAGCACACCGATGGTGACGGGTGGTTTGGCCGCCTGCCGGCGCGCAGCACCACGATTGTCGTTTCCGGGTTGCCGCGAACGGTTTTCCTTGATGGTGACAAATTCAGCGTCTACCACATCGCGGTCGGGATTTGCCGCCCGCGCCGTGCGGCGCACCGGCGTTTCCGGCATCAGGAGGTCGAAATCGAATGCCGCTTGCCGGCGAGATGAACGGAACATAGCCATAGAATTCCTTGGGTGAGGTTTTCCGGCCCGCAAAACTGGGCATTGCAACGAATCCTGCCAAGTTTTAAATTTAATTGGTTAATGCTTCGCAAAAACGGCTCGCACAGGCTGCCGGATCCGGGTTAAACCCCGACATCCGAACCCCACGCGCCAGCGGCTTGCGAACCACCACGAAACGAAGAGACTGGAAGTCCGTTGATCCATTTCGAAAATGTCGGGTTGCGTTACGGCATGGGACCCGAGATCCTGAGGGACATGACCTTCGATATCCCCAAAGGTTCGTTCCAGTTTCTGACCGGCCCATCGGGCGCCGGCAAGACGACGTTGCTCCGCCTGCTTTTAATGTCGCTGCAGCCGACTCGCGGCAATATCCGCATGTTCAACCGCGATGTATCGCGCATTCCGCGCAGCGAGTTACCGATGCTGCGCCGCCGCGTCGGTATCGTGTTTCAGGATTTCCGGCTGCTCGATCATCTGACGACCTATGAGAACGTCGCCCTGCCGCTGCGGGTGCGCGGCAAGGAAGAGAGCGCCTATCGCAACGATGTGATCGAGCTGCTGAAATGGGTCGGGCTCGGCGAGCGCATCAATGTGCTGCCGGCCATTCTTTCCGGCGGGGAAAAGCAGCGCGCCGCCATTGCCCGCGCCTTGATGGACCAGCCCGAAATACTGCTTGCCGACGAGCCGACCGGCAACGTCGATCCGCCGATGGCCAAGCGCCTTCTCAACCTTTTCCTGGAACTCAACCGGCTGGGCACGGCCGTCGTCATCGCCACCCATGATTTCGGCCTGATGGACCAGATCGATGCGCGCCGGATGATCCTGACCGAAGGGCGGCTCGACATCTATGAATGAGATCAACCGCAAACAATTGAAGCCGGAAGCGGCGCAGCCGAAGCGCCCGCCCATGCGCATCCGCCCGATGGCGCCGATTCTGCCGCCCTCCAATATTCAGGGCAATGCGCTGATGGTGGTCATCGCCATCATGGCCTTTCTCGCCTGCCTGACACTCGGCGCCGTCTCCATGGTGCGCGCCACCGCCGCCACCTGGCAGAGCCAGATTTCCCGTGAGATCACCATCCAGATCAAGCCCGAGGACGGGCTGGACATGGATGCGGCGCTCTCCAAGGCGCGCAACCTGGCGCTCACCTTCGTCGGCACGCGGGATGGCACCATCCTCGACGATGCGGCGACATCGCGCCTTTTGGAGCCTTGGCTCGGTAGCGGTCTCGATCTTTCCGAATTGCCGGTGCCACGTCTCGTCGTCATTACCATCGACGAAAACAATCCGCCCGATTTCCAGGCGATGCGCGATATGCTGAAGGCCGAGATTCCGCAGGCATTTCTGGACGACCACCGCACCTGGGTCGACAGGCTGGTCTCCATGGCCAGAACCACCGTCATGATCGGCGTCGGCGTTCTTATCCTCGTCTTCACCGCCATGGTGCTGACGGTGGTGTTCGCGACGCGCGGCGCGCTTTCCGGCAACCGGCATATCGTCGAGGTTCTGCATTTCGTGGGCGCGGAAAGCAGTTTTGTGGCGCGCGAATTCCAGAAGCACTTCCTGAAGATCAGCCTCAAGGGGGCGGCGGCGGGCAGCGCACTGGCCGCGGCGGTTTTCCTTGTCGCCGGTTTCTGGCAATCGAGCACGGTCGCCACGCCGCAGAGCGATCAGGCGAGCGCGCTTTTCGGCTCGTTTTCGGTCGGTCTCGGCGGCTATTTCGGCATTGCCATGACGATGATCATCATCGCGCTTTTGACCACCATCACGGCGCGTGTGACCGTCATCCGCACCATCGACGATATCGACCGCGTCCGCTCCGATCCATCGAAAAGCGACGGTCTTGCATCGTGAGAACACCCCCGGAATCCTGCGGTAAGACTGAAACCGTCACAAGCCGGATGTAACCTGCAGACGGTGGACAAAAATGCCTGTTCCTTGCCTTAATCGGCGAGTATTCAGGAGGAATGTTTGTGAGTCGGATGGACCAGGATCAGACGACAGCGCGACCGGCCAGAAAGGGCCTGTTGTCGCGGCGCGGTCCTCTGCGCCGTTTTATTCGCGGCCTCATCCTGCTTTGCGTCATTGTGCTCGGCGCATTTTCCGGCGGTTTTCTGTGGTTTGCCGATTCCGTCGCCTCCATGCGTCCGCCGGAGGGGGCGAGAGGCGATGCCATCATCGTGCTTACCGGCGGTTATCAGCGCATCGAACAGGCGGTCGGCCTGCTGAGAGACGGCGTGGGCAAGCGGCTTCTGATTTCCGGCGTCAACCCGGCCACCACCCGCTCGCAAATCCGCAAGATGACGCAAGGGTCATCGGACATGTTTTCCTGCTGCGTGGATATGGGCTACAAGGCGATAGACACGATCGGCAACGCCAGTGAGGCGGCAAGCTGGATACGCGACCACAATTATTCCTCCATCGTCGTCGTCACCAATAATTACCACATGCATCGCAGCCTGCATGAATTGCGCAGCGCCAGCCCGCAGACGCAATTCATCGCCTATCCCGTCATCAGCGCCGATCTCGCCCGCACCAACTGGTTCGTGGAGCCGGATGTAGTGAGAACCATGCTTTACGAATATCTGAAATTCGTGGCGGCGGCGGGACGCGACCTCACCGGCTTCGGCAAGGGCGACGGTCTGCGCAAGGCCGCCGCCGATCATTCCCGGATAAAGACGACAACCGCTTCGTCCTGACCGGCGAGAACGCGCTTGCTGCGGCCCCTTGTTTTCGTGTAGGCGTCTGGCATCGGCATCCGGCATCGAGGCCTGTCCAAGGCTTCGGAACGGCTGCGCTCCGGGAAGGCTGTTGATGCTCAAGCTGCGCTCTTTTCTTTTCAATACGCTGTTTTATCTCAACCTGATTGTCCGCATGATCGTGCTGACGCCGATCTATTTCATCCTGCCGCGCAAGATCGCCTATGAAATTCCCAAGAACTGGGCGCGATCCAACCACTGGCTGATGAAAACCATCGTCGGCACCACCTTCGAGGTCGAAGGGCTGGAAAACATTCCCGAAACCGGCTGCATCTTCGCACCCAAGCACCAGTCCTTCTGGGACACCTATGCTCTGCTGCCCAATCTTCCCGATCCGGTCTATATTCTGAAGCGCGAGCTTTTGTGGATTCCGCTGTTCGGCTGGTACGCCATGAAACAGCGCATGATCCCGGTCAACCGCGCCGCACGCGGCAAGGTGATGCTGAAGGTGATGGAGCGGGCAAAAGAGGAAATGGCCGCCGGTCGCGAACTCATCATCTATCCCGAAGGCACACGCCGCCCGCCGGGCGCCGAGCCCGAATACCGTTACGGCATCGCAAGGCTTTACCGCGATCTGCAGGTTCCGGTCATTCCCGTCGCCATGCATCCCGGCCTGTTCTGGCCGCGCCGGTCCACCATGCGCTATCCCGGCCATTTCAAGGTGCGTATCCTGCCGGCCATCGAGCCGGGGCTGGACCCCGACGTGTTTTTCAAGCGCCTGATCGATGTAACGGAAAAGGCGAGCGACGAGTTACTGCTGGAAACCGTGCGCAACAACCCGCATTTGCCGCTGCCGCCGACCGCCGTGAAGCGGATCGCCGAACTTCAGGGCAAGGAAACCGCCGCCGGCTGAGCGGCGAGCGCGCCGACATTTTTGGCGATGCTCTCCAGCAGGGAATCGCGAATGCCCATCTCCTGCAGATGCTGCACGGTGTTGAAGACATAATCCGTATTCGGCCCGGATCGGCCCGATGCGGCTGCGACGATGGTCGCCGATTCGGCAACGCCGAGACCGCCGATATATTGCTCATGCGCGGGATCGGCCACATAGGTTACGGCGCTGCTGCGCCTGCCATCGGAAAGCGCGATGGAAACCAGCCGCTCCTTATAGACATTCGTCACCAGTTCGCGCTCGCGCAGATAGATCATGACTGGTTCGCGGTCCTGCCCGCGCACGCGGAAAGCGACGCCAAGGCAGGAGCCGCCGCGCTCCAGGCCGAGAACGAGACCGGGCTTTTCTTCGGTGCCTCTATAAAAGTTGGAACTGATACAAAGCGAGCGCCGATACCCGTGCAGCCGCGCCTGCTGCCGCTCTTCAAAGGCGAAGCCGGGGTTCCACATCAACGAACCGTAGCCAAAGACCCAAAAATCGTCCATATCCCAAGCCAAATCGAAATTGTCTGAAGTCTGTTCATCGGAGATCAATATGGCAGCGTCAAGCCAATCCGGCACCGCCAAAAAATTCCTCTGGCTCGCCATCGCCATCCTCGTGGTCATCGGACTTTATACCGCCGGGTGGTTTTACGCCGCCGACAGGCTGAAGCAGACGGTTCTGAACGTCATTGCCCCCTCGCAGGCGCACAGCGTCAGCGGCGAATGCGGCGATATCGCCTTCAAGGGTTATCCCTTCCGCATCGGCCTCTTCTGCTCCAAGGTGACGGTGGATGACAAGGAGAACGGCGTTTCCGCTTCCTTCGGCGAACTTCGCTCGGCAGCGCAGGTCTATAATCCCGGCCACATCGTCTGGGAACTCGATTCGCCCGCGGAAATCCGTTCCGCCCATGGCCTGACGATTTCGGCCGCCTGGCAGAACATGCAGTCCAGCATCGTCACCAAGCTTAAGGGCATCGACCGCAGCTCGCTCGTCATCGACGGGCTGAAGGCGCAGGCGGTTTCTTCCGTCACCGGCCAGACCATCGATTTCGATGCGGTCAAAACGGAAATGCATCTGCGCCAGAACGGCGCGGATCTCGACGGGGCCATCACGCTCACCGACTCCACAACCGTCATCAAGGACTGGCCGCAGCTTCTGCCGCGCCTCAACGCCATTGCCGATGTCACCCTTGCCGGCAAGGCGGGCATGGTGGATGGCAGCGACAGATCGGGCCTTTATGGCGCGAGCGGCGAGCTTCGCCGGCTGGTGGCCGATATTGGCGAAGGCCGAACGATGCGCATCAGCGGCCCCTTCTCCTTCGACAATGAGGGCTATCTCTCCGGCCAGTTCAAGCTGGAAATCGAAAAGCTCGGTGCATGGTCGGACAATGCCAAGCAGGTCTTCCCGCAGCTGCAATCCACCATCGATACGGCCCGCAAGCTGCTCGGCGCGCTCGCCGGCGGCGGTGACCGGGCATCCGTCGATCTCGTTGTGGATCGTGGCCGCGCCACGGTCAGCGGCTTTATTCCGCTTGGGAAAATCCCGCCGATCTGAGTTTTTTGCATCCCGCGCCGTCACCCGGGGACCGGCATGACGAAGAGAGAACCGCACTTTGCCTTACGCTGCGATTTATTTCTTCTGGTCCAGCGCGTGACGGCCGAAGTCCGGTGCGTCGACATCCTGGCCCGCCTGCACGATAGAGCGGCGAATGGCGCGAGTGCGGGAAAACAGTTCGAACAGCTTGTCGCCCTCCCCCCAGCGGATCGCCCTTTGCAGGGATGCCAAGTCTTCGGAAAACCGCGCCAGCATCTCAAGGATCGCATCCTTGTTATGCAGGCAGACATCGCGCCACATGGTGGGATCGGAGGCGGCGAGACGAGTGAAATCGCGGAAACCGGAGGCGGAATATTTGATGACTTCCGATTCGGTCACCGTCTCCAGATCATCCGCCGTGCCGACGATATTGTAAGCGATGATGTGCGGCAGATGCGACACGATCGCCAGAACCTTATCGTGGTGTTCGGCATCCATTTCGTCCACGCGCGAACCGAGTGCCCGCCAGAAATCCTTCAGCTTTTCCAGCGCTTCGGCGTCGGTCCCCGGTAAAGGCGTGAAAATGCACCAGCGGTCGCGGAAGAGACCGGCAAAACCGGCATCCGGGCCGGATTTTTCCGTACCCGCCAGCGGATGGCCGGGAATGAAATGCACATTGTCAGGCATATGCGGCGCCATCTGCGCGATGACCGAGGCCTTGGTGGAGCCGACATCGGTCACGATGGCGCCCGGCTTCAGATGCGGGGCGATCTGTTGCGCCACACTTTCTGACGCGCCGACCGGCACCGAGACGATGACGAGATCGGCATCCTTTACCGCGTCTCCCGCCGAAACGGTGTAATCCGTGCCAAGCGCCAGTTCTTCCGCCCGTTTCAGCGTGTCTTCGCTGCGGGTGGAAATGGTCACATGGCGGGCAAGCCCCAGTTCCCTGACATCGCGGGCAATCGACGAGCCGATCAGGCCGATGCCGATCAGCGCGATGCGTTCGAACATGATCTCAGCCATCACGCCTGCCCCATGAACTCGGTGAGGGCCGCGATGACGCCGAGATTGGCCTCTTCCGAACCGACCGTCATTCTCAGCGCATTCGGGAAACCGTAACCACGTACCGCACGCAGAATATAACCGCGGCGGCTCAGGAACTCGTCCGCATCCGCCGCGCGCTTGCCGTCCTGATCCGGGAAATGGATGAGGATGAAGTTGGTGACCGAAGGCGTGACGGTGAGGCCAAGGCCGGTAAAGGTCGTGACCAGCTTTTCCATCCACAGCGCGTTATGCGCCACGGCCTTCTCTACGAAGGCCTGATCGCGGATGGCCGCAGCACCCGCCGCGATAGCTGGCGCGCTCATGTTGAACGGGCCGCGCACGCGGTTCAGCGCATCGATGACGGCGGCAGGGCCATACATCCAGCCGACGCGCAGGGCGGCAAGGCCGTATACCTTGGAGAAGGTTCGCGTCATCACCACGTTGCGGTTGCCGGAGACCAGCTCAAGACCGGCCTCGTAATCATTCTTGCGAACATATTCGGCATAGGCCGCATCCAGCACCAGCACGACATGTTTCGGCAGGCCGGCCTGCAGGCGGCGGATTTCCGCGACGGGAACATAGGTGCCGGTGGGATTGCCCGGATTGGCGACGAAAACCATCTTGGTCTTCGGCGTCACGGCGGCGAGGATCGCATCCACATCCACCGCGCAATCCTTTTCCTTCACCGTCACCGGGGTCGCGCCCGCGCCCATGATCTGGATCTTGTAAACGAGGAAACCGTGTTCGGTGATGATCGCCTCATCGCCGGCGCCCAGATAAACGTGGCAAAGCAGGCCGAGAAGCTCGTCCGAACCGTTGCCGCACATGATATTCGCGATGTTGAGACCGTGCACGTCGGCAATCGCCTGACGCAGCGCGATCGCCTGACCGTCCGGATAGATTTCCAGATGGCTGGCAGCCGTGCCGAAAGCCTCTATCGCCTTCGGGCTCGGCCCAAGCGGCGTTTCGTTGGAGGAGAGCTTATAAACCTTCGCGACGCCGTCCACATGTTCCTTGCCCGGAACATAAGCGGCGATATCCAGAATACCCGGACGCGGAACAGGTTGGCTAAGCTCTGCACTCATTTGATCGACCTTTGGAAAAGCGCCGGAGAACCCGGCAAAAGCAATGCCGGAGGCATTAGACCGGAATGGGCGCTTTGTCGAGGGTCAGCGCGGCTTTCCTTGGCTTGCGGCAGTGCGGGTGGTGGGCACCCCCTGCGGGGCCAGCACGGGCACAAAAACGCGACGCGAGGCGCGCTGCGTGACGGGCAATCCCTGATAGAGACGCTTCTGGGCTTCCACCACGATGACGCCGGAAAAAAGCGGCCACAGCCGGCGGCCGGTATGTTCGAGATAGCGGCGGAATTTCAGTATCGGTCGGCTGGTGGTGGGCGGGAAGAACAGCGCCTCGGCTGTAGCGCCCGGCGTAAAATTGGTTTCGCGCAAAAGCGCCGTCAGCTGTCCGCGCGAATAGGGCCTTCCGGAACCGAAGGGCGTGTGCTCCATGCGCGCCCAGACGCCGCGCCGGTTCGGCACCACGATCACCAGACGGCCGCCGGGCGCCAGCACCCGCCACAGTTCCTTCAGGCTTTCGCGCGGATTTTCGGCAAATTCCAGCGCGTGCACCATCAAGACCCGGTCTATCGATGCATCGGGCAGCGGCAATTCCTCGTCGAAGACCAACGCCGTGGAAGACAGCTCGCCCGCCGGCCAGTTCACCGCCCCCTGCCCCGCCGGCATGAAGGCGAAGGTGCGCTCCGTATCGCGACGAAACCGCTCCAGAAACGGCACGGCATAGCCGAGCCCGACCAGCCGCTCTTCCGGCAAAGGCGGCCACAGCGTCGAAAGCGCCATGGTGATCGCCTGCTCGGCCGAGCGGCCAAGCGGAGAATGATAGAATTCGCGCAGATCGACGATATCGGTATTCATGGGCGAGAATGTAGCATCAGGCGGTTGGACTTCAAGGCGTCTGCCCTTACATAGAAGGTCAGGCGGGCGAATGCGCCGGTTTTGGCCGGCAAATGGAGAGGATAAGATGAAACCTTTGGAAATAGACGTCTTTCTTTGCCGCAGCGACAATTTCGGGGTTCTTCTGCACGATCCCGAAAGCGGCGCGACGGCCACCATAGACGCACCGGAAGAAGGACCTATCCTGCAGGCGCTCGATGGCCACGGCTGGAAGCTCACCCATATCTTCACCACCCACCACCACCAGGACCATGTGGAAGCCAATCTGGCCCTGAAAGACAAGTTCCGCTGCGAAATTCACGGCCCCTACGACGAAGCGGTTGCGATCCCCGGTCTCGACCGTTCGCAGGCCGATGGCGACGAGTTCGAATTCGCCGGCCGCCGCGTACAGGTCATCGGCACGCCCGGCCATACGGCGGGACATATCTGTTATTATCTGCCCGATGACGGGCTGCTGTTTGCCGCCGATACGCTGTTTGCCATGGGCTGCGGCCGTCTGTTCGAACGTCCGGCGGCGGATATGTGGCATTCCTTCCAGAAACTCATGGCGCTACCGGATGAGACCAAGGTTTATTTCGGCCATGAATATACGCTGACGAATGCCCGTTTCGCCCTCACCGTCGATCCGGAAAATGCTGTGCTGAGCGAGCGCGCGGCCCACATCGAGAAGGCGCGGCAGGCGAATGAATTCACCATTCCCACCACCATCGGGCTCGAAAAACAGACCAATCCCTATATGCGGGTGGCCGATGCCGGTATTCGCAAATATCTTGGCCTTGAAAGCGCCACCGATGCCGATGTTTTTGCGGAAATCCGCACACGCAAGGACAATTTCTGATGGGAACGGATATATCGGCGCAGGCGATCATTCGCGAACTGGGGCTGGAACCGCATCCCGAGGGCGGTTTTTACCACCAGACGTTCCGCGACAAGGCAGGCGGTGAGCGCGGCCATTCGACGGCGATCTATTATCTCCTGGAAAAGGGCGACCGCTCGCACTGGCACCGGGTCACCGATGCGGTGGAGGTCTGGCACTATTATGCTGGCGCGCCGATCGCATTGCATCTTTCGCAGGACGGCCGGGAAGTGCAGACCTTCACGCTCGGCCCCGCCATTCTTGAAGGCGAGCGCCCGCAGGTCATCGTTCCCGCCAATTGCTGGCAATCGGCCGAAAGCCTCGGCGACTTCACGCTCGTCGGCTGCACCGTCTCGCCGGGCTTTGCCTTTTCGAGCTTCGTTATGGCAGAGCCCGGCTGGTCGCCGGGTGATGCGCCGTAATCGCCTCAGCCGCCGTATTTCGTGGCGGTGATGTAAACCTGCCCCACCCGGGTCGGAATGATGGCATAGACGGGCGCATAGACATCCATGTTGTTCGACTTGGCGAACCAGATCTCCATGGAGATGGATTTCAGATATTCGATATCCTTGCGCCCCTGCCTGTAACCCGACTTCGGCACATACCGCGCCTTGCAGACGATGGCGTCGCCGTTAAAACCATTGGTCTTGAACGGCTTGGTGCCGCTGGAGCTCAAAACCAGATCGAGCCGCGATTCGCCGTCATAGATCGGCAGGCGAGTGGGGCAGATGCGCCCGCCCGCGGGAATGATGAGGCCGGAGATCGGATCGAGAACCGAGCGCAGGTCGCGGTCCTTCACATCCACCCAGTTGTCCGGCCGGGCTTTCGGCTCAGGCTTCACCGTCGTCGATGTGACGTTGCCGTTGCGATAGACAACGTCATAGGTGCGCACCCGCTTGCCGTCCTTGTAGACCAGCGAATATTCGTTGGCCTGCAGCCGGTGGCCGCGCTTGGCGCCGGAAACGGTCGTCTTGCCGGAAATATCCTTGAGGATGCTGGCAAGGCCGGCGGCGCTGAAGGAACCGGAGATCGAATAATTCGGTCCATCCATGCGAGTCGAGAAACTTGCCCTGGCAATCGGCAAAATGCCGAGGTTGATGCTGTATTCGCTTGTGTGACGCGCTTCGGCGGCGAGCGAGGGGGAAACGCCCGTTAACGCTATTGTCGCGGCCACGAAAATGCTTTTTCCTCTGGCAATCATTTCGATATCACCTTAAAAGAGGCGCGGAAGCGGCCTTATCGGGCGATCATATACGCTGACTTGTGGCAATAAAAAAGCGGATGCCGGTTGAAAACGCCGGAATTTCCTTTCATTTGATCGCGAGCGGCTTGACTGTTAAGTCTCGTCTGACTATAGAACCGCAACTTTCCAATCATGGCCAGTTGGATTGCCACCCCGGTTTTGCCGGTGGCGAGCCAGTGGTGAAACAGACGAAACGAAATAGGTGTACCCATGTCCCGTGTATGCGAATTGACCGGCAAGGGCGTCCAGACGGGCAACAACGTCAGCCACGCCAACAACAAGACCAAGCGCCGGTTCCTTCCGAACCTCTGCCAGGTCACGTTGATCTCCGATGCTCTCGGCCAGCGTTTCCGCCTGCGTGTTTCCGCAGCCGCTCTGCGCTCCGTTGAACACCGTGGCGGCCTCGATGCCTTCCTTCTGAAGTCCGGCGAAAACGAACTGAGCATGCGCGCTCGTCTCCTGCGCCGCCAGATCGCCAAGAAGACGGCCGAAGCTGCTTAATAGCGGTTTCGACATCATCTGAATTCAGAAGGCTTGAATGGCTTTGCCGCTCAAGCCTTTTGTTTGTTCCAGATTTTAGTTGCATCGGGTTTTGCGAAAACCGTTTGAGACGTTTTCTTCCGATGCTTGGCTCCAACTGGTGGCATCACCCAGGATAAAAAAATGCCCTATCTGCGCTTTACGCTTATCTATGTCCTGCTGATGACACTGGTGGTCGTCGCGTCCAATATTTTGGTGCAATACCCGCTTTCCGGCTCGTTGTTCGGCGTCAATCTGGGCGACCTTCTGACCTGGGGCGCCTTCACCTATCCCATCGCCTTCCTCGTCACGGACCTGACCAACCGCCAGTTCGGCCCCTCGATCGCACGCCGCGTCGTGCTTGCCGGCTTCGTCGTCGGGGTCACGTTGTCCTTCTGGACATCCATTCCACGTATCGCGGTCGCTTCCGGCACCGCCTATCTGATCGGCCAGCTGCTGGATATTTCCGTTTTCAACCGCCTGCGCCGCCAGCGCTGGTGGCACGCGCCGCTCGCCGGCTCCATGCTGGGATCGGTGCTGGATACGGCCCTGTTCTTCTCCATCGCCTTTGCGGCAAGCTTCTCCTTCGTCGGCCCCAACGATGCCTTCGCCATCGAAAACGCTCCCATTCTCGGTGTCTTCGCCGTGGAAGCGCCCCGTTGGATTTCCTGGGCGCTGGGTGATCTTTCGGTGAAGGTTCTCGTCGGCCTCGTCATGCTCCTGCCCTACGGCGCGCTGATGAACACGCTGAAGCCGATGCCGGGCGCCGTCAAAACGGGCCGCGTTTGAGGCCGGGCAAGCGCGGATCAAATCGCGCTTGCAAGCCAGCCGTCAGCATTGCAGTCTGTCGTCCGTGGCACAGCGCGGAGGCAGGTCGACATGCAGATCAAGGACGTTATAGACATCGTGGAGGCCGCCAGCGCCACGCTTTCAGGCTCAACCTTCAACGACGTCAATCTATCCGGCACGGTCTTCGACAATGTCAATCTTTCCGGGGCGAGCTTCAACAATATCAATTTGTCAGGCGCGTCGTTCACGGATAACAACATGTCCGGCTGGTCGATCGATGACGTCAATTTTCCGGTCTGAAACTGAGCAACTCAAACCTGTCCGGTGCGCAGATAACGTCATGCCGGATGACCGGCATGAAGATCGACGGCATTCCCGTCGAGGACCTGATGGCAGCCTACAAGGCGGCACAGCAGCAGCAGGCCTGATTTCACTCCACCAGCTTGAATTCCAGCATCAGGTTGCGCTGGAGGAACGAGTGATTGTCATCGGAAACGATGATGAGGCGCGTCGAGCCGTCCGGCCCCTTTACCACATCCATGCCTTCCATATTGTCGATCTGGTAGGCCATGCCGGCTTCCATGAGAATTTCGCCATCCACCACAGCACCCGGCCGGATATCGGCGCCACGGATGCGGCGGATGCGCATGCCCACACCTTCGGCGAAGTTGAAGCGGCGCTCAAGAAGCAGCAGGTCGCCATTGGGCAGGAACGCGCCGTCCGTCACGTCGAATGACGGATGATGCGTCACGGCAAATGTGCCCTTGCGCGGACCTTCCAGTATGGCGGCGAGAAGATTGCCGTCCGTATCGATGCTTTTTTCAGCCACAACGACCAGAGCGCCGGCGAGCGGCGAATCGGCCGGCGATACCGCGAGAGCCTCCAGGCCGCCATTGTGGCGCAACTCGTTGCTGGGGATGAGATATGGCAGGCGGTCGAGCGGCTTTGCGGTGGCGAAGCCCGGATCGGGATAGATATCGATCCTGTGGCGCTGCTCGTAACTGACGAAAACCCTGCCGTCGCGCAGCGCCAGCCCTTCCGCATCCATCTCCATCTTGCGCGGCGGTTCGCGGCCGCTCATGTCCAGCATGGGGGTGATGCGGGCATCGGCAAGCCCGGACAAAGCACCGCGAGCGTCACGCAAGACCCTGCCCGTCAGCCAATGGCCGGTATCCAGCACCGCAACGAAATCCTCCCCATTGGGGCGGAAACGGATGGAGGATATCGCCCCGAACAGCTTTTCCGGCGCGCTCATCACCATGCCGCCGATAAATTCCAGCTTGCCGAAACGTTTTTCGCTGGTGCCGACTTCGAAAGAGGAGAGCAGACGCACGCTTACCGGCACATCGAGGGTGGAAGCGCCGATGGAAACCGGACATAGCGATGCGGCCGCCAGAATGGCGGCCATCGCAAGCGTTTTGCAGGCGGAATAAGCCCGGCCCCGCTTATCCCGCACGGCGAACCCTGCGGGACGAACCGGAAGCGCCGCTCGTATCCTCGAAAAGCGCCGCAAGCTGCTCGGTCATCGCGCCGGCCAGCTCGTCCGCATCCACGATGGTCACAGCGCGGCGATAATAACGCGTCACGTCGTGGCCGATACCGATTGCCAGCAGTTCCACCGGTGAGCGCGTTTCGATCTGCTCGATGACTGCGCGCAGGTGCCGCTCCAGATAATTGCCCGGATTGACCGACAGGGTCGAATCATCCACCGGCGCACCATCCGAGATCATCATCATGATCTTGCGCTGCTCGGGGCGGCCGATCAGGCGGTTATGCGCCCACATCAGCGCTTCGCCGTCGATATTTTCCTTCAGCAGGCCCTCGCGCATCATCAGACCGAGATTGCGCCGCGAACGCCGCCACGGCGCGTCCGCCGATTTGTAGATGATATGGCGCAGATCGTTGAGACGGCCCGGCGACGCCGGCTTGCCATTGGCAAGCCACTGTTCGCGCGACTGTCCGCCCTTCCAGGCCTTGGTGGTGAAGCCCAGAATCTCCACCTTCACACCCGAGCGCTCCAGTGTGCGCGCGAGAATATCGGCGCAGGTGGCAGCCACGGTAATGGGACGGCCGCGCATCGAACCGGAATTGTCGATGACCAGCGAAACCACGGTATCGCGGAACTTGGTGTCGCGCTCCTTCTTGAAGGAAAGCGGCTGCATGGGATCGATAATGAGCCTGACGAGGCGGGCCGGATCGAGATAGCCCTCTTCCAGATCGAAGTCCCAGGAACGGTTCTGCTGCGCCATCAGGCGGCGCTGCAGACGGTTCGCTAAGCGCCCGACGGCGCCCTGAAGGTGAGCGAGCTGCTTGTCGAGGAAAGCGCGCAGACGGTCAAGCTCGGCCTCGTCGCACAGTTCCTCGGCGTGAATTTCCTCGTCGAATTCCTGGGTGAAGATGCGGTAATCGACCTTCTCGTTGAAATCGTCGAAGGGGCTGTTGGGACGGCGGGTTTCGCCGGGCGTCTCGGAATCCTCGTCGAGATCGTCGGACATTTCCTCGTCCGACATCTCGGCGCCGTCCATCTCGCCTTCTTCCATTTCTTCCTGCGAGGCCTCGTTTTCATCGGCAGGCGTCGCGTCCGAGCCGGCCTCTTCCTCGACCTGCTCTTCTTCGGTCTCGTTGGTGCGCGGCTGGTCCTCGTTGGATTCCGCTTCCTGGCTGTCAGGCTCGTTATCCTCGTCGCCGAAATCTTCCGCCATCTGCATGGAGGTCAGCATCTTGCGCACCAGCCGCGAAAACGCCTTCTGGTCGGTGATGACGCTGGAGAGATCCTTGAGGTCGCCGGCCGCCTTGTCCTCGATGAAATCGCGCCACAGATCGACAACCTTGCCGGCGCTTTCCGGCGGCTTTTCGCCCGTCAGCTTCTCGCGCACCAGAAGCGCCACGGCTTCGGCGAGCGGCGCGTCGTCCTTGTTGGTGATGCCGGCGAAGTTGGCCTTGGCGTATTTTTCCGTGTTCATGGCCTGGATGTTGGAGGCCATGCCCGGCATGCGCAGCGCGCCGATCGATTCCACGCGCGCCTGTTCAACCGCGTCGAAGATCAGCCGCGCTTCGGCGCCCTGCGGCGACATCACCGCATGCGTGTCGGCGTCATGGCAGGCGAGGCGCAGCGCCATGGAATCACCGAGGCCGCGGGTGATCGCGATTTCCTGTGCGGTCGGTTTCTTGGAGATTTCCGGCAGGCGCATGCGCTCACCGGCAAGGCCCGGCCGCTCATTGGCAAAAACGACTTCGACTTCGGCGTCGCCAGCGACGGATCGCACGCATCCGGCAATCGCCTGACGCAACGGCTCCGTATCGACCGCCGTACCCGGTTTCGCTCTGGAATTGTCGCCGCGCCCTGCCATTGTCTTTCCTGTCATTTGTCGGCGCCTGCGGCACGCGATCGGAAGATCGCGCGCCCCACCGGCGTCTTCAAGTCATCGGTGATCTTCTCCGGACAAGCCGGGGACTATCAGGCGCTGAGAACGATGTTCGCAGCGCTTTCCTTCAGCTCGACTCCGAAGGCCCGCTGATATTGCTCAGCTACCAGCGTGCGCTCCAGCTCGTCGCACTTGTTGAGGAAGGTCACGCGGAAGGCAAAGGCGAGATCGCCGAAGATTTCCGCATTTTCCGCCCAGGTGATGACGGTACGCGGGCTCATGACCGTGGAAAGATCGCCATTGATGAAAGCCGAACGGGTGAGATCGGCCACGCGCACCATCTTGGAGACGGTTTCACGGCCCTTCGGATTGTCGAAGCTCTTCACCTTGGCGGCGATGATGTTTACTTCCTGCTCATGCGGCAGGTAATTCAGCGTGGTGACGATGGACCAGCGGTCCATCTGCGCCTGGTTGATCTGCTGCGTGCCGTGGTAAAGGCCGGTCGTATCGCCGAGGCCGACCGTGTTGGCGGTTGCAAAAATACGGAAGGCGGGGTGAGGACGGATGACGCGGCTCTGGTCGAGCAGGGTCAGGCGGCCGGAGGATTCCAGCACGCGCTGGATAACGAACATCACGTCCGGGCGACCGGCATCATATTCGTCGAAAACGAGCGCGACATTGTGCTGGTAGGCCCAGGGCAGAATGCCGTCCTTGAATTCGGTGACCTGCTTGCCGTCTTTCAGGACGATGGCGTCCTTGCCGACGAGGTCGATACGGCTGACATGGCTGTCGAGGTTGACGCGCACGCAGGGCCAGTTCAGGCGGGCAGCCACCTGCTCGATATGGGTGGATTTACCCGTGCCGTGGAAGCCGGAGACCATGACACGTCGGTTGTGAGCAAAACCGGCAAGGATCGCGAGCGTCGTGTCGCGATCGAAAAGATAGTCGGGATCGAGGTCAGGCACATAGGCGTCGCCCTGGGAATAGGCGGGAACCCGCAGATCCGTATCAATGCCGAAAACCTCCCGCACGGACACCGTCGTGTCGGGCAGGTTGGAAATATCAAGGTCGATTTTGCTCATCACGTCTCCAAGGCGGGCGGCAGCCACCCGGCCACATCATCAATCAGGCGGTAAACACATAAGTTGGCTTAGCAGAAACCTGACTGCTTTAACAATTGATATGCTTGAACAACAGCCCGAAAACGCTCTTCCGAACCACGATCGCCACCATTAGCATCAGGATGGTGCTTTTTGACAAGCTCCTTGTAGCGCCTTTTTATGTCTTCCTGCTTCGCGGTGGAAGAAAGACCGAGCGTATCGAAGGCTTTTGCCTCCAGCGTCTTCAATTTTCGGTCCTGCTGCATGCGGGTGCCGCCTGCCCTGGAGCCGCCCGCAAAACCGCCGGCGAAGCCGAAAGGATCGCGGATACGGGCATTGCCGCTCGCCGTGCCGGAACGCAGCGTGGAGTGCAGCGGGCTGTCGCGCGCCGTCTTGTTGACGCCCACCGTCCAGGTCGGGCGATGACCGGTAATCGCTTCCTTCTGGTAACGGGCGATCTCGCTGTCGGACAGGCCGGAAAAATAATTATAGCCCTTGTTGTATTCCTTCACGTGCTCAAAACAGAACAGGAAGAATTGCCCCTCGGCATTGCGGCCGACGGGTGCCCGGTGAATACCCGGCTTGTCGCATCCGTCCCACTGGCAGGTGGGGGCCTGAACCTCAGGTTCCCTCTCCCTTTTCCGGCGCGTGCGGATGCGATCGAAATATTTCGAATCCAGTTTCATGATGCCCTGATTATGGGGTGCGAAAAGCCGCACAACAAGAATTGACAAAGCGGAATGTTGCTGGCTTTTAGGTAGCCCCCTTCAAGACCAGCCAACGAGAATGGAGCCCGTCGCATGTCCCTGCGAGAACGCATAGAAACGAAGCTTAGGGAAAGCTTTTCACCGGAGCGCCTGAGGGTCGTCGATGAAAGCCTGATGCATGCCGGCCACCAGCCGGATATGACCGGCACGGGCGAGACGCATATGCGTGTTCAGATAGTGTCGGAAAGCTTTTCCGGCAAGTCTCGCGTCGAGCGCCACCGGGCGATCAACGCGCTTTTGAAGCCGGAACTCGATGCCGGCCTGCATGCGCTGGCGATTGAGGCGGCGGCGCCGGGGGAAGCGGTGCGGTTCTAGGCACGGCTTCCTTTGTCTCGCGGCCTTAACCCGGATGTTTTTCCGACAGGAAGGACTGCACCTCGGACGCCGCAACATCATCGGCCACGAAGGACTGGCCGATGCCGTGGGTGAGGATGAAGGTGAGCTTGCCGCCCTTGACCTTCTTGTCCTGCGCAATTGCCGTCATCAGCGTTTCCACCGGCGGCAACTCGCCGGGAATATCCTTCATCGTCGTCGGCAGGCCGACGGCCTTCAGATGCGCTTCGACGCGGGCGGCATCATCAGGGCTTGCGAGATTGAGGCGGGCGGAGAACTGGTGCGCCAGCACCATGCCGATGGCGACACCTTCGCCATGCACCAGCCGCTTGCTGTCGTAATTGGTCGCCGCTTCCAGGGCGTGGCCGAATGTATGGCCGAGGTTCAGAAGGGCGCGCACGCCGTTTTCCTTCTCGTCGGCCACCACCACATCGGCTTTCGCCTGGCAGCTTGTCGCGATTGCCTGAATGCGGGCGGGTCCGCCGGTGCGAATGTCATCCCAGTTCTTTTCCAGCCAGAAGAAGAAGTCCGGCTTGTCGATCAAGCCATATTTGACCACTTCGGCATAACCGGCGCGGAATTCACGCGGGCTCAGCGTATCGAGCACGGCCGTATCCGCCAGCACCAGATCGGGCTGATGGAAAACGCCGATAAGGTTCTTGCCATGGCGGCTGTTGATGCCGGTCTTGCCGCCGACGGAGGAATCGACCTGCGCCAGAAGCGAGGTCGGTATCTGCACGAAGCGCACGCCACGGCGCACGATGCCCGCTGCAAAACCGGCGAGATCGCCGATCACGCCGCCGCCGAGCGCGATCACCGCATCGTTACGCTCCACCCTTGCTGCCAGAACCGCATCGCAGACAGTGACCAGATGCTCGAAGCTCTTGGTCTTTTCGCCGGCCGGCAGGGTCAGCGAGACGGCCTCGATGCCATCCGTCTGCAGGCCGTCCATCAGGCCTTCGAGGTAGAGCGGCGCGACATGTTCATCGGTGATGATCGCCGCGCGCCGGCCCTTCAGCCGCGCCGAGATCTCGCCGCCCGCCCGGCCGATCAGGCCCGGCCCGATCAGAATGTCATAGGCGCGCTCGCCGAGCGGCACATGGACGAGACGTTCATCGGCGTGGATTTCGGAAGGCGTCATGGGGATCAGTCTTTCTGTTCGATGCCGGCTATGGCGGCCAGCACTTCTGTCACGATGATTTCCTTGCGGACATCGCGGGATTCGATGGTCAGATCCGCTTCCGCATAGATCGGATAGCGCTTCTCCATCAGGGCCGCCAGCGTGGCCTTGGGGTTTTCGGTCTTGAGAAGCGGGCGATGATCGCGCTTGTTGACCCTCTCCCACAACACCTCGAGATCGGCCTTCAGCCACAATGAAATGCCGCCGCGCGTGATGTGCCGGCGGGTATTGTCGTTGATGAAGGCGCCGCCGCCGGTGGAGATGACCTTGGGGCCGCCGCGCAGCAGCCGCTTGATGACCCGCGTTTCCAGCGCCCGGAATTCTTCTTCGCCATAGGTGGCGAAAAGTTCGGATATCGTCATGCGCGAAACGCGCTCGATTTCGACATCCGTATCGATGAACGGCACCCTGAGCTGCTGGGCGACCATGCGGCCCACCGCTGACTTTCCAGCCCCCATCAGCCCGACGAAGACGATGTTGCGCCGTCCGAGCTTTGCCCGCGCTTGCTCCCCGAGTGTGGCCGGGACGGATAAATTCGTTTCATTCATAGATTTGAAAGCCCGTTTGGCATGGATATCTGCAAATGTTTACGAAGCGTCAAGCCAAATTGCTGACTGAATTGCGGTGAATCACAATCATCGCCGCATGCGGCACGGGGCGGAGCGGGCATTTTGATCTTGTCGCCGCTTTCGCCGCACCGCATATACGTTTCGACCGCCACCTTCACGGAGCCGCCATGCCCACCCTCTTCCGCTTCACGATGATACTGGCGACCATCGCGGGGCTGATCTATGGCGGCATGGTGCTGCTCGTCATGGTCGTCAAACCGCGCGACCGCGAAGTGACGGTACGCATTCCTTCCGAGCGGCTGAACCCGCCGTCGACCGAACCGGCAAGGCGCGCGCCATGAGCGGACAGCCGACGGCAGGACGCGACGGCGCGCGGCTGGAAAGTTTTCTGGAAATGATGAGCGCCGAACGCGGGGCAGCCGCCAACACGCTCTCTTCCTATGAGCGCGATCTTTCCGATCTGCGCGAATTTCTCGGTCAGCGCGGCCAGTCTCTGACGGAGGCGCAGACGCCTGACCTTTCAGCCTATCTGACCCATCTTTCCGCTCAGGGTTTTGCCGCAACCTCACAGGCACGACGTCTCTCCACCATGCGGCAATTCTATCGTTTTCTCTATTCGGAAGGGCTGCGCGGCGACGACCCGACCGGCATCATCGATGCGCCGAGGAAAGGTCTCGCCTTACCGAAAACGATGAGCGTCGCCGATGTGAACAGGCTTCTTAGCCTCGCGGCGCAGGAAGCCGCCACATCCGGTCCCGGCCAGCTTGCCCGCATCCGCATGCATCTGCTGCTCGAACTTCTTTATGCCACCGGCATGCGTGTCAGCGAACTCGTCTCGCTGCCGGTCAAGGTGCTGCGTCAGGAGGGACGCTTCCTGATGATACGCGGCAAGGGCAACAAGGACCGCATGGTTCTTCTTTCCCGCGCCGCCATCGAGGCGATGGAAAAATACGAGGCTGCCAGAAAGGCGCTCGCATCGGAGAAAAACAAGGTAGCCGCTTCGCAGAAAAAACCGGAGACACCGGAAAGCCCGTGGCTGTTTCCTTCCAACGGCAAGGAGGGCCACCTGCCCCGCCAGGTCTTTGCCCGCGACCTCAAGGACATCGCCATCCGTGCGGGCCTGACCCCGTCTGCGATATCGCCGCATGTGCTGCGCCACGCCTTTGCCAGCCACCTTCTGCAGAACGGCGCGGATTTGCGCGCGGTACAGGAACTGCTCGGCCATTCCGACATTTCCACGACACAAATCTATACACATGTGCTGGAAGAACGCTTGCAAGAGCTGGTACAAACACATCACCCCCTTGCCAAACAGGGCAAAAACCTTGATTAGAGCGACCGGAACCGCCGGATAATCCGGTCAAACCTTGCGCAAAACGATCGGAAACGGATCTCATGCACAATTATCTCGACTTCGAAAAACCTATCTCGGACCTTGAAGGCAAGATCATCGAGCTGAAGAAGCTTGCCGATGAAGACGAGAGCATAGACACCTCGGAGGAGATCAACCGTCTGGAATCGCGCGTCAACGACGCGATGCAGGACATCTATTCCAAGCTCAACGCCTGGCAGAAAACGCAGGTCGCGCGCCATCCGCAGCGTCCGCATTTTGTCGATTACGCCAAGGCGCTGTTCACCGATTTCACGCCGCTGGCCGGCGACCGCAAGTTTGCCGAAGACGCCGCCATTCAGGCAGGCCTCGGCCGCTTCAACGGTCAGCCCGTCGCCATCATCGGCCAGGAAAAGGGCAACGACACCAAAAGCCGCCTGAAACATAATTTCGGCAGCCCGCGGCCGGAAGGTTACCGCAAGGCGATCCGCGTGCTGGAACTGGCCGACCGTTTCTCGCTGCCGGTGATCACCCTCATCGATACGGCAGGCGCCTATCCCGGCGTCGGCGCGGAAGAACGCGGTCAGGCCGAAGCCATCGCCCGCTCGACGGAAATGTGCCTCAACGTGAAGGTGCCGATCGTCTCCGTCGTCATCGGCGAAGGCGGCTCGGGCGGCGCAATCGCGATCGCCACCGGCAACCGCGTCTATATGCTCGAACATGCGATCTATTCGGTGATCTCGCCGGAAGGTGCCGCTTCCATTCTCTGGCGCGATTCGACCCGCGCCAAGGAAGCTGCAACCAACATGAAGATCACCTCGGAAGATCTGAAGTCGCTCGGCGTCATCGACGGAATCATTCCGGAGCCGATCGGCGGCGCGCATCGCGCCCCGGAAACCGTTATCAGTGCAACCGGTGACGTCATCGCCAAGGCTCTGGCCGATCTTTCCCAGCGTTCCGGCACACAATTGCGCGCCGAACGCCGCCAGAAATTCCTGGATATCGGCCGGAACCTTTAAGTCCGGCCTTATTTTCCTTGAATATCGCCCCAACTCGGCCATAGTCCGGTCACATCAAAAGATGTATCGGCGGCCGCGGGGCGGATCCGATTTGAGTTAAGAAGATGTAAAC
This sequence comes from Agrobacterium sp. 22-214-1, assembly GCF_053522465.1. Taxonomy (NCBI): domain Bacteria; kingdom Pseudomonadati; phylum Pseudomonadota; class Alphaproteobacteria; order Hyphomicrobiales; family Rhizobiaceae; genus Agrobacterium; species Agrobacterium sp. 22-214-1. The sequence continues at coordinate 202,768 of NZ_JBNWCK010000002.1, read as the reverse complement.
GGTTAATACCGTATTTAAAATACACACGGGACGGTGTAGAACTGCCGCCGCTTCGTGCCATCGTCTTTCGGATCAGATCATGCGTTTGACACATTTTGCACTTCTTGCCTGCACCGCGCTCGTTCTTGCCGGTTGCAACGATACGCTCGAAACCGTTGAGCGCGACGTCTCCCACGTCAAGAACAAGGTCGATTACCCGCTGTCTCCGTCCATTCTGGCCGAGATCGACAAAAGGGGCATGGACCGCACCTCGCCGATCATGATCCGCATCTTCAAGGAAGAAGGTGCCTTGGAAATCTGGAAAGCCAGGCGCGACAACCGTTTCGAGAAGATCGCCGGCTACGAGATTTGCGCATGGTCCGGCAAACTCGGCCCGAAGGTGAAAGAAGGCGACCGGCAGGCGCCGGAAGGTTTCTACAACCTGACGCCCGCGCATCTCAATCCGAACTCGAAATATTACCTCGCCATCAATACCGGCTTTCCGAACCGCTACGATGCCGCCAATGGCCGCAATGGCACCAATCTGATGATCCATGGCGCCTGCTCGTCCTCCGGCTGTTATTCGATGACGGATGCGCAGATTCTTGAAATCTACGGTTTCGCCCGTGACGCCTTCAAGGGCGGCCAGAAGACCGTGCAGCTGCAGGCCTTCCCGTTCCGCATGACGGCGGAAAACATGGCCCGCCATCGCCAGAGTGAACATCTCGAATTCTGGAAGATGCTGAAGGTCGGTTACGACAATTTCGAAGTGACGAAGCGCCCGCCGGAAGTGAATGTCTGCGAGAAGAAATATGTCTTCAACCAGCAGACCGAAGGCGGCAGCTTCAACGCCTCCGCCCAATGCCCGGCCATGAGCACACCGCCGGCGCTCGTCAGCGCGCTTTCGAGCTACGAGAAGACCTACGATCTCGCCTATGAAAAGGCGATGAAGAAATATGACGGCATGGCCTGGTACGACCCGAGCGAAGCCGAGCGCAAGGCGCTGGTCGCCGAAAAGCGCAAGGGCCGCGAGCCCGCCTATGCCCCGACCGGCTCGGCGCTGAAGGCCGGCAAGCTGATGAAGGAAACGGAATATGCCGCGCTGATGGAGAAAAAGGCGCAGCAGGTGACGTCTTCCTCACCGGCCACGACCGCAACCGCCTCTTCCCTGCGCGGCCCGCGCCCTTCGGTGGCACAGCCCGCCACGGCACCGCAATCGAACCCGGCCCCTGCGGCACCGACGATGGTTGCCTCGGCTGCCCCCGCAGCAGCCGGCCAGACCGGAGCTGCCGCCCAGAGCATCCCGGTTCCGGCCATGAACCCGCTTGCCTATTCCGCAGCGCCTGCTCCGGAAGCGCCGGAGAAAAAGCCATTCTGGAAGTTCTGGGCCAAGGAATGAGCGACACGGCCGAGATCGTCTATGATTTGAGGGGGCTTAAATGCCCCCTTCCGGTTTTGAGAAGCCGCAAGAAACTCGCAACCCTGAAGGCGGGAGATGTTCTGACCGTCGAGACGACCGATCCGCTGGCGGTGATCGATATTGCGCATATGTGCAATGAGGATGGGCATAGGCTGGTGGAAACCACTGCGCTGGATAAGGGGCATCGGTTTCGTATTGTGAAGGGCGGGTAACCGGCGTTCAACGCTGACGCTCCGGGCTTACCCCCTCTGCCCTGCCGGGCATCTCCCCCTCAAGGGGGGAGATCAGTTGCGGCAACCGCTCGCTTTCTCACAAGCTCTGCACTTCGGGTTGCTGTCCCCATAAAGATGTTCGGAGCAAGCCGCTTGTCGATCTCCCCCCTTGAGGGGGAGATGTCCGGCAGGACAGAGGGGGGTGAACCACACCCGCCGACCTAGACCATCACGACACGCCCTAAAACCGCAACCCCGAAACCGCCAGCGGATTATCCGTCATCGCCTGCCTGTCCGGCCGGTCGATGCCCGGTGCGCTTGTGAAGGCCGCGAACAGGTCCTGCACGAAAGCCTCCGGTAAATCCTTCGTAATCAGCACCATGCGCGTGCGCTGATCAGCCGGGTCCGGCCAGGCTGCAAGGCGCTCCGGCGTGTGGAAAATATTCTGCACCCCATGCAGCACCAGCGGCCGGGCCGGATTATCCGACAGCTTGACGATGGCCTTCATGCGCAGGAGCTTTTCACCATGTGCCGAGCGCAGCAGATCCACGAACATGTCGATCGCCATCGGGCTGACCGGCTGATCGTGAATGATCGAGAAGGAGCGGATAGACGCATCGTGCCGGCTCACATCGTGATGATGGTGGTGGTCGTCGTGATCGCCATGATGGTGGTGATGGCCATGGTCGTGACCGTGATCATGATCATGATCGTGGTGATCGTGTGCCGCCTCTTCGCCCAGCCAGCGGCCGACATCGGCATTCTTGCTGCCGGCATCGTAAAGGCCGTTGTCGAGAAGCCCCGCAGCGTTCCACTCGGTTTTGTCGCCATCCTCGATAGTCGCGCGCGGATTGAGCGCTTGTAGACGGGCTGTCAGCGCGGGAATCGTGGCGGCATCGGCAAGCGCGCGCTTGGTCATCACCAGACGGTCAGCCACGGCGGCCTGTTTCACCGCCTCCTGATGATTGTCGAGCGTGGAAAGGCCGTTCACGGCATCCACCACCGTAATCATGCCGTTCAGCACGAAATTCTGCGCGATGACCGGGTTGCCCATGACCGACTGCATGACGGGGGCAGGATCGGCAAGGCCCGTGGTCTCGATCACCACCCGTTTTACCGGCTTCAGCTTGCCTGCCTGAATGCCGTCCATCAGTTCCGCCAGCGTATCCACCAGCTCGCCGCGCACCGTGCAGCACAGGCAGCCCTCCGCCAGCTCGATGATGCCTTCACCAGCACTTTCGACCAGCATATGATCGATGCTGACATCGCCGAATTCGTTGATGATGATCGCCGCATCGCTCATCGCCGGATCCTTGAGAAGCCGGTTGAGCAGCGTCGATTTTCCGGCGCCGAGAAATCCGGTGATGATGGAAACCGGGATGCGATCGCGAGACATGACTTGCCTGTGTGTTGATGGCCGCTCCGGCAGGTCACTGGAAGACACGAAACCCGGAGCCGCTTGCAGCTAAAAGAAATCGCCCGCGCCTGGAAGCCGCGAGCGACACTGTAATATCATAACATCATCGACCTGCGAATACACAAAGCGCATTGCAACCGCGAGGCTCTCCCTCGAGGCAGTCACCGATCATCAGAATGTCGGACGCGGGATCGGGATCGGCACGTTCGCGAGTTCGCCCTTGCCGGCTCCCTTGGCGGCATTCACCGCCACCGTCTCGCTGCCCGGAATGAGACCGGCGAAGGAATATTCCGGCGGCCGGGTCATTTCCTGCACATAGGGCGAATGGATGACCATGCGGCCAGCCTCGTCGCGGCTTTCGCTGCGCACCTTGGCGGCCTTCGGGTTGCAGATTTCGGCGCTGACGTCGTTCACATCGCCGGTATCGCCATAGGGCGCCAGCGCGGCGAGCGAAACGCCTTGGCCCGAGGGCGCCGTCAGCCCCATCTGCAACAGATCGGCCGACTGATCGGTGCGTCCGGCAAGGCTGTCAGCACCCAGCACGACCGTGATGACCGAGCGGCCATTACGCACGGCCGACGACACCTGGTTGAAGCCGGAGGCGCAGATGAAGCCGGTCTTCATGCCATCCGCGCCATCGAAACGGCCGACCAGCATGTTGAAATTGGCGTAGTTCTTCTTGCCGGTGCTGACGCCTTCCAGCGAGAAATAATGGGCATATTCCGGAAACTCGCGTTTGATGATCAGCGCCAGCAGCGCCAGATCCCGGGCGGTCGTATATTGTCCCTTGCCGGGCAGGCCATTGGCGTTGATGTAACGGGTGGAGCTCATGCCCAGCCGCTGCGCCTGCGCGTTCATCTGCGCGACGAAATTGTCGCTGGTGCCGCCGATGGTCTCGGCAATCGCCACCGCGATGTCATTGGCGGATTTGATGAGCAGTAGCTTCAAAGCGCTATCCATCGTCAGCTTCTGGCCGGGCTTGAAATACATTTTCGAGGCCGGCTGATCGGCGGCCTTCTTGCTCATCACCACTTCCGTCTGCGGGCTGATCTTGCCGGCCTTCATCTGCGAAAAGGCGATATAGGCGGTCATCAGCTTGGTGAGCGAAGCGGGATACCACTTGCGGAAGGCTTCCTGATGGGAAATCACCTTGCCGGTTTTGACATCGACCACCATTTTCGGATTGGCATTTGCCACGGGTGCTGCGGCAACGAGGCCTGCGGTCATGATGGCAACGGCTGCGGAAAGCCGTCTGGCGGCGTTTGGCGATTTAAAAGTCTGTGGCAAGGCTTGTCCTCGAATTCCCGTCTTCGGTCGGGGAATGGCAATATTCACCATATATGTCCTAGCAATGGCAAAGTACATTGATTACGTCAATTATGCGGCGCACTATCCACCACGGAGGATAGGATTTTTACGACACGCCGCACCGATGAACCCAGGAATGAACGAATGCCGATTTTGAACAGAGCCGCCGAACTCCAGCAGGAAGTCAGCGAATGGCGGCGTCACCTGCATGAAAATCCCGAGATTTTATATGATGTCGACAACACCGCGGCCTTCGTTGCGGAGAAGCTGAGATCTTTCGGCGTTGACGAAATCGTGACCGGTCTCGGCCGCACGGGTGTGGTCGGCATCATCAGGGGCAATCTTCCGGGCAATCGCACCATCGGCTTTCGCGCGGATATGGACGCTCTCCCAATTTTAGAGGAAACCGGCAAGCCCTGGGCCTCCAAAACCGCGGGCGCCATGCATGCCTGCGGCCATGACGGCCACACGGCCATGCTGCTTGGCGCGGCCAAATATCTTACCGAGACCCGCAATTTCGCCGGCTCCATCGCCGTCATCTTCCAGCCGGCGGAGGAAGGCGGCGCCGGCGCGCTCGCCATGGTCGAGGATGGCCTTATGGAGCGTTTCGGCATTAACGAGGTCTATGGCATGCACAACATGCCGGGCATTCCGCTTGGCGCCTTCGCCATCCGCAAGGGCGGCATCATGGCGGCACCGGACAAGTTCTCCATCACCGTCAAGGGCCGTGGCGGCCACGCGGCACAGCCGCACCGCACCGTCGACCCGATCACCATCGGCGCGCAGATCGTCGGCAACCTGCAGATGATCGCCTCACGCAATGCCGATCCGATCCGTTCGGTGGTCGTCTCCGTCACCCGCTTTCAGGCCGGTTCCAGCCACAACATCATTCCAAACGAGGCACTGATCGCCGGCACGGTGCGCAGCCTCGATGAAACGGTGCGCGATCTGGCGCAGGATCGCATCAAGCAGATGGCGGAAGGCATTGCCCTTGCCAACGGCGCGGAAGCGGAAGTCGTCTATGAACGTTATTGCCCGGTAACCTTCAACCACGCCGCCGAGACCGACCACGCCATCCGCGTGGCCCGCGATGTGGCAGGCGAACCGAATGTCGATCCCGATGTCGATCCTTCCATGGCGGGAGAGGATTTCTCCTTCATGCTGAAGGAAAGGCCGGGCTGCTTCATCTTCATCGGCAACGGCGATTCGGCCGGGCTTCACAATCCGGGCTATGATTTCAACGACGAGGCCATCGCTTACGGCATTTCCTACTGGGTGAAACTGGCCGAACAGCGCCTGACGAGCTGATTGCCGACTGACGCGAAGAAAGCCGAGGAAGAGATCGACCGCGATGAAGAACGCGGTTGATCCGCAGGCATCGTCAGGTTAAAGAGCAATTCAGTGTCCACGTAGCTCAGCAGGATAGAGCACAGGATTCCTAAGACAAATTGGGGGTTGCGCCCGGAAACGACGCAATCGATCTGCTCAAAGTCGGGGAAAGCTTCGCTGGTCTTCCAGCATGCCAATCCCGAGCCAAGCTCCGGAGAAATCCGGTGAAGGTGTAGAGACTGGATGGGCAGCACCTAAAGGCCGCAAGGCCCATGGTGAAGGGACAGTCCAGACCACGAACGTCTTGCCGGCAAATGGCGGGACGGCGGCGAAAGCCGAAGCGGTATGAATCCTGGGGTCGGAGGTTCGAATCCTCTCGTGGACGCCATTTCTCCTGCAAAACCCAGCAAAAACAATGCTATGGTTTGAGCGCGGCCCAGCGCAGCCGACAGCCGTTTGGCAGGTCTCTACTTCGACCGGAGTCTCGGCGACATCCTTCACGAACACGGAGAATTCAAAGCTTCAAAAGGGAGCGTTGAAAGCGGGCAATTGCTTCCTATTTCCTATCTGTGATGATGAAGCGCCTGTCAAAATTAGTTGCGCTAGAGGAAGGAGATTTGATGATCGACGAATATGGTCCATATGTGCAGATGTCCACGCTTGGAGAACAGATGGCTGCCTGCTACCAGACGGATGCAAATCTCGTATTGGAGCCGTATCTGGCGCATTACATGGACGAGGTGGAGGTCAATATCGCTGCCGATAGTTTTAATCACGTTGGCTTTCTGAACAACATCACAAGCCGGCTACAGGTGACACTGACGGCAACGACCAATCCCAGGCGCCGGGAATTTCTACAAGCCGTTGTGGCTTCGCTTCAGGAGCGGATCCACCGCCATTCACTCGATGTGGCGTAATAGAGCTTAGGCACATCATCTTCGCCGTCACTCTTGTACAATTGCTTGCTGCATATCTTTGGCAAGACAGCGAAAAAGAACTGACGAGACGCTCGAGGCGCAAGCCCGGAGCAACCCCTCGTGCAGTTGGACATCCCTGCTATTCGACGAAAACCCGCACGCTCGAGGCGCGGCCGTCGGCGTCGATGACCGTCAGTGTGGAAAATCCCTGGCCTTCCGGCCGCCATTCGCTGTTGCGGCGATGGGAAGCGTTCGGCAAAGGCAAACCATTGGCGAGCCAGCGGAAGGGTGCCCGCCCGCCCTGCAGCTTCAGTACCAGCGGCGAGATGCCCGACTGGCCGGAAAGCTCCACGCGCGCGCCTTCCGGCGGGTAAACGATGCGCGGGGCGCTTTCACGTCTTGAAGCAGAAAGCAGGCCGCTGGCCGTCGTGGTGAAACGCCGCTGGTTGGCGGGAAGGTCATTGACCGCGACCCGCGCGACACCGGAAGGTGCGGCCGGCATCGGCGTGATCGCCACGCCGGATTTTTCGAAAGCCTCGAACAGGATCGCGGCGGCCGTCGCATAACCGGCAATGCCCGGTACCGCGCCATTATCGGCCCGGCCAACCCAGACGCCGACCACATGCCGCCCGTCATAACCCACCGACCAGGCATCGCGATAGCCATAGCTGGTGCCGGTCTTGTAGGCGATGCCGCGCTGTTTCATGCCGAGCGGCGGCAGCACGCCGGAGAGGATATCGGAGATATTCCAGATAGCGGCATCGGAGAATAACCGGTCCCCCTCCAGCCGTTCCGGGGCGGCGCGGACGCCGTCTCCAAGCCGCACGGGATCGCCGCCAGCAAGCCCCGCATAAAGCTGCACCAGATCGACCAGCGAAATACCCGCGCCGCCAAGGGCGATGGCAAGCCCCGGCGCTTCATTGGCGGGAAGCACGAGTTTGACGCCCACCCGCCGGAACCGCACCATCAGCGCCGAGGGGCTGATCGCATCGAGCAGCTTGACGGCAGGCACGTTGAGCGACAGTTGCAGCGCCTGCCGGATGCTGACATCGCCCTGATAATGCATGTCGAAATTGCGCGGCCTGTAACCGGAAAAGTCGGCCGGACGATCCTCGATGATGGTTTCCTGCCCGACAAGACCGTCTTCGAAGGCAAGGCCGTAGATGAATGGCTTGAGGGTGGAGCCCGGCGAGCGAACGGCCCGGCTCATCTCCACGAAACCACGGCGCGCCGTATCGAGATAATCCGCCGAGCCCACTTCCGCCAGAATATCGCCACTCTGCGCATCAGCCATGACGATGGCGACGGAGACCCTGTCGCCGAGCTTTTCCGCCGCATGGCGGGCGACACCCTCCAGCTCCCGCTGGATCGGCAACTTCAGCGTGGAGCGCACTTCGGCAGTATTCGGGAATTTCACTCTTGCGGCGACGGCCATATGCGGCGCATAGGCCGGCAGGTCCCGCCGGTTGGCGGGCATATCCGCAAGAGCCGATCGTTCCGCCTCCCCTTCACCCACCACGCGTTCCACGGCAAGCCGTTGCAGCACCCGCTCGCGCGCCTGCTTCGCCGCCTCCGGAAAACGATCCGGACGTCGCTTTTCCGGCAATTGCGGCAGCGCCACCAAAAGGGCCGCCTCCGCCGTATCGAGCCGGCCCGGTTCCTTGCCGAACCAGGCGAGGCTTGCGGCGCGAATGCCTTCGAGATTGCCGCCATAGGGCGCAATATTCAGATAGAGATCGAGGATTTCCGCCTTGCTGAGCCGTCTCTCGATCTGGATCGCACGCGCGGTCTGCAGGAATTTCGCCGAAAAAGACCGGTCGGCGCGCGGCTCGATCAGCCGCGCCACCTGCATGGAAAGCGTCGATGCGCCGGAAACGATCCGGCCGTTGCTGGCCAATTGCCAGGCGGAGCGCAAAAGCGCCCAGGGATCGACCCCGTGATGCTCATAGAAACGCTGGTCTTCATAGGCCACCAGCATGCGCAGGAACTGTGGGTCGACTTCGGCTGCCGAGGTTTTCAGCCGCCAGCGGCCATCGGGTGTCGCAAAAGCGCGCAAAAGCTTGCCGTCACGATCCAGAACCTCGAAGGATCGTTGCTGCGCGGCGTCCAGCGGCGGCGGATAGGCCTTGTCCAGCGCATCAAGACCGAAGGCCGCGCCGCCCATAAGCAACGCGGCCGTCATGATGCCGACAATGATCGCCTTACGTCGCCTCATGGGTTTGCCGAGCGCACCTCCATGCGGCCGGTTGCCGTGCGGGCGGCAAATTGCGGCCGGTACATATCCTCAACCGAAGCTGCCGGATGATCGTAGGTGCCGGGGGTGACGGCGCGGACCACATAGGCAAGCGCAATTTCCGAACTGTCGCCGGCCGAGCGGTCGAAAGCCGCCACGAAACGGTCGTAGCGGAATTCCGTATGCGCCGCTTCCGTTTCCGGCAGCCAGTCGAAATTCGAAAGCTCCGCCGAATTGACGAGGCTCGGATTGTCGATTTCGAAACCGGAGGGCAACAGGTCCGTCACCAGAATGCGCGACTGCCAGTTATTTTGCGGCACCACATTCAGCACCACGACATAACGTTCGTTTTGGACCACCTCGCTCGGGTTCACCTCCTCGCCATCCATGGAATAATAGGTGCGGGTGATGGTGAAGCCTTCGCCGCCTGCGGCAAGCGGCTGCGCCGGCGGCGCCACCGTGGTGACGACGGCCGTGACCGGATCGGCCGAGGCATTGGCGATCTTCAAGGGTGCGGCCAGCAATTCATCGCCGCTCATCCGCTTGCCGAAGCCGCCGGTCTGCAGATCGCCGTTCACATCGAGACGGATATCCTTGTCCTCGCCTTTGACGGCGCGGGCGGCAAGCAGCATCCATGCCTGTTCCTGGGTGCTGGTATAGGGCTTCTTTTCCCATTCCTTGGCCACCGCACCCGCAAGCTGCGGCACGACGGCCGGAACCGGCCGGCTTTCCGCCGCAAGCGCCAGCGTCGCCGCGCCGTCACGCAGGGCGGAGCCATAATCCGCGCGCGAGAAGCTGACATTGGTGGTGCGGCTTGCCATGTCGAGCGAAGCGCCGAACACGGCCTTAGAACGGGCCTGATCGCCATAAAGCGAGAGGGCGGCGGCAACCTGCGCCTTGGCGAGCGGCGTCGGGAAATCGGCAAGCGCCGTATCCGCGTAATAACGCAGATCGTTGATCGCCGCCTTGCGGTTGCGCGCCAGCACATAAAGCGAATAGGCGATCTCGTTGCCGCGATCCTTGACATTGCTGTCATAGGAAAGACCGTTTTGCAGGTTGTTCAGCGCCTGCACCATGGCGGCTTCGGGCACATCGTAATTCTGCTCGCGGGCGCGGGTCAGGAAGTCGCTGATATAGGCATCGAGCCACAGATCGCCATAACCCGGCGACCAGAGGCCGAAGCTGCCGGAACTCGACTGGAAGGACAGCACGCGGTAGATCGCCTCCTGCACCCGCCGGCGGGTGTCGGGGTCTTCTGCAAGACCGCTATCCTTCGTCAGTTCCGAAACGTAAAGCAGCGGCAAAGCGCGGCTCGTCGTCTGTTCGGCGCAGCCGTAGGGATATTTGTCCAGCATCATCACCAGCGCCGGAATATCGAAGGCGGGCGAGCGCGTGACATTGACCGCGACGGAAGAGCCGAGAAGCATGCTGTCGGCCAGAAGATCGCCGTTGATCGTCAGACTGCTGTTCGGCGCAATCTTGATTTCGCGCCGCGTTGTGACGGGCAGAACGGCCGGACGTACCGGAACGTTCAGAACCTGCTCCAGTGAAAGACCGGCGGCATTGGAAACCTTGATGGTAATCGCGCCATTGCCGGGCTGTTCGCCCGTCAGCGGGACCGTCAGCGAAGACTTGCCGCCTTTCTGAAGCGCGAGAGTTTGCGACATCTCGCCCTGATCGACGGTCAGGGCCGTGTTGCTGGTCACATCCAGCCGGTAGTCACCGGCCTCGCCATCGGTATTGGCGATATCGAGCCGCAATTGCGAGACATCGCCGGGTGCGAGAAATTTCGGCGCGCTGGCCGTGACGACGACAGGATCGCGAACGATGGCGTCGGAGACGGCATGTCCCACGCCTGTCTTCGTCCAGGCCACCGCCATGATGCGGGCCGTGCCGTTGAACTGCGGAATATCGAAGCTGACCGTCGCCTTGCCGTCTGCGTCGAGTTCGACCGGACCGGCAAAGAAGGCCACCAGCTTTTCCGTGGGCGGGCTGCCCTGAAGGGCTGCCTGCCCGCCGTCGCCGCCGGTGCGCAGTCGGCCGGTGGCGCCGAGCGAACCGTCGATCAGGCGGCCATAAAGGTCGCGGATTTCCAGCCCCAGCCGGCGCTGGCCGAAATACCATTCATCCGGCTTTGGCGGTTCGTAGCGGGTAAGGTTCAATATGCCGACATCGACGGCCGCAACGATGGCATAGGCCTTTTCGCCGACGCCAGCGCCCGCAACGGTGATCGGAATTTCAAGCGGCTGACGCGGCAGCGTCTTCTGCGGCGCGCCGAGCGTGACGGCAAGTTTGCGCTCGGCCGGATCGACGGCGAGCCATTTGATGCCGATGGCGCGCATCGGCATACGGCTTTCCTGCGCATCGCCGGGACGGAACAGCGTGGCTGTCACATAAGCGCCCGCACCCCATTCCTCGGTGACGGGAATATCGATCTCGCCGCCATCCTCGCCGATCTCGGCATTCTGCACGGCAATCAGCTTTTCCGAACCGGAAGTCACCATCAACTCGCCGGCAAAACGCGACGAAACCTTGAGTTTGGCCGTATCGCCGATCTTGTAGCTCTGCTTGTCGAGAGCGATTTCCAGCGCATCCGGCGTTTCCGTCGAGCTTGCCTCGACATAAAAACCGGCATCGAACTCAACGTTGGAAACCGGCGCGCCATTGCCGGCGCCCTCCACTTCCAGCCGATAGCGACCCCAGGTGACGGGCACGGAAATCTCGCCGCCATTGGCATCGACGGACAAGCTGCCGGCTTCCTGCTGCTTGGTATATTCCACCGGTTCGTAACGCCAGGAATTGCCCTGACGATACCATTGATAGTTCCGCTCGACCTTGATGAGCTTCCAGTTGAGGCCGCTCATCGCCTGTTTGGCACCGTCGGCACTGACACCGATGATGTGGAAACGGCCAACGGAATTCTGGGCGAGATCGCCGGAAAATTGAGGTTTGATACCGATGACCGGCGCTTCAGCCTTGATGGGCAGCGTCAGCGAGCGCTCCACGGCGCGGCCGCCGGCCTCCTGCATGCGCACGGTAATGTTGGCGGAAAGAAGCTGCGTTGTGGATGGCAGGTCGGTCAGATCGACATTGAAGCTCGCCTTGCCCTCTTCGTCCAGAACCGGCAGATCGGCAAGCGTGGTGCGGTTTTCCTCTTCGCTCTCCTCATCGGCCAGACCGAAGAAATAACCTTCGAAATCGGCACTGGTGCGCGTCGGCTTGATCGCGACCTCGCCTTCCAGCGTCAGGCCGGCAGCGGGCGCGCCATAGAGATAACGGCCATCGACGTCGATTGCCGTTTCCGCGCCGGGGTCGATCTGTTTTGCCTTGCTGGAAAGATCGAACTCGGTGCGGTCAGGCACGAAATCATCGACGAGGAAGCTCTTTTCGCTGATCGCAGGCGTTTTAGGATCGGTATGGATGCGCAATGTCCAGGTGCCGCGCATCGCATTTGCCTGCAACGGCAGATCGACCGCATGGCCGCCCAGCGCCTTGCCGTCGCTGACGAAACGCCGGTCCTCGACACCATCCGGGCGCGAGAAGATGAAGGTGAGCGGCAGATCCTCGATTGCCTTGCCGTCGACATCGCGGGCAAGGGCTGCGGCATGCACGGTCTCGCCGGCGCGGTAGATGCCGCGCTCGGTCCAGCTGAACACGTCGATGGCGCCGGGGGCTGCACGGCCCGTCACGCCGCGATCCGAAAGATCGAAGCCGGCGCGGGTCATGTCGAGGAAAACGTAATCTTTGTCGCCGTTGCGCGCCGTCAGGATAGCAGGCGCCTGCGCCGCCGTGCCGCGCATCAGGCCGGCCGAGAACACCGCGCGGCCGTCCGCATCCGTCTTCGCGGTGCCCAGCACCTCATTATTCTTGGCGAGCAGCTGCAAATCCACATCTGCCAGCGGCTTGGCGCTGCCAAGTGCACGGACAAAGACATTCAGACCATCGGTTCCGGCATAGGTGGTGATGCCGGTATCGGAAACCAGGAACCATTGCGTGGCGCGCGAATCCCAGGTTTCCGGCGCGGTGCCCGGCGGTACGGCGGTCAGCACATAGATGCCGGGCTTGCGCTCCGGCAGGGCCTCGTCCACCGGGAAGCTCGTCACCACATCCTTGTTGAGATCGGGCTGGATATCGATCGAGCCCTGCCAGACAAGCTCGCCAATTTCGTTTTCGATACGGTCGGCGTTATAGCCATCCATCTGCGTCAGAAACTGCGAGTTTGAAAGAAGCGAGGTGATGTTGCGGTCGCCGACGCGATAAAGCTTCAGGTCGGCCTTGTCGGCATTGACAGAGACGATTGGAATGCCGCGGCGCGCCGTGCCCGGCAGCACGAAATTCTCGCCGGTGAAGCGCACGCTGGCGGCGCGGTCACGCACATAGATATCGAGATCGACCTGCTTTTCCAGAGGCTCTTCCACCGAAGACGGCAGGCCGGCGCGAAACGCGATCTTGTAACGCTGGCCGTGAGTCAGGCCTTCCACGCAAATCTCGCTGCCCTTCGCCTCGATAGCCTTGGGCGCTGCCCCATCAAGCGTGATGAAGGAGGAATAATCGACGCCGTTCTTCACCAGCGGCTCGGAAAACTGCACGCAGGCGCGCGGGCTGACGCTATCCGTATCCACGGTATTGTTGATGACACGAAAACCCTGCCGTGTGCGCAGATCGGCATAGGCCGCCTTGGTCTGTGCATTGTCGGTAAGCGCAAGGCTTTCCTTATAGGCATTGAGTGCCGCGCGATAATTCTGGGTTCTTTCGAAGGCCTTCGCCAGCCGGTTCAGGGCCTCGGTGCGGGCGCTGACCGTGCGGCTCAGCTGGTAGGCATTGATGGCAGCGGAAGCGGCCTGTCCCGCTATCGAATAATTATCGGTGACCTGCGCGGCCTTTTCCGACAATTCCGCCCAGAGCGCGCCATCGTCAGGTGTGATCGCAAGGGCGTGTTTATAGGTCGTGACCGCATCGGGAATATTGCCGGCGGCTGCCTGCTGGCGCGCCGTTTCCACGAGGGCTTCTAGGCCCTGTTCGCCCTCACCCTCATTTGCCGCAAGGCCGGATTTCAGCCGGCGCGCTTCCTGTTGCAGGCTGTCGGTCACGAAGGACAGGCGCTGCGGCGCGCCGATATCGGCTTCCGCGGCCACTTCCACGATCTTGCCGGCAACCGCGCCGGGGAAGGCGTTCAGCTGATTGAAATCCGATTTGAGGAAGCACCATTTCACCTTGGGATTGTAGGTAAAGGCCTTGCAGGCGGTATCGCCGATGCAAATCTCGCCGCATTGTTCCAGCGAGACATTTTGCTCCGTCCTGAGATCGAAGCCGAAATAATCGCCATTTTGGGTCGTAACGACCTTGCGGGAGGGCTCCGCCGCCATGGCTGGCGGAAAAAACAGGGCGGTTGAGACCGCAACCAGCGAAATCCGGACGAGCGCGCGCAACGACATCAGTTTTCTCCCCGCAACAGACATGTCGGGCGGGACTCTGGTCAAATCCACGCATGGTTGTCAACGCATCTTCGTCAATTCGCGACACGCAATGTGTGAAGGCGGGCAAGCGGGAAGCTTAGTCTTCTATTTTGCGGGCTTCCGAAATCAGCATGATCGGCACGCCATCGCGGATCGGATAAGCGAGCCTCGCGCTTTCGGAGATGAGTTCATTGCGGGCGCGGTCATAGGCAAGGCGCCCTTTCGTCAAAGGGCAGACCAGAAGCTCCAGCAGCTTGGGATCGACATTGCTCATCCTGTCGTCCATGACGGCGATCCTATTGCAGCACGTTGCCGCTCTCGCCCGATCCCTGGGCAAGAACGATCTCGGTGATGGCGATCAATGTTTCGGCCCGCGTCTTCAGGTCCGGCGCTTCCAGCAGCGCCTGTTTTTCAGCCGGCCCGAAGGGAGACATCATGGAAAGCGAATTGACGAGGACGCGATTGCCCGCCCTTTCCACGCTTTCCCAATCCGCTTCCAGCTGGTTGGCATCCAGAAACGAGCGGAATACCCGGAGCAGGTTTTCGCGGTCCACCGCATCCTCGTCATATTCGCCGGAAAGATCGGCGATGAAGGGCGCATGCCGGAAGCTGCGATAGGGTTTGCCCGCCTCCACCTCTTCCAGCAGGCGGAAGCGGCACACGCCGGTCAGCGAAATGATATAACGGCCATCGCCGGTTTCGGAAAAGGACGTTATGCGGCCGAGGCAGCCGACTGCGCTCAGCGGACCGCCCTCAAGCCCCGCCTCGATGACATGCAGCGCGGGCTGCACCATGCCGATGATGCGATGGCCGGCCAATGCCCAGTCGATCATGGCGAGATATCGAGGCTCGAAAATATTGAGTGGAAGATGGCCTTCCGGTAGAAGCAGCGCACCCGGCAATGGAAAGACCGGCACGGTTTCCGGCAGATCGTCGTTCTTCACATATCTTGCATTTCCGACATGCATGGGAATCAAGCCCCCTGTTCACTGCTGCCCGGCCGGCGGATCAACCGCCACGGCCGGGATATGCCCGCATTACGAAAACAGTATCGCCGAAAGCTTCCTGCGGCCTGCAACGGTTGCCGGGTCCTTGAAGCCCCAGGCCTCGAAAAACTCCAGAAGCTGGCGGCGCGCGCCGTCATCGTCGAAGGTCCGGTCCTTGCGCATGATGTAGAGCAGATGATCCGCAGCCTCGTCGCGCCGCCCTTGAGCATTCAGCACCTTGGCAAGCTTCACCCGCGCCTCGTGACGATCGGGATCGAGCGCAAGCTCGCGCTCCAGCGCCACCGGGTCGCCGATCTTGCGGGCTTCCTCATATTGCGCGATCTTTTTCGAAACGAGCTGAATGCCCGCATCCTCGTTAAGTTCCGCAGGCAGCGAAGAGAGCAGTTCGCTTGCCCGCTCATATTGGCCGGCGGCGATCATGCATTCGGCAATACCGGCAATCGCTGCAGGATTTTCCGGATCGGCCTGCATGACGGCGCCGAAAAGCTGCGCCGCGCCGTTGAAATCGCCATCCGCCAGAAGCTGCTTCGCCTCCGTCAGAACAGCCTCGATCTCGGCCTTGGGATCGCCCGCATCAGGCCCGGCGATCTTCTCGATGAACTGCTTGATCTGGCTTTCCGGCACGGCACCCATGAAGCCATCCACCGGCCGGCCGTCGGCAAAGGCGACGATTGCCGGAATGGACTGGATACCGAGCTGGCCGGGAATCGACGGGTGGTCGTCAATATTCAGCTTCACGAGCTTCACGCGGCCATTCGCCTCGTTGATGACCTTCTCGAGCACCGGCGTCAACTGCTTGCACGGGCCGCACCAGGGCGCCCAGAAATCCACCAGAACCGGCTGGCGGCGCGATTCCTCAAGAACGTCCCTGGAGAAACCCGCCGTCGTGGTGTCCTTGATGTGGCCGGAGGCCGCACCGTTCAGCTCGCCATTATGATGGGCGCTTGCGGTCATCTGCCCGCTATAGGAACCGCCGTAAGGATTATTTTCGCCGCTCATGCCGGTCTCCCGTAAACTTCTGTCATCTGTCTTATTTGAAGCAAAGATCGTATCTCACTCGCTGACTTTCAAGACAAGCGGCGCATGTCCGGTTGCCTCGAGAAAGCGAATGAGATCCGTGGACGCGATCGTTGTCGTCTGGTCGTTGGAAAGCGGATGGCCATTGACCAGCTCGTTTTCCAGAAGCCCGCTGTCGAGCACGAAGGTGACCTGCCTGTCGGTGTCGTTGATGGCTCCGAACACCGTCACCGAGCCCGGCACGACGCCCAGATATTCAAGCATCTTTTCCGGTCTGCCAAAGGACACGCGGCTTGCCGCGCCGATGGTCTTGTGAACGCTTTTCAGATCGACGACCGCATTTTCCTCAACGGTCAGAACGAAATACTGATCCTTCTTGTCCTTTACAAAGAGGTTCTTTGTATGGCCGCCGGGAATGAGGTCGCGCAGCGACTGGGATTCGGCGACGGTAAACACCGGTTCATGCTGCTTCGTTGTATGGGAAATGCCGAGTCCGTCGAGAAACTCGAACAGCTCCGATGCCGTCTTCTGGGAATTTTCCGCCATATTCTGCCGCCTGCCTCTGCCGATTCCACTATGCTTGTTTCCTGATTAAGGGGGCAACCGACGCTTGGCAACGCAGGAAAAAACGGCGGGATGAAAAATTCTCAATCATTTCCGCCGCTTGTCGCATTTCTCAAAGAAATTTTCGCGTTTTTGTCATTTCCCTGTTGCATTCCAAAATCGATTGAGCGATATAGCGCCCGTCGCCGCTTGGCGGCCCACGGTTCAGCGAACTACCCCGGACCGGTGGATTTGAGCGGGTGTAGCTCAGGGGTAGAGCACAACCTTGCCAAGGTTGGGGTCGAGGGTTCAAATCCCTTCGCCCGCTCCAAATTTCCCTAAAGATAAAATCATCATCAAAGTATCGCCGTTCGCGCGCGTCGCATTGTTCCGTGTCGTGCGGCTTGAGACTCGGCCTGCGCAGCCCCCTGTGGACAAGTCGCGACGGAAATTATTCCGCAAGCGGAACTTATCCGGAAGATGTCCGTTTCAGACCCGAGGCTCCTAACCTCAGTTCCCCTCTGATTGCCCGCCATGAGCGGGCATTTTTTTGCCGGTGTCGCTGGAACAGCTTATGTGCAAAGCACGTTCTCCTGCGTTGTTCAACGCGGGGAAGAGCCATGTCCGCGCATCCTGGAAGAATTCTCTTGATTGCCGCATTCGCCACCTTGTCGATACCCGGCACATCGCCTGCCGCCGATATGACGGTTTATCGTGAGGAACGGGTTTTACCGCACAAAACACATCATCAACCGCAGCGGATCGAAAATACCCATTCCAATCCCGCAGAAATGCGCTGCACCGAAAATATCGTCTCCTATCGCTCCCCTTACGAACGGCACACGGAACAGGTCACGCTCTGCCATCCGCCACTAAACTGGCGAACAGGGCCATCAACAGCAACAATATGGTCGCCTTGATCTTGCCATAATTCATTCAATGTGCTTTTGTGCAGCCGCCCTTGTGGGAGGGGGTAGAGGTTGAGACCCGCTGGCTGCATTTTGGCAGTAAGCGGGTTTCCCTTTTTTTGGGCATAACTTACCGGCAGGCACCATCGAATCCATCGTTTCTCCGGCTCGGAAAAGCAATGAAACATGGGCGCAGAATGGTGCGATCTGGATTTTTCGTATGAAGGAAAGTGGTAGCGGGAGAGGGACTTGAACCCCCGACACGCGGATTATGATTCCGCTGCTCTAACCACCTGAGCTACCCCGCCACAGGGGAAACGTGACAGTCATGTGACCGGCCGTTCCATCAGGATGAGCGGCTTATAAGGTGCCGCTCCCCAAAGTGTCAAGCGCAAGATGCGCAAAAAATTCGCTTTCCGCATCGCTGCAAAAAGCGAATGGTTTCAGGCGGCAACCGGCTTTTCCAGAAGCGCCTTCAGCGACGCCTCGGCTTCCGCCGAGCGTTCCGACCGTTCGATGAAACCGCCGCCGTAAACACGGGCATCGGCCCCCGGCGCGGAATAAAGCACGCAGGCCTGACCGGGAGCGACACCGGCTTCCCCGGTCATCAGGTCCACATAGATACCGTTTTCGTCCGCATGCAGCATCGCTTCCGTCGGCGGGCGGGTGGAGCGCACCTTGGCGAAACAGGCAAAGCCCTGCCCGGCATCGTTCGCCAACTCGCCGTCGCCCAGCCAGTTCATGTCACGCAGATAGACCCGGCGGGTTTCCAGCGCTTCGCGCGGGCCAACGATGACCCGGCGGCCCCGCGCATCGAGATGCACGACATAAAGCGGCTCCCCGGTCGCGACACCAATGCCGCGGCGCTGGCCGATCGTATAATGCACGATACCATCGTGGCGGCCGAGCACGCGCCCGTCGAGATGGACGATATCGCCCGCCAATGCCGCATTCGGCTTCAGCTTGTTGATGATATCGGTATATTTGCCCTGCGGCACGAAACAGATGTCCTGGCTGTCGGCCTTCTTGGCGACGACCAGCCCCATATCTTCCGCCAGAGCGCGCGTCTCGGCCTTGGAGAGGCCGCCGAGCGGAAAGCGCAGATAATCGATCTGTTCCTGCGTCGTGGCGAACAGGAACCAGCTCTGGTCACGGTCACTGTCGATCGGCCGATAGAGCGCACGCCGCCCCGGCTGACCGGAAACGGGATTAGGACGCGAACGAATGTAATGGCCGGTCGCCAGCGCATCGGCGCCCAGTTCCTGCGCGGTGGCTAGCAGATCGGCGAATTTTACCGTCTGGTTGCAGGCCACGCAGGGGATCGGCGTTTCGCCCATCGCATAGGCTTCGGCAAAGGGGTTGATGACGGTTTCGCGGAACCGCGCTTCGTAATCCAGCACATAGTGGGGAATGCCGAGCGTTTCGCAGACCCGGCGCGCATCGTCTATATCCTGCCCCGCGCAACAGGAGCCGGCGCGATGCACGGCAGCACCGTGGTCATAGAGCTGGAGGGTAATGCCGAGGACATCATAACCCTCGCGCTTGAGGATACCGGCCACCACCGAAGAATCGACGCCACCGGACATGGCGACAACGATCCGGGTATCTTCCGGCCTCTTGTCAAAATCGAGCGTATTCACGTTTTTTCCCATCGTCAGTCATAACGGGGGTAAAGGCCCCGCCGCCTGTCGGTCATCCGCCGCGAGAAACCTGGCCATCAAAGGGGCCATCGTGTCTCGCTATCCTGCGGATTTAAGGGCTGCATATAGAAAGGAATGGCCGCGCACGCAAGTACGGGGCGGAAAACCGCCCCGCAAAGCCGTCAGATTCGGGCTTGAACCGGCCGTCAGGCGCCGGCCGTCTTCTGGCCACTGCTGCCGAACCACTTGTCGCGCTCCCGCCACAGGGCTGGCAGGGCCAGCAACCCGATAGCCGTGAAGGCGATCAGCGTCTTGTTGAGCTGAGACAGTTCCGCCGTGCGGCCGTCCAGATAATAGACGCCATAAACGATGGCCACGTGCCAGACATAGACCTGCAGCGAATGGCGGCCGAGCAATTGCAGGAACTTCAACGACAGCACCCAGATGACGCCTTCGGCGATGGAACGCACGAGCGGACGGTGGTGCTTCGGACCTGCGATCACCAGCCAGGTCAGGCCGACGCCGACAGCGAGGAAGTTCATGAGATAGACCAGGCCGAAATCGGCACGGATTTCCATGGTGGAGAATTTGCCCATCATGAATTCCGGCATCAGGCCCCAGGCTGTGGCGATGCGCAGCGGCATGAAGAACAGGCAGATGACGAACGCCGCTTTCGGCAGCCACGTATGCTCAGGCGAGAAGATCGCCTTCCACGGAATGCGGTTCTGCGCCGTCATCGCGCCCATCACGAGCGCCGAATAGAATACGAGCTGCCAGCCGAGCAGATTGAAGCTGACGCGAATGCCCTGCTCGTCCGCACCCTTCACGAGTTCGTTGAGCGGGGTCGTCACGATCTGCTGCAGGCCAAGCTGACCGGCCATCCATACCAGCAGGGAGCCGGCCATGACATAGGCCCACTTGCCATCAAGGCAGAGCTTCACCAGCACCGGTGCAAAGATCATGTAGACGATATATTGCGGCAGAATATCCATGAAGGTCGGCTGGAACAGGAATGTCGCAATCGCCGCCAACCTCAGCGGATCGTCGAACGTCGTCATGCCAAGCCAGTTGTACCAGATATAGGGTGCATGCGGGATGACCATGCGGAAGAACAGCACGGCGATGACAAGACCCATCGCGTAACGATAAAGCTCCAGCGCCCTGTTCCAGATCATCTGCTTGCCGGCATCATAGCCGTATTTCATCATCTTGCGCGCATAGACCATGCCGATCAGCAGGCCGGACAGGAACACGAAGCCCTGCGCGTCCTCGACAAAGGCAAACTGCCGGTGATTGATTTCCACCAGCCAGAAGCCGCCGGCAAACACCAGATGGTTGATCAGCATGAAGACGAGGAAGTAACCGCGCATCCCGTCGATCAGGTCAAAGCGTTTCATCTCGATAGCTCTCCGTTCTCGCAGGGCCTGCATTGCCCGGCCACCCAGCCCGACTTGGGAGGGGCCGGGGATTGGATTGTCAACGCTGTTTTGCGCCTGAGGTTCCCTTTCCAAAGCGGTTTAGAACCGGCGCGAAAAGTCACATTGACGTGTATGCGTTCTGGTTAGGATGCAGGGACTGAATGCCGGATGAATGAAAAAAGGCAATTCCGTGAAGCGGATGAGCCATGCGCGGGCAACATGTCGCGGCAAGCAGGGCTCAAAGCCTTGCATAGCAGGGCGAAGCGGAATTCACCGCCGATGAGCGGGGGAGATATCACCCGTTAGATTTATCAGTCGTTTTTTTGACCGCATCTTGCTGTCCCTTTGGCTGAGCGAGCGTCGGCGTGACCATGCCCTCTGGAAGCGAGACGAACAAAGGCCCGGCGGTCGCCAACCGCCGGGCCTTTATCTGTTAAACACGTTCCGATTCGTCAGGCAGCGGCCTGAATAGCGGCTACCTGCCAGTTGTCGTTTCCGGGGCGACGAACGAAGGTCCACATTTCCACCGCTTCAGAAGGCTGGTGCTCGTCGCCTTCGATCACCTTGCCGGAGGTGCGGTCGCGCATCACGTCGATGGCGGAGTAGCGCATCGCCACCGTTGCATAGTCCTGGCCCTCTTCGTGCCATGCTTCGGCAACGTCGCCCTGTAGCAGCGTCACATCGCGCACGTCGTTTTTCACGCCGCTGGTGGCGTTGTCGCTCAGTTCTTCTGCGAGGTAAGACATGGCTTCCGGCGTCGTCAGCTTGCGCAATGTGCCGTAATCCTCGGCGGCATAGGCGGCCTGAACGTCTTCCAGCATTTTCTGGAAAGTTTCGAGATCGCCCTGGGTAATGCCGATTTCATCGCCTTCCGACATGGCATTGGCATGGGGCGCGGGGGCATGAGGCGCAGGCTTTGCCGTTGCGGCAGTGGCGGCCACACCGCCCGCAGCGCCGGCCAGCGCGCCGATCTTCGGAATTTTGAACGAGGAAGCGGCAGAACCCGCCTGCGAACCGCCATTATAGGAGGAACCGGAATGATCCGTGCGCTGCGACCCGCCGGCCGAGCCATAAGCGGGCTGGCCCTGACGGCGCGAGGCGAAGAAACGCATGGCGAGCATGACCAGAAGACCGATCAGCGCCACCTGCAACAGCATGCCGAAGAAACCGGCCATGCCACCAAAACCGCCACCCAGCAGCATGCCGAACAGACCGCCCATCAACAGGCCGCCCATCAAACCACCCATCATGCCGCCGAACAGGCCGCGATTTTGCTGCGGCGCCTGCGCACCGGGACGGGCCGGCTGAGCAGCGCTCGGTGCTGCCTGATTGGTATTGGGGGTCATGCTGCGGTTGATCGGCGCGGTCTGGCCGGGTGCCGTGCTGGTGGAAGGCGGAGCGGAATAGGTCCGCGTGCCCCGGCTGCCGAAACCGCCGCTGGCGCGACGCGCTTCTGCCATATCAACCGCCACGAAAGACACCGCGATACCGAGCGCGGCGACTGCGAACAAACCCTTGAAGCGCCGAAAGGCAGCAAACATCGTTTTCTCCTGTTGGCCGCCCTCCCATGAGCGGCATGTCAGCAGGCGATATAGCAACTCATGATCATCATTTTTAGAGCACTTGGCTTAAATTTTTTGTGATATGCAACCAATGCGATAGTCGCCCGTATTTTGCGACAAAACAGACACTGGAAAAACGAAAAACCCGGCACAGGGTTTCCCCTGCGCCGGGCCTTATTGTCCCCTTGGGAGGAACGATAAGATCAGTCGACGTTGAAGGTCAGCGGCTTGACCTGGCGGATCGCCGGGTTGGCGCGCAGCTTGTCCAGCACGGCTTCGGAAACCGGGCCGTCAACATAGAGCAGCGCGATGGCGTCGCCGCCTTCCTTTTCACGGCCGAGCTGGAAGTTGGCGATGTTGACGCCAGCCTCGCCAAGCGTGGTGCCCATGAAGCCGATCATGCCGGGAACGTCGGTGTTGGTGATGTAGATCATGTGCGATCCGACATCGGCATCCATGTTGATGTTCTTGATCTGGATGAAGCGCGGCTTGCCATCCGAGAACACCGTGCCGGCGACCGAGCGGATCTGGTTTTCCGTCTTGACCGTCAGCTTGATGTAACCGTCGTAAACGCCGGTCTTGTCGCGCTTGACTTCGGAAAGGATGATGCCTTTTTCCTTGATCATGACAGGGGCGGAAACCATGTTCACATCCGCAACCTGGCTACGAATAAGGCCGGCCAGCAGGGCGCTGGTCAATGCCTTGGTGTTCATGCTGGCGGTTGCGCCGTCATAAAGGATTTCGATTTCCTTGGTGGCGCTTTCCTGCACCTGACCGACGAAGGAGCCGAGAACATCCGCCAGACGGATGAAAGGCTTCAGGCGCGGTGCTTCTTCCGCCGTGATCGACGGCATGTTGATGGCGTTGGAAACCGCACCCTTGACGAGGTAATCCGACATCTGCTCGGCAACCTGAAGGGCGACGTTTTCCTGCGCTTCCGTGGTCGAAGCACCGAGATGCGGTGTGCAGACGACGTTCGGAAGGCCGAAAAGCGGGCTCTCGGTGGCGGGCTCGACTTCGAACACGTCAAAACCGGCACCGGCGACATGGCCGGACTTAATGGCTTCGGCAAGGGCTGCTTCATCCACAAGACCACCACGAGCGCAGTTGACGATACGAACGCCCTTCTTGGTCTTGGCAAGGTTTTCAGCGTTGAGGATGCCGCGCGTCTTGTCGGTCATCGGAACATGCAGGGTGATAAAGTCGGCCTGCGCCAGCAGCTCGTCCAGCTCAACCTTGGTGACGCCCATTTCCTGCGCGCGCTCCGGCGAGAGGAAGGGGTCATAGGCCAGAACATGCATCTTGAGACCAAGTGCACGCGAGCACACGATGGAACCGATGTTACCCGCACCGATGACGCCCAGCGTCTTGCCGGTGATTTCGACACCCATGAATTTCGACTTTTCCCACTTGCCGGCCTGCGTGGAGCTGTCGGCTGCCGGAAGCTGGCGGGCGACGGCGAACATCAGCGCAATCGCATGTTCGGCTGTGGTGATGGAGTTGCCGAAGGGCGTGTTCATGACGATGATACCGCGGCGCGAGGCTGCCGGAATATCGACATTGTCGACGCCGATGCCGGCGCGGCCGATGACCTTGAGGTTGGTCGCAGCCTCGATCAGCTTTTCGGTTGCCTTGGTGGCGGAGCGGATAGCGAGACCATCGTAGTTACCGATGATTTCGGCAAGCTTATCCTTGTCCTTGCCGAGCTTCGGCTGGAAATCGACTTCGACGCCACGATCGCGGAAGATCTGGACGGCGGTTTCCGACAGTTCGTCGGATACGAGTACGCGAGGTGCCATGGTTCACGGGCTCCTTGAAAAACGGTGCAGTTTTGAAAGCGGGGAATATGCGGCCCTGCATCAGCGCAGGGCCGGTATCAAAATCAGGCGGCAGCCTTGGAAAGTGCTGCCTTCTGCGTCTGGTAGGCCCAGGCGAGCCAGGGCATGACGGCTTCCATATCCGCCGTCTCGATGGTCGCGCCAGCCCAGATGCGCAGGCCGGACGGGGCGTCGCGGTAAGCGCCGATATCGAGGGCGACATTTTCCTTTTCGAGCAGGGAGACAACGCCCTTGGCGAAATCGGCCTGTGCGGCGGCATCCAGCGCCTGCACCTCGGGATCGACGATCTTCAGGCAGACGGAGGTGTTGGAGCGGGTTTCCGGCTTGACGGCCAGGTTGGCGATCCAATCGTTCTTTTCGATGAAGTCGTAAATGACCTTGGCATTGGCATCGGCACGGCCGATCAACGCCTTGAGGCCACCGAGATTCTTCGCCCACAGCAGCGCGTCGATATAATCTTCAACGCAGAGCATGGACGGCGTGTTGATGGTTTCGCCGGTGAAGATGCCTTCGATCAGCTTGCCGCCGGAAACCATGCGGAAGATTTTCGGCAGCGGCCATGCCGGCGCGTAGCTCAGCAGACGCTCGACAGCGCGGGGCGAAAGAATGATGACGCCATGGCCGCCCTCGCCGCCCAGAACCTTCTGCCAGGAGAAGGTGACGACGTCGAGTTTCGTAAAATCCATGTCCTGTGCGAAGGCCGCCGAAGTGGCGTCGCAGATGGTCAGACCCTTGCGGTCAGCCGGGATGAAATCGGCATTGGGAACGCGAACGCCAGAGGTGGTGCCGTTCCAGGTGAAAACCACGTCGCGGTCGAAATCGACTTCGGCAAGGTTCGGCAGCAGGCCGTAATCGGCCTCGAATTTGCGGACGTCCTTCAGCTTCAGCTGCTTGACGACATCGGTGACCCAACCAGCGCCGAAGCTTTCCCAGGCGAGCATATCGACGCCGCGTTCACCGAGCAGCGACCAGAGCGCCATTTCAACGGCGCCGGTGTCGGATGCGGGAACGATACCGATGCGATAATCGGCAGGAACGTTCAGAACTTCACGAGTGAGATCGATGGCCTGCTTCAGCTTGGCTTTGCCAACCTTGGCGCGATGCGAGCGACCGAGCGGCGCATCAGAGAGAGCATCTAGCGACCAACCGGGACGCTTCGAGCAGGGACCAGAGGAAAAATGCGTATTGCCCGGACGGACGTCCGGCTTCACGATATCTGTCATTTGACTACCCTTCCAGATAGGCGCTCCACGTTAGGGTGGAGTGTCCTGACGCCGTTGCTATTCCTCTCGCCGATCCCAGTCAAGCGGAATATGTCGCTACGCAGAAGAATTTTGGTCCATATGCGTCATGCCCCGTGTCAGATGCCGGTAAAACAAAACCGCCCGCACCTGAAGGATGCGGACGGTCTGAAACTACCAGCTGGGCGTGACGTTTATTTATAAACGGCAGGCTGCAGCGGAATATCGGCGGGCGGCATGTATTGTGCGGTATCGCAGCCGTTGAAGACATAACGGCCGCCGACGCGCACTTCATGCGAATAAAGGCCCTTGTCACGGCCCGGACCGCCATTGTTTTCGTATCCAAACATATCACCCTTGTTGATATGACGGAAACGGTAGCCGACATCAGCCTTCAAATTACAGGTAATATCGATGGAGGCACCAGCCATCAGTGCGTAGGCGAAGCGCCACTTACCCTTGCCGCCATGTTCGGTGGTCGGGTCGCAACCGAGACCGTTGGTGCTGCACGAGGTATTGCGCAGCTTGTCCCACTTGACGTAGGAGCCGCCGATACCACCGCCAACATAAGGCGTGACGCGGCCATAGGTGCCAAGATCGACATAGGCGTTCGCCATGAGCGTATAGGCTCTAAGCGAACTAAGATCGGTAGAGACGCATCCACCTGAGGGCGAAACACCGCAACCGCCGCTCGTCGAGCCGCGGAAATCCGACTTACCCATATAGTCGAAGGTCACGTCACTGCGGAAATAATTGTTGAACTGATAACCGACACCGGCACCGATGACATAGCTGTCCTTGATCGTCGCGGTATCAAAATCCGCGAGATAGCCGCCGGGGCCGCCCTGATAATAATGGGCGCCGCGCAGCTTGTTGAAGGAATAACCGACGTCGCCGCGCAGATACCAGCCGCTTGCCTGGGTAATCTCGACTTCGGGGGCCTCGACATAGGCCGGTGCGGGCTCGGCTTGATAAAGATCGGCAGCGATAGCGCTTGTACCGGTCAGCAGGACGGCCAGAAATCCGGCCAGGACGTTTTTCATGACTTCCACTCCAGAAGAGGCACGTGCGGTTTCGGCAGCAGATGCCAGTGAACTGTTCAGTCATGGAGATTGACGTAAAATGGTTAAGTCCCGATTAACCACGATCATTCACTATATTTATTAGGAAATACTCAAAGAAAAAGCCGGCTGCAGAGCCGGCTTTTTCAGGCGTTACTGTCGCGGAAGTTCACGCCGCCGAACGGGCATTGGCGATGACGCCGACGAGATCGTTGACGATCTGCTCCACCTTCGCGCTGTCGTCGCCTTCCGCCATGACGCGGATCAGCGGCTCCGTACCCGAGGGGCGGATGACGAGGCGGCCATTATTGGCCAATGCGCTTTCCGCATCCGCAATCGCCTGCTGCACAACAGGGTTTTCCAGCGGCTTGCCGCCGGAAATACGGACATTCTTCAAAAGCTGCGGCACCGGCTCGAACTTGCGGCAGACTTCGCTGACCGTGAGGCCGGAGCGCTTGACCTTGGCGAGAACCTGCAAGGCCGCGACAAGACCATCGCCCGTCGTGCCATAATCCGACAGCACGATATGGCCGGACTGCTCGCCGCCAACGTTGAAATTGTGGTTACGCATGTGTTCGACGACATAACGGTCGCCCACTTTGGTACGGGCAAGGGTGAGGCCCTTGTCGCCCAGGAAGCGTTCAAGACCGAGATTCGACATAACAGTCGCCACGATACCGCCGCCGCGCAGTGTGTTGTCGGCAGCCCAGCTATCGGCGATGACGGCCATCAGCTGGTCGCCATCGACGATCTCGCCGCGCTCGTCAACGATGATGACCCGATCCGCATCGCCATCGAGCGCGATGCCGATATCGGCCCGTACTTCATGCACCTTCTTCTGCAGCGCTTCCGGGTGGGTGGAGCCGCATTCCAGATTGATATTGATGCCGTTCGGCTCATTGCCGATGGTGACGACTTCCGCGCCGAGTTCCCAGAGCGCAGCGGGCGCCACCTTGTAAGCCGCGCCATTGGCGCAGTCGATGGCGATCCGCAGTCCGCTCAGCGTCACATCACGCGGCAGGGTGCGCTTGACGAATTCGATATAACGATAGATGTCGCCATCCACGCGCTTGGCGCGGCCGATCTCGCTCGGCTTGGCAAGCTGCGCATAGATATCCTTGTCGAGAAGGTCCTCGATCTCCAGTTCCAGCTCATCGGAGAGCTTGTAACCATCCGGTCCGAAAAGCTTGATGCCGTTATCGGAGAAGGGATTGTGCGAGGCCGAGATCATCACACCGATATCGGCGCGCAGAGACCGGGTCAGCATGGCGACGGCGGGCGTCGGAATGGGGCCGAGCAGGAAGACGTCGAGACCGGCGGCCGTGAAACCGGCGACCAGCGCGTTCTCCAGCATATAGCCGGAAAGGCGCGTATCCTTGCCGATGACGACACGATGGCGATGATGGCCACGGCGAAAGATCGTCCCGACGGCAATGCCCACCCTCATCGCCAGATCAGGCGTCATGGGGAAGACGTTCGATTGTCCGCGGATACCATCGGTTCCGAAATAACGGCGTGCCATTTGAACTCCAAATCTTTTCCAGCATTCCGGCATAAGCTGAAAACAGCCGGAAGCGTTTTTGGCTAGATGCCACAAACCACGATAAACAGCACGTAAATTACCGCAAAAATGGCTTATATCTTGTTACCAAAATGAAAAGGCCACCCGGAAACCCGAATGGCCTTTTACAATTTCTAACTTGCGCGGTCGATCAATGCGGCTGCGGCTCCATGCCGCCTTCGGCCTCGCCGTCGCCCTTGGCTTCGCTCGGGCCGTCCTTCTTGGTGCCGGCCTTCGGCACTGCCGAACCGCGGCTGCCCGGAGAATCGTCACCCAGGTCGCGGGCGGGCTTCTCGCCCTTCAGCAGGGCTTTGATCTCGTCGCCCGTCAGGGTTTCGTATTCGAGAAGACCTTCGGCAATCGCAACGAAACCATCGTGGTTTTCCGTCAGGATGCGGCGCGCCTCGCCATAAGCCTCGTCGATCAGGCGGCGAACTTCCGTGTCGATGGTCTGGGCCGTCGCCTCGGAGACGTTCTTCGACTGCGAGACGGAATGGCCGAGGAAGACTTCCTGCTGGTTTTCACCATAGGACACCTGGCCGAGAGCATCGGAGAAGCCCCATTGCGTGACCATGGCACGGGCAAGCTTGGTGGCCTGCTCGATATCCGAAGAGGCGCCGGAGGTGATGTTTTCCTTGCCGAAGGTCAGTTCCTCGGCAACGCGGCCACCCATCATGATGACGAGACGCGACACCATCCACTTGTAGCTCATGGAGTAGCGGTCGCCTTCCGGCAGCTGCATGACCATGCCGAGCGCGCGGCCGCGCGGAATGATCGTCGCCTTGTGCAACGGATCGGCCACGGCAACCTTCAGCGCGGTAATGGCGTGTCCGGCTTCGTGATAGGCGGTCAGCTTCTTTTCGGCTTCGGTCATGGCGGAGGAGCGGCGTTCCGCACCCATCATGATCTTGTCCTTGGCGTCTTCGAATTCCTGCATGGTGACGACGCGCTTGTTGCGGCGGGCAGCCATCAGGGCTGCTTCGTTGACGAGGTTCATCAGGTCCGCACCCGAGAAACCGGGGGTACCACGGGCCAGAACCTTAAGGTCGACATTCGGCGCCAGCGGCACGTTGCGGATATGCACCTTGAGGATACGCTCGCGGCCAACGATGTCCGGGTTCGGCACGACGACCTGACGGTCGAAACGGCCGGGACGCAGAAGAGCGGGGTCGAGAACGTCGGGGCGGTTCGTGGCGGCGATGAGGATGATGCCTTCATTCGCCTCGAAACCGTCCATCTCGACCAGCAGCTGGTTCAGCGTCTGCTCGCGCTCGTCGTTACCGCCGCCAAGACCGGCGCCGCGATGGCGGCCGACGGCGTCGATTTCGTCGATGAAGATGATGCAGGGTGCGTTCTTCTTGGCCTGCTCGAACATGTCACGCACGCGGCTTGCGCCGACGCCGACGAACATTTCCACGAAATCCGAACCGGAAATGGTGAAGAACGGCACATTGGCTTCGCCGGCGACGGAACGCGCCAGAAGCGTCTTACCCGTACCGGGCGGGCCGACGAGCAGCACGCCACGCGGAATTTTGCCGCCGAGGCGCTGGAATTTTTGCGGATCGCGCAGGAATTCGACGATTTCCTCGAGGTCCTGCTTGGCTTCGTCCACGCCGGCAACGTCATCGAACGTCACGCGGCCATGCGCCTCCGTCAAAAGCTTGGCCTTGGATTTGCCAAAGCCCATTGCACCACGCGAGCCGCCCTGCATCTGCCGCATGAAGAACAGCCAGACGCCGAGAATGAGGAACATCGGCAGAAGCGTGCCGAGATAACTCAGGAAACCGGAGGAACCGTCGCTTTCGGGACGCGCCACGATGGTGACGTTCTTGCTCTGCAAGCGCTCCATCAGGCTGTCGTCGATGACGGGGGAATAGGTCTGAAAGGCCGTGCCGTTTTCGGTGTAGGTTCCGAGAACCCGGTTACCGGTGACGGTCACGTCGCGAACTCGCCCGGAATCCACGTCGCGAAGAAACTGGGAATACGGAATTTCCCGCGAACCCGTTTGCGTCGGCGACGTCTGGAACATGCTGAACAACGCGATCAGCAAGAGGGCAATCACGGCCCACAAGGCGAAATTTCTGAAATTTGGGTTCATCGAACTCCCCGAACTCACACGGGCATATCTGCTGCCCGCTCTTACGTGCCCCTAACATAAGGACGACATCTGCCGTTGCCAAGGCAAAGCGCATTATCTGATGCGTTTTGGTGTAAAAACTATTCCAAGGCAATTCACGAAAAAGAGGCCGGATTTAAACCGGGGGCTGTGGATATGCCGTCCGCCCGAATAAATTGGCGATTGCATTCGCCAACTCAAGGTCGAAACACGACAGGAATAGATCGAAAGGTGCGAGCCTCGGCGTGATGGTGACGGCCTCCGCCATCGAACCCGGCTCATCGGCCGCTGCGGCAATTTGCGGCAGCCCCGCCATCGCCTGTTTCGCCACCCCGGCCGGTGCTGACGGAAAAAGTGCGGCCGCTTCCGCAGCATCGCTCGCCCTGCGCGCTTTGACGTGCACTGGAAAAGCCGATCCGTTCTTCACGAGGAAACGATCGTCCCACAGCCCCTGGTCATTTGCGCCAATATCAAGCTCCGGCAGGTTTCGCTGCTCGCGGAACATATAGAGCCCGTCCCGCCGGCGATCGAGCAGGACGCGACCGACCGTCAGTCGCCCGTTTTCAGCCGCTTTAAGAAACCGCAGAACGCGTTCCATGCTGCTTGCGGCTGGAAAATATGCCCTTCCACCCAGGGTGGCGATCAGCGCCGCCAGCCCATGCCGAAACTCGGGAAGATCGGGATTGACGCCATCGCCGGCCAATCTGGCGAGCGCAGCATGGAAAACCTGTGTGTGACCGCGCAGGAAAGCCGCCGTTGTTTCGGAAAGCGCCCGTCTTTTGAGAGAGGTTTCCGCATCGATCCGAACGGGAGAGACGGGAAGCGCCTGCCGCACACGCACTCTCTCATATCGGGTGTTTTCATTGCTTGGATCCTCAAACCAGCCGCGGGAGCGGGAGGACACATAGTCACGGATCGCCTGCCTCTCACACGTCAGGAACGGCCGCATGATCCAGTGGCGGCCATCGTATAAGACCGCATCTGCCATGCCGGAGAGACCGAGATTGTCAGAGCCGCCGCTGCGGGCGGCGCGCATCGCCACGGTTTCACGCTGGTCGCCGATTGTATGCCCCGTCACGACAAGATCAGCGCCGGTCTCGCGGGCGACCTCGGCAATCAGGCGGTAGCGGGCAAGCCGGGAGGCTTCGGAAAGGCCGGAGGCCGGTTTGACGCCGTCCCATCGGCGGGTAACGTGGGTGATGCCGAGTTCGGCGCAGAGCGCCGCCGCCTTGCGCGCCTCATCGGCGGATTCCGCTCTCAGCGCATGGTCCACGGTGACGGCGGAAAGGCGCAAGCCGTCCCGATCCATCTCCGCCATTGCCTCGTGCACGGCCAGCAACAGACCGGTGGAATCACTGCCTCCGGAGATTGCGACGAGGATATGGACGGGTGTATGGAGATTTTTGACAAAAGACCTTACCGCCACAAGCGGCGCAACAGACTTTTCGTTCAGAATGCGGGCATCAACCGGCATGGAAATACCCGCGATCGCAGGGAAAAATCAGCAGCTCAGCCGTTTCTGTTCGCTGGCAACCTTGCTCAGCACGGTCTTGGAAGCATTGGGATAACGCTTCGGCACCTCGCGCAGCGTGGCGCAGGCGGTTTCGGTATTGTCGAGAGCGGCAAGCGACATGCCGAGCTTCATCAGCATTTCCGGCGCCTTCGGAGATTTGCCATAGGCCTGATGGCCGTTCAGGAAGGTTTTTGCGGCCTCATTGAACTTGCCCTGGGAATATTGCGCCTCGCCCAGCCAGAAGCTCGCATCCGCGGCCTTCGTGCCCTTGGGATAACCCTGCAGATATTGCTGGAACCCCTGTTCCGCCAGCTTGTAGTCACCGGAAAGAACATGGCCGTAAGCGGCCTGATAAATATCGCCTTCGCTGGTCAGCGCCGCCGTATTCACCGGATCCGTCTTGCGCTGGCTATTGCCCGTGCTGACGCCCGGAAGGCTGCCGGAAGAATTATTAGCGCCCTGATTCAACGTGCCGCCAACCGGCATTCCCTTGGAATCGAGCTCGATGGAACCGAGCGTCGTCTCTCCCGGTGCGCCTGTCGGGGCGGTGGAGGGAGCAGACGGAGAAACGGAAGCGCCACCCTCGGGTGGCGTTTCGATGATCGTTGCAACGTCGTCGGTCGGCGGTGAGGCCGGATTGACCGGACTGGCTTCCGCCTTCTTTTTCGGCGCAGCGGTCGGGCTTGCACCCTTGCCGCCGGCATTGCCGCTCTCCAGTTCCTGGAAGCGGAACTCATTGTCTTCCTGCGCCTTGCGGATCGTTTCCTGCATCTGCAGAAGCTGGAAGCTCATTTCTTCGATACGGCCGTTGAGTTGCCGGATCTGTTCTTCAAGCTGCTGAACCCGATAGGCTTCATTGGCCTGAACCCGGACGACCGGGGGCTGCTGCTGAGAGTTGATCGTGCCGAAGCTACCCCCCGCACCGAACAGCGGACCCGAAACGGCGATGCCGCTCAAGCCGGTGCAGGCTGCAAGCCCCAGCATTCCCGCCACGACAAGTTTCTTCATCTCATTCGTCCTGCCTTAACTGATTTGCACCGGAATGGCGCAAGCCGGATTTTTTCCATATCAACCGAAAAAGCAACTTAACTTCGGCCAAACTATGAAAAAAACAAAAGGCGGCCCAAAGACCGCCTTTCATTCAAGATCACAATAACGTCAGGCAATCACATGCCCGCGCCACCGAGAACCGTCACGGCGCGGCGGTTCTGCGACCAGCAGGAGATGTCGTCGCAAACGGCGACCGGCTTTTCCTTGCCGTAGGAGATCGTCTTCATGCGGTTTGCCGGAACACCCTGGGAAGCCAGGAAGTCGCGGGTTGCAGCCGCACGACGGGCGCCGAGCGCCAGGTTGTATTCGCGCGTGCCGCGTTCGTCGGCATGGCCTTCAACGGTGATGGCGTAGTTCGGATAACGGGCGAGCCACTGAGCCTGGCGCTGCAGGGTCTGCTGGGCGTCGGCGCGGATCGAGGTGGAGTCGGTGTCGAAGAAGATGCGGTCGCCGACATTGACCGTGAAGTCCTGCTGGGAGCCCGGCGTTGCGGAGCCCGCGCCACCAAGGCCAAGTTCACCGGCGCTGTTCGGCATGTTCTTCTTGTTCGCGCAACCTGCGAGGGCAAGCGCGAGCGTCATGGCGATGACAGCCGGGTTACGGGCCAGTTTCTGCATGGGGCTGAGTGCCGAAATGTGTGTACGGCTCATCGCCGGTCTCTCCTTAGGATTTCAATAACGTTGCCGGACACTAACTGATCGCGGTTAATAGCCGGCAAACGCTTATGGTTAACAGAAAGGAAATGTCCCATTTTTTTGCTCCCTCACAACAGTTTGCGGCAAGAAAGAGGCGCACTTCCCCATGGTATCAAATAAAACATGACGGCGCCGGTTCGTGCCGGCGCCGTCATGGCAGTCATATCAGTCCAGAAGCGGCGACCATGCCGGATCCGAAGCGAAAGTCGGCGTCTTGATGAGCTGTTCGTTGTAGCCCGTCAGGTCGATCGAATAGAGCTGCGGACCGCCCGCACCGGCGTTCTGACGGAAGAACATCAGCACGCGGCCGTTGGGCGCCCAGGTCGGGCCTTCATTGTGGAAACCGCTGGTCAGGATGCGCTCGCCCGAACCGTCGGTCTTCATCACGCCGATCGAGAACTTGCCACCCGACTGCTTGGTGAAGGCGATCAGATCGCCGCGCGGCGACCAGACCGGCGTGGAATAGGAACCATCGCCGAAGGAAACGCGCTGCTGGCCGGAACCATCGGCATTCATGACGTAAATCTGCTGGCGGCCGCCACGGTCGCTTTCGAAGGCAACGCGCTGCCCATCCGGCGAATAGGACGGCGCCGTATCGATCGCCGACGTATTCGTCAGCCGCGTCGTGGTGCGAGAGCGCAGGTCCATCGTATAGATATTGGCGTTGCCATCCTGCTGCAGGCTCATGATGACCTTCTGGCCATCCGGAGAGAAGCGCGGCGAGAACGTCATACCGGGGAAATTGCCGACAACTTCGCGCTGCCCGGTTTCCAGTTGCAGCAGATAAACGCGCGGCTGCTGGCCTTCGAAGGACATGTAGGTCACTTCCTGACGGTTCGGCGAGAAACGCGGCGTCAGGACGATGTCGTTCGAGTTGGTGAGGTTACGGACGTTGAAGCCATCCTGGTCCATGATCGACAGCTGGCGCTTGCGGGCCGTCTTCGGGCCGCTTTCAGAGACGAAAACGACGCGGGTGTCGAAATAGCCCTTTTCACCGGTGATGCGCTCATAGATGGCGTCGGCGATGATGTGGGCGACGCGGCGCCAGTTTTCAGGCTGGGTAAAGAACTGCTGGCCAGTCATCTGCTGGTTGGCGAACGTATCCCACAGGCGGAATTCGGCGCGCAGGCGGCCATCGCTTTCACGCGTGACACGGCCGGTCACGAGCGCCTGGGCGTTGATGACCTTCCAGTCCTCGAAACGCGGCTGCTGATCCGGATTGCTGATCTTTTCGATGAAGGCGTTCTTGTTGACCGGCGCAAAAAGGCCGGAACGCTGCAGGTCGGCGGCGATGACCGCGGAAACCTGCGCGCCGATGCCGTCGCTCGACATGAAGTCGGTGATGGCGATGGGCAGCGGCTCGACATTGCCCTTGTTGATGTTGATTTCCACCCGCGCAAAAGCCGGTGCGGAGAAAACCGACATGAGGGCCGCGACAGCGAGCACCAGCCGGATCGGCGAAAATATCTTCATGTTGCCAGGCCTTTCAGCATTCATAGCAATTCACTGGGATCGAAGTTCACGACAACTTCGTTCCATGCGTCATATTTGTCGGCAGGAAGGTTGGTGAACGGAGCAGAACGCATGATGGCGCGATAGGCTCCGCCGGAAAGAGCACGACGTGTTCCTTCGGAACCGCCGGTCGCCTCGATCTCGGGCCGACCGATGATGGTTCCATCACGGTCGAGCTTCATGGTGACCCGGACGCGAACGTCCGAGGCATCCGCCATGCCGGGAATGATCTGCCAGTTCTTCTGGATCGCGCCACGCAGCGCATCCATTTCCGTCTGGCTGAGCGTCGAACCGCCCGTCGTCTTTTTGCCGCCAAGCGAGGCCTGCTGGGTGGAGCGCTTGGCGCCGCCACCCGAAGGCGCCTGTTTGTTCAAAAGCGCGGCGATATCGTCGGCGTTAAAATCGCTTTCCTTCGAGGAAGCCGATTTTGCAGTCTCCTGCTTCTTCTCGCCGGGCTTCTTGTCGGAAGGCTTGTCGGTGGACTTCGCCTGATCGGGCTTGGTCTCGGCCGGTTTTTCCGCGGGCTTCTGCTCGGCAGGCTTGGTTTCGGCCTGCTTCGGCTCTTCCGGCTTCGGCGGCTCGGGACGGGAATTCGGACGCGGCACGTTCTGCGGCACGGGTATTTCGGCCGGTTCCTGCTGCGCGGGCGGCGGCTCTTCGGCTTTGGTTTCCTGCGGCGGCTCCGTCTTCGGCTGCGGCGCGATCTCGGGCTTGGTCTGGGGCAAGGCGGCCATTTCCTGCGGCTTCGGAGCCGAGGTTTCTTCCTTGACGATTTCCTTTACCTCGTTCGCCTTGGTGTCGACGACGGGTTGCGGCTTTTCCTGCTTTGGCGGAGCGGCGGCGCTGATATTGTCGTTGGGCTTGGTGGTCGGCGTCGGCGGCGCGTCAAGATCGACCGTGTTGTTGCCGACATTCTGGGCGTTCTCGACAATATCCGGACGCGTGGTCGGAACGGGGGCCGACTTTTCCGCTTTCGGCGCGTTCTTGTCGCCCTGCTGGATCTGGCTCAGCTCCTCGATGGGCACCAGTTCCACCGGCAGGGCCTCGGCCTGCGACACGTCAAGGGGCTCCGGCGAGCCCAGGGAAACGAGGGCGAAAGCCAGAAGCGACGCATGCACGATCGCGGATGTGGTAAGGCTGCCCTTCATCGTTTTACGTCAATTGTCCTGTTTCTGCTGGGTCACAAGGCCGATATTCTTGAAGCCCGCCGCCTGGATACGCGCCATCACATCGGCGACGACGCCGTAAGCGGCAACGGAATCCGCGCGCACAAAGATGCGTTCGTTATAACCTGTCGTGGCGATTGCCTGCAGCTTGTCGGCCACTTCGGCCGCCTGAATTTCCGTTTCCTGCAGATGGATCTGGCCATTGGCGTTGACGGAAATGGTGATCGGCTGCGTATCCGAGTTCAGCGCATTGGCGGATGTCTGCGGCAGATCGATCGGCACGCCGACCGTCATCATCGGCGCTGCCACCATGAAGATGATGAGCAGCACGAGCATGACGTCGACCAGCGGCGTCACGTTGATCTCGCTAATCGCGCCGCCCCTGCGTCGTCCGCCGCGTCCCCGGCGTCCACCGGAACCACCGCCGCTGCCACCTGCTGACATACCCATATCATCTACTCCATTTTGCCTTGCGGCAAATTACTGCACAGCATACGGCCGCTTACTGGGCTGCCTGCCGCGTCTGAAGTTTTTCATCGATCTGGCGCGACAGGATCGCGGAGAACTCGTCGGCGAAACCTTCCATGCGGGCGGAAAGCTTGTGCGCATCGGCCGTGAACTTGTTGTAGGCGATAACCGCGGGAATAGCCGCGACAAGGCCGATGGCCGTCGCCAGAAGCGCTTCGGCGATACCCGGCGCCACGACCGCAAGGTTGGTGGACTTCGAACCGGCAATCGCCTGGAACGAGGTCATGATACCCACAACCGTACCGAAGAGACCGATGAAGGGACCGGCCGAACCGATGGTGGCGAGCGAACCGAGGCGCGCCTCGTATTGTTCGCTTTCACGCGCCATGGTCACGTCCATCGCCCGGTCGATGCGCATCTGCAGACCGATGGGCGAACGTGCGCCGCGCTCGAAGGATTTCTTCCATTCGCGCATGGCGGAAACGAAAATCGCCGCAAGACCGCCGTTCTGGCGTTCCGCCAACGTCCGATAAAGCTCTTCGAGCGACTGGCCAGACCAGAAAACCTGCTCGAACTGGTCGAACTGGCGCCTTGCCTTGCCGAAGCTCACATATTTGTCAAAGACGATCGCCCACGTCCAGACCGAGGCGGCGATAAGTCCGATCATCACGAGCTTCACGATGAGGCCCGCCTGCATAAACAGTGCCCAGAGACTTACATCGTGCGTCGCCGCTGCCAAACCTGCCTGTTCCATAAATATCCAATCCCCGAATCCAAACGCCCGGTACGGGACCGGGCGATTCAAACGCGTGTTAACGCTCGAAGTCCTGCGGCAACAGCCGCCAACCCCTTAGCCATACCCCGATACTTGCCAGTAAGCCTTACTTGCCAATAAATTTGGTGAAAGGAAGGCGTGCGCCGCACAAATGCCAGTTGCTAAAGTAAGACACCATTATGGTTAAAGGAGTGTTACAGCGGGGCCACGCCGGATGGATTTACTGGATGGGACCGCCAATTACTTCAGGAATTTTTCCGCGACTGTCTCCGGAAGACGCCTCGGGCGACCGTTGGCGTTGATGACGGCGATGATGACCTTGGCGGCGACCAGCAGTGTTTCGCCGCGCCGGATTTCCTGATTGAGCACCATTTTCGCGCCGCCGGCCTTCTCGGTGATGGTCGTGATCGTCAAGACGTCATCCATCCGCGCCGGGCTTTTGAAATCGATCTCCATGCGATGCACGACGAAGACCAGACCCTCCTCATCGGCAGTCAGAAGCGCGCTCTGTTCGCAGCCGAGGCAACGCAGGTAATCGGTGCGGCCACGTTCGAGAAAATGCAGGTAACGCGCGTGATAAACGAGGCCGGAGAAATCCGTGTCCTCGTAATAGACACGCTGCGTCAGGCGGTGGCCATGTTCGATAAGCTCACCCGAAAGCGAAACCACAAGCTCGCTCATATTATCTCCTTGGGAATTTCAACTGCATCGCGGCGTCCTTCACGGACAATAAGATGCTCATGCCGTTGCGGCAGCGCTTCGATACGCTCCGCGATGAAACGGGGCCTCAGATCGCTCTTCAGAAGCGCGGAAGGCTGCGCGGGCAGCCAGCGGAACTCCACCTCGACGCCATCCAGCACCCGATGCACGATATCGCTTTCATGGAACGGCAGGGGCCGGCGAAGCGAAACGAGATAATAAAATCCGAGTTCATGCGCCGCAAAATCGTCATAGGCGAAAAAATTTTCGGCCGACCAGAGAAGACGTTCGACCGAACAATCGCGGTCAAGCTCCTCGCCGATCTCGCGGATGATGGTTTCCTGCGAGCTTTCGCCGATTTCGGCACGCCCGCCGGGCAAAGCCCAGTAACTGTCCTTCGTGCCGCGCTGGACGAGAACATGACCGTTCTGAAAGATCAGCGCCGCCACGCGCATGCTGAAAAGCTGCGGTTTCCGGTCCAGCCGGATCATGTGGCGTTCAGGGGCGGAGGTCATTTATCGTCCAGATCGCCGTCATGCCAGACGAGATGTCTCGTGGCCTTCGGCAGGTGCTCTATTTCGTCGGCGATGAAATAGGGCGGAATATCCAGCTCGGTCAATGCCTGACGGGTTGCGGCGGCCCAGCGGAACTCCAGCTCGTTGTCGCCGTCCTGAACGCGGTGAATGATATCGGTCGGATGAAAGGGCAGCGTCTCCGGCAGGTCCATCAGGTAATAAAACCCGAGTTCGTGCCAGTCCTTGCCTTCGTAGTGGAAGAAATTTTCGACCGCCCAGAGAAGCCGCCCGATCTTGGCCTCGACGCCAAGCTCTTCCACCATTTCGCGCGCCAGCGTTTCTTCGGAGCGTTCGCCCATTTCGGCGCGGCCGCCCGGAAAGGTCCAGAATTTTTCATGCGATGCCCGGTGCACCAGCACGTGGCCATCGCGAAACGCCAGTCCCGCCACCCGCATCTGGAAAATGCGCTTCGGCTTGAACTTCATGCGGATGCGGGTGTCCTGCTTGGTATCGTGTGTCATGGCGCTGACCTGCGGGCTGGAAACATCAAATCGGTTTCCGTCCACCCTAGCGCATCCATCTCATCTTTTCTCGCCTTTGCGTCATCTCCCACAATGAATTCATCCAGTTGCGGCGGCTTGAGCGCGGTGCCGGACAACATCGCATGCGCCTGCCCGCGATGATGTGTCTGGTGCTGGAAGAGATGCGACAGAACATCGTCGCAGCGATCATACTGGATACGCGCGCCGCGATGAATATTGACGTTAGCGGCAAGGCCGTCTTCATCGAGACTGTCGACAAATGCGATCAGCACCTCGTCCAACTCCGTCTGGGCAACATGCAAATCCGCCATGGCCGCGAAGGGCTCCTCTTCGGCAAAGGCCGCAAGGCCGAGTGTGCCGCCCTGCAAGGCATCGATATAAAACCGGTCAACGGTGTAGATGTGGTTCAGCGTCGCCCTCAGCGTCGGAAAGAAACTCACACGGGAAGCCACAAACGCCTCCTGCGAAAGCTGAAGACAGGCCTGATGCAGCCGAAAATTGGCCAGCCGGTTGTTGCGCGCGAGTTTGCGGAAGACCCGCAGCGGATCGTAAGACATGAAGGCTCCTCCATTGCCGCCGAAGGACGGCGTCGTTCAATCGACGCGCTCAAGCTCCGATCTGCTTTTCAGAACCCTTGCGCCGTCTTCCTGTTCGATCAGATAGGCAGGCTCCTGCCTGCTCGCCTTCCGCTTTATTCTGGAGCCGGCGATGGTGCGTTCGACATCATCCGTGAAAGTCTCGACGATTTTACCTTCACCGGTACCACTGCCCCAGTTCCACCGGACTTTCGTGCCCTTGCGATACACCGACATGATCATCTCCGTGCCAAAGACGATCAAATGCCGGCACGCCGGGCTTGTTCCCTCAATCCTCCTCCAGGGTCAGCCGGAACTGCGCCGCCTCAATATCCTTGGGCGGCTGCATGCCCAGATGTTTCCAGGCCGTGCCGGTCAGAATACGGCCGCGCGGCGTGCGCTGGATGAAACCCTGCTGGATCATATAGGGTTCGATAATATCCTCGATAGCGTCGCGCGGCTCCGAAAGGCCGGCGGCGATGGTTTCGATGCCAACCGGGCCTCCGCCGAAATTGACCGCGATCATGGTGAGATACCGCATGTCGAGCTGGTCGAGACCCATTTTGTCGACCAGAAGCCGGGTCAAGGCCTCATCGGCGATCTCACGCGTGACCGCTTCCGCCCGCGCCACCTCGGCGAAATCGCGCACGCGGCGCAGTAGCCGTCCGGCGATACGCGGCGTGCCACGAGCACGCCTTGCCACCTCGCGCGCACCCTCGTCGGTCATGTTCAGCCCCATCAGCCGCGCGCCGCGCCGGACGATCAGTTCCAGTTCGTCGACGGTGTAAAAAGCCAACCGGACGGGAATGCCGAAACGGTCGCGCAGCGGCGTCGTCAAAAGCCCAAGACGGGTCGTCGCGGCGACAAGGGTGAATTTGGAAAGATCGATCTTCACCGAACGTGCCGCCGGTCCTTCGCCGATGATGAGGTCGAGCTGGAAGTCCTCCATTGCCGGATAGAGAATTTCTTCCACCGCCGGGTTGAGACGGTGGATTTCATCGATGAAGAGTACGTCGCGCTCCTCGAGATTGGTCAGAAGCGCGGCGAGATCGCCCGCCTTGGCGATGACGGGGCCGGAGGTGGATTTGAAGTTGACGCCAAGTTCCTTGGCCATGATCTGCGCCAGCGTGGTCTTGCCGAGACCGGGCGGGCCGACGAACAACACGTGATCCAGCGCTTCGCCACGGTTCTTGGCCGCCTCGATAAATACCTTGAGATTGGCGCGGGCCTCCGCCTGGCCGGTAAAATCGTCCAGGGACTGCGGGCGCAGGGTGGTGTCGATGTCCTCACCGCGCTTTTCGGGGGTGATCAGCCTTGCCGCATCACTCATGTCAGAAGTTCCATTCCGGGCAGCTTGCGAGCAGCCTTTTTGTCAAACGTATATGTCGCCACGCAGCCATTGACCCTGTTGCTTTCCGATACAATTGCGTCGGAAAAATCCGCATTTGTATTCCGGCATATGTCGATGGCATTGCCAATCGCCTCATAATCCGGAATTTCCAGTTCCCGCCGCTCAAGCATAAGCTGGAAAAACTCCAGAACGGTGCTTTTAGGATAACCGTAGAACTGGCCTAGTACCCACGCCGTCTCCAAAATCACAGCAAGACTTACAAGCAGGGTTTCTCCGTCCTCAAGCCGTGTAAGAAGACGCTTCACCGTTTCTTTTTGTTCGACATCGTCATCTACCACGATACGGAGCAGAATATTCGTGTCTATTCCGAAACGGCTGGTCATTCGTCTTCCGTCTTACCCGTAGAACGCTTGTATCGCGCAACGGCTCCCTCACCAATTGCGTCATTCATCTGCTCGACGGTAAGCTTTTTGCCATTCGGAGGTTTACCGAGAATTCCGGCCAGATCGGCAAGAGATTTATTACGAGGGACAACGATCATCTCCCCGTTACGAACCCAGGCGTAACATTTGTCGCCGGGCTTGATTTTCAATTGTTCGCGCACGTTCTTGGGAACTGTCATCTGCCCTTTGGAGGTGATTGTCACCTGAAAGCCCATGCTGCTGCCCTTTTCTTACTTTTCACCCATTGTAAGGAATTTAGCATCAAGCGCATCAACGCGAAAGCTCTTTCAACCCGAGCCGGATCAGCTTGGCGCTGTCGCCGCCCTCCCCGCCGTTCTTCAGCGCGGCGGCAACCGCATTGGCGGCCTGGTCGCGCGAATAGCCGAGATTGGTGAGCGCGGAAACGGCATCCGCTACCGGCGCGGATGCGACGCCTTCGCCAAGCTCCTGCTTGAGGCCGATCGAGGCGGAAGCCTCTCCGGCAAAGGCCGGCGCCTTGTTGCGAAGCTCGGTCACAAGACGTACCGCCACCTTCGGCCCGACGCCCGGCGCGCGGGAGATCATCGTTTTGTCCTGTAGCGCAATGGCATTGGCCAGTTCGGAGGGCGACAGCGTGGAAAGAACGGCCAAGGCCACTTTCGATCCCACACCCTGCACGCTCTGCAGCAGGTTGAACCATTCCCGCTCTAGCGCCGAGAGGAACCCGAAGAGCTTCAGCTGGTCCTCACGCACATAGGTTTCGATGAACAGCACCACCGCCTCCCCGACGGAGCCGATTTTCGACAGCGTGCGCGCCGAACAATAGGCGACGTAACAGACGCCGTGAACATCCACCAGCACATAGTCCGCGCCGATTTCCTCGATGCTGCCTTTCAGTTTTCCGATCATGATGCCGCCCGCTGCAATGAGACTTTAAATATTCAACCGGCCGCCAGCAGTCGCCGCATCCTGTCACCGCCGCGATTATGGGCGTGGCAGATTGCGATGGCGAGCGCGTCCGCCGCATCGTTACCCTTGAATTCGGCCTTCGGCATCAGGATTTTGAGCATCATGTGAATTTGCTGCTTTTCGCCATGCCCGACACCGATGACGGCCTTCTTCACCGCGTTCGGCGCATATTCGAAGACCGGCAACCCTGCGCGCGCCGGAACCAGCATGGCGATGCCGCGCGCCTGGCCGAGTTTCAGGGTCGCAACCGCATCCTTGTTCACGAAAGTCTGTTCCACCGCCGCTTCATCAGGCTGGTGGCTGTGCACAATATCCGCCAGCCCGTCATGCAGCTGGCAGAGCCGCGAGGCCAGATCCATATCGCCGTCCGACGTCACCGTGCCGGAGGCGACAAACCGCAGGCTGTTGCCGAGAGTGTCGATCACCCCCCAGCCGGTGCGCCTTAATCCGGGGTCAATGCCAATGATTCGAATCGTCTTTTGCATGAGGCACCTTATCTTTCCGGCTGCGACCCTGCCAGCGATAAGTGAACAAAACGACAACATTCATCAAATTTGCAGTGCAGCATTTACCTCTGCTTAAACCGCGTACCGCATTGTTCCCCCACAAAATCAAAAAAGGGGAGCTGCGGACATGATGATCCGCGGCATAATATTTGAGCCATATCAGCCATCCGGTGGCGCCACATGCATGGCGCGGGAACTGATCCGGCATTGGGGGCTGTATCGGCCATGCTGAACCGTTTTCATTCTATATCCACCAAAGTGCTGGCGATTTTCCTGGCGCTTATGGCGATCTCGACCGGGGCTCTGACACTTCTCGGTTATCAAAGCAGCAGCGGCGTTCTTGAAGAACAGGCGTCGAAATCCATGGAGAGCATTCTCGTCTTTCGCGGCGACATGCTCCAGGAGCGTCTTGAGCAGCTGAAAACACAGGCGGATTCCATTGCCAAGATCGAATCCCTGCAAATGGCTGTCGTCTCCATGCGCAGCGGCTGGGCGACCGTGCAGAAGAACTCCGGCGATGCGAAGGCGGAACTGCAGCGCGTCTTCGTCAAGGAAAACCCCTTTGGCGAAAAGGAAAAACTGATCAAGCCGGAAAGCCCAAGCGGCTTCTATTATTCAACCCATGAGAAGACCCAGACGGATATTGGCGGTTATCTGCAGGGAACGCCGTTCAGCGACGTTCTCTTCATCGATCCCGCAGGCACGGTCTATTACTCTTACCTGAAAGGATCGGCTTTCGGGGAAACCGTCACCGGCAGCGCCTGGGCGGAAAGCGGCCTCGGCGCGGCTTTCGCACGCGGCGCCGCGAATGCCGAAAAGGCCGTGAACGACGTGGCGCAGACCAGCTTCTCCGGCCTGCGCATCGATGCCGCCACGAAAGAGGCCGGCATTTATTTCGGCGTTTCGGTCGTCAAGTTCGGCGCGTTCAAGGGCATCGTGCTCTTCCGGGTCAAGGAAGAGGTCTTCAGCCAAATCCTCACGAAGGGTGTGACGGCCGGCAGTTCCGAACAGTCCG
Source organism: Agrobacterium sp. 22-214-1 (assembly GCF_053522465.1). NCBI lineage: Bacteria > Pseudomonadati > Pseudomonadota > Alphaproteobacteria > Hyphomicrobiales > Rhizobiaceae > Agrobacterium > Agrobacterium sp. 22-214-1. The sequence goes on along the minus strand of NZ_JBNWCK010000002.1, from coordinate 158,812 downwards.
CAATCGTTTCCGCCGATGGCAAGGTTATCGGCGTGGAGGGTAACAGGCTGGTCGGCCTCGATCCGGCAATCTATGGCTTCCATGGGCAGGCGCTGAATACGACGGGCATGACGATTGCCAAGATCGACCGTGCCGATGGCGAGGCCAATGCCTATGCCCGCCCCTTCTCCTTTGCCGGGGAAAAATATCTCGCAGTGGAAAGCATGCTGCGCAGCGAATTGAATGCGGGCTCGGTTTCGATTGCCGGCACGCTGGCCGTGATCGGCCTTTGCGTTCTGGCCGCCATGTGCGCGGCGACGGCCTTCTTCGCGCGGCGCCTGTTCGCACCGCTGGAAAAGCTTGCGGGACTGACCGGCGAAGTGGCCGCAGGCCGTCTCGATGCGGAGATCGGCAATCAGGACCGGAAGGACGAGATCGGCCGCATGGCGCGGGCGCTCGGCAGTTTCCGCGAAAAGCTCATCCTGCAGCGGGAGATGGAAGAAACCGCATCGCGCACGCGTGAGGAAGCCGAAACGGCCCGCCGCGCGCATCTTGCGGAACGGGAGGCCGAGGCCGGCACCCTGCAGATGGTCGTGCATTCCCTGGATGAAGGTCTGGATCGGCTGGCGAACGGCAATCTCGCCTATCGTATCGAAACCGTCTTCCCCGACGATCTCGAAAGCCTGCGCCATAACTTCAACACGGCGCTTTCCCGGCTCAGCGAAACCATGCAGGCCATCGGCGGCAACTCCGCCGCGGTTCGTGGCGGTTCCGAGGAAATGCGGGTGGGCGCCGATCAGCTCGCCGAACGTACCGAGCGACAGGCAGCTTCCATCACCGAAACGGCAAGCGCCATCAAGGCGATCACGGAGGCCGTTCGCGACCAGATCGAACGCGCCGAACAGGCAACGCGGATCGCCCGCGATGCCAGCGCGGAGGCCACGGCATCCAGCCGCGTGATGGAGCAGACCATCGCCGCCATGGAGGCGATCCAGACCTCGTCACGCCAGATCAACCAGATCATCGGCGTCATCGATGAAATCGCCTTCCAGACCAATCTTCTCGCCCTCAATGCCGGCGTGGAGGCAGCCCGCGCGGGCGAAGCAGGCAAGGGCTTTGCGGTCGTGGCGCAGGAGGTGCGCGAACTGGCGCAGCGTTCGGCGGCGGCCGCAAAGGAGATCACCAGCCTGCTGAAACGCTCCACCGACGAGGTTTCCGCCGGCGTGGCGCTGGTGGAAAAAGCAGGCACGTCGCTTTCCGGCATCGGCAAGCATGTGCAGACCATCAGCGCGCGCATCGAGGAGATCATGGACTCCACCCGCGAGGAAGCGCACACGCTCTCGGAAATCAACAGCACCGTCGCCAGCCTCGACACCATGACCCAGCAGAATGCCGCCATGGTGGAAGAAACGACGGCCGCCATTCACAATCTCGCCTCCGAAGCGGGTGAAATGGATGGCAGGCTTGGACAATTCACGCTGGCTTCCGACCGGGATGCGGCTGGTCATCGCGACGCCCGACAAATTCGGCGGGCAGGCTGAAAAAGCAAAAGGGCCTCTTCGGAGGCCCCAATTTTTTTGAACCATCCTTCAATTCTGCGCGACTTCACTGGTAAATCGGGACACGCGCCTTACATCCGCAGCAAAGATTTAAATTTCGCAGGAGCGTCGGATGATCCCCTTTTCCATTCTCGACCTTTCGCCCATCGGCGAAGGCGAGAGCGTCAGCGAGGCGCTTGAAAATTCCCGCCGAATGGCGATCAAGGCCGAAGAACACGGCTATAACCGCATCTGGCTGGCGGAGCACCACGGCATGCCGGGTATCGCCAGTGCTGCAACATCGCTGGTCATCGCCCATGTGGGCGCGGCCACGAAACATATCCGCGTCGGCTCCGGCGGCATCATGCTGCCCAACCACTCCCCGCTCGTCATCGCCGAGCAGTTCGGCACGCTTGCGGCGCTGCTTCCCGGCCGTGTCGATCTCGGTCTCGGCCGTGCGCCCGGAACCGACATGCGCACGGCACGGGCGCTGCGCCGCAATCTCGATGCCGGCGCGGAAAACTTCCCGCACGATATCGTCGAACTCCAGCGTTACCTCGGCCCGCCGCAACAGGATCAAGCCATTCTCGCTGTGCCGGGCATGAATTCCAACGTGCCGATCTGGCTGCTCGGCTCCAGCACCTATAGCGCACATCTCGCCGCAGCCCTCGGCCTGCCCTATTCCTTCGCCTCACATTTCGCGCCGGATATGCTGATGGAAGCCATCCATATCTATCGCGAGCGCTTCCAGCCTTCCGAAGTGCTGGACAAGCCCTATGTGATGGTGGGTGTGATGGGCGTCGGCGCCGATACGGACGAGGAGGCGCAACATCTCTTCACCTCGTCGCAGCAGCAATTCGTCAACCTGCGCCGCAACGTGCGCACGCAGTTTCCGAAGCCGGTGCACAGCATGGACGATTACTGGAACGAGATGGAACGTTTCTCTGTCGAACACACGCTGCGTTTCGCAGCCGTGGGCTCGCCTGAGACGATCCAACGCCATCTCGACGGCTTCCTGGCGGAAACGCAGGCGGATGAGCTGATCGTTTCCATGCCGATCCATGACATCGAAAAGCGGCTGCGATCCGTGGAGATTTTTGCTGACGTGCGAACCTCCATAAAGAAGGCTGCCTAAACAAAAAGCCCCGGAGCGGACGCTACCGGGGCTTTTTTTGAAATATGAGACGTCAGGCGGAAAGCTTGGCGAGAATTTCTTCGGACACTTCGAAGTTGGAATAGACGTTCTGCACGTCGTCATCGTCTTCGAGATTGTCGATGAGCTTCATCAGCGACTGCGCCTTTTCTTCATCCACAGGCACCGTGTTCTGCGGCTTCCAGATGGCCTTGACGCTTTCGGCTTCGCCCAGCACGCCTTCCAGCGCCTTGGAAACCTCGTTCATCGCTTCGAAACCGCAGATGATGGTGTGACCATCTTCGGAAGATTCGACATCGTCGGCACCGGCCTCGATGGCGGCTTCCATGACCTTGTCGGCATCGCCGACTTCAGCCTTGTAGGAGATTTCGCCAACCCGATCGAAAGAGAAGGAGACCGAACCGGTTTCGCCGAGAGCGCCGCCGGCCTTGGTGAAGATGGAGCGAACGTTGGAGGCGGTGCGGTTGCGGTTGTCCGTCAGGGCCTCGACGATGACGGCGACGCCGCCCGGGCCGTAACCCTCGTAACGGACTTCGTCATAGTTTTCGCCATCCGCGCCGGACGCCTTCTTAATCGCACGCTCGATGTTGTCCTTGGGCATGGACTGGGCCTTGGCGTTCTGGATTGCCAGACGCAGGCGCGGGTTCATGTTCGGGTCGGGCATGCCCGTCTTTGCCGCAACGGTGATTTCGCGCGCAAGCTTGGAAAACATTTTGGACCGCACGGAGTCCTGCTTGCCCTTGCGGTGCATGATGTTCTTGAACTGTGAATGACCAGCCATGGAAAACCTGATTGTCGTAATTTGGAGATTGCGGGCCTTATAAGTGCGATAGCCGCGCCATTCAACCCCGCAAGCGCTTTCTCTTGCTGCAACAACGGAAGGAACTGATTTATCCGCTCTTCGTTCTGATCATGAACGCGGCGGAACAGGGCATTTTTCCTCCGTCGCAGCATGACACCCGAAGGAGAAAACATATGGTCAGCCTGACTGAAGCACGAGAAGCACCGGCCCGCCAGCTCTGGGACGAGATCAATTCCGTCCATGCCGGCATGCTCGGTCTCGAAGGACTGCACAACCACATGCAGCCCATGGCGCCTCATGCGGACCCCAAGACCAACACCATCTGGTTTTTCTCCAAAAAAGACACCGATCTGGTGAAATCGCTGAAATCCGGCTCCCGGGCGCATTTCTGCGTGGTGGGCAAGGACCATGACTACCACGCCTGCCTTTCAGGCATCCTCGAAGCGCGCGAGGATAAAACCAAGATCGACGAATATTGGAACTCCGTCACCGCCGCATGGTACGAACATGGCAAAAGCGACCCGCAACTGACCATGCTGGCGTTGCATGTCGACGATGCCGATATCTGGGCTTCGACGGACAGCACGCTGAAATTCGGCTGGGAAATCGCCAAGGCGAACATGTCGGATGACAAGACGCCTGACGTCGGCGTTCGCCAGCACCTCACCTTTGCCTGAGAAACGGCTCTCCCCGGCCTTCCTCGCCCGTCGCTATGCTACATGCCTTTTGGCACCAGTATCTGCGGCTGGCGGGGAAGGTTCCTCATCGAAACGCGGATCACCGGATCGGTCGCATAGGCAATGCGGAAACTTTCGCCGAACATCGTCAGAAACTGCTCCAGCGGCGGGCCGGTGCGGTGCATCGGCAGGATAAGCGCGGAGCGCAGGCGCTTGACCACCCGGCTCATGCTGTCGGCCCCCATGGTCAGCCCGCCATCCACCGGCACCATCAGAACATCCAGACGGCCGATCTCGGCATAATGCGTATCCGTCAACTCATGATGCAGATGCCCGAGATGGCCGATGCACAGCCCGGCAACCTCGAAGATGAAGATGGAATTGCCGTTCTCCTGGAAGGACTCGTAATCGCCCCAGCGGTTGCGGATATCGGTTGCGACATTGCGGATATAGACATCGCCCACCAGAACCTTGTGCTCGGCCTTTTCTCCCGGCGTATCGCTCCAGCCATGCAGCACATATTGAATGGCCGGGTCCGGACTGAGGGTAAAATGCGTCGAATGCGCCCGGTTCATCGTCACGACAGTCGGCGTGACGGGCGGACGATAGACGCCGTTATAATCGGTGGCGATAGTCACACCGCCGGGGCTTTCGATGAGATAGGTGGAATGGCCGATGAAGCTGATCTTCACCTCTTCCTTCGCCGTCGCCTGCGCCAGCTGAACACCCGGCGGATTGAAGCTCGCGAACATGACGCCCGGAATGTTGCTGGCGATCGCCTGGCACTGGCTGACGGGAGGGCGGCTCGCCGTCTGGGAGAAGGCCGCTCCCGAACAGGCGATCAGCCCCGATATTGCAAGCATTAGCACGCGCAGCATCATGCCACTCCCCTGAACTTGCGAAGCTGAGAGGATGGGACAGGTTTTGGCGAGCGTCCAGTTACAAGAGCTCACACTCTCGTCATTGTGAACGCGTCGGGGGAAGATTAAACCCAGAAGGACGGCAGGGTTTCCGAAAGCCGCGGCCCGATGCGCAGCGGCGCAATCTTTTCCGCAAGTCCGGTTCGGTCGGAAATCTCAACGCCGACACCGCAGATCGTCGCAGGTCCGCTCGCTGCCTCGAAACGGCCCTTCGGCATTTTGGAAATGAAGCGGTTGATCGGCTCTTCCTTCTCCATGCCAAGCGAGCTGTCATAATCGCCGCACATACCGGCATCCGACATGTAAGCGGTTCCGCCGTTCAATATCTGGGCATCGGCGGTCGGAACATGGGTGTGGGTGCCGACAACGAAGCTAGCGCGCCCATCGACGAAATGGCCGAAACACTGTTTTTCGCTGGTCGCTTCCGCGTGGAAATCGAAAATGATGGCGTCGGCCTGTTCCTTCAGCGGGCAGGCGGCAAGAATGTTTTCCGCCGACTTGAAGGGATCGTCCAGTTCCGGATGCATGAAGACCCGGCCCATGATGTTGGCAACCAGTATGCGCGCGCCGTTGCGGGCATAAAAAATGCCCGAGCCCTTGCCCGGCGTACCATCCGGATAATTGGCGGGCCGCAGGAACTGGTCGTGGCGCTCACAGAAGGAAACCGCTTCCTTCTGGTCCCAGACATGGTTGCCGGTCGTCACCACATCGGCGCCGGCATTGATGGTCTCGAGATAGATATCTTCGGTGATACCGAAACCGCCGGCAGCATTTTCACCGTTGACGATGACGAAATCCAGCTTCAGGTCGGAAATCAGCCCCGGCAACCGCTCCCAGACAGCCGTGCGTCCGGTCTTGCCAACCATATCTCCGAGAAAAAGAAGCCTCATTCACCCGCCCCGATCTTGCGCATGTTTCTATATTTCGTCCCCTCTAGTGCATTTCCAGGAAAAGTGGAACCCGGTTTTCCGTCCGGAAATGCGACGAAACAAAGAGTTAGAGGGTCTTCGCCATTCAAGGAAAAGTGGAGACCCTCCAGCGGGTAATCCATCTTTTAAAAAGTGCTAAAGCGCCTTTTGCCCACTATCGGAGATCGACAACGGGGCGGAAAACCAGCGCAGGCCGCTTTCCGTCAGAATGGCGTGAAGCGACACATCATGTGGCTCCGCCGGTACGGACGGCACTTCCTGACAATCGAAGGCGACGCCGATGAGCACAGGCTGACGACCCCTTGCGTGCAACCGCGCAATGGCGCGGTCATAATGGCCCGCGCCATAACCGACCCGCTGACCTTTGCCATCGAAGACGGAGAGAGGCACGAGCAGAATATCCGGATCGAGAACCTCCGCATCCTCACCCGGACCGGTCGTGCCGAAGCCGGTCTTCACCAGCGGCGTATCCGTTTCAAAGGCGCGGAAGACGATGGTTTCACGATCCAGCACAACGGGCAGGACAAGACGCCCGCCCGTTGTCCGCAACGCTTCCATCAGCGGCCGGGTATCGGCCTCGGAGCGGATCGGCATGAAGCCGGAAATTACGGTGCCCGGTGCAAAGGGGATATCGGAGGCGCCATGGGCCGTTATGGACTGGCTCTTCTGCTGGCGCTCCGCCAGCGTCAGCGCATCGCGCGCGGCGAGCCTTTCGCCGCGCAGCCTTGCTTTTTCGGCAACGTCACCGGGCATCAGGCGGCCCGGCTCACGAGAACCTTGTCGATGCGGTGGCCATCGAGATCGATGACCTCGAAACGCCAGCCATTGCGGGTGACATGTTCGCCCAGTTCCGGCAGGCGGCGGAACTCGTCCAGAACCAGACCGGCAACGGTCTCGAACTCGGCATCCTCGTCGATCTGGAAACCCATGCGATAAGCGAACTCATCGGCGGGCATCCAGCCGGCGACGAGGAACGAACCGTCCTCGCGCTCGACCATGGCCGGCTCCTCATCGTCATCTTCCTGGAACGCGCCGGTGATGGCTTCCAGCACGTCGCCGGAGCTGATGATGCCTTCGAAATGGCCGTATTCGTCGTAGACCAGCACCATATGTACGGTGGAACGGCGCAGCGACTGGATGACGTCCACCGCGCTCGTCAGATCCGATACGACCGGCACTTCCCGCAGAAGCTCGCGAATGTTGAGTTCCTTGCCGGAAGCCAGCGCATCGAAAGCGTCCTTGGCGAAAAGCACGCCGAGAATTTCATCCGAAGCGCCGTTGCGCACCGGCAGCCGCGAACGCTGCGTCTGGCGAAGCTGCTCGCGGATTTCTTCGGCGCTGTCTTCGATATCGACCACTTCCACATCGCGACGCGGTGTCATCAGGCCGCGCGCATTGCGGTCGGCAAGGCGCATGACGCTGGTGATCATCGCCGATTCCTCGGTCTCGATCACACCGGCACTGTGGGCTTCGGCCAGAACCGTGCGGATTTCATCGTCGGTGACCGACGCGTTGGATTCACCGCTATGGCCGAGAAGCGCCAGAACGGCCTTGCCCGACCGGTCGAGCAGCCACACCAGCGGCGCGCCGACCTTGGACAGCAGCATCATGGTGGGGGCGACGCGGGCGGCGACCTTTTCGGGATCGCGCAGCGCAATCTGCTTGGGCACAAGTTCCCCGACGATCAGCGACAGATAGGTGATGGCGACGACCACCGAGCCGACGCCGAGCGCATCGGCGGCACGGTCGGGAACGCCCTGCTCCAGAAGCCACGCCGTGAAGCGCGCGCCGAGCGTGGCGCCGGAAAAAGCGCCGGAAAGGACGCCGACCAGCGTGATGCCGATCTGCACCGTGGAGAGAAAGCGTCCGGGATTTTCGGAAAGGCTGAGCGCCATTGTGGCGCCCTTGCTGCCTTGTGTGGCAAGCACTTTGAGCCTCGCCGGTCTGGAGGAGACAACGGCAAGCTCGGACATGGCAAGCACACCGTTCAATACGGTGAGCAGGACCACGATCATAATTTCAGTAAACAAGTTTAGCTCTTTGGGCTGTTGAACGGCACGTCGCGGTTTTGACCGCAGCGCCCTTTTTTTAAAAGGGCATGACAGACATACCAATCCGGATAATAAGGAATTGTTCCGCCATTGCAATGACGGCGATATAAAAAAGCCGCGTCCGGCAGTTATGAAAAATGACTGTCGAATATATCAAGGATACAGGGAAGCCCCGGAGGTTGATCCGAAACTTCAAGCGCGATCCACGGCGACCGATGGAGATTTACGATCCTGGGCGCCTACAAAAGTAGGTGGGCACCGTGTGTCCAGCCCCACGGGACTGGCCAGGGACAGCTCCCTTTGGATCGAGTATGGCCCCAGGGATTGTGGTTCCTGTCGGGAAGCGCAGAACGCATAGAAGATATAGGACGGATCGGAGAAAACCGCCAGAGGGCAGCGCGCGAAATTTTGCCGCCTCAGAAACCTTCAGGCCATCAATGCGCGGCGGGCTTCGGCCGCGCCAGCAGTTTTTCGGTAATCCCGTTCAGGCGGTCGGCCAGATCGCCGATGGCGAGCGCCACCATCTCGTCCGATTTCGCCCGGTGCTCGGCCATGCCGTCGCGGTTGCGGGAAAGGGATGCGACTTCCCCTTCCAGCTTCTCGATCTTGCGATTGAGTTCGGAAAGCTCGTCCATCACCATGATGCCCGCCATGACGGTCAGGCGAAGATCGCCAATTTCGCCGAACTGGCTCTTGAGGTGCCCGACATACCGGTCGAACCTCGTCGCGAGATCGGTCAGATGGTCTTCCTGCCCCGCCTCGCACGCCATGCGATAGGCCTTGCCGTCGATCATAACTGTGACTTGCGCCATGAGCCCGCTCCTATCGATCCAGCACCGCGCGGATCGTCTCCATCGCCGTCACCAGCCGGCGGGAAACCTCGCGGTTGACTTCTTCAAGACGATTGGCGCGAAACTCGGCCTGATCCAGCTCATGCGCGAGCCTTGCGCGGTCGACATGGACCCGCTTGACCTCATTATCGATCTCGCCCGTCTCCCTTTGCCGCTCGATACGCATATCGATGGCATTTTCGAGATTTGTGATGGCAGCATTCAGCTCCGTCAGCGCAGATTGTACGGTCTTGTCAGCCGACATCGTTTTTTCCAACTCGCACGCCACCGGCCGAATCGTCCGGTTTCAGGCCTTTTCAACAATCACGAGGTTATTACCCGATTTACCATCCCGTCAATCAAACCAGTGCATTGAGACGTTTTGCTCTGTGGATGAACGAAGAGGCGGCAGCGCCTATCGCACGGATTTTGTCAGGATGCCCGATTTTCTAAACGATTTTTTCTCCCTCAGCGAACCGCAAACGCCCGTGGATTTATTGACTTGCCGGCCTCACCTGCTATGGATCAACCCGCTTTTTGGATAGTTGCGTAAAACTATCTCCTTTCACCCGGAAACAGACGGAAAAGCCATGATTTCTCGCGACAAACACAACCGGATGGCAAATGCGATCCGATTTCTTGCCATGGATGCAGTGGAGAAGGCCAATTCAGGCCATCCCGGTCTGCCGATGGGCGCCGCTGATGTCGCCACCGTTCTCTTCACCCGTTACCTGAAATTCGATCCCAAGGCGCCGCTCTGGGCGGATCGCGACCGCTTCGTGCTGTCGGCAGGTCATGGCTCGATGCTTCTTTACTCGCTGCTCTATCTGACGGGCTACGAGGACATGACGATCGACGAGATCAAGCGTTTCCGTCAGTTCGGTTCCAAGACCGCCGGCCACCCCGAATATGGCCACGCGACCGGCATCGAAACGACGACCGGCCCGCTCGGCCAGGGCATCGCGAACGCCGTCGGCATGGCGATTGCCGAACGCAAGCTGGAAGAGGAATTCGGCTCCGACCTGCAGAGCCACTTCACCTATGTGCTCTGCGGCGACGGCTGCCTCATGGAAGGCATCAGCCACGAAGCCATCGCGCTTGCCGGCCACCTGAAGCTCAACAAGCTCGTTCTGTTCTGGGATGACAACAACATCACCATCGACGGCGAAGTCGGCCTCTCTGACAGCACCGACCAGATCGCCCGCTTCCAGGCCGTTCACTGGAACACCATCCGCGTCGACGGCCACGATCCGGACGCGATTGCCGCCGCCATCGAAGCCGCGCAGAAATCCGACCGCCCGACCTTCATCGCCTGCAAGACCGTCATCGGTTTCGGCGCGCCCAACAAGCAGGGCACCCACAAGGTTCACGGCAACCCGCTCGGCGCCGAAGAAATCGCCGCCACCCGCAAGCATCTGAACTGGGAAGCCGAAGCCTTCGTCGTTCCGGAAGACGTGCTCGATGCATGGCGTCTCGCCGGCCTGCGCTCCACCAAGACCCGCCAGGACTGGGAAGCCCGCCTTGAAGCCGCTGAAGCCGGCAAGAAGGCCGAATTCAAGCGCCGCTTCGCCGGCGACCTGCCTGGCAATTTCGACAGCGCCATCGATGCCTTCAAGAAGAAGATCATCGAAAACAACCCGACTGTGGCCACCCGCAAGGCCTCGGAAGATTCGCTCGAAGTCATCAACGGCGTCCTGCCGGAAATGATCGGCGGTTCGGCTGACCTGACGCCGTCCAACAACACCAAGACCAGCCAGATGAAGTCCATCACGCCGACGGATTTCTCTGGCCGTTATCTGCATTACGGCATCCGCGAGCACGGTATGGCTGCCGCGATGAACGGCATCGCGCTCCATGGCGGTCTCATCCCCTATGCCGGCGGCTTCCTGATCTTCTCGGATTATTGCCGTCCGTCGATCCGCCTTGCAGCGCTCATGGGCATCCGTGTCGTCCACGTTCTGACGCATGATTCCATTGGCGTCGGCGAAGACGGCCCGACCCACCAGCCGGTGGAGCAGATCGCAGCCCTGCGCGCCATTCCGAACCTGCTCGTCTTCCGCCCGGCGGATGAAACCGAAACGGCGGAATGCTGGCAGCTGGCTCTCGAGCAGAAGCATCGTCCTTCCGCGCTGGCCCTTACCCGCCAGAACCTTGCGCCCTCGCGCAAGGAATATGAAGAGAAGAACCTCTCCGCTTACGGCGCTTACGAACTCGTCTCCGCCAGCGACGCCAAGGTTTCGATCTTCGCATCCGGTTCGGAAGTCGAAGTGGCGCTGAAGGCCGCCGCAACGTTGAAGGACAACGGCGTTTCCGTCCGTGTCGTTTCCGTTCCCTGCTTCGAGCTTTTCAAGGAACAGCCGGAAACCTATCGCAACGCCATCATCGGCAAGGCTCCGGTCAGAATAGCGGTCGAAGCCGCCATCCGCCAGGGCTGGGATTATTTCATCGGTAACGACGGTGCTTTCGTCGGCATGCACTCCTTTGGAGCGTCCGCGCCGGCGAAGGATCTCTTCAAGCACTTCGGCATCACGGCGGAAGCCGTCGTCGCCGCAGTCGAGGCAAAACTTGCGTGAGGGCTTCCCAGGCCCTCACCATTCAGCAAAGACCACGCCCATTCTTGTTCGGGAGACTGTAAATGACTGTAAAAGTTGCCATTAACGGCTTCGGCCGCATCGGCCGCAACGTCCTGCGCGCCATCGTCGAATCCGGCCGCACCGATATCGAAGTCGTTGCCATCAACGACCTCGGCCCGGTTGAAACCAACGCGCACCTGCTGCGCTACGATTCGATCCACGGCAAGTTCCCGGCCGATGTGAAGGTCGAAGGCGACACGATCATCGTTGGCGGCGGCAAGCCGATCAAGGTTACGGCTGTTCGCGATCCCGCAACGCTGCCGCACAAGGAACTCGGCGTCGACATCGCGCTGGAATGCACGGGCATTTTCACCGCCCGCGACAAGGCGGCCGCTCACCTGACGGCCGGCGCAAAGCGCGTCATCGTTTCGGCTCCGGCTGACGGCGCAGACCTGACGGTCGTTTTCGGCGTCAACAACGACCAGCTGACGAAGGACCATCTGGTCATTTCCAACGCGTCCTGCACCACCAACTGCCTCGTGCCGGTCGTGAAGGTTCTCGATGACGTCGTCGGCATCGATCATGGTTTCATGACCACGATCCACTCCTACACGGGCGACCAGCCGACGCTGGACACCATGCACAAGGATCTGTACCGCGCCCGCGCCGCAGCCCTTTCCATGATCCCGACCTCGACGGGCGCCGCCAAGGCCGTTGGCCTCGTTCTGCCGCACCTCAAGGGCAAGCTGGACGGCACCTCGATCCGCGTTCCGACCCCGAACGTTTCGGTCGTCGACTTCAAGTTCATCGCCAAGCGCGACACGACGGTCGAGGAAATCAACGAGGCGATCAAGTCTGCCGCCAACGGCAAGCTGAAGGGCATTCTCGGCTATACCGAAGAGCCGCTGGTTTCCCGCGACTTCAACCACGACAGCCATTCCTCGATCTTCGCGATCGACCAGACCAAGGTCATGGAAGGCAAGTTCGTGCGCGTTCTGTCCTGGTACGACAACGAATGGGGCTTCTCCAACCGCATGTCGGACACGGCCGTCGCCTTCGCGAAGACCATCTAAGCAGGCATCGCTTCCATAAAAAAACCGGCAGGAACAATCCTGCCGGTTTTTGTTTGCCTGAAAAATGCCGGCGGGAGTGAGGGATCCCGCCAGCGTCGATCCCGAAGCAAGGCGGGGCGCTTCGGATCGAAAACCGTCACTGGCCAAGCGACGATGCAAGCCGTCCCTCAACCAGCCGGAAGAGGCACGCGCATTCGTCATTTTCTATTGTTGATAATGACCGGACCGGAATTCCCGGCACTGCTCCAGATCGTATCGAAAGTCTGTTGCCTCAATTCGCTTTGCTGCATGGAGAGTTTCATCATGCAGTCGGCGAAATCCCGCGAGCCCTCGTAATAGCCGAAGACGCGACAGCGCTCTCGTTGCGCGGCCATGTTTTCTGCCGTCTGCTCCGTACTCGAGCAACCCGAAATTATCGGGCTGGCCGCCAGCAGCATCATAAAGGTAGATATCCGTTTCATCCGATCGCTCCGATCATGGGTAAAGCAATTCGGAGGCGAGAACTAACGCAGCTGCATTGTCTCTATGTTACGCTCAAACACCGGCTGATGAATTGTTTCTGCAGAGTATGTGCCGCTTCTCCAGGCCTTGCATGTTTTCCCTGCACGCCGAAAAAATTCCAATTTCCTGCCTTTGTCTGGTCCATTTTGAAACGGACAAGGAGAACAGGGATAACGGTCGTGCGCAATGCACTTCGGCCCTGCCGTATCATTCGATACACCCCGCCTTGCGTCGCCTTTCAACGCCAGCAGAAACAGCGCTGACAGACCGCAACCCGTGGCGCATTGACTGCAGACGCGCAGAGCATTCATTGCGCCACGGGTTGCGGTCTATCAACGCGGTTTGAATGAGGCGGTGGACGTGGAATCATTTTATCTTCTGTTGCTGGTCGCAACCGTTCTCGTTCTCGTCGCCGCCTTTTCCAGCCTCATCGCCTTCCGTTTCGGCGCGCCCCTCCTCTTGCTTTTCCTGATGATCGGCCTTGTAGCCGGTGTGGACGGCCTCGGCATCGAATTCACCAACAATCCGCTGGCTTATATGCTCGGCTCGCTCGTGCTTGCCGTCATCCTCTTCGATTCCGGGTTCGGCACATCTATCCAGTCCTTCCGGCTTTCCGCAGCACCCGCCGTCGCTCTCGCCACAGTCGGCGTCATCCTCACATCCGTCTTTTTTGCCGGCGCGGCGGCCCTGCTGCTCGGGCTTTCATGGCTTGAGGGCCTGCTGCTTGGCGCCATCGTCGCCTCCACGGACGCGGCGGCCGTGTTCTTCCTGCTGCGCATCGGCGGCATCCATATCCGCGATCAGGTGCGTTCGACGCTGGAAGTCGAATCCGGCACCAACGATCCGATGGCGATCTTCCTCACCATCGCCCTGGTCGAAATCATCGCCAAGGGCCAGGGGCTGGCCGGCATCGATAGCGGCTTTCTGCTGCTTTTCATCGAGCAGATGGGCCTTGGCGTGATTTTCGGCCTGCTCGGCGGCGTCATGATCGCCACCGTCGTCAACCGTTTCGCCGCCGACCGCGGGCTGGCGCCCATCTTCGTGCTGGCGCTGGCGCTGCTGGTCTTCTCCTTCACCGGCACAATTGGCGGCAGCGGTTTTCTGGCGGTCTATGTGGCAGGCATCGTTGCCGGCAACCGCCGGATTTTCGCCAAGGAAACCATTCGCCGTTTCCATGAGGGGCTGACCTGGCTTGCCCAGATCATCATGTTCCTGATGCTCGGCCTGCTCGCCACCCCGTCGCAGTTTCCGGCAATCGCCATTCCGGCCGTGCTGCTCGCGCTGTTCCTGATCTTCGTCGCCCGCCCGCTCGCGGTCTGGCTGAGCCTGATGCCCTTCAACTATACCCAGCAGGAAACCTCCTTCGTGGCATGGGTGGGCCTGCGCGGCGCGGTTTCCATCCTGCTCGCCATCATGCCCATTCTCGGCGGCCTTGACGATGCGCAGGTCTATTTCAACGCCGCTTTCATCATCGTGCTGGTGTCGCTGCTGGTGCAGGGCTGGACCATCAAGCCGGTAGCGACGAAACTCGGACTGATCGTGCCGCCGCGCATGGGCGAGGTGGACAAGCTGGAGGTGGACCTTCCCGGCACCGCCAATCACGAACTGATCTCCTACCGGGTCGCCAAGGGCAGCGCCATCATGCAGGGCGAACGTATTCCGCGCTGGGCCATGCCCTCGCTGGTGGTGCGCGACGGCAAATCGATCCGCTACCAATATGCCGGACGGCTGCGCGAGAACGATCTCGTCTACCTCTTCATCGCGCCCGGCTATTCCCGCCTGATCGACCGACTGTTCGCCAGCGCCCTGCCGGTTGCCGATGACGACGCCGATTTCTTCGGCACCTTCGCGATCTCGCCCGCCCGTCCAGCGAAGGAGCTGGACGCAGCCTATGGTCCCGGCCTGCTTTCGCCCGCCGAACAGGCGATGAGCGTCGCGGAACTCATCGAGGCCCGTCTTGCCGGAAAGGCCGATTATGCCGACCGCGTGCGCCTCGGCTCCATCGTGCTGATCGTCCGCACATTGGACGAACACGAGGCGATAACCGGTGTGGGCATCTCCCTCGAACCGGTGGAACCGGCCACCAGCCTGCCGATCTTCATCAGCTTTTCGGAAATCCTCAATCGTGTGCGCAACCATCTGGCAGAGAAGCGCCAGCCACACTCCGCCAACGTTGAAGAAAGCGCCCCCGCCGCTCCGAATACAGTGAGAGAAAATGAGGCCTGACCGGCTTGCGTCGTCAATCAGGCATAGTATGGTCCGTGCCGAACTCGCAACAAATCAGGATCGACCTATGCCCGCTTTCAAGACCCTCGACGACCTCAACGACATTGCCGGAAAGCGCGTTCTCGTCCGCGTTGATCTCAACGTGCCGGTCGCAGATGGCAAGGTGACGGACGCAACCCGTATCGAACGCGTTGCGCCGACCATTCTGGAATTGTCCTCCAAGGGCGCGAAAGTCATTCTGCTTGCCCATTTCGGCCGTCCGAAGGGCGAACCGGTGGCCGATATGTCGCTTTCCCAGATCGTGCCCGCCGTCGAGGAAGTGCTGGATCACGCCGTTTCCTTCGCGACCGACTGCGTCGGTGCGCCGGCGGCGGATGCCGTCGCGAAACTGAACGACGGCGATATCCTGCTTCTGGAAAACACCCGTTTCCACAAGGGCGAGGAAAAGAACGACCCGGCCTTCGTCGAAGCTCTGGCAGCCAATGGCGATATCTATGTGAACGACGCCTTCTCCGCCGCCCACCGCGCGCACGCTTCCACCGAAGGCCTTGCACGCCACCTGCCCGCTTATGCCGGCCGCACCATGCAGGCCGAGCTTGAGGCTCTGGAAAAGGGTCTCGGCCAGCCAGTCCGTCCGGTCGTCGCCATCGTCGGCGGCGCCAAGGTTTCGAGCAAGATCGATCTGCTGATGAACCTCGTCAAAAAGGTCGATGCCCTCGTCATCGGCGGCGGCATGGCCAACACCTTCCTCGCCGCCCGCGGCGCGCAGGTCGGCAAATCGCTGTGCGAGCATGATCTCGCAGAGACCGCAAAGCAGATCATGATCGAGGCTGCTACATCCGGCTGCGCCATCGTTCTGCCGGAGGACGGCGTTGTCGCCCGCGAATTCAAGGCCGGTGCGGCCAATGAAATCGTCGACATCAACGCCATTCCCGCTGATGCCATGGTTCTCGATGTCGGCCCAAAATCGGTTGAAAGCATCAAGGCCTGGATTTCCCGCGCCGAAACGCTGGTCTGGAACGGCCCGCTCGGCGCCTTCGAAATCGAGCCCTTCGACGCGGCGACCGTTGCCGCTGCAAAACACGCGGCGGAATGCACCAAGGCCGGCAAGCTCGTCTCCGTCGCCGGCGGCGGCGATACCGTTGCCGCGCTCAACCATGCCGGCGTTTCCGAGGATTTCTCCTATGTTTCGACGGCCGGCGGCGCCTTCCTCGAATGGATGGAAGGCAAGGAATTGCCGGGCGTTGCCATCCTGACCGCCGCCAAGTAAACTCATCCTACTTGCCTGACACGAGGCCGGACAAGCCATGCTTGTCCGGCCTTGCTTTTTGGTAAGCGGCACCGGGAGGAAAAGTTTCAAACGATTGAAATCATTTCAATCGTTTCAATGAGTTAGCGTGCCATTTCCCTGCCCTGGAACTTCTGTTATCGGAAATTTATTGTGCCTTGGGAGAATAGCAAATGACCGAACGTCTCGAAGACATCGCAATCAAAATGGTCGCCGACGGCAAGGGCCTGCTCGCCGCCGACGAATCCACGGGAACGATCAAAAAGCGTTTCGACAGCATCAATCTGGAGTCCACCGAGACCGCCCGCCGCGATTATCGCGAGATGCTGTTCCGTTCCGACGACGCCATGAAGAAATACATCTCCGGCGTCATTCTTTATGAAGAGACCCTGTTCCAGAAGGCCGCCGACGGCACGCCTTTCGTGGATATCATCAAGGCGGCCGGCAGCCTGCCGGGCATCAAGGTGGATATCGGCGCCAAGCCGATGGCTTTCCACCCGCATGAATTCATCACCGAAGGCCTCGATGGCCTTTACGAGCGCCTGCGCAAGTATCATGAGGCCGGCGCCCGTTTCGCCAAATGGCGCGGCGTCATCACCATCGGTGAGCAGCGTCCGAGCTGGGGTTCGATCAAGGCAAACTCCCAGTCGCTCGCCCGTTACGCCGCCCTCTGCCAGCAGGCGGATATCGTGCCGATCGTGGAGCCGGAAGTGCTGATGGACGGCGAGCCGGGCACGCATGACATCGACCGCTGTGCGGAAGTCACGCAATGGGTTCTCCAGACCGTCTTCGCGGACCTGTTCGACGCCCGTGTGAATCTTGAAGGCATGATCCTCAAGCCGAACATGATCATCGACGGCAAGAAGGCCCGCAAGGCTTCCGTCGAGGAAGTGGCGGAAAAGACCGTGAAGGTTCTGAAGGCGACCGTGCCTTCCGCCGTTCCGGGCATCGCCTTCCTTTCCGGCGGCCAGTCCTCCGAAGAGGCAACGGCGCATCTCTCTGCCATGAATGCCGGCTACGACCTGCCCTGGTCTCTGACCTATTCCTACGGCCGCGCGCTTCAGGATACGGCCCTCAAGACATGGGGCGGTAAGCAGGAAAACGTCGCCGCCGGCCAGCGCGCCTTCACGCACCGCGCTGCGATGAACAGCCTCGCCGCCAAGGGTAACTGGAAGCAGGAACTCGAAAAGGCAGCCTGAGGCTGACAGAGAACATCAGATAAACAGCAGCCGCCCCAACGGGCGGCTGCTTCGTTTGATAAAGCAAGATCATCCGTATTCCGTCACCCGGACCCAATCGTCTTTCATTTTACCTGACTGACAATTCTCAACCGTTTTGATTGTGCATCGCTACCTGCGTGGAAGCATGTCCACCATGGGCAGCCTTATCCGCTCAAGTCGTGCGACCTGACGATTTTATGACCGTCATTGCCGCAATAGGCAGCGGATGCGCTCCCCGACTTCTCCAGCGCATAGCGCCAGACCATCCGGATCGCCCGGCGTCATAAGCGCTTTCGTCTCGACCGGCTCTCGAAAAGCCCCGGAAATTGCTGCGCGCTCGTTACATCACAGATAAATTTCAATCAATTATAGTATGATCCACTATGTGGACCTATAAACATGCGATGAAAACCGCGCAATACTGCATTTATACAGTTGATTTCGGCACTTTTCCTGTGTATCCCAAACGCATAGTTTTTTAACGGTCCATATTGTGGAGGCAATATACCGCTAGTTTCAGGCTTTTGGAGGGGTCTGGCCGGTCTGGCAATGACAGATATATCCTGATGCGTCGGTCATGATATTGGCCTGGACGCGGATAACTCTCTTTGTCTGCCGCAGTCCGTTGCGAAGGTTGTTCTGTGGGAGAGGAGGCCCCGATGACCATGACCGCAAACGCGAATGACGACGTATTTGTACTCGACGGAGAGCTGTTGCATACGGGGCCCGTAACAGGCTCGTGGTTCATGCGACCCGTCGAGGCCGTGGCGGCGGTGCTGCTGGCGGTGATGATCGGCCTGCTTCTGCTGGGCGTGACATCGCGTTATGCCCTGCATTTGCCAATCGTCTGGATCGATGAAACGGCGTCGTTGAGCTTCCTGTGGTTTGCCATGCTGGGTGCGGCAATTGCCATCGACCGCAGCGAGCACCTGCGACTGACGCTGTTTCTCAACATGTTTCCGCAGCGCATTCTGGGCTATGTCAATTCGCTCGCGCTTGTGCTGGTGGCGACATTTCTTGCGGCGATTATCAAGCCCGCGATAGAATATGCCATCGAGGAATGGGTCGTCACCTCGGCGGCGCTGAATATTCCAATGTCCTTCCGCGCCGCGGCCTTGCCGGTTGGCGCCTGTCTGATGCTGCTGCTGGTCCTCAACAATCTCTTTCGCAGGGAAAATCTGCGGGACATCATCGCAGCCGTTGCCACCGTCACGCTCGCCTCCGGCCTGCTCTATCTGGCATCGCCGACGCTCGAAACTTTCGGCAATTTCAATCTGGCGATCTTCCTCGGCCTGTTCGTGGCGGTGTTTCTGGTGGTGGGCGTACCGATCGCCTTCTGTTTCGGCCTTGGAACCCTCGCCTACCTGACCTTTACCACCTGGGTTCCGACCATCGTGATGATCGGGCGCATTGACGAGGGCATGTCGGGCATCATTCTGCTCTCGGTTCCGGTTTTCGTGCTGCTGGGCTGTGTGCTCGATGCCACCGGCATGGGCAGGGCGATTGTCGAGCTGCTATCCTCGATGTTCGGCCATATTCGCGCCGGCATGTCCTATGTGCTGCTCGGCTCGCTGTTTCTGGTCTCGGGCATTTCCGGCTCCAAGGTTTCGGATATGGCGACGGTTGCACCGGCGCTGTTTCCGGAAATGAAGCGCCGTGGCCACAAGCCCAAGGAAATGATTGCGCTGCTCGCCACCGGCGCCGCCATGGCCGATACGGTTCCGCCCTCCATCGTGCTGATCGTTCTCGGTTCGGCGGCGGGCGTGTCGATTGCCGGCCTGTTCACCTCCGGCTTCATGATCGCCATGGTGCTGCTTCTGGTGCTGGCCGTGCTCGCCCGCTGGAAGGCGCGGCATGAAAACATGGAAGGCGCAAAACGCACCCCGTGGCCGCTGGTCGGCAAGGCAGCGCTGGTTGCCGCACCGGCGCTGGTTCTGCCCTTCCTCATCCGCAGCCTCGTCGGCGGCGGCGTGGCGACGGCAACCGAGGTTTCCACCATTGCCGTGCTCTATGCGATGATTATCGGTGCGGTGCTTTATGGCGGCATCAGCCTCAAAAAGCTCTATTCCATGCTGGTGGAGACGGCCGCCCTTTCCGGGGCGATCCTGCTGATACTCGGCTGCGCCTCGGCCATGGCCTGGGGGTTGACGCAGAGCGGCTTTGCTTTCCAGTTGACCGCGATGATCACCGGTCTGCCGGGCGGCTGGATGACCTATATGATCGTGTCGATCCTGATTTTCATGATCCTCGGCTGCGTGCTGGAAGGCCTGCCGGCAATCGTATTGCTCGCACCGATCATGTTCCCCATCGCCCGCACGCTTGGCATCAACGACATCCATTATTCGATGGTGGTGGTGGTCGCCATGAATATCGGCCTGATGGCGCCGCCCATCGGCATCGGTTTCTATATCGCCTGCAAGATAGGCAATGTTTCGCCTGATGAAGCCATGGGCGCCATCTGGCCCTATCTCGCAGCCATGGTCATCGGTCTGCTGCTGATTGCGGCAATTCCGGGCTTCTCGACAATTCTGCTTTGAGACCGTGGCGGGTCCACCCGCCACGCCGATGAATGACACATGCTTTTATTTTGGGAGGAGAAAGCAATGAATATCAACAGACGTACCGTGTTGGCCGGCGCCGGTTCTGCCGTTCTTGCCACCGCTTTTGTGTCGCGCGCCCGCGCTGCGCAATTCAATTATAAATATGCCAACAACCTGCCTGCCGCGCACCCCATGAACATCCGCGCCAAGGAAGCGGCTGACCGTATCGCCAAGGAAACCGACGGCCAGGTGAATATCAACATCTTCCCCAGCAGCCAGTTGGGCGCTGATACGGATGTGTTGAGCCAGGTACGCTCGGGCGGCGTTGAATTCTTTACGCTTTCGCCACTGATCCTGTCGACGCTGGTGCCGAATGCATCCATCAGCGGCATCGGCTTCGCCTTCCCGAACTACGATTCGGTTTGGGCGGCCATGGATGGCGATCTCGGCAAATATGTGCGCGGCGAAATCGCCAAACAGAACCTCGTTGCCATGGACACCATCTGGGATAACGGCTTCCGCCAGATCACCAGCGCTTCGAAGCCCATCGCCACGCCGGCCGATCTCGAAAGCTTCAAGATCCGCGTGCCGGTAAGCCCGCTTTGGACCTCGATGTTCAAGGCCTTCAAGTCGGCCCCAGCCTCGATCAATTTCGCTGAAGTCTACACCGCCCTGCAGACCGGCGTTGTCGATGGCCAGGAAAATCCGCTGGCGATCATTTCCACCGCCAAGCTGTTCGAAGTGCAGAAATTCTGCTCGGTCACCAACCATATGTGGGACGGCTTCTGGTTCCTGGCGAACAAGCGCGCCTGGGAGCGCCTGCCGGATGACCTGCGCGCCATCGTTGCCAAAAACCTCAATCAGGCCGGCAAGGACGAGCGGGCCGATGTGGCGAAACTCAATGCCTCGGTGAAGGAAGACCTGATTGCCAACGGCATGACCTTCAACGACACCGACGCCTCACTCTTCCGCGCAACCCTCAAGGAAGCCGGTTTCTATTCCGAATGGAAGGGCAAATATGGCGATGAAGCCTGGGCCATTCTCGAAAAGGCCGTTGGCGCCAGCCTGACCTGATCGGTCCGCTGAATAACTGGCCCCGCGTCAGGCGGGGCCGACCCGACTATTTCTGACGATTGTAATGGAGACTGTTTTGGCAGGTCGCCTGACGGGAAAACGCGCCATAGTTTTTGGCGCAGGATCATCTGGTCCGGGTTTCGGCAATGGCAAGGCTGCGGCCGTGCAATTTGCCCGCGAAGGCGCGCGCGTGTCCTGTGTCGACCTCTCCGCTGACGCGGCCGAGGAAACCGCGCAGATCATTCGCGGCGAAGGTTTCGAGGCGATTGCGGTTGCTGCCGATGTCACGGAACTCGATTCCGTATCGGCCACGGTTGCACGGACCTGCGAGGTCTTCGGCGGCATCGATATCCTGCACAACAATGTCGGCGTGACCCATATGGGCGGCCCGGTCGAGCTGGATGAGGAACGTTTTCGAGCCTCGGTCGATCTCAATATAGGCTCCGTTTATCGCACCGCCAAGGCGGTACTGCCGGTGATGCTGGCGCAGGGCGGCGGGGCCATCGTCAACATCTCCTCGCTCGCCTCCATTCGCTGGACCGGTTATCCCTATTTTGCGTATTACGCCATGAAAGCCGCCGTAAACCAGGCAACCGTGGCGCTGGCAATGCAATATGCCCGCCAGGGCATTCGCGCCAATTGCGTTCTGCCCGGAATGATCGATACGCCGCTGATCTACAAACAGATCAGCAATCAATATGCCTCCGTCGAGGATATGGTGGCGGCGCGCAATGCCGCAGTCCCAGTAGGCCGCATGGGCGATGCCTTCGATATCGCCCGCGCGGCAGTCTTTCTGGCATCCGATGAAGCCAAGTTCATCACCGGAATCTGCCTGCCGGTCGATGGCGGGCAAAGCTGTGCGGTGGGAGCGTTTTCCTGATATGGCCACGATGATCCCGATGGAAAGCGACCTGACAGGCGCGCGCGCGGTAGACCGGGCGCTGGGACTTCTATCGATGGTGGGGCGTCATGCCGAACGCGGTGTGGCGCTTTCGGTCATCGTCACCGAAAGCGGGCTGAACAAGCCCACGGCCCGACGCCTGCTGCTGGCGCTGATCCGCGCAGGCCTGGTGGAGCAGGATGAGGAAACGCGGCGTTATTATCTGGGCGAGGAAGCCTATGTGCTCGGCAGCCTGTCATCGCGCCGTTTCGGCTTGCTGCAGATGGCCCAGGACAGTCTGACGCGCATTTCCCGCCGGACAGAGGATTCGAGCTTCCTTTCCGTGCGTCGCGACACGTTCGCATTATGCCTCTATCGCGAAGAAGGCACCTGGCCGGTGCGCACCCACGCGCTTCAGGCCGGTTTCGAGCACCCACTGGGCATTGGCGCGGGATCGCTCGCCATGCTGGCGGCGCTGCCCGATGCCGAGGTGGAAAGCGTCATTGCCGCCAATAGCGGGATGATTGCCGCGAACTATCCCGGCATCACGCTGGACGGACTGCGCCGCGATGTCGAATTGACGCGAACCAATGGTTATTCGCTCAATCCGGGTCTGATCCTCTCGAATTCCTGGGGTATCGGCGTTGCCATCCGGACACCGGATGGCGCAGTGGCGGGGGCGTTGAGCATTGCCGCCGTCGACAGCCGCATGCGGCCGGAGCGCCAACCGGAACTGGCGGCGGTGCTGCGCGAGGAAGTGACCCGCATCGAGACACGCATTGCGGAAATGATGGCCAGCCGCGCCCGCACGCGCGGCGAAGGCGACGCGAAACGGCAAACAAGGAGAACGAGCAAATGAGCAAAGCGCAGATCGTCGGCTGGGCGCATTCGCCTTTCGGCAAATCGGCCCTTGAAAATACCGAACAACTGATGGCTTCAGTCGTGGCGCCGGCCATCGACCATGCCGGCGTCGATGTCGGCGACATAGACGGCATTTTCGTCGGCGTGATGAATAACGGTTTCTCGAAACAGGATTTTCAGGGCGCGCTGGTGGCCATGGGCGATGAGCGCCTCGCCTACACGCCCGCCGTGCGTTTCGAGAATGCCTGCTCGACGGGATCGGCCGCCCTTTACAGCGCCATGGATTTCATCGAGGCCGGGCGTGGGCGCATCGCGCTCGTTGTCGGCGCCGAAAAAATGACGGCGCTGCCAACCGCCGAGGTGGGTGAAATCCTGCTATCCGCCTGCTACCGTGCCGAAGAAGCCGATATTTCCGGCGGCTTTGCCGGCCAGTTCGGACGTATCGCCCAGGCTTATTTCCAGCGCTATGGCGATCGCTCGGAAGAACTGGCGATGATCGCCGCCAAGAACCACGCCAATGGCGCGGTCAATCCCTACGCCCATATGCGCAAGGATTTCGGCTTCGATTTCTGCAACACGGTATCGGATAAGAACCCTTACGTCGCAGGCCCGCTGCGCCGCACCGACTGCTCGCTGATTTCCGATGGCGCCGCCGCCATCATTCTGGCCGATGAGGAAACCGCAGCGACACTCAACCGGGCCATCGGTTTCCGGGGCCGCAAGCATGTCAATGACATTCTGGCGCTCAGCCGCCGCGATCCGCTGGCCTTCGAGGGCGCGCGCCGCGCTTGGGCAGGTTCGCTGGAACTCGCAGGCGCGACGCTCGACGACCTCTCCTTCGTCGAAACCCATGATTGCTTCACCATTGCCGAACTCATCGAATATGAGGCGATGGGATTGGCGAAGCCCGGTGAAGGGCACCGGGTGGTGCGCGAAGGCACGGCCCTGAAAACCGGTCGCCTGCCGATCAACCCCTCCGGCGGGCTGAAATCCAAGGGGCATCCGGTTGGGGCAACCGGGGTCTCCATGCATGTCATGGCGGCGATGCAATTGATGGGCGAAGCGGGCGACATGCAGATCCCCGGCGCCTCGCTCGCCGGTGTTTTCAACATGGGGGGAACTGCGGTTGCCAACTATGTCTCGATCATGGAGCGCGTGAAATGACGATACATCCTCCGGGCGGGGTTGCGCCTTCGACCACGCGGGTCATGAATCTCTCGCATTTCCTGACCCAGGCAGCGCGCCGCAACCCCGCCGACATCGGCTTCGTATGGGGTGACAAGAGCTGGACATGGGCTGAAATGGACGCCCGCGTCGATGCCATGGCGCAGGCGCTGGTAACAGAATTCGGCGTCAGGAAAGGTGACCGCATTCTGGTGCAGTCTTCCAACAACAACCAGATGTTCGAATCCATGTTCGCCTGCTTCCGCGTGGGCGCGGTGTGGGTGCCGACCAATTATCGCCAGTCGCCCGATGAGGTGGCCTATCTGGCAAAAGCCAGCGGCGCACGCGGCATGATCTGCGCCAGCGCTTTTCCCGAGCATGCAAGGGCAAGCCGCGAAGCAACCGCGATCGATTTCACCATCGCCATTGGCCCGGCCGAATTTGGCGAGGACTACGATACTATCGTGGCCCGCCATCTGGGCCAGAAAGTAAAAAGCGAGGCGGTGGATCGGGACGATCCCTGCTGGTTCTTCTTCACCTCCGGCACGACGGGTCGACCCAAGGCTGCGGTGCTGACCCATGGCCAGATGGCCTTCGTCATCACCAACCATCTTTGCGATCTGATGCCCGGCACCGGACCGGGCGACGCTTCCATCGTCGTTGCACCGCTTTCGCACGGCGCGGGCATTCACCAGCTCGTGCAGGTGGCGCATGGGGCAAAAACGGTGCTTCCGGCTGCGGAAAAACTCGATGTGACCGCGGTGTGGGCGCTGATCGAGAAATGGCGCGTCACCAATGCCTTTACCGTGCCGACCATTCTGAAAATGCTGATCGAAGACCCTTCCGTGGATCGTTTCGATCATTCCTCGCTGCGCTATGTCATCTATGCCGGTGCGCCCATGTATCGCGCCGATCAGAAACGGGCGCTCGCCAAGCTCGGCCCGGTGCTGGTGCAATATTTCGGCCTTGGCGAAGTGACCGGCAACATCACCGTGCTGCCGCCTTCCTTCCACAATGCCGAAGACGGCCCGGAGGCGCGGATCGGCACCTGCGGTTTTGATCGCACCGGCATGGAAGTGCAAATCCAGAACGATGCGGGCGAGGAGCTTCAGGCCGGTGAAACCGGCGAAATCTGCGTTATCGGCCCTGCTGTTTTCGCGGGTTATTACGATAATCCCGATGCCAATGCCAAAGCCTTCCGCAACGGCTGGTTCCGCACCGGCGATCTTGGTCACCGCGACGAGAACGGTTTCGTCTACATCACCGGTCGCGCCTCCGACATGTATATTTCCGGCGGCTCGAACATCTATCCGCGTGAGATCGAGGAGAAAATCCTCATGCATCCGGATATCAGCGAGACAGCAGTTCTGGGCGTGCCGGATGCGGTGTGGGGCGAGGTCGGCGTCGCCGTCTGCGTGGCGCGGGAGGGCGCGGATATCGCCGGCATCGACCTGAAAGCCTATCTCGACGGCAAGATGGCCCGTTACAAGTTACCGAAAGCCGTTGTGTTCTGGGATGCCATGCCGAAATCCGCCTATGGCAAGATCACCAAGAAGATGATCCGCGAGGAGCTGGAAAAGCGCGGCCAGATGCCGGTTTTCGAGGAAAAACTGACTGGCTGAAGGCCATAACGCATAACCGGGAGGAGACGGTATGACACAGCAGACGAGAGAGATGAAAGGCGCTGTCGCCATCACCGGCGGAGCATCGGGTATCGGCTTTTCCACGGCGCAGCTGTTGATGGCGCGCGGCTGGCAGCCATGGCTTTTGGATCTCAAGCGTGAGGCGCTGGATGCGGCCTGCGAAAAACTCGGCATCGATGCTTCGCGCGGCATCGTCTGCAACGTGGCGGATGAGACGTCGATAGAAGAGGCTTTCGCCGCCTTGACGGCAGGCGGCGCCGATCATGCCGTTGATCTGGTGGCCGTCGTCAACAGCGCCGGCATCGGCATCGACAAGCTTTCCGTCGATACCAGCGTGGAAGAGTTCCGTCGTATCGTTGACGTTAATCTCGTCGGCAGTTTCGCCGTGGCCCGCGCCGCCGCGCGTTACTGGCTGGACCGCGCAATTTCCGGTTCGATCGTCAATATCAGCTCTGTTTCCGGCATGTGCGGCAATCGCGGCCGCAGCGCCTATGGCGCTTCAAAGGGCGGTGTCAATCTTCTGACGATGGTTATGGCAAATGAGCTGGGGCAATCTGGGATTCGCGTCAATGCGATCGCGCCCGGGCCCGTCGATACCCCCCTCACCCAGGCGGTTCATACGGAGAATGTTCGCAGCCAGTGGCACAGCCGCGTTCCCATGCACCGCTATGGCAGGACGGACGAGATCGCCTCTGCCGTGGCTTTCCTTGTGTCGGACGATGCGAGCTACATCAACGGACAGGTGCTGGCCGTAGATGGCGGCTTCATTACCGCAGGGCTTGCGGTATGACGACAACGCCCCCGGAGGGGCTTCCGCGTAGCATCGTCCATCCGGGGCCGGCAACACCCGAACGCTTCCGCGTCGTCGGCTGCCACGCCCATCCGGTCACGCTGAATGCCAGACCCGGTGTCTGCGTCAACCAGGCGATTGCAGAAGCCTTTGTCGAACAGGGTTTCGATGGCGGTTATGTCAGACTGAAAAATGTGCCGATGAAGCGGTTGCACTATGTCATGCCCGCTGCCGCACCCGATGACGCCCATGCCGCCTGGTATAGCGAAACATTCTCCATGCCGGGAGGCACGATCATCGATGCCGGCCTGCATATGGGGCGGCGCGACGGTCAGCCGTTCCTGCACTGCCATGGTTCGTGGAAAAGTGCCGAAGGCGTTCTATCCATGGGCCACCTGCTGCCTTTGGAGTCCGAATTTGCCGGAGAAACGCCGCTTGAGGCGCTGGCACTGGATGGCGCAATTCTGGACGTGCAGAAGGATGAGGAAACCAATTTCCCCCTCTTCACGCCCATCCCGCAACCGCGCAACCGGAAAGATGCAGGGCTCCGGGCGCTGTTGTGCACCGTGCGGCCCAATACCGATATCTGCACGGCGCTTGAAGCCGCCTGCAGACAGTTCGACCTGCGAGAGGCCGAGGTCAATGGTATCGGCAGCCTGATCGGCGCGGATTATGAAGACGGAACAAGCCTCACCGCCTATGCCAGCGAAATCCTCATCCGCAATGGCCGCATCCACCCCTCCGCCACGGGTGGCGAACGGGCAATGCTTGATATTGCGATGGTCGATCTTACCACGCAGATCAGCGGCGGGCGGCTGGTGCGCGGCAAGAATCCGGTCTGCGTCACTTTCGAGCTGCTTCTGACCGAAAGACAGGGGGCGGCCGCATGAGTTGCGCTGCGCAACTCCACCGCCCGCCTTACCGCACCTCACGCCGCCTGCGGCTTTTCCGCAGGCAACCATTCTTCCAGCGTCACCTCAAAGGTCATGCACACGGGGTTGGCGCCGGCAATGAAGGGACCGCCGTAAACCGCGCCATCGGTATCGGCGACAACGCCGGTCAGCGCGGCGCGCAGGGAGCCATCCGGCTGGGCGCGTACCTCACCGGCAATCGAAACGATTTCAACGGCAGGACCGCTTATCTGCAAAAACGCGCCGCTGCGGGTGCCGAGGCACGCATCCACCAGACTGCCCAGCGCGCCGCGCACGAAGGCGTTACGGAAACCTTCGGCCAGACACAGTTTCTCGACGCCGAGCACGAGGTCTTCATTGGGCGCGATGCGGGCATAGGCCACGCGGCCCATGGAGCCGGATTCGACAGTGTTATGCGTGTTCATCGGCGGGCTCCGTGCGGTTCCTGGGTTGAAGAAGGGGAATATTGGTTTCGGGATCGTAGGACTGCTGCAGCACGAAACTGTCGAGCGAGGTCACGAGTGCGGAAATGCCGCCTTCTCCGACGATACAGGATTCCGTCAGCAAATGGCCGCCTTTGACCACACCCGCCGCAGTCCGCATGGCGGCATGGCAATGCACGATCGGCTCGCCCTTCATGCTCCGCCCCAGCGTCGCGTTGCCGAAAACCAGCCAGGCCGCCCCGGCATCGATGGGTTTCGTATAGGCGATAACCGCCCTGCCGGAAGGGTCGGGTGGAGCCACGCAATAGGACAGGATGTCGAAATAACCGCCGAGAATGGTCAAAGAGGCATTTTCGATGCCGTTTTCGGCCAAAGACCGCACGATGCCATCGTAGAGGCTGCACCCCGGCGCGATGAACAGCCGCATATGACGCGCAGACGGCGAGCGCAGGCTGTTGATACGCACCGGCGAAGAAATACCGGGGTGTATCAGCGTTCTCGGCCTTGGAAAATGCTGTTGCTGTGTTGGTGCCATGCCTGCTCCTCCCTGCTGCCTGTACCTTGCAGTACGGTACTGAAAGACCAGCCAAAGGTGCTTTCGAATGGCGCCGCCAAAGTGCCCTTCGGAAAACACTTCTTTCGCGGGCGGCCCCACGGACGGCAGATTTTTTTGCGATATATTTCAGGGAGGCCGGCATGACGAAGCCGCTGGACAGAATTGACCGCAAAATATTGCGGGCCCTGCTGGAGAACGGCAGGCTGAGCAATACGGAACTATCGGAAAAGGTGGGGCTGTCGCCCAGCCCTTGCTGGCAGCGCGTCAAGCGGCTGGAAGACGAAGGGGTCATTCGAGGCTATACCGCCATTCTCGATCAGGCCCACCTGGGACTGACCGAGACGGTGATCATCGAGGTCATGCTGGAACGTCACGACGATGAGGTTCTGGAACGTTTCGGTAAGGCCATGGCCGCTCTTCCCGAAGTGCTGGAAGCCTATCTGACAACCGGCGAATATGATTATCTCATCAAGGTGGCGGTGGCGGGAACCGCGGGCTACGAGCAGTTTCTGCGCCGCAAGCTTTACAAGATCGAGGGTGTGCGCCATTCCCGCTCCTGTTTCGCACTTAAATGCCTCAAGCATACTTTATCGGTCGTGCCCGATGCGGAGCCGCCACCCGCCTGAAAGGAGCCTGCCTCCGCGGCGGCTTTTCGTTACGGACGGAGAAGCAGCGTCACCGACCAGATGACAAAGGCGGCAACCGCGATCTTCCAGCAATCGCCTCTTTTTTTCAGGCCCGGCAGACCAAGCGGCCGGATGATCTGGACCACCATGGCCAGCAGTAAAAAAAGGCCGATCGCCTTCGTCATTTATTGAGCCTTTTCTTTATTTCTGCATCGTCACAGGCTGGACATTTTTACCGTTCACCAGAAGAGTGCAACTCATTCGGGTAACGCCCGTCCTATGACCTGTCCGACCGTCCGTCCGAACGCATGAGAGTGTTTTCATGAGCAGAAATCTTCTACCCGTATTCGCTCTTTTATCCAGCACTCTGTTTCTTTTTCTCGGCAACGGCCTTCAGGGCCTCGTGCTGCCGGTGCGTGGTTCGGCGGAAGGTTACTCCAATGAAATTCTTGGCTTTCTGGGCACCTCCTGGGCGGCGGGATTCGTCGTCGGCTGCTTTGTCGCGCCTGCCATCGTGCGCCGCGCCGGGCATGTGCGGGCATTCGGGTCCTTCGTGGCGCTGGTGTGCCTGACGGTACTGATGACCGGCCTTATCATCGACGACACCTCATGGATCGCGCTGCGCGCGCTTACCGGTTTCTGCACGGCCGGAACCTCGATGATCATCGAAAGCTGGCTGAACGAGCGCGCCACCAATGAAAGTCGTGGCATGATATTCTCGCTTTATATCGCCATCACGCTGCTCGGCGTCGTGGCGGGGCAGATGATCGTGCCGATGGGGGATATCAGCAATACCTCGCTGTTCATGATCTGCGGCATCATCTATTGCATCGCGATTTTGCCGGCCACACTTTCGAAAGCGGCGAGCCCACAGCCGTTGCAGAAGGTGAAGCTGGATCTGCCGGCCCTTTACCGCAACTCACCGGTTTCCTTCATCGGCATCCTGATGATCGGCATTGCCAATGGCGCTTACGGTACGCTCGGCGCCGTCTTCGGTGCGCGGGCGGGACTGGACCCGACCATGATCGCCATCATGGTGTCCGTCACGATTTTCGTCGGTGCGCTGGCGCAATTTCCCGCAGGCCGGCTTTCAGACCGGATAGACCGCCGCTATGTGCTGGCCGGGCTGGCCGGGCTTGGCGCGGTCGCCGGCCTGGCTGTCGCGGTGGTCCAGCCGCATGATGTCTATGTGCTGATTTCGATGATCGCCATTTATGGCGCCGCCGCCAACGCGCTCTATCCCATCGCCGTGGCACATGCCAACGACTTCGCCGCATCGGAAGACTTCGTCAAGGTTTCCGGTGGTCTGCTGCTGCTTTACGGCATCGGCACCATCATCGGCCCGACGCTCGGTGGCGCGATCATGACCCATTTCGGCCCCTATGCGCTGTTTCTGGTGACGGCTGTGGCGCATCTGCTCATCACCGCCTATGCCATCATCAGAAGTCGCCGGCGCGCTGCGCTTTCAACCGAGGAAAAAGACAATTTCTCGACGATGATGCCAACGACACCCTCACCGCTCGTCACGCCGGAAAGTATTGCGCTTGACCCGCGCGCGCCGCAATATCCAGGCGACGATGGCGACTATGTGGAAAAAGGAGCAGGCATATGAGCCTCTTTGACGATGACCGTCCGCAAAAACCGGCAGCGCATGAGATCGGTGGCGATCTCAGCCTTCTTTCCGTGGACGAGTTGAGCAGCCGTATCGATCTTCTGCAAGTCGAAATCACTCGACTCGAAGAGGAGAGGACACGGAAATCCGCCGGAAGGCAGGCGGCGGAAAATCTCTTCCGATCCTGATGCGCACTGCAGAATAGGTACACGACTGCACTTCCGCTGCCGTAAGCTAAGGTTCAGCCAGCGCCCGAAAATGAATATTACGGGGCAGTCTTTCGTTTACCATTAACCAAAAATTAAGCTTTCTGAGAGATTACTATACATGTCCAGTTCTTCTGGACCTCAGGCATCTTCTCCATACGGCGAATTGGTCTGATTTTTCTCCCTGTTTTACCTTGAGAGCCGCTTTCGCGGCTCTTTTTTTGCCGCTGGCCGGTTTCCGTAAAACTGTGGGTATTAACCCTTCTTTAATAATTGCCTTGCGCATTTCAGGTAAAGATACCATCCTGAAAACACTAAAGGCCGGAACAAAATATCCGGGTCGTCGTTGCCTGACAGTGTGGTGCGTGAGCAGGGATTTAAAGAAAATGTCGGAACAGGTTTTAAATACCATAAGCTTTGCGGGTCGCGCAGCTGCTTCCAACCAGTTCAAGACCCTCTATACCGAAGGCATGACCTTGGTTGAGGAAACGGCAAGTTATCTCGACGGCGCCGGCCGCGCCGCCTCCAAGGTGCTGCCGCGTATGGCCTCGGTGCTTTATGCGGCGGAATCGATGCGCCTCACCACCCGCCTGATGCAGATGGCCTCCTGGCTGCTTCTGCAGCGCGCCGTCAACAACGGTGAAATGACGCGCGATCAGGTTCTGAACGAAAAGAACAAGGTGCGACTCGACAGCTTCAACGTCGACCGCAATGCGCCCGGCTGGAACGACCTGCCGGAATCCTTCCGCGACCTCATCGAGCGCTCGCTGCGTCTCCAGAACCGCATCGCCCTGCTCGACCGCGAAATCTATCGCCCGTCCGAAGCCGCCAAGGTGCCGGACAATGAAAACAGCGTGCAGGCGCAGCTCAACCTCCTGCGCACGGCTTTCTCGATCAACTGAGAAAAGACGACCTTATCCGGACAATTTGAAAAGCAGGCTCACCGGCCTGCTTTTTTCTTTTGCGTGCTACGCGGGCGCGAGCGCCATCGCCGAAAAATGGCAACAAAAAAGCCCGGCAAAACCGGGCTTTTTTTAAACGATCCGTCCGCAAGAGGATCAGAGGCCGAGGCCGCCGAAACGCTTGTTGAACTTGGAAACGCGACCACCGCGGTCCATAAGCTGCTGGTTGCCGCCCGTCCATGCCGGATGGGACTTGGGGTCGATTTCAAGGTTCATGACGGCGCCTTCCGAACCCCAGGTGGAGCGGGTTTCGTATTCGGTGCCATCGGTCATGACCACCTTGATCGTGTGATAATCGGGATGGATATCAGCCTTCATGACAATCTTCCTGGTTAAGTGACGTGCGGTCCATTTGCCGCAATTGCGTCAACTGAGCCATTTCAATAAATGAAGCCATAGACCAGATGGGCTATGGCTTCCCAATTCGATGCGGAGCCTATACATGAAGGTCGCCCAGATAACAAGAGCCTGCTATCCCCTTGTGAAGGGAGATGGCCAAAGGGGCGGGAATTTTGCCGCACGAGGGAAATTCACCCGCAAAAGGCCCGAAACGGCAGGGAACGAGGAGCATAGAGGACGTGGCAGACATTGACGAGCAGAAAGCGGCGAAACAAAGAAGCCTGAAGCCGCTTCTTGGCCTGTTTCCCTATCTCCGGCGCTATCGCGGCCTGATGGCGGCCGCCCTTTTCGCTCTCATGCTTTCTTCCGCCACGACACTCGCCCTGCCGCTTGCCGTTCGCCGCATTATCGATCACGGTTTCCAGACGCCGGATGGCGGCATGATCAACAGCTATTTCGCCATGCTTCTGGCGATTGCTGTTGTCCTCGCGCTCGCCAGCGCCATGCGTTATTATTACGTCATGACCATCGGTGAAAGGGTCGTCGCCGATCTGCGCCGCGATGTCTTTGCCCACCTCACCACCCTGTCGCAGCAGTTTTTCGATAGCAATCGATCCGGCGAGCTGACCTCGCGGCTGACCGCCGATACCGTGCAGATTCGCTCGGCTTTTGGCTCGTCCGCCTCGGTGGCGCTGCGCAATATCATCATGTGCTGCGGTGCTGTGGCGATGATGATCTACACCAGCCCCGGCCTTTCCGGCCTTGCGCTGCTTGCCATTCCCTTCATCGTTTTTCCGCTGATCGCCTTCGGGCGCTCGGTTCGCGCCCGCTCCCGCACCACGCAGGACACATTGGCCAATTCCGCCGCCTATGCTTCCGAGACGATTGCGGCGAGCCGCACCGTGCAGTCCTTTAATGCCGAGGTGCTGGCGAATGCCCGTTATGGCGCCTCCGTGGAAGCCGCCTATCAGGGCGCACGCGCCGCCATCGGCGCCCGCTCCATCCTCACCGCCGTCGCCATTGCGCTGGTCTTCGGCAGCGTCGTCGGCATTCTCTGGTATGGCGCGCAAAGCGTGCTGTCGGGCAGCATGACCGCGGGCACGCTCGGTCAGTTCGTGCTCTATTCGGTCATCGCGGCAAGCGGTCTCGGCCAGCTCTCCGAAGTCTGGGGTGAACTGGCGCAGGCGGGCGGTGCGGCCGAACGGCTTTCCGAACTGCTGAACGAGCACTCGCCCGTCGCGGAACCCACATCGCCCGTCGCCATGCCGCAGCAGCCGCGCGGCGAGGCGGAATTCGAGAATGTCGATTTTGTCTATCCGCTCGCGACAGGACGGCCGATCGTTTCCGGCCTCTCCTTCAAGGTCAGCGCCGGCGAAACCGTCGCCATCGTCGGGCCTTCCGGTGCCGGCAAGAGCACGGTCTTTTCGCTGCTGATGCGCTTTTACGATCCGCAGCAGGGCCGCATCACCGTCGATGGCACGGATATCCGCGACGTCACCCTTGCCGATCTGCGCGCGCGCCTGTCCATCGTTCCGCAGGATGTGGCGATATTCGCCTCCTCCATTCATGACAATATCGCCTTTGGCCGGCCTGACGCAACGCGCGAGGAAGTGCGCATCGCCGCCATCGCCGCACAGGCCGACAGCTTCATCGAACGTCTCACCGACGGATATGATACGCAGGTGGGCGAGCGCGGCGTGACGCTTTCCGGCGGCCAGCGCCAGCGCATCGCCATTGCCCGCGCCATCCTGCGCAATGCGCCAATCCTGCTGCTGGACGAAGCCACCTCGGCGCTGGATGCGGAAAGCGAAACGCTGGTTCAGAAGGCGCTCGATGAACTGATGAAAACCCGCACCACCATCGTCATCGCTCACCGCCTCGCCACCGTGCTGAAGGCTGACCGTATTCTGGTGATGGATGAAGGCCGCATCATCGAAGAAGGCACGCATCAGAGCCTCATTCGCCAGAATGGCCTTTATGCGCGGCTTGCCCGGCTGCAATTCCAGACCGGGCCGGACGAATTGCGCGCCCAGGCCTAGATCACGCCAGCACTTTGCGCCCCGCAACGCGGCCCGAAAACAGGCAGCCGCCAAGGAACGTACCCTCCAGCGCATTATAGCCATGCATGCCGCCGCCGCCGAAACCCGCCACTTCGCCGGCGGCATAAAGGCCCGGCACCGGCGCACCGGCACCATCCAGCACCCGCGCCTCAAGATCGGTGTGAAGGCCGCCAAGCGTCTTGCGCGTCAGCACATGCAGGCGCACGGCAATCAGTGGCCCCATTGCCGGATCAAGCAACCGGTGCGGTTTTGCCGTCCGCATCAACCGGTCACCGAGATAACGGCGCGCGCCGTGGATGGCCGTTACCTGCGCATCCTTGCTGAAACCGTTTTCGATTTCGCGGTCGCGCGCTTCTATCTGATGGCGGATATAGTCTATATGCAGCCGGTCGTCGCCGCTGATGGCATTCATCGCCGTCACGAGTTCTTCGAGCGTATCCCGAACGGCGAAATCTTCGCCGCGCTCCATGAAGGCACGCACCTGCCCCGGCGGTTCCTTGCCCAACCTCTTGAGCAGCAGCCTTATATCCTTGCCGGTCAGATCAGGATTCTGCTCCGAGCCTGAAAGCGCAAATTCCTTTTTGATGATCGCCTTGGTTAGAATGAACCAGCTATGGCCGCTGCCGCGTTCGCCCAGCATTTTAAGTGTGCCGAGCGTATCGAAACCCGGCATGGCGGGGGCGGCGAGGCGGTTTCCATCCGCATCGCACCAGAAGGACGAGGGACCCGGCAGGATACGGATACCGTGACCCGGCCAGATCGGATCGTGGTTCTTCACACCCTCGGTATAATGCCACATGCGGTCACGATTGATGACGGCTCCGCCGGCGGTTTCCGTAATGGCGATCATGCGGCCATCCACATGCGCGGGAACACCGCAGACCATGCTGGCAGGAGGCTCGCCCAGCCGTTCCACCGGCCAGTTGCGCCGCACCAGTTCCTGATTGCCGCCGATGCCGCCGGAACTGACGATGACCGCCGCAGCGGCGAAGATAAAATCGCCCTGCTCTTGCCGGCTGCTCTCCTGCCCGCGCTGCACGGGGTCGGCTGCGAGAACCGCCCCTGAAATACCGGTCACCCGACCGTCGGCGATCTCCAGACGATCAACCCGGTGGCGAAAGCGAAAGGTCAGCCGGCCGGTTGCCGCCATGGCCTTCGCCTTTTTTACGAAAGGTGCAAGTACGCCCGGACCCGTGCCCCAGGTTACATGGAAACGCGGAACGGAATTGCCATGGCCGTGGGCGAGGCTGCCACCACGCTCGGCCCAGCCGACAACGGGAAACCAGCGCATGCCCATGCGGTGCAGCCATTCGCGTTTCTCACCGGCAGCAAAATCGAGATAGGCCTCCGCCCAGCGGCGCGGCCAATAATCTTCCGGACGGTCGAAACCGGCCGAACCGAGCCAGTCCTGTCTTGCAAGATCGAGACTGTCTCGCACCCGCATCCGGCGCTGTTCGGGACTATCGATGAAAAACAGACCGCCCAGCGACCAGAAGGCCTGCCCGCCAAGGTTCTGCTCGCCCTCCTGATCCACGACGCAGACGCTGAAACCCCGCTCAGCCGCCTCGGTTGCCGCCACCAGCCCGGCAAGCCCCGCACCGACAACGATCACATCATAGCCTTCCATCAGCCCCTCCCAGATATGACGGAATTACTTTTACGCGAACGTAAATTTACTTTTATCAGAAGGCAACCGCGATGACGCGGTCCGCGATTTCAACGCTCGGTAAGCTTGAGTTCGATACGGCGGTTCTGCTGCCGTGCTTCCGGCGTATCGCCTTCGGCAATCGGCTGATATTCGCCGAAACCGGCGGCGACCAGACGGTTTGCCGGAACGCCCTTGGAGATCAGGAATTTCACCACCGAGGTGGCGCGGGCCGAGGAGAGCTCCCAATTGTCCCGGTAACGGCCGGAACCGGAAAGCTGAACATTGTCCGTATGGCCGTCCACACGCAGCACCCAGTTGATCTCAGCCGGAATCTCCTTGGCGAGATCGAGCAGCGCGACAGCCAGCTTCTCCATCTCCGCCTGCCCTTCCGGGTTGAGTTCATTGCCGCCGGAGGGGAAGAGCACTTCGGACTGGAAGACGAACCGGTCACCGACGATGCGGATGTTTTCGCGATCCGACAGGATTTCGCGCAGCCGCCCGAAGAAATCGGACCGATAGCGGTTCAGTTCCTGCACCCGCTGCGCCAGCGCGACATTGAGACGGCGGCCGAGATCGGCGATCTTGACCTGAGAAGAGGCGTCCTTGGCTTCCGATGCCTGAAGCGCGGCTTCCACCGAGGCAATCTGCGCTCTCAGCGCCGCAATCTGCTGGTTGAGCAATTCGATCTGTGCGGAGGCGCGGGAATTGGCCT
Source organism: Agrobacterium sp. 22-214-1 (assembly GCF_053522465.1). Lineage (NCBI taxonomy): Bacteria > Pseudomonadati > Pseudomonadota > Alphaproteobacteria > Hyphomicrobiales > Rhizobiaceae > Agrobacterium > Agrobacterium sp. 22-214-1. The sequence goes on along the minus strand of NZ_JBNWCK010000002.1, from coordinate 122,025 downwards.
GTTTCTGGTCGTCCAGCTCGCCGGTCAGGCTACCGATCCGGGCATTGGCGCTTGCGTTGTTGCCCGACCCCGCATCGAGAAGCGACTGCAGGCGCGAGCGCTCGTTTTCGGATGCGGCAAGGGTGGATTGCAGGCTCGCGAGCGCGTCCTCAATATCCTGCTTGTTGCCTTTTTCCATGGCCAGAAGTTCGGTCAGTTCGGCAATCTGGCTGTTGAGACGTGTCAGCACTTCATCCTTGCCGGTGATTTCCCGCGACAGAACGAATTGCGCCAGCACGAAGACCGTGAGCAGAAACATGATGGCCATGAGCAGCGTCGACAGCGCGTCGACGAAACCCGGCCAATAGTCCACACCCCTGTCGCGGCGGCGGTTGCGCGCAAGCGCCATGGCTACTCGCTCCCGTTATCGTGCCGGGTGCGTCCGGAAGATTTCGTGTCGCTGTCGATCCGCGCCGACAGCCGGTCGAGCGTGCGGCGGAGCGATTTCGATTCTTCCTGCTGCGCTTCGATCCAGTCACGCAACATCTGCTGTTCGCTGCGCATGTTCTTGACCAGGCCCTGAATGCCTTCGGCAAGGCTGGTCATGGCCGCAAGCGAGCGCTCGGTACTGACCACGGCGCCGGGTTCGCCCTTGAACTCCCGCGGCCCTTCCGTCGTATCCGTCACCGAGGAAAGCCAGTTTTCGAGCTGGGTATAGAAACGATTCTGCGCACGACCGGCCTGAAGATCGAGGAAGCCGAGAATCAGCGAACCCGAAAGACCGAGCAGCGACGAGGAAAAGGCCGTTCCCATGCCCGCTAGCGGCGCAGTCAGGCCGGCCTTGAGGGAGCCGAGAATATCGTTGCTGTCGCCGGCGCTCGGATCGAGCGACTGGATGACATTGCTGATGGCGCCAATGGTGCCAATCAGGCCCCAGAAGGTGCCGAGCAGGCCGAGAAACACCAGCAGGCCGACAAGATAACGCGATGTGTCACGCGTCTCATCAAGGCGCGTCGCGATGGAATCGAGGATCGTCCTTTGCGTAACGGCAGAGAGCCGGACTTCGCCACGCTTACCGATCAGCGTGCTCATCGGCGCAAGCAGCTTGGGCGCACGGCCGACCTTTTCGACGCTGCCGGCAGCACGAAAGGCATTGAACCAGCGAACTTCGGAACGCAGGCTCATCGTCTGCGTGAACACCAGAATGATGCCGATGGCCAGCACACCGAGAATAAAGCCGTTGAGCCCCGGATTGGTCATGAAGGCGGTGTGGGCCTGCCGGTAAAGAATGGCCGCCAGAAAGCCCACGAGGATCAGAAACAGAACCATCGTCCAGAGAAACGGTGTCGGGCTGGACAGCTTGTGGCTGTATTGCCGTGTGGTCACCGGTTTCTCGACGCCAAGATCGAGCAGCTCCGAATCCGCCATAACGTTCGCATTCCCTCTGGTCAGCTATCCAGCGGAAGCTATTTGAAAATTGCGACGATTTGAAGCGAAAAGCCGGTCTTTCGTCACAGGCGTTTCACGAAAACAGCCTGGAACCGGATGACGAAAAACAAAAACACCCGGCGAATATTCGCCGGGCGCCTAAAACTTGCAGAAAACGGCAGGTTTTCCGCCGAAAACCAATCAGCGGCCCGGAATGGGACGGTTGGCGACCTCAACGAGCGCCTTGTGGATATATTCGTTGCCGGCAGCCACGGAGCTGCTGCCGAAGATATCCGTACCGCCCTTGATGTCGGAGGCAAAACCGCCGGCTTCACGAATCAGCACGAGGCCTGCCGCCATGTCCCAGGGCGAAAGATCGGCTTCCCAGAAACCGTCGAGACGGCCAGCGGCAACATAAGCGAGGTCGAGCGAAGCCGCACCCATGCGGCGGATGCCGGCTGCCTCACCCATGACGTGGCGAAGTTCAACGAGGAACTTGCCGTGATTGCCGCGGCCGAGATGCGGCACGCCGCAGCCGATGACGCAATCGGTCAGCGCCTTGCGCGCAGCGACGCGGATGCGGCGATCGTTGAGGAACGCACCGCCGCCGCGCTCGGCGGTGTAGAGTTCGTCGGTGGCCGGATTGAAGATCACGCCAGCGACGACTTCACCGTTACGCTCGAGCGCGATGGAAACCGCGAAATGCGGAATGCCGTGCAGGAAGTTGGTGGTGCCATCCAGCGGATCGACGATCCAGCGATGTGCGCCGTCCGTGCCTTTTTCCTCGCCGCCTTCTTCACCCAGAAAGTCATAGGTCGGGCGGGCCTTCATCAGCTCGTCGCGCACGATCTTCTCGGCTTTCAGGTCCGCCTGCGAGACGAAATCGCTCGGTCCCTTGACCGAGACCTGAAGGTTCTGCACTTCACCGAAGTCACGCGACAAAGACTTACCCGCCTTGATGGCGGCCTGAACCATGACATTGAGAAGGGCTGAACGGGCCATCGATGTTGTTTCCTGGAAAGCTTGCGAACCGCCCGGAAGCTCACCGGGCAGGCACGTCATTATTTTCTTGAATTGAAAGTTTGCGGTTCAAGACCACAAAACGCGCGGAAATTCAAGGCAAAAAGCCCATGGGTCGACGCCGGTGCCGGAAGGCTCCCCTTCCATCACGTCGGGCGGAAACGATTTGCGGCCTCAATCGCCTTCTTCTGCTGCTCGTCGGTGATGCCGAGATAAAAGTCCTCGAGAGACGGATCCTTCAACCCGGCGCGGCGGGAAAGCACATACCATTTGGCCGCTTCGACCGGATCGGGCCGGGTGCCGAGCGCCTGAATGTAAAGATGCGCCACCTTGTTCTGCGCCACGACATTGCCGCGCTGTGCCGCGCCGTAGAGCCAGCGGAAGCCCTCATCCAGATTGCGCTCGCCGCCGAAACCATTGACCAGCCAGATGCCGAGATCGACCTGCGCGGTATCGTATCCAGCCTTCGCGGCCCGTGTCAGCCAGTCCCGCGCCTTTGCCTTCTTCTCGGCGGGCACATCCTTGAGCGACCAGTAAATCTGCGACACCGCATATTGCGCATCGGCAATGCCCTGTTCAGCGGATTTCTCATAGAACGGCAAAGCCATCAGCAGGCCCTTGGCGCCGGGATTTTCCGAAACCAGTATTTGACCCCAGTTGAACTGGGCAGAGGCGTTGCCGGCTTCCGCCGCACGGCGCATGAAATCGTCGGCCTTCGCCTTGTCGCGGGTGACGAATTTGCCTTCCATCAGGATCAGCGCGAATTTGAACATGGCGACGGGATCGCCACCCTGAGCCGCCTGCTGATACCAGAAAGCAGCGGTCTTCTCGTCACGGGCGATGCCCAGACCACGCGACATCATTTCCGCCACCAGCGTCTGGGCGGCTGCATCACCGTTCTGCGCGCGGTTCAGCGCCTTGTCGAGCGCCTGCACATATTCGCCGCGCTGGAAATGCCCGTAAGCTTCGTCCACCCGGCCCTTGAATTCCTTTTCAGGCGGCAGCGCCGGCAACTCCGCACCCATGCGCTGATAGACATTCACGCCTGCCGACGGCTGCAAGTCCTTCTGCTCTTCTGATTGCACCCTGCCCTGACGGGTCGGCTGAGCCTCATTTTCCAGCTGGCGGGACAGCGCATTGCTTTCGCTCTGCGGCCCGGACTGGGCAAAAGCGACACCCGCCGGGGCGCCGAAAGCGAGCGCCAGCAGCGAAACGGAAAGGCAGAGGTGAACCGAGCGCATGATCATCGCCTGTATCAACCGTCAAACCGTGGCGCTTTTTCGTCAAGCAGGGCGTTGATTTCAGAAACGGCCTGGGCAGCGCCACTGGCGTTATCGAAAACACCGCTGCGCATCGCCACGAACTCCACACCGGTCTCGGCCACTGCAACCACCGAGGAGACATCGGTACCACCCATGACGATGGCCGGGATTTCGATCATCGAGGCCCACCACTCGCCGAGCGCCAGATTTTTGGGGTGGGCTTCCGGCTTGATGTCGCCTTCGAGCTTTCCGAAAAACACATAATCCGGATTGGCCTCGCCCTGCTCCAGCGCCTTGTGACGGTCATCCGCATTGCCGCCGCCGACGATGAGCTTCGGGGTGAATTTTTCCACGGCCTCGGCAAGCGCCTCGCCATTGCCAACCACATGCAGGCCATCCGCCTTCACGCGACCGGCAACGCGGCTGTCACCGGCGATGAGCGCTGCCGCACCTGCCTTCTGGACAACCGGCACGATCAGCTCGGCGCGTTTCTGGAAAGCGGCGTCATCCAGACCATATTGCGGAATGATGACGGAAGCGACATCGCCGCCCCGCAATGCGTCTTCCACCTCTGTCGCCTGCTTTTGCGCGTCGTCCGATTGCGGAACGATCAGGACAAGGCGGCAACGATCTTCAACTAGGGTCATCGGTTCGTCCATTTCAGACAGAAGACGCTTACCGCGCAATCTGCACTCGTTTTCATATGACAAATCCGATAAACCGGACCGGCGAAAGGATCAACCGTCCATCCATGCTCACCGATTTTCATTTTTATCTCGTCGCCATCCCCGCAGTCGTGCTCGTCGGCCTTTCCAAGGGCGGGCTGGGCGGCGCTCTCGCTCTTATGGGCGTGCCCTTGATGGCGCTTGCCGTATCGCCCGTGCAGGCGGCGGCCATCTTCCTGCCGATCCTGATCGTCATGGATATCGTGGCGCTTTTTGCCTGGCGGCACTACAACCACCGGGAAACGCTCCTCATCATGCTGCCGGGCGCAATCGCCGGTATCGCGCTCGGCTGGGCGACCTCGAGTCTCATTTCCGCAGACGCCATGCGTCTCGTCGTCGCCTCTGTCACGATCCTGTTCGTGCTGCGTTATTTCCATGAGAGCTTCAAAAGCCGCAAGGGCCAGGAAATCCCGGCCAAGCCGCAAAGACCGGCTGCTGCGACCCTCTGGTCCAGCCTGTCGGGTTATGCGAGTTTCGTGGCCCATGCGGGCGGTCCGCCCTTCCAGATCTATGTTCTGCCGTTGAAGCTCGATCCAAAGACCTATACCGGCATGAGCGTGCGCTTCTTCGCCATCATGAATGCGATCAAGCTCATTCCCTATTTCGCGCTCGGCGCGCTGGACGCCACCAACCTCAAGACATCGGCAAGCCTGCTGCCGGTGGCGATGCTGGCGACGCTTGCCGGCGCCAGGGTGGTGAAATATCTGAAACCCGCCGTGTTTTACCCACTCATGTATGCCATGGCGCTGATTGCGGCGCTTAAACTGCTGTGGGACGGACTGCCGTTCTAAATCCGACAATAAAAAAGCTCTGGCAGCAGGTTTTCGCCGCCAGAGCTCGAAAAGCTCAGACCGTTGACTCCTCATTCATCGAGGGCCGCGGCCTGGCATAAATCAATGTCTTGTCGAGGCCTTGAGCCTCTGCAGTTCATCCTTCAGGCGCAGTTTTCGACGTTTAAGGTCCGCGATCTCTCTATCGTCAGACGACGGGGAAGCAAGAATACTTTCGAGCTCCTCCTCCAGAGCACCGTGTTTCTTTTCGAGCGATGCAATATGAGCCTGAATGGTCATGCGGCACGTCCTTCCTTTTTGAACCTACCTCCAGCTCTCCATCGCTGGAGTTTCAGGTTTGCGACGACAATGTGACACGGATCGACCGGCTTGTCGAAGGCGAAATGAAGGCAATAAGTGGGCAATTTGGTCGCAAGGGATAACTTCCCGTTACCGCGATTTGATGATAGAGCCTCCAGAACGGATGACATACGCGCCGGACACTCTCCGGCTGGCATAAAATGGGGATGACGAGATGCCCGATCAGGACCAGGCGGACATCAGGCTCACGCTGGCGCGGCTGCGCCAGGAGCATGAGGATTATGACGCGGCGATCAACGCGATGATCCAGACCAGCTGCGATGCGCTGAGAATACAGCGCATGAAAAAGAAGAAGCTGGCCGTCAAGGACAAGATGACCCAGCTCGAAGACCAGGTCATTCCCGATATCATCGCCTGAGCCCGGAGACATTACGTGACAGCAGAAACGCCCCCCGTCGCCATCATCATGGGCAGCCAGTCCGACTGGGAGACCATGAAGAACGCCGCCGATACGCTGGATGCGCTCGATATCGAATACGAAGCCCGCATCATTTCCGCCCACCGTACCCCGGACCGGCTTTATGACTTCGCCAATGGCGCGAAGGACGAAGGCTTCAAGGTCATCATCGCCGGTGCGGGCGGCGCCGCCCATCTGCCGGGCATGACGGCCGCCATGACGCCGCTTCCGGTCTTCGGCGTTCCGGTTCAGTCCAAGACCATGTCCGGTCAGGACAGCCTCTATTCCATCGTGCAGATGCCCGCCGGCATTCCGGTCGGCACGCTCGCCATCGGCAAGGCCGGCGCGATCAACGCCGCCCTTCTCGCCGCCGCGGTGCTGGCGCTGAGCGACGAGGACCTCGCCGATAGGCTGGATGCCTGGCGCGCGCGCCAGTCGGCGGCTGTCGCGGAATATCCCATGGACAGCGCTCAGTGACGACAAAAGTGATGGCAAAGACGACCAACCTGACCATCGGCATCATCGGTGGCGGGCAGCTCGGGCGTATGCTGGCGATGGCCGCAGCCCGTCTCAACCACCGTACCATCGTACTGGAACCGCAGGCCGATTGTCCGGCTGCGCAGGCCTGCAACGAGCAGATTGTGGCGGAATATGACGATGAAAACGCGCTTGCGGAACTCGCAAGCCGTTGCGATGTCGTGACCTACGAATTCGAGAACGTGCCTGTCACGGCCGCCGAAAAGCTCAGCCTCTCCGTTCCCGTCTATCCGCCTCCGAAAGCGCTCAGCGCCTCGCAGGACCGGTTGACGGAAAAACGCTTCCTCAACGGCTGCGGCATCCCGACCGCCGATTTCCGCGCCGTGGACAGCCAGGAAGAGCTGGAGGCCGCATTGGCCGCCTTCGGCGGCAAGGGCGTGCTGAAGACCCGCCGCATGGGTTATGACGGCAAGGGCCAGCGTCTTTTCCGCGGTGAGGAAGACCTTACAGGCGCTTTTGCGGCGCTCGGCGGCGTGCCGCTGATTCTCGAAAGCTTCATCTCCTTCGAGCGGGAAATTTCGATCATTGCCGCCCGTTTCCTGGATGGGACCGTCACCTGCTACGATCCCGCCGAGAATGTCCATCTGAACGGCATTCTGCACACATCAACCGTTCCGGCAGCGCTCGCCAATGCCGCGAAGGCGGTCGCCGTGGAGTCAGCAGAGAAGCTTCTGGCCGCGCTCGAATATGTCGGCGTCATCGGCATCGAATTCTTCGTCCTGCCGGATGGTTCGCTGGTCGCCAATGAAATGGCGCCGCGCGTTCACAATACCGGCCACTGGACGGAGGCGGCCTGCGTGATCTCGCAATTCGAGCAGCATATCCGGGCCGTATCGGGCCTTACACCCGGCAGCACGGATCGCCATTCGGATTGCGTCATGACTAACCTCATCGGCGATGACATCGACGATGTACCGGCATGGCTGTCGAAAAAAGACTGTCTCGTGCATCTCTACGGCAAGACGGAAGCACGACCGGGCCGCAAGATGGGCCATGTGACCGAGCTTTTGCGCACAGGAAAAGCCTAGTCTTTTAAGGCAAAGACACGGGCAAGTGTTGACAGGCAGGGCTCAAACGGGTATCTGCCTGCCAACCGAAAAGAGCGCGCCCCGTTGCGCGCTTTTGATTGTTTGAATAAGCACGGCAGAAACCGTGCAAAACTGCGGACCAGTAAAATGAAGATCAAGAATTCGCTTAAAGCGCTTAAGGCCCGTCATCGCGATAACCGCCTGGTTCGCCGCAAGGGCCGCGTCTACATCATCAACAAGCAGAACCCGCGATTCAAGGCTCGTCAGGGCTGATTGACTGCGACTGCGGTTCGCGATCAAGCTCGCGGATCACTTTGTTGACAGAGCAGAAGTTTGCATTTGATATTGGGCGCAGTCGGGTTAAGCTTTAACCCATGCGCCCAAATCGTTTTTGCACGGCTATCATCCTCGCCCAGGGCTTCCTGTTTTCAAGCCTCCCGCTTCCGGGAATGGCTGCTATTGCCCATGCGGCGGACGGGCAACCGCCTGCTGTCGCGGACTCCGTCCCTTCACCCGCCAAGACGATCGACACGCTTTTCGCATCGCTGAAAAAAGAACGGAATGCGGTCAAGGCGCGCAGCATCGCCAACCAGATCGCCTCAGAATGGAATGATTCCGGCAGCGCAACGGTCAACCTGCTGATGCAATGGGCGGGCGAAGCCGCCGACGAAAAGCGCAACGCCGCCGCTTACGATTTTCTCGACCAGGTCATTCTGCTCGATCCGGACTATGTGCAGGCGCCCTATCGCCGCGCCATGGTGCATTTTGCCGATGGCGACACCCGCAAAGCGATGGCGGATATCAACCTGACACTGGAAAGGGAACCGCGCTATTTTCCGGCGCTGGCAAGCCTCGCCAACATCCTCGAAGCCTCGGGCCGGGAGGAGCTGGCACTGAAGGCCTGGGAGCGTTATCTGGCGCTCTACCCCGCCGACAAGGACGCCCGCAAGGAGGCCGTCGACCTTTCGGAAAAGCTGGCCGGCACGCGCGGCTGATATCGATACCACTGATTTTATTTATTGGATTTAGCAGGGCTATATTTTGGCAGAGCAGAATGAATTTAAAGCAGCCGAAAGTCTTTTAAACTCCATCGGAGACAATCCGAGTTTCGATATAAGCGAGTTCATAGATCGAATTTCCGTGACTGAGGATTGGGGGAAACTCATCGTCGCCCATATCTATCTGGATCACATCGTCACTGAAGTTTTGAACACGCATCTCGATCATCCCGCCTCATATTTCAATGGTCACAGATCGTTCGCTGAGAAACTCAGCCTATGTCAGGCGCTGGGATATTTTCATGATGAATTCGGCAATGTTCTAAGGGCCGTCAATAACTTACGGAACAGGTTTGCGCACAAACTGATATTCCACGTTTCGGACGAAGAGAAGCGCAATTTGTTTCGTACTCTCACGACGGAACGCGCCACATCCGAAGTGACCCGGCCAGGCGGTTTCGAGGAGTTTCTGTTTACAGTCGTAATGTTTGCAGAGATTTCACGATCTGCGGAAAAGCGCCAAGCCGAATTGTCAAAAGAGCACAAATTCGTAAGTGAAAAAATCCTGGAGCTTCTTATCGCCAACAAGGACGTGTTGGACAATAAGATTTAGCTGCAGGGCGCACCCGGAAGTCGCCCCACAGCTAGCTGTTGATTACTCCATGCCAAGCGCAGCCATATACGTCTGAAGAATGGTTTCTTCCTCGATACGCTCGTTGGCGTCCTTCTTGCGCAAGCGGATAATGGTGCGGATCGCTTTGGTATCGTAACCACGGCCTTTGGCCTCACCGATGACGTCCTTGATATCGCCCTGAATGGCAGCCTTTTCTTCTTCCAGACGTTCAATCCGTTCAATAATCTGGCGCAGTTCTGCGGCGGCGACGGTTTCGGTGGTGCTGGTATCGTCCATCATATCATCCTTTACTGGCGGCCCGCATGCGAGCCTTGTTCATTATATCCGGGCGAAGCCTTCGCCGGTCGCTGCCGGCGGGCAGCAGAATTCCGGCCTGTGAACTGCCCACTGAAAGGCGTCGCGTCAAGTCGTTTCCGTCGATCGGGGTTATTCCCTGGGCCTGTTCTGCTCAAAGGCGGCTTTCTGGGCATCACTCGCCTCCGCCTGATATTTTTCCTTCCAGTCCTCATAGGGCATGCCGTAGACGATTTCCCGGGACTCTTCCTTGCTGAGCGGAACACCGGCCTCCTCGGCCGCCTCCCGGTACCAGTTGGAAAGGCAGTTGCGGCAAAAGCCGGCGAGATTCATCAGGTCGATGTTCTGCACGTCGTGACGTTCGCGAAGGTGCCGCACGAGACGGCGAAATGCCGCCGCTTCGAATTCGATCTGCCGATTGTCGTTTTCATTCGTCATGGCAAAACTCCAGGCTCAATAGGGACCGGTGCGGGAGGCGAACAGCTGATATTCATGCAGGACGGGATCGTCGTTCATTGCGGCGAAAATGGGAGCGAGCCGGTCCGACCATTCGGCGATTCCCTCTTCATTCGCGATCAAATCCTGCCGAACCTCGAGAAGCGCATGCGGTATGCCCTTCATCATGCAATGGCGATACATGGTATCTCCCTTGAGCGCCCCGTCATAGGGTTCGTTGTCACCGACGAGGATGTCGCCCGTGGCCCGCAGATGCGCCAGAAGCGGATCGACCGCGCGATGATCCGTATCCCACAGAACCGCCGCATGCCACGGCCGCGGCGTTTCCTTCCAGAACGGCGTATAGGAATGCAGCGACAGAACCAGCGGCGCTTCTTCCGAGGCCTCGGCCACGCCGGTCAGCACACGGTCCACGGCATTGTGATAGGGCCGGTGAAAAATCTCGATCCGCCTCTGCCATTCCTCGTCCGAAATCGGATGGTTGCCGGGGATGATCGCCCCGTCCGAAATCTTCATGATGAGAGTGGGATCATCCTCGCCGCGATTCGGATCGATCAGCAGCCGGGAAAACCGCCCGAGCACCGCCGGCACGCCCAGGCGCGCGGCAAGTGAGCGCGTCAGCCCCTCTATACCGATATCAAATGCGATATGGCGATGAAAAGCGGTTTGCGGAAGGCCAAGTTTGCCGTAGTGTGCCGGCAGGAGGTTCATGGCATGGTCCGCCAGAAGAACCATGCCTTTGTCATAATCGCCTTCTATGATTTCATAGGGTATGAAGTCGTTCATCGATGATTTTCTGGGGCAGGATTGAGGAGAGAAGCTTGATGGCATGGCTTGAGGCCGGGCGCAAGTTGCGGCGAAAGAACAGCCATCTACCTTATCGCACTCACGATCCCACGAACAATATAATCGATTAAAATCGCGTTGACTTTCTTGGGCGGCCACGCCAAGAAGTGTGTTCATTATAACCATGGAATCCGGATGGAAGCCGTGACTCAGTCATCTCTCGCTCTTCCTCGCCACTTTCGGCATATCGCCCGTCTTTTTTCCGCAGCGGCATTGTTTCTGACCCCGTTCATGATCGCGGCGCCCGCGCATGCGGATTTTCGCGTGTGCAACAGCACGCAGAACCTCGTGGGGGTCGCAATCGGCTACCGGGCACAGGAGGGCTGGGTCAGCGAAGGCTGGTGGCAGGTCCCCTCCTCGACCTGCGCGACGCTGATCGAGGGTGAGCTGCAGTCACGTTATTATTATCTCTATGCCGAAGATGCCGCCCATGGCGGCCGCTGGACCGGTGACGTCAACATGTGCGTGGCGGAAAACGAGTTCAAGATCAACGGCGTGGACGATTGTTTTGCCCGCAGCTTCCAGAGAATGGGTTTCAAGGAATATGACACGGGCAGACAGGGCAGCTGGATGGTCCAGCTCTCCGATACGCCAGGCACACAGGGAAATCAAAACTGATGAAGCGTAACCGCAAAGTCAAAATTCTTGCAACTCTCGGCCCGGCCTCTTCCGAAGAGGCGATGATCGAGAAGCTGCATCTTGCTGGCGCAGATCTTTTCCGGATCAACATGAGCCATGCGAGCCACGACGTGATGCGGACGCTCATTCAGCGTATCCGTTCTGTCGAGAGCCGTACCGGCCGCCCCATCGGCATTCTGGCCGACCTGCAGGGTCCCAAGCTGCGCGTCGGAAAATTCGCCGAAGGCAAGGTCGAACTCGTTCCGGGCCAGACCTTCACGCTGGACAATAACGACACGCCCGGTGACAACACCCGCGTTTTCCTTCCCCATCCGGAAATTCTCGAGGCGGTCAAGCCCGGCCATCGCCTGCTGATCGATGACGGCAAGCTGCATCTGCGCGCTGAAAAGAGCGACGGCAAAAGCATCGTCACCACCGTCATTTCCGGCACCCGCATTTCCGACCGCAAGGGCATCAGCCTGCCCGATACGCTGCTCGGCGTCGGCGTTCTGACCGACAAGGACCGCGTCGATCTCGACGCCGTTCTCGCCACCGGCGAAGTCGACTGGGTGGCGCTTTCCTTCGTCCAGCGTCCGGAAGACCTTGCGGAAGTGCGCAAGATCGCACGCGGCCGCGTCGGCCTGATGTCCAAGATCGAAAAGCCGCAGGCTGTCGAGCGCATCGAGGAAATCATCGAGCTTTCCGACGCGCTGATGGTCGCCCGTGGCGATCTCGGCGTCGAAATGCCGCTGGAAGCCGTTCCGGGCATCCAGAAGCAGCTGACCCGCGCCTGCCGCCGCGCCGGCAAGCCGGTCGTGGTCGCCACGCAGATGCTGGAATCGATGATCACCGCGCCTGTGCCGACCCGCGCCGAAGTCTCCGACGTCGCCACCGCCGTCTTCGAAGGCGCGGATGCCATCATGCTTTCTGCTGAATCCGCCTCCGGCGACTACCCGGTCGAAGCGGTTTCCACCATGGCCTCCATTGCGAGCACCGTGGAGCAGGACCCCTATTATTCCAATATCATCTATGCGCAGCGCGCCCAGCCGGAACCGACCGGCGCCGACGCCATTTCGCTTGCCGCCCGCCAGATCGCCGAAACGCTGAAGCTTGCGGCAATCGTCACCTATACGTCCTCCGGCACGACCGGTCTGCGCGCCGCGCGCGAACGGCCGCAGGTTCCGATCATCGCGCTGTCGCCGATCATCCAGACCGCCCGCCGCCTGTCGGTCGTCTGGGGCCTGCACTGCGTCGTCACCGGCGATGCCAGCGACCTCGACGACATGGTGAACCGCGCTTGTCGCATCGTGGTTTCCGAGGGTTTCGGCAAGCCGGGCGATCGTATCATCATCTCCGCAGGCGTGCCGCTCGGCACCCCCGGCGCAACCAACATGGTACGCATCGCCTATATCGGCTCGGACGGCCAGAGCGGCGTGTAAAGCTTCAATATCCCGCATAAAAAACCCGCCGGTAACGGCGGGTTTTTTGTTGGCCTCTCGGCCGTCTTATGAAAACAGGCTCAGTGCATCTTCACCGGTGTGCTGAAGCGGCTGGATTCGATGGCCACTGCACCGGGCTTGAAGCTCGCCGAGGTCGCGGAAGCCGACATGTCGTTGCTGAGCATGCGGTTGGCGACAACACGCGGCGCCTTTACCGAGCGTCCGGTCGTGCCCTTGTTCTGGTTAAGCGCCCAATCCGAAATCAGATCCTGCGTCAGGCGTCCACCGCCCACCATGGCCTGCTGGGAAACGGCGGCATCCTGCCTGCTCGGGCGCGAACCCTTGGTCGGCATGCCGGCGCTGAGACCGCCATTGATGGCGGGCTTCAGGTCGAAAGCATCACCGAAGCCAGCCTGCGGTTCAGCCTTGGCCGTTTCGGCGGGTGCGACGGTAACCTTGTGGTTGACGGCGGCCGGGAATGGCGCGGCTGTCGGCATGGCAGCCGACTGGACCTGCGACCGGGCGGCCTGACCGCTCTGTTCAAGAGCCGCAACCACCGTCGGCGAAAGCGTATCCTCCTGCGCCTCGGCGAGATCGTCCTCACCTTCAGGGTCGGCATTGGCCGCCGCCAGCAGGGCTTCCGCCACGGCCGGACGATTGGCGGGAACCGGAACAGAGGCGAGTTCGCCGCTCGCAGCCGGTGTCGCACCATCTGCGGACGCCGTCAGGATCGATCCTTCCGCATCACCTTTCATGCCACGCGGCCCGAGAAGTGTGGGCACAGGCACGGATACCTCAGCCAGATCGGCAAATTGCTGGCGCTCGGCCGGCGCAGAAGCCGGCGTCGGCGTGGTCGCTGCCTGCAGGGCATCCTGCGCTGCATTGCGGGCCGGCGAATAAAGCGCGGTCGCAAGGCCTGTATTGGCCGGCGGCTGGTTACCGAAGGCGGGACGAGCCGTCGGCAGCGGCGCATCGTTCACGCCGGGAAGCGCCTGTGCCGAAGCAACTGCAATGGTGGGTTCAGGCTCGGGAGCCGCCTGCTGCGGAGCCGCCGGACGGGCGACAGCCGGCCGTTCTGCGGGCTCCGGCGCTGCGATGCTATCGGGATCTTCATCCTCGTCGCCGCCACCGCCAAAGAGGGCCTGCAACAGGGTCTTGCGCTTGCCGCCGCCAGATGAGGCAGGGCCGGCACCGGCGCTGGAAGCAACCTGAATGGAGGAGGAGCTGACGCGCTTCTTGTAATCGGCAAGCGCCTGCTCATAACCGGGAAGCGGCTTGCCGTCGGAAGGAAGATGCAGCGTATTGCCGTTCGGGAAGATGCGGACGAGTTCCTGGCGGCTCATGCGCGGCCAGGCGCGAACGCCGCCGACATCCATGTGCACGAAGGGGGAGCCCGATGTCGGATAGAAACCGACGCCACCGATCTGCATCTGCATACCGATTTCACGAAGGCGGGCAAGCTTCACACCGGGGATATAAAAATCCATGGCCTTGCCGAGCATGTGCTGGCTTTTTTCCGCGACACCCTTGGTGCGCGTCCGCAGCAGACCGTTGGTCTCCGGCGAGCGGAAGGCCGAAACGACGTTGATATAGTCGGTCGCGCCGCTGCGGCGATAAACTTCCCAGACAAGATCGAAAAGGCGCGGGTCCATGCGTGTCGGCTGGTTGCGACGCCAGTCACGCAGGAACCGGTTCAGCTCCTGCAGACCTTTCTGGTCATATTTTCCATTGCGCTTGAAGGTGATGACCGCCTTCTCGCGTGTATGGATATAATACAGTTTGAGGCTGCGCGTCTCGGCGGCGGCTTCCGTCGCCGAAACACCTACGAAAGGCATTGCGGCGAGCATCAGGCAGGCAAAGGTGACAGCGCGCGCCGACAGCTTCGTGCATATATCCTTGATCAAGCCGCGCGCGATCCTGGTCGAAAGCGCGTTATTCCGATGCAGATATGGCAATTCGATCCCCGCCTGGAAGACAATTTCTGTCACATTGCCTCAAATGAACGTCAAATACGGTGACACGATGGCAAAATTGCCACACACATACAACCTTCCTCTATATAGTGAATCAGCCACTAACAAGAGGTTTATAGACGGTAAGCGGATATCCTTGCTCAGAAGTTAACGAATTTACGATCTGCCTTCGAATATGGGGTTTGTGCGCTCAGGCTGCATCTCGAAGGGGATCGTCGGGATCGATGCCATAATCCTTCAGCTTTCGGTAAAGCGTCGAACGGCCGATACCAAGCTTTCTGGCAACCTGGCTCATCTGCCCGCGATAGAAGCGCAGGGCGAAACGGATGAGCTCCTCCTCGATCTCGGCCAGTTTGCGGATATTGCCCGATTCATCCATGCTGGAGATCAGGTTTCCGCCCCGGTAAATGGTGGTGGAAATATCCGACGGCTCCTCGATGACGGCGTGGTTTTCAGCGGCCGGTGGCGGGGCCGGTGAATAGGCCGCAAGCTTCAGCGACGCTCCCGATGGTGTGCGGATGACATCGTCCGCATCGTCGCCGGTCGAAAATTCCGGCAGCTGAAGCGCGATCTGCGGAAAATCGGAATCCGACAGTTCCTCGCCCTGTGAGAGCACTACCGCACGGAAGACGGCGTTTTCGAGCTGGCGGATATTGCCCGGCCAGTCATAGGCCGTCAGCAGCGCCAGCGCGCTGGCATTGAGACCGACGGGATTGGGCAATTTCTGTTCCGCCGAAAAGCGCTCGGCGAAAACCCGCGCCAGATGGGGAATATCTTCCTTGCGGCGGCGCAGCGCCGGAATGGTGATCGGGAAGACGTTGAGGCGATAATAAAGGTCTTCGCGGAAGCGGCCTTCCTTCACCTCTTCGATGAGGTTCTTGTTGGTGGCGGAGATCAGCCGCACATTCACCTTCTGCACCCGTGCGGAGCCGACGGTTTCGATTTCGCCCTGCTGGACCGCGCGGAGCAGCTTCACCTGCACGTCCAGCGGCAGATCGCCGATTTCATCGAGGAACAGCGTGCCGCCATCCGCCTCCATGAATTTGCCGACATGTTTTTCCGTCGCGCCTGTGAAGGCTCCCTTTTCGTGGCCGAAGAGGATGCTTTCCACGAGATTATGGGGAATGGCGCCGCAATTGACGGTGATGAACGGCTTGCTCGCCCTGTCGCCGGCCGACTGGATGGCGCGGGCGACCATTTCCTTGCCCACACCGGATTCGCCTTCCAGCACCACGGGGATGCTGGACTGGGCGGCGCGCTGCGCGAGTTCGATGACCCTCAGCATTGCGGGGCTTGCGGAAACGATATCGGTAAAATTCACTGCATTGCTCCGTCCGCGCCGGCCCGTGCGGGCCTTTGCCTCTCTCCTGTCGAGCTTGAGCGCATTGGAGATGGCAGCGCCGATCCTTTCCGGCGAAACCGGCTTGACGACAAAATCGAAAGCGCCGGCGCGCATGGCCTGCACGACGGTATCGATGCCGCCCTGCCCCGTCTGGACAATGACGGGAACATCGGTGCCGAGTTCGCCGATAGCTTTGAGAAAGGTAAGCCCGTCCATTTCAGGCATCATGAGGTCGAGAACGATGACATTGATCTCGCCGCTATATTGCTTGAGCAGTTCCAGCCCCGCCTTGCCGTTTTCGGCGAGCAAGGCGAGATGCCCATAACGTTCCACCGCATTTTTGAGCAGGCGGCGCTGGACGGGATCATCGTCTATCACGAGAACATGCGCGGTCATTTTTAGCTCCGGTTTCCGGTTTATGGACCTGCTTCATGCGGTCCCTTATTCCGCACTCTCGCATGGGAGACTTGAACATCCAGTTTTGAGAATTGCTTGCATTTTATCCATTGCCGCGGGAAACAAGCTCCCCATATGCTTCGCACGCATAATCAGAAGGACACGTTCGATGACCCTCAACCGCCCTACCCCGCAACCCGTCTTCTCCCTTGCCGAAACCACCGGTCCGGCGCTTGGCGACCTGCCCGGCTGGAAGCTCTCGGACCTCTATCCGTCGGGCGATTCGCCGGAATACAAGGGCGATCTCGACAAGGCGGCGTCGATGGCGGCGGCTTTCGAGAAGAAATGGAAGGGCAAGCTTGAAGCAGCCGCGAAGGCGACGGGCGAAAACGGCATCGGTGCCGCGCTCAAGGAATATGAAGCGCTGGACGATCTCATCGGCCGCATCGGCTCCTTTGCCGGGCTCACCTATTTTTCCGATACGTCGAACCCGGCAAACGGCAAGCTCTACGGCGATGCCCAGGCGAAGCTGACGGATATTTCCTCTCACCTCCTGTTCTTCACCCTTGAGCTCAACCGCATCGATGACGCCACGATGGACGCCTGCATGGCGAATGACGCCGCGGCGGGTCACTACCGCCCATGGCTGGTGGATTTGCGCAAGGACAAGCCGCACCAGCTCGACGACCAGCTGGAACAGCTTTTCCTCGAAAAATCGATGACCAGCGCAGCGGCCTTCAACCGCCTGTTCGACGAGACGATGGCCGACCTGCGTTTCGACATTGACGGCGCGAGCCTGCCGCTGGAAGTGACGCTCAACATGCTGCAGGAACCGGAGCCGGAAACCCGAAAGAAAGCGGCTCAGGCGCTGAGCGCCACCTTCAAGGACAATCTGCGCGTCTTCACCCTCATCACCAACACGCTCGCCAAGGACAAGGATATTTCCGACCGCTGGCGCAAATTCGAGGATATTGCCGATAGCCGTCATCTCGCCAACCGCGTCGAGCGCGAGGTGGTCGATGCCTTGGCGGCGGCGGTCAAGAAGGCCTATCCGCGCCTCTCGCATCGTTATTACGCCATGAAGGCGAAATGGCTCGGCATGGAGCAGATGAATTATTGGGACCGCAACGCGCCGCTTCCCGATACGTCGAACACGATCATTCCCTGGGATGAGGCAAAGGACACCGTGCTTTCCGCCTATGGCAATTTCGCCCCCGAGATGGCCGATATTGCCCGCCGTTTCTTCGATGAAGAATGGATCGACGCGCCGGCCCGCCCCGGCAAGGCGCCCGGCGCCTTCGCGCATCCGACCGTGCCCTCGGCCCATCCCTATGTGCTGGTCAACTATCTCGGCAAACCGCGTGACGTGATGACGCTCGCCCACGAACTCGGCCACGGCGTTCATCAGGTTCTGGCCGGCGAACAGGGCGCGTTGATGTGCGCGACGCCGCTGACGCTTGCCGAAACCGCCTCCGTCTTCGGAGAAATGCTGACCTTCCGCAAGCTGCTCGACGACACGAGGGACATCCGGGAACGCAAGGCCATGCTCGCCCGCAAGG
Organism: Agrobacterium sp. 22-214-1; assembly: GCF_053522465.1. NCBI lineage: Bacteria > Pseudomonadati > Pseudomonadota > Alphaproteobacteria > Hyphomicrobiales > Rhizobiaceae > Agrobacterium > Agrobacterium sp. 22-214-1. Next base: position 103,943 of record NZ_JBNWCK010000002.1, on the reverse strand, counting down.
TCGAGGACATGATCAACACGGTCGTACGCCAGATCGCTTTTTATGAATTCGAGCGCAAGCTGCACACCGCCCGCAAACAGGGCGAACTGACCTCCGAGCAGATCGGCGAATTGTGGCTGTCCGTTCAGGCCGAGAGCCTTGGTCCGGCAATCCGGATTTCCGAAGGCTACGAGACATGGTGGACCTACATCCCCCATTTCATTCACTCGCCCTTTTATGTTTATGCCTATGCCTTCGGCGACTGCCTGGTGAACTCGCTCTATGCGGTTTACCAGAAGGCCGAGACGGGTTTTCAGGAGAAATATTTCGAGCTTCTGAAGGCGGGCGGCACCAAGCATCATTCGGAGCTTCTGAAACCCTTCGGCCTCGATGCGACCGATCCTTCCTTCTGGGACAAGGGGCTTTCGATGATCGAGGGGCTGATCGACGAGCTCGAAGCGCTGGATAACAAACAGGCTTAATCTCTTCTGCCGGCAGGGCTATCCTATTTCGAACAAGCTTTGCCGGTTGATATTGCCGGCAGAAGACACCGGCAACAATTCGGGCGACGAGCACAGGCAATGAAACGCAAACCCGCCGATCTGACCTTGAGGGAAACCCTGCGCTGGGAGCCGCAGACCGGCTTTCAGCGCATCGACCAGCATATGCGCCGATTGCTGCGCTCCGCCGACGCGCTCGGTTTTCGCGCGCCGGTCAATGCGGTTCAGGTGCTGGAAAAGAAGGTGGGCGGCGAAAAGCCGCTCTGCGTCAGGCTGGTCATGAACTACAAGGGCGAACTCGATATCGAAACCGCCGACTTCCAGCCCTTGCGGCAGGATGCCGTCTGGCGGGTTCGCATCGCCCGGCAGACCACGCTCGACTCCACCGACACCTTCTATCGCCACAAGTCCTCACGCCGCGAGCCCTATGATGCCGCCCGGGCCGAATTTTCAGCCGGGGAGGCCGACGAGGTGCTGCTGCTCAACGAGCGCGGCGAGTTGTGCGAGGGATCGTCGACCAGCATTTTCGTCGAAATGCCGGATGGGCAATTGCTGACGCCGCCGCTCGACAGCGGCATTCTGCCGGGTGTGCTGCGCGCCGATCTGATCCGCGAACGCAGGGCGCGCGGGCAGGCGCTGAAACCGGAAGACATCGCCGGCCGGAAACTCTTCGTCGGCAATTCGCTGCATGGGTTGATTGCGGCGGAACTCGTCTAAACAGTCACCGCCAGAAGCCGGTCGCGGCCTTTTTCCTTGGCCGCATAAAGAGCCTGATCAGCCCGCATGAAAACATCGTCGGCGCTTTCGGGTGCGCGATAGACCGTTAGCCCGGCCGAGCAGCTATAGGAAAAATCCGGGAATTCGGAGAGGGGCCTCGAAAGGCGCACCTTCTGCAGCAGCCGTTCGACGATCTCCCGGCCCTCGGTCACCGTGCTGCGCGGCAGGATGAGCATGAATTCCTCGCCGCCGATCCTGCCGAAACAATCCACCCGCCGGATGACGGAATGGGCGATGCCGACGAAATCGCGAAGCACCGCATCCCCGCATTTATGACCGAAACGGTCGTTGATCTGCTTGAAGAAATCGATATCGAGCGTGCACAGGCAAAAAGGCGTTTCCAGCCCCTTGGCAACCCGCTCCACCTGCAAAGCCAGCTTCGCGAAGACGAAGCGCCGGTTTGCCGTTCCCGTCAATTCATCCGTTTGCGAGGCGCGGACTGCGAGATCCCGGTCCTGCCGCAGCGTTCTGTAACCCTGGCGCAATTCGGTGACGTCGCTTGCAACGCACAGCATCCAGCCATCCTGCTGCACCGTTTCCGTCATCCAGAACCAGCGGCCGTCATGCATATCCATCTCAAAGGCGCGGTAAGGCAGCTTGCCGCGCCGGGACTGCGCCGACAGCAGCCATCCCTCGAAATCATTGTTGCGGACGACGACACCGGTGCGCAACCGATGGTTCAGCCGCATGATATCCGCCCAGGTCGGGAAATCGCCGGCGGCGAGCTGAAAGCTTTCCCGAAACGACGGATTGGCATGGCGCAACCGGTCCTCGGAATCGTAAAGTGCAATAAGAACGGGGGTGGCACTCTGAAGCGCTGCGACACGCTCGATAAGATTATTCAATAGGCAACTCCCCCGTGATGGCGAAAATTCCCCTGTCGTCATCCGGCCAAAGCCCCCAAGCCTTTGGACATAGAGAGGAAAGGAAGAACTTAATTATAAACGCACTATCTAAAATGCGAAGAGGCAGAATGGTGCGCGCGCCCGCCTTGCCGTCGCCATCGTCATATGTCCGTCATCCACCTGCCCTTTATTGTGGCACGCTTTTGTGATCTAGCTTACTTATTGGCTGAAAAAGGAAAATTGACGAATGACGGATAAAAACCACCCGATTTACGGCGATATTGACGGCCCCATCATCATGATCGGCTTCGGCTCCATCGGGCGCGGTACTCTTCCGTTGATCGAACGTCATTTCAATTTCGACAGGGCCCGGCTCGTTGTCATCGACCCGCGCGAAGACATCGCCGCCTTTCTGGCCGAAAGGAACATCCGCCATATCCAGACGCATCTGACCAAGGAAAATTACCGCGAGATTCTCAAGCCGCTCCTCAAGGGCGTTCAGGGCCAGGGCTTCTGCGTCAATCTCTCGGTCGATGCCGCCTCCGTCGATCTGATGCGGATCTGTCGCAAGCATGGCATGCTTTACATCGACACGGTCGTCGAACCCTGGCCCGGTTTTTATTTCGACGCCGATGCCGACAATGCGGCCAGAACCAACTATTCGCTGCGCGAAACCATGTTGAAGGAGAGGGCGCGCAAGCCAGGCGGCACGACGGCGGTTTCCACCTGCGGCGCCAATCCGGGCATGGTGTCCTGGTTCGTGAAACAGGCACTCGTCAATCTCGCCAAAGATACCGGCCTCGACATCGAGGAGCCGCAGCCGCATGACCGCGATGGCTGGGCAAAGCTGATGAAGCGGCTTGGCGTCAAGGGCGTTCACGTGGCCGAACGCGACACCCAGCGGGCGAAGGAACCCAAGCCCTTCGGCGCTTTCTGGAACACATGGTCCGTCGAAGGTTTTATCGCGGAAGGTTTTCAGCCGGCCGAACTCGGCTGGGGAACGCATGAAAACTGGATGCCGAAAAACGCAAAAAAGCAGAAAAAGGGAAGCAAGGCGGCGATCTATCTCGATCAGCCCGGCGCCAATACGCGGGTGCGGACATGGTGTCCGGGCCTTGGGCCGCAATACGGATTTCTCGTCACGCATAACGAAGCGATTTCGATTTCCGACTATTTCACCGTCCGCAACGATGATGGCGACGTGACCTATCGACCAACCTGCCATTATGCCTACCATCCCTGCAATGACGCCATTCTTTCCCTGCATGAGCTTTTCGGCAATGGCGGCACCCCTCAGCCGATCCAGCATGTGCTCGGCGAAGACGAGCTTGTCGACGGCGCCGATGAACTCGGCGTTCTTCTTTATGGCCATGACAGGAATGCCTATTGGTATGGCTCTCGGTTAAGCCTGCAGGAAGCACGCTCCCTCGCCCCCAACCAGAATGCGACCGGATTGCAGGTCAGCTCCGCTGTGCTCGCGGGCATGGTCTGGGCGATCGAAAATCCGCAGGCCGGTATCGTCGAGGCGGATGAAATGGATTACCGCCGTTGCCTTGAGGTGCAGCGCCCCTATCTCGGACCCGTCGAGGGACATTATACCGACTGGAAGCCGACCGATGGCCGCCCCGGCCTGTTTCCCGACAATATCGATACGTCCGATCCCTGGCAGTTTCGCAACATCCTCGTGCGCTGACGGGACGGAGTCTCATATTTGTCACGCCGGGGCTTTCCTGCACGACATCAGGAACCGGGGAGAGCGAACAACGTTGCCTTGAAATAAGCAACGCTTCGCGGCATGGTCGAAGCACAGAAGGTTTCATCGAATCGCAGGAGAACAGGCTCATGAACTTCAAGACAAGCGCTGCTTTGCTTTCAGCCGCCATCGCGGTGTCTTCATGCGTCGCGCCGGGTCCCTCCCAGCAGACCTCGATGGCGCCTTCGCTTGCCCGCGGCCCGGCCGTCGACGGTCGCTGGATCGACCGCAACGGCATCGTATCGACGTTCCAGAACGGCGCCTTCTCCACCCGCTCGACCGACACCAACACACTTCTGGCCTCCGGCACCTATGTGACGATTTCGCCGACGCTTTACGAAATCAACATGACCTCGCTGGTGCGCAACACGCAGTCGCGCGTTAACTGCGCCCTCGTCTCCCCGTCACAATTGAACTGCACGACGGACACGAACAGCCAGTTCTCGCTGACGCGCCAGGGCTGATAACGTCACCTTTTCAAAGAGATGATCTTCTGGAACGCACGCCTCAGGCGTGCGTTTTTGTTTATTGTGCGCCTGTCATAATTTCGCTTGCGGCGATTGCCGCTAAATGGAAACATCGCGTTTTGAAAGACTGACATGATTTCAGATTAGAAAATGAGCACGGCCGGAGGATGATCGACCGGCCCGGGCTTCCGCTTTGAACAGGAGAGAGGGACCATGAAGAAAATTTTGGGACTGGGCATGCTGAGCGTTTCGGCGATAACGCTTTCTGCCGGAGCAGCTCTGGCCGATTACGAGCTCAACATTCTTCACATCAACGATTTTCACTCCCGTATCGAATCGATCAACAAGTTCGACTCGACCTGCTCGGCGGAAGAAGAAGGCAAAAACGAATGCTTCGGCGGCGCCGCCCGTCTTCTGACCGCAATCAATCAGACCCGTGATGCCCTGAAGGCCCAAGGCAAAAATGTCCTGCTGCTCAATGCCGGCGACAATTTCCAGGGATCGCTGTTCTACACCACCTACAAGGGCACGGTGGAAGCGGAAGTGCTGAACGCCATGAAGTTCGACGCCATGACCGTCGGCAACCATGAGTTCGACGACAGCGAGGACGGGCTTGCCGGCTTCCTCGACAAGGTGCAGTTCCCCGTCGTGACCGCCAATGTGGTGGCCACCGCCGCCTCGAAAATCGGCGACCGCGTCAAGCCGTCCATCGTGCTCGAAGTCGGCGGACAGAAAATCGGCATCGTCGGCGCGGTGGCTAACGACACGGCGGAACTGGCAACGCCCGGTCCCAATATCACCATCGCCGAAGATGTCGCGAAAATCAGCGAGCAGGTGCAGAAGCTGAAGCAGGACGGCGTCGACAAGATCATCGCGCTGACCCATGTCGGCTATCCGCGCGATCTCGAATTCATCGCCAAAATCCCTGACGTCGACGTCGTGGTCGGCGGCCACACACATACGCTGCTTTCCAACACCGACCAGAAGGCCGAAGGCCCCTATCCGACCCTCGTCGACAATCCCGGCGGCTACAAGGTTCCGGTCGTTCAAGCCGGACAGTACAGCAAATATCTGGGCGACCTCAAAGTGGTCTTCGACGACAGTGGCGTGGTCAAGGAAAGCAAGGGCGATCCCATCCTGATCGACTCCTCCTTCAAGCCCGATGAAGCCACGCTGAAGCGCATCGATGAGCTGAAGGCGCCGATCGAGGCTCTGAAATCGAAGGTCGTCGGCTCCTCGGAAGGCCCGATTGAGGGAGACCGCAAGGTTTGCCGCGTGAAGGAATGCTCCATGGGCAATCTGGTGGCCGATGCGACGCTTGCGCGCGTCAAGGATCAGGGCGTGACCATCGCTTTCGCAAATAGCGGCGGCCTGCGCTCCTCCATCGATGCCGGCGATGTCTCCATGGGCGAAGTGCTGACGGTTCTGCCCTTCCAGAACACCGTCGCGACCTTCCAGCTGAAGGGCGAGGATATTCGCGCCGCCCTCGAAAACGGCGTCAGCCAGATTGACGACGGCGCTGGTCGTTTCATGCAGGTCTCCGGCCTGAAATATTCCTTCGACCGCTCGAAGCCGGCCGGCGGCCGTGTCGTTTCAGTCGAGGTCAAGGAAGGCGACGCCTTCGTACCTCTCGATCCCGCCAAGACCTATATTGTCGCGGCCAATAATTACGTGCGTACCGGCGGCGACGGCTTCAAGGTCTTTGCGACAAAGGCCATCAACGCCTATGACTTCGGCCCCAACCTCGAGGAAGCCGTTGCGGCTTATATCACCGCCAACAGCCCCTATAAGCCCTACACGGATGGCCGCATCAGCGAAGTGACGCCTGCCGGTTATGTCGCTCCGGCAAAGCCTGCGGCACCTGCCCCGGCCGCAACCGCACCTGCGCCGGCAGCCACACCGGCCCCCGCTCCCGCAGCACCTGCCGCCACAGCACCGGCCGCCACGGCTCCGGCCACGACGACGCCCGCCGCAGCCGCTGCAGCCGCCAGCAAATATGTCGTTGAAAAGGGCGACTCGCTCTGGAAGATCGCAGCGGAGAAATATGGCGACGGCGCTCTCTGGAGCAGAATTGCCAAGGCAAACACGCTGAAGCATCCGAACCACATCGAGATCGGCGAGGAGCTGGAACTGCCGGCTCAATAAGCTGGACGGGAGCAGACAGGGCAATTTGCCGCAGACAGGAAGCCGGCCCTCGGAGATCGGGGCCGGCTTCTTATTTTCCTTTTAAAAACAAATCTTTACAGATCAAATTTTGGCAAAGAACATCCTGCAGCTCCCCCCACCGCGGAAATAGCCTCCGCCGGTGGTTTAATCCTGAAAAATTTCGTCTAGAACACGTGAACAAATTGACGGCACGAGCGTATAGCTCGGGCATTGCCGGCCCAACCCCGTCGCGGTTTGCGTTCGGCACGCATAAACAGAAGATGGAGCGTTTCCGCCCTTGTCCGAAACGGAACCGCTCCTCACGCAACCAGTCCGAGTTTCAGGGTGTCATTCATGGCGACAGAACTATCCGCACTCCCCGCAAACCATCCCCGCACGGCATTTGGCAAGGTCGGCGTCCTGCTCGTCAACCTCGGCACGCCTGACGGTACGGACTATTGGCCGATGCGCCGTTATCTGGCGGAATTCCTGAGCGACAAGCGGGTAATCGAATGGTCGCGTCTCTACTGGTATCCGATCCTTTACGGCATTGTTCTCAACAAGCGCCCGCAGAAAGTCGGCAAGGCCTATGAGGAAATCTGGAACCACGAGCGAAATGAAAGCTATCTGCGCACCTATACTCGCAGTCAGGGGGAGCTGCTGGCGGAAGCGCTGAAGGACCTGCCCAATGTCGCGGTCGACTGGGGCATGCGTTACGGCCAGCCCTCCATCGCCTCGAAGATCGATGCGCTGAAGGAACAGGGTTGCGAAAAAATCCTGCTTTTCCCGCTTTATCCGCAATATGCCGCATCGACCACGGCAACCGTGAACGACAAGGCTTTCGAGCATCTGATGAAGCTGCGCTGGCAGCCCGCCATCCGCACCGTACCGCCCTATCACGACGATCCGGCCTATATCGAGGCGCTCGCCACCTCCGTCAAAAACCATCTGGCGACGCTGGACTGGGAACCGGAAATGCTGATCACCTCTTTCCACGGCATTCCGCAATCCTATTTCAAAAAGGGCGATCCCTATTATTGTCACTGCCAGAAAACCGCCCGGCTGCTGCGCGAGGCGCTGGGGCGGACAGAGAAAAATTTCATGATCACCTTCCAGTCGCGTTTCGGACCGGAAGAATGGTTGCAGCCCTATACCGACAAGACCGTGGAAAAGCTGGCGTCGGAAGGCATCAAGCGCATCGCCGTGATGAATCCCGGCTTCGTTTCTGATTGTCTTGAGACGCTGGAAGAAATCGCCGGTGAAGCGGGCGAGATTTTCCTGCATAATGGCGGAGAGAAATTTACCCATATTCCCTGCCTGAACGACAGTGCCGAGGGCATGAATGTTCTCGAAAAGGTTGTGCGGCGGGAGTTGCAAGGATGGGTGTAATCTTGCCATAACGATGCCGGGGTAAAACCCGGACGGTTCTGATCAGGAGGAAAAGTGATGATTGCATTGGGCGGTTTCGACATCGTCGTCATGGCAGCGGTGGTTCTCGTTATTCTGGTGCTGTTTGCCGGCATCAAGACCGTGCCCCAGGGGCATCGCTACACGGTTGAACGGTTCGGGCGCTATACCCGCACGCTCGAGCCGGGCCTGAACCTCATCGTGCCGTTCTTCGAAACCATCGGTTCGAAAATGAACGTGATGGAGCAGGTCCTTCATATACCGACACAGGAAGTCATCACCCGCGACAATGCCAGCGTCTCCGCCGACGCCGTCACCTTCTATCAGGTCCTCAATGCCGCGCAGGCCGCTTACCAGATCGCCAATCTGGAAATGGCCATCGAAAACCTCACCATGACCAATATCCGTTCGGTGATGGGTTCGATGGACCTCGACGAATTACTGTCGAACCGCGACGCCATCAACGATCGCCTGCTGCGCGTGGTGGACGAGGCGGTGGGACCATGGGGCATCAAGGTCACCCGCATCGAAATCAAGGACATCGCACCGCCGAAGGATCTCGTCGATTCCATGGCGCGGCAGATGAAGGCCGAGCGTGAAAAACGCGCGCAGGTGCTGGAAGCAGAAGGCGCCCGCAATGCCCAGATCCTGCGCGCGGAAGGCGCAAAGCAATCCGCCATTCTGGAGGCGGAAGGCCAGCGCGAGGCGGCATTCCGCGATGCCGAGGCGCGCGAGCGTCTGGCCGAGGCCGAAGCCAATGCCACCCGCATGGTCTCGGAAGCCATCGCCGCCGGTAATGTCCACGCCATCAACTATTTCGTCGCCCAAAAATATACCGAGGCTCTGGCGGAGATCGGCACGGCGAAGAATTCCAAGATCGTACTGATGCCGATGGAGGCTTCGGCGCTGATCGGTTCCCTTGGCGGTATCGGCACGATTGCGAAAGAGGTCTTCGGTGACAGGGGCGATGCGCCGACTGCGCCTGCCGCCTCCACAGCGCCCCGCTCCGTGCCGCCGACGCGGCCTTCCGGCCAGAGCATCAACGTCACGATCCCCGGCAATCCCTTCGGCTCTTCATCGGAGAAGTGATGATGCTGCAACGGCTTGCCACTGAGCTGGGACCATGGAGCTGGTGGATCGTCGCCTTCGTGCTTCTGGCCGCCGAACTCATCGCTCCCGGCGTATTCCTGATCTGGATCGGCCTCGCCGCGCTGGTCATCGGCGCGGTCTCGCTGCTTTTGTGGGATGCGGCATTCTGGGCCTGGCAATTGCAGCTGGTGCTGTTTGCCGCGCTTTCCGTCGTCTTCGCCCTGCTCGGCCGGAAATATTTCGACAGGAACCGGGCGGCAAGCGACGAACCCTTCCTCAACCAGCGAGAGGCAAGCCTTGTCGGCCGCACCGCGACCCTTCAGGAGCCGATTGTCGAAGGGCGTGGCCGCATCAGGCTGGACGATACCTGGTGGCCGGTCAACGGCGAAGACCTGCCGGCCGGCACCCGGGTGAGGATCGCTTCCGCACGCGGACGCACGCTGACAATCGAGCCGTTGGACCGATAGGTTTTCAGGATCAGCTTTGTCAGGATCGGCGGTGGCTTCAAGCCACGCCAATTCTCAAGAGATCGTGGAAATGCACCAGCCCGATGGGCCGGTTGTCGTCATCGATGACAATCAGCGCGCCAATGTGGAATTTTTCCAGCGTCGCCAGTGCGCTGGTCGCCAGCACCGATTTTTTGACGGTCTTCGGCGTGCGGGTCATGATATCGTCGACCGTCATTTCGGCGAGGTTGCGCGACAGGTTGCGCGCCATATCGCCCTCGGTGACGATGCCGCACAGGCGGCCATCCTCGTCCAGAATGCCGACGCAGCCGAAATGCTTGCGGGAGAGAACGCCGACCGCTTCCGTCATGGCCGTTCCCTTGTTGACCAGCGGCACACGATCGCCGGTATGCATGATATCGCTGACCAGCGTCAGGCTCGCCCCCAGCTTGCCGCCGGGATGAAATACCTTGAAATCGCCAGCGGTGAAATTGCGCGCCTCCAGAAGTGCCACGGCAAGGGCATCGCCCAGCGCAAGCTGCATCAACGTAGAGGTCGTGGGCGCAAGGCCGAGCGGGCAGGCTTCCTGCTCATTGGGAACCAGCAGCACGATGTCGGAAGCCTGTGCCAGCGATGAATTTTCCGAACAGGTGAGCGCGATCAGCGGAATGGAGAAACGGCGCGAATAATTGATGATGCTGCGTAGTTCGGCGCTTTCGCCGCCCTTGGAAATGGCCAACACCACATCATCGCCGCCGATCATGCCCAGATCGCCGTGATTGGCCTCCGCCGCATGCACAAAAAAGGCAGGCGTTCCGGTGGAGGCGAAGGTGGCGGCAAGCTTCGCGCCTATGTGGCCGCTTTTCCCGACCCCGGTAATGATGAGACGGCCATTCGACTGGCCGATGGTCTCGATCGCCTTGCAGAAAGGGTCGGAAAGACCGTTCCTCAGAGCATCCTCAAGGGCGGCAAGGCCAGCCCGCTCCATCGAAATCGTCCGCACGGCGGATTCGATGGCATTGTCTTCGACCAGTTTGACGGCGCGCGTAATCATGGCCGACTGTTACTCTTTCAGCCGGAATAAGTCCACTCTCCAGCCGACAGGCACCGGGTTTTAGTAGATGTCGCCCGAAAATGTTCGACGGTGTCGGGACAGCGACATGTCATCAATGACGGCGATCAGGCGGAGAAATCTCCTCCATCGTTCCAAGCCGCTTGAAAGGGATGTTTTCCTCGTCGACCAGATATCGCCCGAGCGTCCTTACCCATGAGACCGAGCCATCGCTGCGGCGCACGGCATATTCCTGATTATAAAAACTCGCGGCCTTCAGGGTGATCAACGCCGTTTCGATCACACGGTTTCGATGATCCAGGTCCACTTTTTCAAGCATCTGAAAAATGCTGATACCCTGCATCGCCTGCCGCAGTGGAATCCCGAAGAGTTCAGCACATACTTCGTCTAGATAGAAACGGTCATTGGTAATATCCCAACAATAAAAACCGACCTGCTTGGTGTTCAAAACGGGATTCATGAAACGACGCTGTCACACAAAATAAAATTCAATACCACTTGCTGAGCAATAGAAGATCAGCCCCTATAAACTATAGGGCGATTCCGTGCCAAATTGAAACGTTTTAATCTTCTCATATTAGGAATATTTTGCATTCTTGACCAATTTCCTCCAGTCATGGTGACGGGTGAAATCGGCCCACCGGGTCCGATGATCGGCGCCGTTGGCTTTGCGCCCCTGCCATAACACCGAAATCCCGGCGATCTTTATCAACTGTTAACCATAAAAAACCTATTGTTAAAGCGATGTTAAAACTTGCGTCGCCTGTCTGGTCCCTGGTTTCTTCACGTCATTTCATCGGCCTGTCACTCATCGGGCCTGAGGAGATGTCTTGGTGGCCCTTCGATCCGGCATCGGCCAAACTCGCCGGGTGAAAAGGAATGAACGTGAAGGGCACCGCCACACGTCTGCCGACGTCGCGGAAAGCAGCAACCCTGCTGCTCGCCTGTACGATTTTTTACCCGCAGGGAAGCGCCTTCGCGCAGACTGCAACGACAGCCATACCCGTCTTGCCGGGCAGCGCTTCTGCCGTCGACGGAGCAGCTTCACCCACACCGGCGACGGACAGTGGGGTGAGCACTGGCACTGTCCCGGCCACAGCTACGCCCACGCCCGCACCGCAACTGTGGCGTCCGTCCAACAATCCCGGCGATCCGATTTACGAACAGCAGGACGACGCGGGCCAACCCTATGCCGAGGCCGAAAACCCCTATGAGCCGACGGTGGATGGTGGCGAAAACCCACGGATAGCGACCGAACCCGGCCAAACGCCCGGCATCCGGCTCGGCACATTCCTGCTGCGACCTTCGATCAGCCAGACGATCAACACGGAAAAGCAGACGAATACCGGCGGTCCTTCCAGGCGCAATTATCTGACGACGGGCATACGCGGTACGCTCACCAGCGACTGGTCCCGTAACGCTTTGACGGTGACCGGCGACGGCGCCTGGGAGAGAAATTTCGGCAGCGACAAGGACGGCGAAGAACCCCGGGCCAGGGTAGAGGCCGATCTGCGCCTTGATCTCGGTGAAGAAACGACGGCCAATCTCAAGGCCGGTTACGAATTCAGCCGCGAAGACACGACGGACCCCAATGCTCTCACCGGCGCTGCCGTGCAGGGCGGCGAACACCGCTTCACCACCAGCGCATCGATAGAGCGGGATTTCGGCAAGCTGCGTGGCCTGGCGGCGCTCGATCTCTCGCGCACGGTCTATACGGATGCGAAAGGCGTCGACGGCCGGCCGATCAGCCTCAGCGACCGCGATCAGAACGGCGCGAACCTGCGTGGACGCATCGGTTATGAATTGTCGCCGGCGCTCATCCCCTTCCTCGAACTGAATGCCGGGACGACCAAATATGACAGGCGTCTCGACAATTCGGGCTATGCCCGCTCCTCCAATGCCTATGGGGCAAAGGTCGGCGCGGAAGTCGATCTTGGCGAGAAGACACGCGGCGAGGCCGCCATCGGCTATCTGCGCAAGCAATATGACGACGATCGCCTCGCCTCGATCGGCGCATTGACGCTGGATGGCGAACTCAACTGGTCACCCCAGCGCGGCACGAATGTCAATCTAGGCCTGCGCACGACGATAGAGGACTTCGCCGGCGGACCGCAGGGTGGCTGGGTTTCCTATCGGCTGGATGCCGGCCTGACCCACGAATTGCGCAGCAACCTCGTTGCCCGCCTGACGGGACAGATCGTGCATCGCACATTCCCCTCTTCCGACATGGAAAATGCCGTTGAATATACCGCAGGCGCCGGCCTGACCTGGGGACTGAACCGCTATCTCGACCTGACGGCGGATGTCAGTTACCAGTGGACGCCGGTTTACGACAGCAGTGAGCTGCGCGTCGGCGCAGGACTTGTCCTCAAGCGATAGGCTTCGGCCAAGAAGAAATCCCGGCGCTGAGGCCGGGATCCCGTTGTTGTTCTGGTAGATTACTTCAGCCCATCGATCAGGGCCTTGATCGGCTCCTCGATGGCAGGGCGAATATCGCCACGCTCCAGCGCGAAGGCGACGTTGGCAAGAATGAAACCATCCTTGGCGCCGCAATCGAAGGTCTGGCCACGGAAATGATAGCCGGAGAATTCCTGCGACTTCGCGAGCGTCAGCATGCCGTCCGTCAGCTGGATTTCGTTGCCGGCACCACGCTCCTGATTTTCGAGAATGTCGAAAATCTCGGGCTGAAGAATATAACGGCCGTTGATGTAGAAATTCGAGGGCGCCGTACCCTTGGCAGGCTTTTCGACCATTTCAGTGATCTTGAAACCTTCACCCACGGCATCACCCACACCGACGATGCCATATTTATGCGTCTGGTCGGGAGCGCATTCCTGCACCGCGATGACGTTGCCCTGGGTCTGGTCATAAAGTTCGACCATGCCCTTCAGGCAGCTTTTCTGCGAATGCATGATCATATCGGGCAAGAGCACCGCGAAAGGCTCGTCGCCGACGATATCACGGGCGCACCAGACCGCATGGCCAAGACCGAGCGGCACCTGCTGGCGCGTGAAGCTCGCGGTGCCCGCCTTGGGCAGAAGGCCGGCCAGCAATGTCAGCTCGGCATTCTTGTTGCGCTCGCGCAGCATCTGTTCAAGTTCAAATTGAATATCAAAATAATCTTCGATCACCGCCTTGCCGCGGCCGGTGACGAATACAAAATGCTCGATGCCCGCTTCCGCCGCCTCATCGACGACGTATTGAATGACCGGCTTGTCGACGACAGTGAGCATTTCTTTCGGAACCGCCTTGGTTGCGGGCAGGAAACGCGTGCCGAGACCTGCGACCGGAAATACGGCCTTCCGAATTTTCTTCTGTTCTACCACATATCCCTCCTGAGAGATAAAACTTGATCACAATCCCCGCACGCTGTTGTTATTTCAAAAATAACAACGTTTTGTAAAGGGTGACGCTACCATCTATTAATGGTAAAGAATTTGTTGACGTTCTTTTGTTATCCATGATGACGCCCGATGCGTTTTCGCAATCGAAATGATATTCGAGAGAACGAAAGACAGACGATGACAAAGATGATCCTTTCAGATGTCCGCAAATTCGGCTGCATGGTGGTTGCAGGCCTGGCAATCTCGCTGGCGCCCGTTTCGGCCCGCGCCGATCAGGGATTCCGTCAGTGGATCAACCAGTTCTATGCAACAGCCGCGAAAGAAGGCATTAGCAAGGCGACCTATCAGAAGGCCTTTGCCGGTGTCAGCGAGCCGGATCCCGACGCGCTGCGCAAGGCCACCTTCCAGCCGGAATTCACCACGCAGATCTGGGATTATCTCGATTCCCGCGTCAACCCGTACACGGTGCGGATCGGCCGCGAGATGAAGATGAAGCACGCGACGACCCTCAACTGGATCGAGCGTAACTTCAACGTCGACAAGCACATCATTCTCGCCATCTGGTCGATGGAATCGAATTACGGCGCGGTTCTGGAAAAACCCGAACGTCTGCACAACATCCCGCAGGCGCTGGCAACGCTCGCCTATTCCGATCCCAAACGCGCCAAATTCGCGCGCACGCAATTGATCGCGGCTCTGAAGATTCTCCAGGCGGGCGATGTCACGCCGAAACAGCTGACAGGCTCCTGGGCGGGCGCGATGGGTCACACCCAGTTCATTCCCACCAGCTACCTGCTTTATGCGGTGGATGCGGATGGCAACGGCAAGCGCGACATCTGGCACTCCGTTCCGGACGCGCTGGCAACTGCTGCCAATCTTCTTTCCAAGAACGGCTGGGAGCCCGGCCGGACCTGGGGTTATGAAACCGCCGTTCCGCGTGGCGGCGCCCGTTATGAAGGACAGACGAAGACCATTGCGGAATGGACGAAGCTCGGCTTCGCCCGCCCGAACGGCAAGAACTTCACGCGCGGCTCCGATCGCGCCATGCTGAAATTGCAGGGCGGAGCAAACGGCCCCGGCTTCCTGATGATGAAGAACTTCTTCACCATCAAGAAATACAACGCCTCCGACAGCTATGCGCTCGCCGTCGGCCTGCTTGCGGATGAGATCGCCGGTTATGGCGGCATGCAGCAGAAATGGCCGCGCCCCGATGGGACGCTGGACATTCGTGAAAAATTCGAGCTGCAGACCCGCATGAAGGAACTCGGCTATTATGACGGCGAGGTGGATGGGAACTTCGGCTCCGGGTCGAAAGCCGCCATCAGCGCCATCCAGTCGCGCATGGGTATGGAAACCGACGGCCAGCCGTCGCAGCGGTTGCTGAGAGCCCTGCGCAATTGATAATGTGCCGGTGAATTCGGCGGCGGCTTGAACGCCGCCGATGCATCCGGAAAGGTTGATGTCATGAGTAGGAAACCTGTGGTGAAGAACGGAAGAACCGGCTGGCGTTTCTGCGCCGTCCTTCTTTCCGTTGTCCTTGCCGTGCCGCTCGTTCCTTCCGAAAGCTTCGCCCAGGAGCAACGGCGCACCCTGTTTGAAATGCTCTTCGGCAGACCGGTGGGCCGCGATGGCGGATCCGGGCGCGAATACCAGCCCCGCAACCGTCGCGACTTTCCGTCTGCTCCGCGCGAAAGATCGGTCACCCGCCCGCAACCCGCCAGAAAAGCGCCCTCGGTGGTGCAGATGCGGACCGCAAAGCCGGAGCCTGCCGCCAAGCTTGAAAATGCGCGACGCGTTCTGGTCATCGGCGATTTTCTCGCCGGCGGCATGGGTGAAGAACTGGTCAATGCCTTCGCCAGTTCGCCTGCAATCGCCGTCGATGTGCGTGCAAATGGTTCTTCCGGCCTCGTCCGCACCGATTATTACGACTGGTTCACCAACCTGCCGCAATTCATCAGCGAGACCAAACCGGCCACCATCGTCATCATGATGGGATCGAACGATCGCCAGCAGATGCAGATCGGCGATATCAGGGAAAAATTCGGCACGGAGGTCTGGTTCAAGGAATATGAGCGGCGGATCGACGAGCTTCTGGCCCTTGCCGGACGCCCAAAGGTGCCGCTGCTATGGGTTGGCCTACCCGCCTTCCAGTCGCCGTCGCTTTCGGCCGATCTCGTCGGCTTCAACCGGCTTTATCGCAGCCATGTCGAGAAATATGGCGGCGAATTCGTCGACGTCTGGGACGGTTTCGTCGATGAGGCGGGAAAATTCGTCATTACCGGCTACGACATGAACGGCCAGCAGGCCCGCCTGCGCGAGGCTGACGGCATCGGCATGACCCAGGCCGGCAAACGCAAGCTTGCGTTTTACGTCGAAAAATTCGTGCGCAGGCACCTCGATAGCGCCGGGCCGGACCTCGTGAAACTGGACGGCAGCAATCTGCCGGCGCTCACCTCCCTGCCAGCACTCGGCATCGATGCCGGGCAGGTGCGCACCCAGCCTATCAGTCTCACCGATCCCAATCTCGATGGCGGCGACAAGCTGCTGGGCGATGCCCCTTTGACCGCCGGACCGACACGCGTATCCGTGGTGGAATCGCCACGCGAGAGGTTGACCAAGCGGGGCGAAATGGCCGATGCACCGGCAGGCCGCATCGATGACTATCGTGTGGCACCCGATACCACACAGGCAAAACAATAGACGCTTTCGCAGCTGCCTGACCGCCCCGCAGCGGGCGTAATGTTTAGGCAATCCGCGCATGACAGGATAGGTACAGCTTTGCAGGAATGCGGGGTTGGCCATCCACCATCCCCGGTCCCCTTTTTGCATGGCGACATCTATTTGACGGCGACGCCTCGCTTGTTCGTAGCGTCAGCGACGCCGTCGTTTTTTGCCTTTTACCGCACCCCTTTCCGGAAGGTACGCCGGACAATACCGAGATGAATTCATGCGCCTGCTGCTTGTTGAAGACGAACGCGAAATGGCAGCAGCCCTGTCCGCCGCGCTCCACCGGTTCGATATTATCGTGGATACGGTCGGCACGCTCGATCTTGCCCGTCACGCCATCATGGACGGCGTCCACAATCTTGTCGTGCTCGACCGGCAATTGCCGGATGGTGACGGCATCCAGCTTATCGAAGATTTGCGGCTCCTGCCCGTCACCCCGCCCGTCATCGTGCTGACGGCGCAGGGCGCGCTTGTGGATCGGGTGAATGGTCTGAACCTCGGTGCGGACGATTATCTGGCCAAGCCATTCGCGGTCGAGGAACTGCTTGCACGCATTCGCGCCCTGATGCGCCGGCCGGCCGGCGCCGTGACGATGACGGCAAAACTGGGCAGGCTGGAATTCTGCTTCGAAACCCGCGAAGTGCGTATCAAGGGTGAATTCCTTCCGCTGACCAGACGCGAACTGCTGATCCTCGAGGCCCTGTTGCGGCGACAGGGCAGAACGGTGCTGCGCTCATTGCTTGAGGAAGCCGTTTATAATTTCGACGACGAGATCCAGTCCAATGCACTCGATTCCCATATCTCCCGCTTGCGCCGCAAATTGGCGGCCGCGGATGCGGGCCTTGAGGTCCACGGCATTCGCGGCGTCGGTTACCTGCTGAGGGCAACCTCGTGAAGCTGGCCAGAAGAAAATCGCTCAAGCGCCGGCTCACCATTCAACTGCTGCTGTTCCAGATCGGCAGCCTGTTCTTCGTCACCGCCGCCATTGTCACCTATATGTCGAGCGGCGGCGCAGGCAGCGCGCTGCTCAGCCCGGAGGCGGCCCAGATAACCGCCAACGCGATCATACGGAATGAGGACAATCGGCTGGTTCTCAAAGAAACGCCCGAATTCATCAACCTGCGCAGCAATACCTCCGATTTCTGGTTCGTCGCGGTCAGCGAAAAAGGTGAGATCGTGCAGGGCGGGCAGGTGCCCGAGGCATTCAGCAACATGGATCAGCAGCTGAGCGACATCAGGGTCTCCGACGTGCGCGACGCGGCGCTGTCCTATTCCTACCTCGCCGTGGTGCGCATCGCCGTCGTTCGCCGTGCTTCGGGACCGGCGGGAGAATTCGTCATGATCGGCAAAGGCGGGCCGTTCAGCATGACCTTCCCCGTTTTGTTGTTCTCGAACATATTGATCATGCCTGTCCTCATTCTCATGTCCATCGTGACGGTCGTGACCATCCCCTGGATCATCCGCAGGGAATTTCGCGCCCTTTCCACCATTGCCCGAACGGCGGAAACCATCGATATCGACAGGCGCGGATACCGATTGCCGGATGGCGATATTCCACGGGAGGTGCAGCCGCTCGTGCATGCCGTCAACGGCGCGTTGAAGCGACTGGACGATGGCTACGAACGGCACAAGCGCTTCATTCTCGATGCCGCCCATGAATTGCGAACCCCCGTCGCCATTCTCCAGACCCGGGTGGAAACGCTGCTGGACGGCCCGGCCCGCAGCAGAATATTGGCGGATGCCAGCCGTATCGCCGTGCTGGCCGAACAATTGCTCGATTTGCAGCGCCTTGGCGGGCAGAAAGCCCCTCTGGTTCCCCTTGATCTTGTCACCCTGTGCAGATCGGTCGTCGCCGATATGGCCCCGCTCGCCATATCACAGGGATATGCGCTGTCCTTCGAACCGGAGGAAGAGCCGATCCTCGCCCTTGCCGACGACGCTTCGTTGCAGCGCGCCCTGATGAACATCGTGCAAAACGCCATCGAACATGGCGGCAATCGCGGCACGATCACGATAAGGGTGGCGGCAAACCGGGTGATCGAGATAGCCGACGAAGGCAATGGCATTCCCGAGGAGGACCGGGAACTGGTTTTCGATGCCTTCCACCGCCTGCGGCCGAAAGATCGCGGCACCGGGCTTGGGCTCAACCTCGTGCAGGAAATCGTCCGTTATCACGGCGGAGAGATTGCCATCAGCGATGCTTCCACCGGTGGCGCCTGTTTTCGTATCACCCTTCCCTATTGCTGAAGAAGAAGCCGTCATTTTGCAGCCAAAAGAAAAGGCCTGTTGCGTCTGCAACAGGCCTTTCCGGCTCGTATTACCTTCGGTGCTTAGCGCGGAAGAACGGTCGCACCCATCAGCGCTTCATCGATAGCACGCGCCGCCTGACGGCCTTCGCGGATCGCCCAGACCACCAGCGACTGGCCACGGCGCACGTCGCCCGCCGCCCACAGCTTGTCGACCGAGGTCTTATAGTCCGTTTCGTTGGCGATCACATTGGTGGAGCCGCGACGGTCGGTGTTGAGCGTCAACTTGCCGTCCATTTCCTTCAGCACGCTGTCCGTGAAGGGACCGGAAAAGCCGATGGCGATGAAGGCGAGATCGGCCTTGATGATGAATTCCGTGCCGGCAATCGGCTTGCGGCGGTCATCCACCTGGCAGCACTTCACGCCGGTCAGCACGCCGTCTTCGCCGACGAATTCGAGCGTTGCCACCTGGAACTCGCGGATGGCGCCTTCGGCCTGCGACGACGAGGTGCGCATCTTGGTTGCCCAGAAGGGCCAGACCGCCAGCTTGTCTTCCTTTTCCGGCGGCATCGGGCGGATGTCGAGCTGCGTGACCTTCACCGCACCCTGACGGAAAGCCGTGCCAACGCAGTCGGATGCGGTATCACCGCCGCCGACAACGACGA
This sequence comes from Agrobacterium sp. 22-214-1, assembly GCF_053522465.1. Taxonomy (NCBI): domain Bacteria; kingdom Pseudomonadati; phylum Pseudomonadota; class Alphaproteobacteria; order Hyphomicrobiales; family Rhizobiaceae; genus Agrobacterium; species Agrobacterium sp. 22-214-1. Next base: position 84,481 of record NZ_JBNWCK010000002.1, on the reverse strand, counting down.
CATGCTTGCCGCCGGCAAGAATCGGATCGGCCGGCCAGCCGACGCTGTCGATATTTTCGCGGCCGACGCGGCGGTTCTGCTGCACGAGATAGGGCATGGCATCGTAAACGCCATGCAGATCGGCGCCGCCGATACCGGCCGGGCGCGGGGTTTCCGAGCCGCCGCAATAAAGCACCGCATCGTGGTCGGCCAGAAGCGCCTCGACCGTCACATCGACGCCGACATTGACGCCGCAATGGAAGGTGACGCCTTCACCCTTGATCTGCTCGACACGGCGGTCGATGAAGTTCTTCTCCATCTTGAAGTCCGGGATGCCGTAACGCAGCAGGCCGCCGGGCTTGGATTCGCGCTCATAGACATGAACCTCGTGACCGGCGCGGCCGAGCTGCTGCGCAGCCGCCATGCCCGAGGGACCGGAACCGATGATGGCAACCTTTTTGCCGGTGTGGATCGTCGCTGGCTTCGGCACGATGAAGCCCAGCTCGTAGGCCTTGTCGGCAATCGCCTGCTCGACGGTCTTGATGGCGACCGGCGCATCCTCAAGGTTCAGCGTGCACGCCTCCTCACAAGGCGCGGGACAGACGCGACCGGTAAATTCCGGGAAGTTGTTGGTGGAGTGGAGGTTGCGGATCGCCTCTTCCCAATTGTTGTTATAGACCAGATCGTTCCAGTCGGGGATCTGGTTATGCACGGGACAGCCGGTCGGGCCGTGACAGTAGGGAATGCCGCAATCCATGCAGCGCGCCGCCTGCTTCTGTACCTCGGCATCCGACATCGGAATGGTGAATTCGCGGAAATGGCGAATACGATCCGATGCGGGCTGATACTTGCCCACCTGCCGGTCGATCTCCAGAAAACCTGTAACCTTGCCCACGTTTATATCCTCACATCAAAGCGGAGCGCCTGTCGGGCCCCAGTACCAGTAAGCGACACCAAAAGCCGCCCCCAGCACGATGAACTCAAATCCGGTCTCGCCGCTCGTTCAGATGATCGCCGTGGGAACGGCGACCGCGATCATCAGCGAGACCAGTTGGTGTAGTATCCTCACGCGGCGGATTACTCCGCCGCCACGCCCATGCGCATGCGCTCCATTTCCTCAAGCGCACGGCGGTATTCGACCGGCATGACCTTGCGGAATTTCGGACGGAACTCGCTCCAGCGATCGAGTATATCCTTGGCGCGCGACGAGTTCGTGTAATGGAAGTGGTTCGAGATCAGCTGGTAGAGACGCTCCTCGTCGTGGCGCGTCATGTCCTCGGAAACGTCCACGCGTCCCTTGTGCATGAGGTCGCCGCCGTGATGATGCAGCTTTTCCAGCATGTCGTCTTCTTCCGGAACCGGCTCCAGCTCGACCATGGCCATGTTGCAGCGGGTGGCGAAATCGCCCTTCTCGTCGAGAACATAAGCCACGCCGCCGGACATGCCGGCCGCGAAGTTGCGGCCCGTTTCACCGAGAACAACGACGATGCCGCCGGTCATATATTCGCAACCGTGGTCGCCGACACCTTCGACAACCGCGACCGCGCCGGAGTTACGCACCGCGAAACGCTCGCCAGCCACGCCACGGAAATAGCACTCGCCGGTGATCGCGCCGTAGAGAACGGTATTGCCGACGATGATCGAGTTTTCCGCGACGATACGGGTGTTTTCCGGCGGGCGCACGATGATGCGGCCACCCGAAAGGCCCTTGCCGACATAGTCGTTGCCGTCACCCACCAGATCGAAGGTGATGCCACGGGCGAGGAACGCGCCGAAAGACTGGCCCGCCGTACCCTTGAGGGTGACGTGGATCGTGTCGTCCTTCAGGCCCTTGTGGCCCCAGCGCTTGGCGAGCGCACCCGACAGCATCGCGCCAGCGGAACGGTCGACGTTCTTGATCGGCACTTCGAAGACCACGGGCTCGCGGTTTTCGAGCGACGGCAGGGACTTCTCGATCAGCTTGCGGTCGAGAATATCGTCGATCGGATGCTTCTGGCGCTCGGTCCAGAAGGTTGCTTCCTTCGGAGCTTCGACCTTGTGGAAGATACGGCTGAAATCCAGCCCCTTGGCCTTCCAGTGCGCCAGCATCTCATCCTTCTCGAGCAGTTCGGAAGCGCCGATGATCTCGTCCAGCCTGGTAACGCCAAGCGAAGCGAGGATTTCGCGCACTTCTTCGGCCACGAAGAAGAAGTAGTTGATGACATGTTCCGGCGTGCCCTTGAAGCGCTTGCGCAGAACCGGGTCCTGCGTCGCGACGCCCACCGGGCAGGTGTTGAGATGGCACTTGCGCATCATGATGCAGCCGGCCGCAATCAGCGGCGCGGTGGCAAAGCCGAATTCATCCGCACCGAGCAGCGCGCCGATGATGACGTCGCGGCCGGTCTTCAAACCGCCATCCACCTGCAGGGCAACGCGCGAGCGAAGGCCGTTCAGCACCAGCGTCTGCTGGGTTTCGGCAAGACCGATTTCCCATGGGGAACCGGCGTGCTTCAGCGAGGTTAGCGGCGAAGCGCCCGTGCCGCCATCGAAACCGGCAACGGTGATATGGTCGGCGCGCGCCTTGGCGACACCGGCCGCAACCGTGCCGACGCCGACTTCCGACACCAGCTTCACCGAAACATCGGCTTCAGGGTTGACGTTCTTCAGGTCGTAGATCAGCTGCGCCAGATCTTCGATAGAATAGATGTCATGATGCGGCGGCGGCGAAATGAGGCCAACGCCCGGCGTCGAATGACGCGTCTTGGCAACCGTCGCATCCACCTTATGGCCGGGCAGCTGGCCGCCCTCGCCGGGCTTGGCACCCTGCGCCACCTTGATCTGCAGCATATCGGCATTGACGAGATATTCCGTCGTCACACCGAAGCGTCCGGAAGCGATCTGCTTGATGGCGGAGCGTTCCGGGTTCGGCTTACCGTTCAACAGCGGCATGTAACGGTCGGATTCTTCGCCGCCCTCACCCGTGTTGGACTTGCCGCCGATGCGGTTCATGGCGATCGCGAGCGTCGTATGCGCCTCGCGGCTGATCGAGCCGAAGGACATGGCGCCAGTCGAGAACCGCTTGACGATATCAGCTGCCGGCTCGACCTCATCAATGGAAACCGGCTTGCGGCCGAGCGCTTCCGCCGACTTGACCTTGAACAGGCCGCGAATGGTGTTCATGCGCAGCGCCGTCTCGTTCACCATGCCGGCGAATTCGCGGTAGCGATCCTGGCTGTTGCCGCGCACGGCGTGCTGCAGCGAGGCAACGGCATCCGGCGTCCAGGCATGGCTTTCGCCGCGCATGCGATAGGCGTATTCGCCGCCAATATCGAGCGTGTTGGCAAGGATCGGGTCCTTGCCGAAGGCAGCCGTGTGGCGCGTTACGGTTTCTTCGGCGATCTCCGTCAGGCCGACACCTTCGATGGAGGTGGCGGTGCCGAAGAAATACTTCTCGACGAATTCCGAGGAAAGGCCGATGGCGTCGAAGATCTGCGCGCCGCAATAGGACTGGTAGGTGGAGATGCCCATCTTGGACATGACCTTGAGGATGCCCTTACCCACAGCCTTGATGTAGCGATAGACCACTTCATCGTCGGAGACTTCCTTCGGGAAGGCGCCGTGCTTGTGCATGTCAAGCAGCGTGTCGAAGGCGAGATAGGGGTTGATCGCTTCGGCACCATAACCGGCCAGCAGACAGAAATGGTGGATTTCGCGCGGCTCACCGGTTTCGACGACGAGACCGACGGAGGTGCGCAGACCCTTGCGGATCAAGTGATGGTGCACGGCGGCGGTCGCCAGAAGGGCGGGGATCGCAATACGGTCCGGGCCGAGCTGGCGGTCGGAGAGAACGATGATGTTGTAACCGCCGCGAACGGCCGATTCCGCACGCTCGCACAGGCGGTCGAGCATTTCAGGCATGCCTTCGGCGCCGCGCTCCACGTCATAGGTGAAGTCGAGCGTCTTGGTGTCGAAACGATCTTCCGTGTGGCCGATGGAGCGGATCTTCTCCAGATCGCCATTGGTCAGGATCGGCTGGCGCACTTCCAGACGCTTGGCGCGGGCCGCACCTTCATGGTCGAGAATATTCGGGCGCGGACCGATGAAGGACACGAGGCTCATGACAAGCTCTTCGCGGATCGGGTCGATCGGCGGGTTGGTCACCTGCGCGAAGTTCTGCTTGAAATAGGTGTAAAGCAGCTTCGACTTTTCCGACATGGCCGAGATCGGCGTATCGGTGCCCATCGAGCCGATGGCTTCCTGGCCGGTCGTCGCCATCGGCGACATCAGGAGCTTCGTATCTTCGCTGGTGTAGCCGAAGGCCTGCTGGCGGTCGAGCAGCGACACGTCGCGGCGCAGCGCGCGTGGTTCGACAGGCTTCAGCTCTTCGAGGATGAGCTGCGTGCGATCAAGCCAGGTGCGGTAAGGGTGCTTGGCGGCAAGCTCGTGCTTCACTTCCTCGTCGGAAACGATGGAGCCTTTTTCCATGTCGATCAGCAACATCTTGCCGGGCTGCAGACGCCACTTCTTGACGATGCGCTCTTCCGGCACCGGCAGCGTGCCGGCTTCCGACGCCATGATGATGCGGTCGTCATCGGTGACGAGATAACGCGCGGGGCGCAGGCCGTTACGGTCGAGCGTCGCGCCGATCTGCTTGCCATCGGTGAAGGCGACGGCGGCCGGGCCGTCCCACGGCTCCATCAGCGCTGCGTGATATTCGTAGAACGCCTTGCGTTCGGCCGACATGGACTGGTTGCCGGCCCAGGCTTCCGGGATCAGCATCATCACGGCATGGGCCATGGAGTAGCCGCCGCGCACGAGGAATTCGAGCGCGTTGTCGAAGCAGGCCGTATCCGACTGACCTTCATAGGAGATCGGCCAGAGCTTGGAGATATCGTCGCCGAACAGCACGGAGGAAACCGACGCCTGACGCGCCGCCATCCAGTTGACGTTGCCGCGCAGCGTGTTGATTTCGCCGTTATGGGCGACCATGCGGTAGGGGTGCGCGAGCTTCCAGGACGGGAAGGTGTTGGTCGAAAAACGCTGGTGCACGAGGGCGACGGCGGATTCGAAGCGCGGATCGGCCAGATCCTTGTAATAGGCGCCCACCTGATAGGCGAGGAACATGCCCTTGTAGACGATGGTCGAGGAGGAGAGTGAAACGGGATAGAAATCCTGCGTTTCCTTGCCGCCGCCCTCGTCATAGATGCGGTTGGAGAGAACCTTGCGGATCAGGAACAGCTTGCGCTCGAAATCGGCATTGCTCGCGGCATCGCGGCCGGCGCCGATGAAGACCTGCACGTGGTGCGGTTCGGTCGCTGCGATATCCGGCGCCTTGGAGAGCGAGGAATTGTCGACCGGCACATCGCGGAAGCCGAGGAACTGCTGCCCCTCTTCGCCGATGACGTCAACGATGACCTTCTTGTAATGCTCGATGCGGGAAGGATCGCGCGGCATGAAGATGTGGCCGACGGCATATTCACCGGCCTTCGGCAGGGTCACGCCCTGCGCCGCCATTTCCTCGCGGAAGAAGCGGTCGGGGATCTGCACGAGAATGCCCGCGCCATCGCCCATCAGGGGATCGGCGCCGACGGCACCGCGATGCGTCAGGTTTTCGAGGATGAACAGGCCGTCCTTGACGATCTGGTGCGACTTGGTGCCCTTCATATGGGCAACGAAGCCGACGCCGCAGGCATCATGTTCATTGGCGGGATCGTAAAGACCCTGCCTTTCCGGCAAACCGCCCGCGAAACGCGCTTTCGCAGAAACGGGTGCGGCCGCAGCCGCGGTGGGACAGTCTGTGGTCAGGGTGGCGGCGGCGATTTCCACCTGCGGCTTGTTCGTCATTTTTGTCCCTCCTGCAAAATTACTTGCATGGTTTCATGCGAAGATCCGGCTCGACACGAATTTTCGCTTCCCGCAAAATCCGCATTCAATCCGGCTCGATCAAATTTAGGACAGCAAAGCTGTCTCAATTCATGAGGATTTTGGCAGAAACAGGCGAATTTAGCAAGGGCGCGAATCCAATTAGTGAAAGCCCCATTTGCAGCGAAGTTTCGATACTGACCTATTGCGCGAAACTTTCTTATCGCAAGACCCGCAGAGCCATTGCTTTCATTGCCGGATTTGCCAATCGCAATCTTAGGTCATAGAACTTTGCCGTTCATCGCGCCACGCATTCCCAAACCAGAACCCCAGCCATCGGAAAGCCTTCAGAGATGTTTTTTGCTTCAGACAATTGGGCCGGCGCCCACCCTGCCGTCAACGAACGGCTTTCGCGGGAATCCACGCGCTTTGCCGCCGCCTACGGCACCAGCGAACTCGATCTCTCCATCGAAAAGCGCTTCAACGAGATTTTCGAGCGCGAGGTCGCGGTGTTTTTCGTCGCCACCGGCACGGCGGCCAATTCGCTTTCGCTGGCCAGCATCGCCCGCGCCGGCGGCCTGACCTTCTGTCACTCCGAAGCGCATGTGATCGAGGACGAATGCGGCGCGCCGGATTTCTTTTCCGGCATGCGCATGGTCGCCGTCGAGGGGCCGAACGGCAAGATGTTGCCGGAGAACCTGATCGAGCGCATTGCGCGTTATCCGCAGGATGCCGTGCATCACGGCCGCGCCGCAGCCATCACCATGACGCAGGCGACCGAGGCCGGCACGGTCTACACGCTCGATGAAATCGACGCCATCGCCAAAATCGCCAAGGATAACGGCCTGCCGCTGCATATGGACGGCGCGCGTTTCGCCAATGCGCTGGCCGCCCTCGGTACAACGCCCGCCGAAATGACCTGGAAACGCGGCGTCGACGTCCTGTCTTTCGGCGGCACGAAAAATGGCTGCTGGTGTGCGGAAGCCATCGTCTTCTTCGATCCCTCGCTCGCCCGGGATTTTTCCTTCCTGCGCAAGCGCACCGCCCAGCTTTTTTCCAAGTCGCGCTTCATCGCCGCGCAATTCGAGGCCTACCTGCAGGACGATCTGTGGCTCGGTCTCGCCAGCCACGCCAATGCCATGGCCAACCGGCTGCGCGCCGGTTTCGCTTCGCTGAACAGCGCCCGCCTTGCCTGGCCGACCGAGGCCAATGAAGTTTTCGCCATTCTGCCAAAGGCCGCCGCAGAAGCCGCCACGGCAAAGGGTGCGAAGTTCTACGACTGGCTCGAGCCGCGCGACATGCCGGAAAAGGTCGGCAAGGATGAGGTGCTGATCCGCATGGTCACCAGCTTCGCGACGACCGAGGCCGATGTGGACGAATTCCTGTCGATCTGCGCCGCCGTTTAAACTATCGGAGGGCGTCGCCTTGCGGCGCCCTCATACCTCCTGCAGCCGGTAACCCACGCCGGTTTCCGTCAGGATATAACGCGGCTGATCCGGGATCTTTTCGATCTTCTGGCGAAGCTGGCGCACATAGACCCGCAAATATTGCACGTCGGTCAGTTCGTCCCATACATGCTCCAGCAGAAAACGGTGCGTCAGCACCTTGCCGGCATGCTGCACCAGAACCCGCAGAATGTCATATTCCTTGGGCGAGAGCTTCACCTCCCGATCCTCCACCTTGACGATGCGCCTGACCAGATCGACGGAAAGATCTCCGGTCTGGAACACCGGCCTCTCTCCCTGGCTTTGCAGACGATGGCGCAGGGCGACGCGGATACGGGCGACAAGTTCGTTCATGCCGAAAGGCTTGGTGATATAGTCATCCGCCCCCAGTTCCAGCGCCCTGACGATACCCGCCTCATCCGTGCGGCTGGAGAGGATGATGACCGGCAGCGCCAGCCCTTCGCCGCGCCATTTCGCCAGAAGATCATGCCCCGACATATCCGGCAGGCCGAGATCGAGAACGACGAGATCGGGCTTGTCCTGACTGACCAGCTCCATGGCGACCTTCGCATTCATCGCCTCGCTCACCGCATATTCTTGGGTCGACAGCCCTACGCGCAAAAGCTTGCGGATCGGTGGTTCGTCGTCGACGATCAGAATACGAACGGCGGAATTGGTCATTCCCGATCTCCTTCAGCGGCATAGCTGCTTGTCGCCGGCAATCGCGCCTTAATCATGGTCTATCACCGGCGCATCGGCGGGAACCGGCAGACTGACGGTAAACTGCGCACCGGTACGGCCCGTCCTGTTTTCCGCACGGATCGAACCGCCCATGGCCTCGATGAACCCCTTGCAGATCGATAGCCCCAGGCCCGTTCCGGCCTGCACATGATCCGCCTTGCGCACCCGGTAGAAGCTGTCAAAGACCCGCTCCGTATCGTCGGGCGGAATACCCGGCCCCGCATCCGCCACCGAGAGAAAGATATTCTTGCCCTGTCGCCAACCGCGAATCTCGATGGCGGTATGTTCGGGAGCGTATTTGGCGGCATTGTCGATGAGATTGAACAGAACCTGTTCGAAAAGCACGGGATCGACCTTCAGCATCGGCAGGTCGGAGGGAATATCCAGAACGATCTCATGCCTGACGACGATTTTCGCGGCCCGCGAAAGCGCGGTTCCGACCATGTCGCCCACGAAATGCAGCCCATAATTCGGCTCCATAGCACCCGAGCCGATCCGCGTCATATCGAGAAGATTGGAGATGAACCGGTTCAGCCGCTCGGATTCCTCGATGATCGTCGACAGCAGTTCGGCGCGCGCATCCGGCGGGATGTCCTCGGCGAAATCCTTCAGCGTTCCGGCCGAACCCAGAATGGCCGCAAGCGGCGTTTTAAGGTCGTGGGAGATGGATGTCAGGAGCGCGGTGCGCAGCCGGTCGGTTTCCGCCGCAAGCCTTGCCCGGTCGACATCCGAGACGAGCTGGATTCGCTCGATGGCAAGTGCCGCCTGATCGGCCAGGGCATCGAACAGCCGCTGCTGTTCCGGTGTCAGAAGCGGGCCGAGCCGGTCATCGTCCAGCCCCACCACGCCGACGGCGCCGCTGCCGGTGCGCAGGGGCAGGTAAAGACGTTTGGCGCCGGGAAGCGTATCCGCGCCCCTGCCTGCTGCCTTGTTATGTTCCCAGGCCCATTGCGCGGCGGCAATATCGGCATCCACCAGCGTATCGTCCGGCGGATACCCCGCCTTGACCGTGATCGTGTTGTTTTCCGGTAAGAGAAGAACGATCCGCACCTTCAGCATCGAGGCCATCTGGAAAGCGGCCGCCCACAACACATCGTCCAGCGTTCCCGTTACCGAAAGCTTCTTGGAGAACAGATATAAATCTTCCGTCGTTCGCGCCCTTGCCCGTGCGGCGGCGGCCTGCCGTTGTACGGCCGCCGTGAGATTGGAGGCGACAAGCGCCACGCCGAGATAAAACAGCAGCGCCACGACACTTTCCGGATCGCGAACGGTCAGGGTGTAACGCGGCTCAAGGAAGAAAAAATTGAATGCAAAAGCGCCGAGCAGGGAAGCATAAAGCGCTGGCCCCAGCCCGCCGCGCACGGCGGCTGCCAGAACCGCCATCAGGAACACCAGCGCCAGATTTCTGACATCGAGCGTCTGGTCGAGCACGATGCCGGCCACGATCGCCAGGCCGACGAACAGGGTGCTGTTAAGATAGGGCCGTATGGAACGATACGATTGCGCCGAGGCCGGCTTTGCGGCCTGGCCCGGCTTCTCTTCTTTTTTATCGCCGGAAATGACGTGAACGCTGATATCGCCGGCGTGGTCGATCAGATCATGTGTCAGCGAGCGCTGAAAAATCCGCTGCCACCAGGATTTTCGCGGGCGGCCGATGATGATGTGGGTGAAATTATTGGCGTTGGCGTAGGAGATGATCTCCCGAGTCAGGTCGAGCGCCGGCAGGGTCACCGTCTCGCCGCCAAGCTGCTGGGCGAGCCTCATGGTGCCGGCCAGCCGGTCCTTCTCCACCTCCGACAATTGTTGCGAACGCGGCGTATCGAGATGCAGCGCCGTCCAGGGCGCGCGCAGCCGATCCGCCTGCCGGCGGGCATAACGCACCAGCCCCGGACCGTTGCCGCCATGATCGAGACAGACCAGAACCCTGTCTCCTGCCGCCCATGGGCCGGAAATGGCATGGGACTGCATGTGGTTGAGCAATTGCTCATCCACCCGTTGCGCGGTGCGGCGAAGCGCGAGTTCGCGCAGCGCCGTCAGGTTGCCGCGAGAGAAATAATTCTCGATGGCGCGCCGGGCGGTGCGGGGCAGGTAAACCTTGCCATCCTGCAGACGCTTGATCAGATCGTCTGGCGTAATATCGATGATTTCGACATCGTCGGCCCGGTCGATGATGCTGTCCGGCACTGTTTCGCGAACGCGGATGCGGGTGATCTGCGCAACGACGTCGTTCAGGCTTTCGACATGCTGGATGTTCAGCGTCGTATAGACGTCGATGCCCTGCGCGAGAATTTCCTGAACGTCCATGTAGCGCTTGGGGTGACGGCTGCCGGCGGCATTGGTGTGGGCCAGTTCATCGACCAGAACCAGGGCGGGACGACGGGCGAGAATGGCATCGATATCCATCTCTTCCAGCACCTGACCGCGATAATCGATACGCCGGCGCGCAACGATCTCGAAACCCTGCACCAGCGTTTCGGTTTCCCGGCGGCCATGGGTTTCCACGACGCCGATGACGGCATCCACCCCATCCGCCAGCTTCGCACGGCCGGACATCAGCATTTCATAGGTCTTGCCGACGCCGGGTGCCGCCCCCAAAAATATCTTCAGCCGGCCCCGCGCCTCGCGCCGGGCGTTTTCCAGCAGCGCATCGGGCGACGGTCGGCTCGGCATATCGCGATTGTCGTCAGGCATTTAACCCACCAGTGTCGAGGCTATGGCTTGCGAACAAGCCATAGCCATTTCAGTTCATGAGCCGGCTGCGTCAAGAGCCATGTTGAGCGCCAGCACATTCACGACCGGCTCTCCCATGAATCCGAGTTCCGGTCCTTCGACATGGCTCTCGACGATGGCACGCAGGGATGCCTCATCCATGCCCCTTGCTTTGGCGATGCGCGGCACCTGAAAATAAGCGGCCTCCGGCGAAACATGCGGATCGAGGCCGCTGCCCGAGGCCGTCACCAGATCGGCCGGAACCTCGGCCGTCGGATTTTCGGCTTTTGCAGTCTCGTAATCCTGTTTCACCCGGTCGATGAGCTTGGCGCTCGTCGGACCGAGATTGGAGCCGGACGATGAAGCGGCATTGTAACCATCGCCGGCAGCCGATGGCCTGCCATGGAAATATTTCTCACTGGCAAAGGCCTGCCCGATCAATTGCGAACCCACAACCGCACCACTCTTTTCTATGAGGCTGCCATTGGCCTGAAAGGGGAAGATCGCCTGAGCGAGACCCGTCATGCCCAGAGGATAGGCAAGGCCGGTGATGGCGGTGGTGGCGAGGATGAGCACCAGTGCGGGACGAAGCTGTTTGAACATTGTCTTTACTCCTCAGGCAAGACCGAGCGCCGTGATGGCGAGGTCGATGGCCTTGATGCCGATGAAGGGAACGATGATGCCGCCGAGGCCATAGATGACCAGATTGCGCGACAGCAGCGCGCCCGCGCCGATCGGCCGATATTTGACGCCCTTCAGCGAGAGCGGGATGAGCGCGATGATGATGAGCGCGTTGAAGATGATCGCCGACAGGATGGCGCTCTGCGGTGTCGAAAGCCCCATCACATTCAGAACGCCGAGCTGCGGATAGAGCGCCAGGAACATTGCCGGGATGATGGCGAAATATTTGGCGATATCGTTGGCGATGGAGAACGTCGTCAGCGCGCCGCGCGTCATCAGCAATTGCTTGCCGATTTCGACGATCTCGATGAGCTTGGTCGGATCGCTGTCGAGATCGACCATATTGCCCGCCTCGCGTGCCGCCACTGTACCCGTGTTCATGGCAACGCCGACATCGGCCTGCGCCAGCGCCGGCGCGTCGTTGGTGCCATCGCCGCACATGGCGACGAGCTTGCCCTTGGCCTGCTCCTCGCGGATAAGCTCCAGCTTGTTTTCCGGTGTCGCCTGGGCAAGGAAATCATCGACGCCGGCTTCCGCTGCGATGGCGGCGGCCGTCATGGGGTTGTCGCCCGTGATCATAACCGTGCGGATGCCCATACGGCGAAGCTCTGCGAAACGCTCGCGAATGCCGCCCTTGACGATGTCCTTCAGCTGCACGACGCCGAGCAGCTTTCCATCCCGCACGACGGCGAGCGGCGTGCCGCCGGTCTTGGCAATCTCTTCCGCAATTGTCCGGATGCCGCGTGCGGCGTCCGTTTCGGTTTTGACGGCAAGCGCCACATTGCCCTGTTGCGGAGCGCCGCCATCAACATAAGCAAGAACGGCATCGACTGCGCCCTTGCGAATGGACGAACCTTCGAAATCGACACCGCTCATGCGGGTCTGGGCGGAGAAGGGTACGAAATTCGCATGCAGCTTCTGCATGTCGCGGGCGCGGATGCCGTATTTTTCCTTGGCGAGAACCACGATAGAACGGCCTTCCGGCGTTTCGTCGGCAAGGGAGGCAAGCTGCGCCGCATCGGCCAGTTCCTGCTCGGAAACGCCGGCAACGGGGCGGAATTCGGTTGCCTGCCGGTTGCCGAGGGTGATGGTGCCGGTCTTGTCGAGCAGCAGCGTATCGACATCGCCGGCGGCCTCGACGGCACGGCCGGACATGGCGAGCACGTTGAAACGCACCAGCCTGTCCATGCCGGCAATGCCGATGGCGGACAGAAGCGCGCCGATGGTGGTGGGGATGAGCGTTACGAAGAGAGCCACCAGCACGATGATCGGGATCGAACCGCCGGCATAGGATGCAAAGCTCGGAATGGTCGCGGTGGCCAGCACGAAGATCAGCGTCATGCCCGCGAGCAGAATGTTGAGCGCGATCTCATTCGGCGTCTTCTGGCGTTCAGCGCCTTCGACCAGCGAAATCATCCGGTCGAGGAAGGTGGAACCGGCAGCGGCGGTGATGCGAACCCTGATCCAGTCCGACAGCACCTGCGTGCCGCCTGTCACGGCCGAGCGATCACCGCCGGATTCACGGATGACGGGAGCGGATTCACCGGTGATTGCCGCCTCGTTGACGGAGGCGACACCTTCGATGACCTCACCGTCGGAGGGGATGATATCGCCCGCCTCGACGAGAACGACATCGTTCACTTTCAGGCTGGTGCCCGCCACCATCTTATACTGGCTGCGATCATCGCCGGTGAGCAGTTTCGCCTGGGTTTCGGTGCGGGTCCGGCGCAGCGAATCCGCCTGCGCCTTGCCGCGCCCTTCTGCGACGGCTTCCGCGAAATTGGCGAACAATACGGTAAACCAGAGCCAGAGATTGATCTGGAAGGAAAAGCCGAGATTGCCGCTGCCGGTGACGAGATCGCGGATGAACAGCACTGTTGTCAGCAGTGACACCGTCGCGACCACGAACATGACCGGGTTGCGGGCAAGCGTGCGCGGGTTGAGCTTTTTGAATGCGGCGGCAATGGCCGGCACGAGAATGCGAGAATCGAGGATGCTCGCTTGTTTGGACTGGCTCATGAAGAGGCTCCAGCGTTTGAAACAGGGCGACCGATAAAGGTCGATCAGCCCGTGATAACTTCGAGAGCGATAACGGCGGCGACGAGAGCCGCCATCATCGCGAGAATGAGATTGGAAGCGCACCAGCCGCCAGGCGTGGCGCTCCCTTTGACGGGAGCACCTTTGCGGGCGGAGACGATGCGGTTACTTCGGGACTTGTCGTTCATGGCATCACCTCAGAAGAGCTGGCCTGCCGCCATCACCAGATGTTCGGCAACGGGGCCGAGCGCCAGTGCAGGCAGGAAGGTAAGGCCACCGACGATCAGGATCGTGCCGACAAGCAGGCCGACGAAGAGCGGGCCATCCGTCGGGAAGGTGCCAGCCGAGGCCGGAACGGTCTTCTTGGTGACCAGCGAACCGGCAATGGCGAGTGCCGGAATGATGACCAGAAAACGTCCCATCAGCATGCCAAAGCCAAGCGTGATGTTGTACCAGGTGGTGTTGCCTGTGAGGCCGCCGAAGGCCGAGCCGTTATTGGCGGCCGCCGAGGTATAGGCATAGAGAATTTCGGAGAAGCCGTGCGGCCCCGCCGTGCCGATTGACGCGACGGCAGAGGGCAGAACAGTGGCCGTTGCCGTGAAGACCAGCATGGCGAGCGGCAGGCAGAGAATGGCCAGAACCGCCATCTTCATTTCCTTGGCCTCGATCTTCTTTCCGAGATATTCCGGCGTGCGCCCGACCATCAGACCCGCCACGAAGATGGCGATGACGATGAAGAGCAGAATGCCGTAAAAACCCGCACCGACACCGCCGACGATCACCTCGCCCAGCTGCATGTTGATAAGCGGGATAAGACCACCCAGCGCCGTGAAGCTGCCATGCATCGCGTTGACCGCGCCGCAGGAGGCGGCGGTGGTGATGACCGCAAAGAGCGACGAGAGCGCCACGCCGAAACGGACCTCCTTGCCCTCCATATTGCCGCCGGCAAGACCGAAGCCGTGCATCAGCGGGTTTCCGGCCGCTTCCGCCCAATAGGTGACGGCGACGCCGGCGATGAACAGCACGCCCATGGCGGCGAGGATCGCCCAGCCCTGGCGCTGGTTACCGACCATGCGGCCGAAGACATTGGTAAAGGCTGCCCCGATGGCGAAGATCGACACCATCTGGATCATGTTGGAAATGGCATCCGGGTTCTCGAAGGGATGCGCCGAATTGGCGTTGAAGAAACCGCCGCCATTGGTGCCCAGCATCTTGATCGCCAGCTGTGACGCGGCGGGGCCGACGGCAATCGTCTGCTGCGCGCCTTCCAGCGTCTGCGCATTCACATAGGCGCCGAGCGTCTGCGGCACGCCGAGCCAGACGTAAACGAGGGTCAGCACGATGCAGAGGGGTAAAAGCACGTAGAGGGTCGAGCGAACCATATCCACCCAGAAATTGCCGATCGCCTTGCCGGAAGCGCGGGAAAACGCGCGGATCAGGCCGATGGCGATGGCCATGCCTGTTGCGGCGGAGACGAAGTTCTGCACGGTGAGACCCGCCATCTGGGTCAGATAGGACAGGGTGCTTTCGCCGCCATAATTCTGCCAGTTGGTGTTGGTGACGAAGCTGACCGCCGTATTGAAGGATAATTCCGGTCCCACGGCCGCCATTCCCTGCGGATTATAGGGCAGCACCGCCTGAAAGCGCATCAGGGCATAAAGCAGGGCAAAACCGAGCAGGTTGAAGAGAAGCATGGAGAAAGCATAGGTCGTCCAGTGCTGCTCCTCACGCTCGCTTGTCCCGGCAAGGGCATAAAGGCCGCGCTCGACCGGTGCGAGAACCGGCGACAGCAGGGTGCGCTCGCCATTAAAGACACGCGCCATATAGAAGCCGAGCGGCTTCACCAGCGCAAAAATGATCCCGCAAAACAGCAGAATCTGAAACCATCCATTGAGGGTCATGGTATTGAACTTTCAATAAAGCATCGGACCGAAAAGTGTCATGCGGTTTTCGGAAAATCCGATGCTCGGACAGAAAGAGAGAGCGGCGGATACGATTCCATTTTCTCTCCGCCGCTCGAACCGCCGCTTCCCGATCAGAAACGTTCGGGGCGAATGAGAGCATAGGTGAGATAGGCGGCGATAAAGACCGTGACGGCACCGCTCAAGATATAGTCGAATGTCATCGCAGCCTCCGTCTAAAGCCGGTCGCAGGCGCGCGTATAGGCAAAGCAGAGGGCGAAAAACACCGTGACTGCGCCGATCAGAACAACATCCATCATCGATGGGACTCCTTTTTATTCGAGGAGCCGGACAGGAAGAAAAGCGCCGTCATGTGGGACGTCGCTTTTCACTCTTTCTGGCTGAGAAGGGAACACCATCCCTTCCCGCACAGAAGAATGCACCCGAACCGCATAAAGGTTCGAGACGGCCCCAGAGACAATAAAATAGGAATCCTATAGGAATTTCGATGCCCGCCGGTCGCGGGCATCGCTGCCGCTACTTAGAGTTTTGACGCATTTCCGGACGGAAAACCGGGGTCCACTTTTCCTGGAAGTGCTCTAAGAGAGCGGGCTGTCACCGAAAGCGGAAACGATGGTTTCCGCCAAACTTTTGCCGGCCAGCAGCGCTGCCAGCAAAATGCGGGCCTGGCCCGGGCGAAGCGTGGATGAATGCACGGCGCCCGCCGCGACAAGGTCATGCCCGCCGCCGCCGCCGCCATAGGTCGCCACCAGCCGCCCTTCCGGCACACGGCTGGAAACGATGACGGGAACGCCGCGTTCGGCGCAGCGCTTCACGGCTTCGGCGATACGCGGATTGGCGTTGCCGGAACCGAGTGCGGCAAGAACGATTCCTTTCGCGCCCGCCTGCAGGCTTGCATCGATATGGGTCGCGTCACAGCCGGGATGAATGGCGACGATATCGACGCGCTGATCGGTTACCGGGGCGGAAAGCCGCAGCGTTGCGGCAGCAACCAGCGGCCGGGCGGAGCGGAAGGCGTCCGCCTCGTCCGCGCTCAGCTTATAAAGCCCCCAGGCCGGCAGACAGCGGCCGCCGAAGGAGAGGAGCACGCCTTTTGCGGCATTCGCCTGATCGAGCGCTGTTTCTATGGCCCGGGCCAGATTGGCCGGTCCGTCCGCGTCCTTATGGTCTGCCGTAAACTGTGCGCCGGTGAAGACCACCGGTTTTGTGATGGCCCGCTGCAAATGCACGAGCAGCGACGATTCTTCCATGGCGTCGGTGCCATGCAGAACCACGATGCCGGCAACGGCGGGATCATCGAGCTCCGCGCCCACCGCATCGCTGATGCGCTGCATGTCTGCCAGTGTCAGGCTGGAGGAATCCTTCGCCATCAAGTCGACCGGCTTCAGCCGGGCGTTGATCTGCGGAACCAGCGCCAGCAGGTCCTCACCCGAAAGGCTGGGCGTGCTCACGCCATCGGCGCCACGCCGGCTGGCGATGGTGCCGCCGGTGGCGATGACCGCCACCAGAGGCGTTGCGTCCTGCCCGCTCACTGCGATGCTCCCGCACGCTCGTCCGCAAGGCGGTAGATGCGGTCACGCAAGAGATACCAGCCGATGACGAGCGCCGGGATGATGATCAGCAGCGAGGCGATGGTCCAGGAGCCGACGGGATAATCGAAGGCCATCAGCACCAGCACGCCGAACAGGAAGATGAGCGTGAGAATGCCGGTGTATGGCGCGCCGAACATGCGGAAATCCGGACGCACGAGTTCACCGCGCTCAGAAAGCTGCCAGAGCTTCAACTGGCAGAGCACGATGACGGCCCATGCGCAGATAATGCCGAGCGCCGAGAGGTTGAGCGCAATCTCGAAGGCCGAAGCGGGAACGACGGCGTTCAGCGCCACACCGAGAACAGTGACGACGGCGGTCACCGCGATGCCGCCATAGGGCACGCCGTTCTTGTTCATCTTCGCAAGTGCGGCCGGCGCCGAGCCGGAAACCGCCATGGAATGCAGGATGCGGCCGGTGGAATAAAGCCCGGCATTGAGCGAGGACAGCACGGCGGTCAGAACCACGAGGTTCATGATCACGTCAGCACCCTGCACGCCGATGGAACCGAAGAAGGTGACGAAGGGGCTCTCGCCGGCCTTATAGG
This sequence comes from Agrobacterium sp. 22-214-1, assembly GCF_053522465.1. Lineage (NCBI taxonomy): Bacteria > Pseudomonadati > Pseudomonadota > Alphaproteobacteria > Hyphomicrobiales > Rhizobiaceae > Agrobacterium > Agrobacterium sp. 22-214-1. Next base: position 66,990 of record NZ_JBNWCK010000002.1, on the reverse strand, counting down.
CGGTATAGGGCAGAAGCAGCGCGAACAGCAGCACCGAACCGACATAAAAGACCACGAGACGGAGAACCACGGCGCGGATGGCGCGGGGCATGACCTTGCGCGGGTCTTCCGTCTCGCCTGCCGCCGTGCCGATCAGTTCGATGGAGGCATAAGCAAAGACGACACCCTGTATGATCACGAAGGCTGGCAAAATACCGTTCGGGAAGAAACCGCCATTATCGGTGATGATGCTGAAACCGGTGACGTGGCCTTCGATAGGGGTGCCGAAGATGACGAAATAAATGCCGACCACGAGGAAGATCGCAAGCGCCAGCACCTTGATGAGGCTGAACCAGAATTCAAGCTCGCCGAAGACCTTCACCGACAGCATGTTCATCGCCAGCACGACCAGAAGCGCCGTCATCGCGAAGACCCACTGGTCGATACCCGCAAGCCACGGAACATATTGCTTGAAGAAATTCATGTAGAGAGCGACGGCGGTCACATCCGCCACCGAAGTCATGGCCCAGTTCAGCCAGTACATCCAGCCGGCCGCAAAGGCCATCTTCTCGCCGTAGAATTCGCGAGCATAGGACACGAAGGAACCGGAGCTCGGGCGATGCATGATCAGTTCGCCGAGCGCGCGCAGCACCAGAAACGCGAAGAAACCGCACAGCGCATAAACGAACACCAGCGCCGGGCCTGCCTGCGCCAGACGCCCGCCCGCACCGAGGAAAAGCCCGGTGCCGATGGCGCCGCCAATGGCGATCATCTGGATCTGACGCGGCTTGAGGGCCTTGTGGTAACCGAGGTCTTCTTCGACGAAGACCTCACGGTCGGCAGACGCCGTTTTTCCAGAATGCATGGATATTTATCCTCCCGATAAAGTGCTTGCAGTCGGCGATAAGCCGGAAATGAAAATGAAACTGGCACAGTCCGCGCTGGAATATGGCCAGCATGCATGCTCATGCGCGCTGTAAGGCTGCATGACAGATTTTCGCCCCTCATAATGGCACATAATGCCGTTCGTCAAGCGTATTCGATATGATTGACCTTCTCCTCCACCCCAATTAAGGTCAAAAAATCTGTAAGACAGCTTTACAGATATAGCAACACTTAAAAGCCAGTGGAGGAAAAAGTGAGCGTGACGCGCAAGGAGCATGATTTGCTCGGGACCAAGGAAATTCCAGCGGATGTCTATTGGGGCGTGCACACGGCGCGCGCCGTGGAAAACTTCAAGATCACCGGTGTGACCATCGGCCACAACCCCTATCTCGTCAGGGGACTGGCCTATGTGAAGGAGGCGGCGGCACGCGCAAATCACGAGCTCGGCCTTCTGGACACAGAACGCATGGAAGCCATCGCCGAGGCCTGCCGCGAAATCCGCGCCGGCGCGCTGCATGAGCAGTTCGTGGTGGATGAAATCCAGGGCGGAGCCGGCACCTCCACCAACATGAATGCCAATGAGGTCATCGCCAACCGTGCGCTCGAACTGCTCGGACACGAAAAAGGCGATTATGCCCGCCTTCACCCCAATGACCATGTCAATCTCAGCCAGTCGACCAACGACGCCTATCCGACCGCGATCAATGTCGGGCTGATCGAGGCCATCGACGATCTGGCCGCTTCCATGGGTGTGCTGAAGGATGCCTTCGACCGCAAGGCGCAGGAATTCGCGGGCTTCATCAAGATCGGCCGCACGCAATTGCAGGACGCCGTGCCGATGACGCTCGGCCAGGAATTCCGCACCTTCGTGGTGATGCTGGGAGAAGATCAGGCGCGCCTCATCGAATCCGCAGCACTTCTGCACGAGATCAATCTCGGCGCCACCGCCATCGGTACCGGGCTGAATGCACCGCGCGGTTATGCCGAGCTTGCCTGCCAGCATCTGGCGGAACTGACCGGACGACCGCTGGTGACGGCGGCAGACCTCATCGAAGCCACACAGGACCCCGGCGCCTTCGTGCATCTCTCCGGCGTGCTGAAACGCGTTGCCGTGAAGCTGTCGAAAACCTGCAACGATCTTCGCCTGCTCTCTTCCGGCCCGCGCGCCGGCATCGGCGAGATCACCCTGCCCTCCGTTCAGGCGGGTTCCAGCATCATGCCGGGCAAGATCAATCCGGTCATTCCCGAAGTGGTCAATCAGGTGGCCTATGCGGTGATCGGCAATGACATCACCATCACCATGGCCGCCGAAGCCGGGCAATTGCAGTTGAACGCCTTCGAGCCGATCATCGTGCGCGCACTTTCACAGAGCATCAGTCAGCTCAGCGCGGCCTGCCGCACGCTGGCGGAACGCTGCGTCGAGGGTATCGTCGCCAATCCGACGATCATGGCACAGCGCGTGGAAGAATCCATCGGTCTCGCCACCGCGCTCAACCCGCTGATCGGTTATTATGCGGCAACCGAAGTGGCCAAGGAAGCGCTTGCCAGCGGCCGCACGGTGCCGCAGGTGGTTCTGGAACGCGGTTATCTCACCGATGCGCAACTGCAGCAGGCGCTGAGCCCGCGGCACCTTGCCAACCTGCCCGCCGTCACGGCTGGCGAAACCGATCTTCGCCAATAATCGTCGTCACCACCTGCTTCACCTGCCCAAGGTGAAGCTCCATCGCCTCCCGCGCCTCGGGCGCTGAACCCCGCCGGATCGCCTCGACGATCCGGCGGTGCTCGAAATTCGAGGCGACGCGTCGGCCGGCCATCAGGTTGACCATCTCTGACTGTTGGGAAAGGGCCTCGCGGGCATCGGCCACCACCTTGGCGAACAGCCTGTTGGCCGAAGCTTCCGCAATGGCGCAATGGAATTGCCCATCCAGCAGCACCCAGGGATGCGGCCTTTCTTCGGCTTCCATCCGATCACAGAGGTCAAGCAGGACTTCCAGCTGAGCATTCGTGCGCCTCAACGCCGCCCATCCGGCCGCAGGAACTTCGATGAAGGGGCGGGCCTCGATCAGATCGCGGGCGGAATAGGCGCCGTAGTTCAATTCGGAAGGCGGGGTCGGCGTCATCACATAGGTGCCGCTTCCCGTGCGGGTCTGCGTCAGGCCCAGGGTCTGGAGCGACCGCAAAGCCTCGCGAATGATCGGCCGGCTAACGCCATATCGGGCGGCCAGATGGGCTTCGGAAGGCAACCGGGTGCCGACCGCAAGCTGCCCCGAGGTGATGGCGGAACGGATATCATCGAACACCGCTTCTGCGGCATTCTTGCGATTGATCGGCTGCGCATCCGCTAGCCAATCCGACAACCCGCCCATCTTCAAACCCTCCGCACTCTCTATATGTTCGCAATATCAACGCAAAACCAGACAACCGCCCAAACGCAAAGGACGGCCGCCGCTCTCGCGGCCAAGCCGACCTTCCTAACATTATCCTGCCCGCCGGAACAACGACGGCGAATATTTTTGTTGGAGAGAGGATGCAGCATCGCCGCACCCTCACTCCGCGTCCGATATTACGCCTTGATTTCCCCTGCCTCCGGCTTGTCATCCTCACGCGGGATGCGGAACCACGCGACATAGAGCGCCGGCAGGAAGAGCAGGGTAAGCGCCGTGCCAACCACAATGCCGCCCATCATCGCATAGGCCATCGGCCCCCAGAAGATTTCCCGCGATATGGGGATGAGGGCAAGCGTGGCCGCCGCCGCCGTCAGCATGATCGGCCGCATGCGGTGCTCGGTCGCCTCGATGACGGCGCGCCAAGCCGAGACCCCTTCGCTTCTCAGATGCTCGATCTGCACGACGAGGATGACCGAATTGCGGATCAGGATGCCGATCAGCGCCAGCACGCCGAGAATGGCGACGAAGCCCATCGGTGCATTGGAGAAGAGCAGCGCCACCACGACGCCGATCAGGGCAGTCGGCGCCACGGCAAAGACCAGGAACAGCCGGCTGAAGCTCTGCAACTGGATCATCAGGATCGTCGCCATCGCAAACAGCATCATGGGCACGACAGCGACAATCGGCGCTTGCGAATCCGCACTGGATTCCACCGAGCCGCCCGTCTCCAACGTATAGCCGACGGGAAGCGTTTTCTGGAACGCCTCGATCTTCGGCTTCAGCTGTTCCACAATCGTCGCCGGCTGCGTTGGACCGATAATGGCCGCCTTGACGGTGACCGTCGGGATCCTGTCACGACGCCAGATGGTCGGTTGCTCCAGCTCATAGCGGAAATTGGCGATTGCCGAGAGCGGAACGGCCTTGCCGTTGGTTGCCGGCAATTGCAGGTTCTGCAGCGTCTCGATGGAGCCGCGCTCCGAAAGCTGCGCCCGCGCCACCACGTTGACGAGGTAGATATCGTCCCTCACCTGCGTGACGGTGGACCCTTCGACAATGCTGTTCATGGCATTGGCGATATCTTCCGAGGAGACGCCGAGCTGGCGGGCCTTGTCCTGCAGAACATCCACTTTTACCACGCGCGTCGGCTCGTTCCAGTCCATGACCATGTTGGACAAGAGCCGGTGTTCGCCGACGATGCCCGACAATTGCTGCCCGAGTTCACGCACCTTCTGGATGTCAGGACCGCTGAGGCGATATTGTACCGGCTTTCCGACCGGCGGACCGATATCGAGCAGTTTCACAAAGGCGTCGGTGCCGATAAAAGTCTTGTTCAGATAGTCCTGCAGTTCAGCACGGACCTTGTCACGGACATCCAGCCCCTTGGTGACGATGACCGTCTGGCCGAAGGTGACGTCAGGCGTCTGCACGTCGAAGGACAGGATGAAACGCGGCGCGCCTTCACCGACATAGGTTGTCCAATGGTCGATATCCGGATTCTTGGCCAGCATGTCCTGCTCGAACTGCGCCATCTGCCGGTTGGTCTCGGCAATCGAACTGTTCTGCGGCAGGTTCCAGTCAACGATCAGTTCCACGCGGTCGGATGACGGGAAGAACTGCTGCTGCACAAGACCCATGCCGCCGACGGAAAGGCCGAACAGCGCAATGGTGAGGATAATCGTCACCCAGCGCCAGCGCAGCGCCCGGCCGAGAAGCCAGGAAAAGGCAGAGGCAAAGCGGCCCTTTTTCTCATGGTGCGATTTCATCGTCTTCGGCAGGATCGTCACGCCGAGCAGCGGCGTGAACAGGACCGCGACGATCCATGACACGATCAGCGAAACGGCGATCACCACAAAAAGCGTGAAGGTGAATTCACCCGCCGCGCTGTTGTTGAGACCGACCGGAATGAAGCCGGCAACCGTGACCAGCGTACCGGTCAGCATCGGGAAAGCGGTCGAGGTGTAGACATAGGTCGCCGCTTTCCTGAGATCGTCTCCCACTTCAAGCCGCGCGACCATCATCTCGACGGCAATCATCGCATCGTCGACGAGAAGCCCGAGCGCGATGATGAGGGCGCCCAGGGAAATGCGTTGCAGTGAGATGCCGGTATATTCCATGTAGACGAAGGTGATCGCCAGCACGAGCGGAATGGAAACCGCAACCACCATGCCAGCCCTGAGGCCAAGGCTGATGAAACTGATGACGAGAACGATGGCGATGGCCTCGAACAGCGCCGAGGTGAAGCCCGAGACCGCCTCATCGACCACGGCCGGCTGATCGGACACGCGATGCACATCGACGCCAACAGGCAAATCCGCAACCACCCGCTTCATCTGCGCATCCAGCGCCTCGCCGAAGTGCAGCAGGTTCGCGCCGGTTTTCATGCCGATAGCAAGGCCGATGGCCGGTTGGCCGTTAAAGCGGAAAAGCGAGGATGGCGGATCGACATAACCGCGCCGGATCGTCGCCACTTCCGTCAGAGGGAAGAACCGGTTGTTGACCCGCAGATTGATGGACCGCAGGCTGTCTTCCGAGGTGAACTGGCCGCTGACGCGCAGCGCCACGCGCTCAGGCCCGGCATTGACGAAGCCGGATTGCGTAACGGCGTTCTGGGCTTGCAGCGTCTTGATGATCGACTGCTGGTCGATGCCGAGCGCCGCGATCTGCCGCGTGGAGAACTCCAGATAGATCGTCTCGTCCTGCGCGCCGATGACATCGACCTTGCCGATATTGTCGACGGTCAGCACCTTTGCACGGGCATCCTCCACCAGATCGCGCAATTGCCGCTGGCTGAGACCGTCGCTGGTGAAGGCGTAGATATTGCCATAGACATCGCCGAAGCGGTCGTTGAAGAAGGGACCGACGACGCCCGAGGGGAAATCGCCCTTGATGTCGCCGATCATGTTGCGCACCCGCACCCAGGTCGGCTCGACGTTGCGCGCCTTGGTTTCCGGCACCAGCTCCACGAAGATCGTCGTGCGACCGGCGACAGTCTGGCTGCGCAGATGATCGAGATTGTCGAGTTCCTCGAGTTTCTTCTCGATCCTGTCGGTCACCTGCCGCGCCACTTCTTCGGCGGAAGCGCCGGGCCATTGCGCGCTGATCACCATGGTCTTGATGGTGAAGTTCGGATCTTCCTCACGACCGAGGTTGAGATAGGAGAAAACGCCGGCAAGAACGAAAACCAGCATGAAGTACCAGACGAGCGAACGGTGTTCGAGCGCCCAGTCGGAGAGATTGAATTTCTTCACTGACGGACCTCCTGATCGATCCTGATGGCCTGTCCATCCTTGAGCTTGTGAACGCCGGCGCTGGCAACGCGCTCGCCGGGCTTGACGCCGCCGGTGACGCGCACGCTGCCGCCTTCGGCAGGCTCACCCTCTATCGTAACGGGGCGGAGCGTTACCGTTGCCGTATCGGCATTGACGATCCAGACGCCCCATCCATTGTCGGTCTTCAGCAAGGCCGATGACGGAAGCATGATCTGCGGTTCGGAGGCGGCAAGCACCGAGGCCGTGACGACGGACCCCAGCCGGAATGCGGGCGGCGCATCCTGCAGGCTGATCTTCGTGCGGCGCGTGCGCGTCGCCGTTTCGGCTTCCGGAGCAATCTCGCGCACCACGCCGGTGGTGCGAATTTTCGGATCGAGCTGCAGGGCGATCTCGAAGGCGGAGCCGATCTCCAGCCGTTGCGCCGCAAATTGCGGAACGTCGACCACCACGTCGCGCACTTCCGGACGGGCAATCGTAACGACCGTTTGCCCGGCCGAGACGACCTGACCGATTTCGCCTGAAGTTGCCGTCACCACACCGTCAAATTCCGCATGCAGCTGCGCATAACCCAGCTGCTCCTCGGCCTTGTCCAGATTGGCGCGGGCCTTGGCGACGGAAGCATTGGCTGTGCGGGTGGCCTGCTCGGCCTCTTCCAGCGCCGCTTCCGTGCCGCTGCGGGCTTCCGCCAGCACACGCTGGCGCTGCTCGGTCGTCACTGCATTGGCCAGCTGCGCTTCCGCATTGGAGAGGTCGGATTGCGCGCTCTTCACCGCAAGCTCGAGCGCGAGCGGATCGATTGACGCAACCACGTCGCCCTTCTTCACCAGATCAGCCACATCGACATTGCGGGCGATAATGCGCCCGAGCACGCGAAAGCCGAGATCGGTCTGAATGCGCGATTCCACCGTGCCGGTCAGACGCAAGGCGTCGGCCGGCTTCTCTTCCACGACAACGGAAAGCACCGGGCGCGGCGCCTCGGCGGCGGCTTCCTGCTTGTCCTCGCAGGAGGAAACCGCAATCGCCACAGCCACCAAAAACAAGCTTTTGTATATACTGGACATTATTGTGCCTGCCCCTTTTCATAGGCGACCTTTTCACCGGCGCGGAGAAATTTGGTGCCGACGGTGACGACGAGATCGCCGGGATTAAGCCCCTGCGTGATGACGAATTGACCCGTCTCGTAATCGGCGACCTCGATGCGCCGCATGGCGATTTCCGAAGATTGCGGATCGACCACCCAGACGGCGGGGAAGCCGTCCTGCGACGTCATCGCCGACCACGGAAGCTCAATCGCATCGACCTGTTTGAAGCGGAAATGGCCAGATACGGGCGCGCCGAGCGGCATGGTCATATCGCCGTTCAGGCCGACCTTGACCCTGATCGTTCCATTGTCCGGGTCGATCGTCGGAGAAATCTCCCGCACCGGCGCCGCAACGCTGCGGGCGGGGTCCGACAGGAGGCTGACATTGACAAGATTGTCGATATCACGCTCGAGGAAGAGGGATTCATAAACATCAAAAACCGCATCGCGCGGCCCGTCATGCGCCAGCGTGAAGACGAGCTGGGCGGCCTGCGCCACCTGGCCGACTTCGACATTGCGCGCCGTGATAACGCCATCCGCATCCGCCCTGAGTTCCGTATAGGACAGGGCATCCCGCGCCGTATCGAGCTGCGCCTGCGCCGATCTCACCGCTCCTTGCGTCGTGAGAAGGGTTTCCTGGGCCTTGTCGACCGCCGAACGCGAGGTCACCTGCGTCCTGAACAGACTTTGCTGACGGTCGAACGTCAATTGCGCCTGCGTCTGCTGCGCTTCCGCTGATTGCAGGTTGGCCAGGGCGACATCTAGATCGGCCTTTTGTTCTTCGGGATCCATGCGGGCAAGCAATTGCCCGGTCTTCACCCGTGCGCCCACATCCACCAGCCGCTCGGTGATTTTGCCGCTGACCCGGAAGGACAGGTCCGTCTGGACCCGCGCCTTTACTTCGCCCGTGATGACGCTGCCGCGATCAACGGGCTTTTTCTCAGCCGCGACCACATCGACGGTGCGGAGCGGCTTTTCGGCGGGCGGCTCTTCATTGCTGCAGGACGACAGGGCGAAAATACCGCCAAGCGCCGCCGCGATAAGAATGGTTCTCATGGTGACCTCTTGATCTTCGCCTCATCCTATAATATTTGACTGACTGAATAGTCAATGAAATTCTTATGCCGCTGAACGGGGAGCTGTCCGGAGTATCGGCACGGGTTCCCGAATGATCATTCCCTCGTAGTCCGGCACATACCTGCGGGCGCATTGGCAATGTTCCGGCATAGTGAAGCATGCGCGCGCCTTCACAAAAATCATTCCGGTTTTTGCGCCGGTGCTATAGGCAAACCCATCTCTCATTTCCGCCAATCGCGACGGACAGAAGGGCACGCGTCGAAAATAAAGAAGGATCCGGGGCCATGGCGAAAGCAAAACTGACACGTGCTGAACAGAAGATACAACGTCCGTTGCAAATTCTCGATGCCGCATTCGAGGAATTCACCAAAAGGGGATTTACCGCGACGCGGGTGGAAGACATCGCGGAAAGGGTGGGGGTGACGAAAGGAACGGTCTACGTCTATTTCGAAACCAAGGAAGCGCTCTTCGAAGCGATGGTCAAGCACGCCTCCCTGCCATTCCAGGAGGCGTTCAAGGCCTATACGCATACATCCGACGACCCCGTCGAGGAGCTTCGCCTGCTGCTGGAATTCCTGTTCGATGCACTCGTCGACAACAAGAAGATGCGGGAACTGTTCCGCTTGATCCTTGCGGAAGGCGCAAAATTTCCCGATCTCATCGACCAGCATCACGACACGTTGATGGCACCGGTCTTTGCGCGCATCGATACGGTCCTCGAGGAAGGCGTCGCGAAAAAAAGGTTCAGGGCCAACCCTCCCGAACTCGCCAAAGTGGTGATGTCACCCATGGTCGGAACATTGGTGTTTCGGCTGATTTTCAACGACCGACGCATTCTGGACAGACAGGCCGTCCTGAAAATACACCTCGAGCTGATCATGCGTGGGCTGCTGGCATAGGCATCATTCTTCGCGGCCCGGCCTTAGCCGACGCCGCCGATGCAGACATATTTGAGCTCGGTATATTCCTCGATGCCGTGGCGCGAGCCTTCCCGGCCGAGACCCGACATCTTGACACCACCAAAAGGCGCCTCGGCGGTGGAAATAGCCCCTGTATTGACTCCGACCATGCCATATTCGAGCGCCTCGGCAACCCGGAAGACCCGTGAGAGATCGCGCGCATAAAAATAGGAGGCGAGGCCAAAATCGGTATTGTTCGCCTGCACGATCACATCCGCCTCATCCTCGAAGCGGAAGAGCGGCGCAAGCGGTCCGAAGGTTTCCTCACGCGCCACCTGCATGCCGGCATCGACATTGCGCAGGATCGTCGGCTCGAAGAAATTGCCGCCCAGTACATGCCTCTTGCCGCCGGTGGCGATCTCGGCGCCTTTCGAAAGCGCATCAGCAATATGCGCCTCCACTTTAGCAACGGCGTTTGCGTCGATGAGAGGCCCGAGAATGCTTGCCGCCTCCAACCCGTTACCGACCTTCAATTGCGCGACGGCCCCTGCGAATTTTTCAGCGAAAGCGTCATAGACGCCGCTCTGCACATAAAGACGGTTGGCGCAAACGCAGGTCTGACCATTGTTGCGGAATTTGGCGAGGATCGCGCCCTCGACAGCGGCATCGAGATCGGCGTCATCGAAGACGATGAAGGGCGCATTGCCGCCGAGTTCCAGTCCCAGTTTCTTGATCGTCGGCGCACATTGCCGGTAAAGATGTTCGCCCGTACGCGTCGAGCCGGTAAAGGTCAGAAGTCGGATATCCGGGCTTGCCGTCATCTCCCCGCCTATCTCTGCGGCTGGCCCCGTCAAAATGCTGAAAAGCGCAAGCGGCAGGCCGGCGCGCTCGGCAAGGATGGCAAGGGCGATGGCAGAAAACGGCGTTTGCGGCGCCGGTTTCAACACCACCGCACAGCCGGCGGCCAGGGCCGGGCCGGCTTTGCGAGTGATCATGGCATTGGGGAAATTCCATGGCGTGATGGCCGCAACCACGCCCACGGGCTGGCGAAGAACCAGAATGCGTTTGTCCGGCTGGTGGCCGGGAACTGTCTCGCCATGGATTCGCCGCGCCTCCTCGGCAAACCATTCGATGAAGCTTGCGCCATAGGCGATCTCACCTTTGGCTTCCGCGAGCGGCTTGCCCTGTTCCAACGTCAGTATCATGCCGAGATCGTCACGGTTTTCCATGACGAGCCGGAACCATTCCTTCAGGATATTCGCACGCTCGCCGGCTGTGCGGCGGGCCCATTCCTTCTGGGCGATCACGGCGGCAGCGATTGCTTCTCTCGTTTCCTTCGCACCGAGTTCTGGAACCCGCCCGACGATCTCACCGGTCGCGGGATTGCGGATCGCCGCCGTTTCACGGCCATCGCAACCGATCCAGCGACCGGCCACCGGCACTTTCTCGCCGAAGAGTGTGGGATCATTCAGATGCATGGCCCATCCCTCAACAGAAGACCTGCGCCGAGGCCGGATCGAAGGCGAGATGCACGAGGTCGCCACGGCTGAGGCCGGAAATCGCCTCATGGCCGAAAGGCAGGCGCACCGCAAGCGGCTCACCCGAGCCTGTATTGGCCACCACATGGACATTGTTGCCGAGGAATGTGATGTCGCTGACCGTCGCCTGGAAACCGGCGGCGGCGACCGGCCGGTTGCGGCTCAGCTGCAGCCGCTCCGGGCGCAGCATCAGCGCCGCCTTCTTTCCCGGCGTGGCTTCGCCATGCATCGGAATATGATCGAAAACGATATCCCGACCGAGCGACACCGTCGCCCTGCCGCCCGAGGCGGCGAGGAGATCGCAGGCGATGAAGTCGCTGTCCCCGATGAATTCAGCCACGAAACGGGTAGCCGGGTGGGCGTAAAGCTCCGGTCCCGTGCCGATCTGGTCGATAACCCCCTTGGAAAACACGGCGATCCGGTCGGAAAGACGCAAGGCTTCTTCCTGATCGTGGGTGACATAGAGGATCGTCACTTCCGTCTGCTGGTGAATACGGCGGATTTCGAACTGGATTTCTTCGCGCAGCTTCTTGTCGAGCGCCGACAGCGGCTCATCCATCAATAGCACCGGCGGGTCGTAGGCAAGCGCCCTCGCCAGCGCCACGCGTTGCTGCTGGCCGCCCGACATCTGCGCCGGCTTTCTGTCCTCGAAACCTTCGAGACGGACAAGCCGCAACATTTCCTTCACCTTCGCATCGATTTCCGCCTTGCTCTTGCGGCGGACCTTCAGCGGAAAGGCGATGTTCTCGCCGACCGACAGATGCGGAAACAGGGTGTAGCGCTGGAAGACCATGCCGATATTGCGCTTGTGCGACGGTGTCGACAGCAGGCTTTCGCCGTTCAGCAGAATATCGCCCGATGTCGGCTGCTCGAAACCGGCAAGGATATAAAGCGTCGTGCTCTTGCCCGAACCGGACGGCCCGAGAAATGTCATGAACTCGCCCGGCTGCACGTCGAGATTGACGTCCTGAACGGCGACGACCGGTCCGTATTGCTTGCGGATGCCGCGAATCTGCAGGAGCGGTTTGGTCATGTTTTCAGTCCTTTTCGCACAGCCGCGACAAGCAGCATCAGAATGATGGTCACCGCGATGAGAAGCGTGGAGGCGGCCGCAATCACCGGCGTCAAATCCTGACGCAGGGTTGCCCAGATCTTCACCGGCAGCGTCTGCAATGTCGGGCTTGCCATGAAGATCGCCAGCACCACCTCATCCCAGGAGGTTAGGAAGGAAAAGATCGCCGCCGAAAACAGGCCGTGGCTGATCCCAGGAAGCGTGATGCGGATTTTCGCCTGCAACGGGCTTGCGCCGCACAGCACCGCCGCATCCTCAATCGATTTGTCGAAACCCTCGAGCGCGCCGGTCAACGCCAGAATGGAAAAAGGCAGCGCCACGACGAGATGGGCAATGACGAAGCCGGCAGTCGTGCCGGCAAGGCCCAGTTTCAGAAAAAAGGCGTAAAGCGCCACCGCCAGCACCACGACAGGCAGGATCATCGGCGTCATGAACAGCGCGCGAAGCGTGTTACGCCCAATGAAACGGCCGCGCACCAGCCCGAAGGAGGCGACAAGACCGATCAGCACGGACAGCACCGTGACCATGAGGGCGATGCGCAGGCTGGTCCAGGCGGCCTCCAGCCATCGCGGATCGGCGAAGAAATCCGCATACCATTTCAATGTCCAGCCGGGCGGCGGAAAGATCAGCCATTGCGACGAGCCGAAGGACAGCGCTGCGATGAAAACGATGGGCAGGATGAGAAACGCCGTCGTCAGCACCGTGATCAGAAGGAGCAGCCATTTCCAGAGGCCGAGGCTGTTATAGTTCAAAAGCATGTCAGCGCCCCCCTGCCCCGGCCGCGCCGAAAAATTTGAGCTGGATGGCGTAAAGCGTCAGCGTCACCACCAACAGCACCAGTGCGGCCGCCCCGCCCATGCCCCAGTTGACGAGCGACTGGACGAATTGCGCTATGAGTTCGGCCAGCATCATGTTCGCCGTGCCGCCGAGCAGCGCCGGGGTGACGAAATACCCGAGCGACATGACGAAGACCATCAGCGCGCCGGAAATCATGCCGGGCGCTGCCAGCGGAATGAGGATGCGGGTCAGCGCCTGAAAGCGTGTCGCCCCACACAAGGCCGCCGCCTGAAGAATGGCCGGATCGATCTTGCGGATAACGCCATAGAGCGGAATGATGATGAAGGGCAGCATGATATAGGTCATGCCTATCGTAACCCCGGTGAGGTTGTTGACTAGCGCCAGAGGCTGATCGATGATGCCGAGCCCCATCAGCGTCTTGTTCACCACGCCCGTGCGCTGCAACAGCACCATCCACGCATAGGTGCGCGCCAGAAGATTGGTCCACATCGACAGGAGCAATATGGCAAAGACGATGGAAGCGAGCCGTGCCGGCATGATGGCGAGCGCCCAGGCGACGGGAAAGCCGATTGCCAGCGACACGACCGTTACCAGCGCCGACACCGCGAAGGTATTGAAGAAAATCTTCAGATAGGTGGAACTTCCCAGCAGGGCGGCATAGTTGCCCAATCCGAAAACGGGTTCGGTGACGCTGCGCGACAGCAGGATCAGAACCGGAACGACGAAAAACAGGACAAGCAGGACAAGCGCCGGCAGGGTAGCCGTAAAGTTGCCGGGCCGGAAAGGCATCCGCACCTTTGCTTTCTGGCTGACTGTTTCATCGGTAAGCGAGACCATGCCCAAACCTCCCGGACGTGGAAAAATCGCGCGGGCGCCTGTCGCGGCCCGCGCCGTTATCTTACTTCGCCTGCCAGGCGTACCAGCGCTCGCCGATCTCGTCGCGATGCTGCGCCCAGTAGTTCATATCGGCATTGACCTGACTTGCCGTCTGCTGGTCCGGCAGGGTCTTGGCGGTTTCCGGATCCATCAGCTTGGCGGATTCGATATTGACCGGCGCATAACCCGTCGCGGTCGCCATATCCGCCTGCGCCTGCGCAGAGGTGGCGAGCGCGATGAACTTCATCGCCGCATCCCTGTTCTTCGTTCCCTTCGGAACGACGAGGGAATCCGCCGCGGTGATGTTCTGCTGCCAGGAGGTCTCCACCTTCACGCCGCTTTTTTCAAGCGCCGTCATGCGGCCGTTCCAGACGCTGCCGAAAGGCGCTTCGGCAGATGCAATCAACTGCTGCGACTGAGCGCCGCCGGACCACCAGATGATATCGGATTTGATCGTATCGAGCTTCTTGAAAGCGCGGTCGAGATCAAGCGGGTAAAGCTTGTCGGCGGCCACGCCATCGGCCAGAAGGGCGGCTTCGATCACGCCCGGAGCAGACCATTTATAGAAGGTGCGTTTTCCCGGAAATTTCGCGGTGTCGAACAGATCCGCCCAGCTCTTCGGGCAAGCGGCCACGGCATCGACATTGCAGCCGATGACGAAGGAATAATAAAAACTGCCGACGGAGTAGTCCGTCACGAAACGCGGATCGAGCTTGGTCTTGTCGATGACGGCAAAATCGAGCTTCTCTAACAGGCCCTTCGGGCCAGCCTGCGCGGCATAATCGCCCTCGACATCGACCACATCCCAGGTCACGCCGTTCGCCTCGACCATGGCTTTCAATTTGCCGTAGTCCGTCGGGCCGTCCTGCACCACGTTAATGCCGGTCGACACCATGAATTTTTCAGCCCAGGCCGCCTTCTGGGCGTCCTGCGTGGTTCCTCCCCAGCTGGAGAAAACCAGATCATTCGCCTCGGCGGATGCACCAAGGGCAAAAAGAGCGGCGCATGTCGTCAATACCAGTTTCAATTTCATGTTCCCTTACTCCGTATTAGAGCTTCTTGTTGGTATGCACGTCGCGAACGGCGCATTTCACCCAAGCGGTGAAAACCGCGCCGGTTTCATGATCTTGTTTTCGGCTACTTCGATGAGGTCGCGGATTTTCGGAAGGAAGGACAACCAGCGGGGATCGGCCATCAGCCGTGCGCGCCGTTCCTCGCGGTCATCCAGGCTCGAAAAGGCCCAGATATGGACGATCTCATTGATCGGGCCGATCTCGGAAAAGAAGTAACCCACCAGCTCGCCGAGATGGCTTTTCTGGATTTCGATACCCTCCTCCTCGACCACCTTGAGGTAGGCGGGAATGGCGCCGTTCTTCAGCCGGTAGGTGCGGATTTCGTAAAACATGGGCTCACCGCATCACGAAGGGATCGGGGATAGGATCATCGGAGGTGCGCAACCATATGGTCTTGGTGCGCGTGTAATCGAGCGCCGCCGCAAGCCCGCCCTCGCGTCCGTCGCCCGACAGGCCGAATCCGCCGAAAGGCGCAATCGGCGAGACCGCACGATAGGTATTCACCCAGACGATGCCGGCACGGATCACCTTCATCAGACGGTGGGCGCGGGTCAGATTCTGCGTGAAGACACCGGAGGCGAGGCCATAGACCGTGTCATTGGCCAGCGCGATGGCTTCCGCTTCGGTTTCAAAGGAAACGACCGAGAGGACGGGGCCGAAGAACTCTTTCTCCATCGATGGGGAACGAATGCCGTCGCAATCGAGAATGGTTGGCCGATAGAAATAACCGTCGCCGTCTACCGGCGCACCGCCTGTGAGAACCTTGGCGCCCGCGTCCACGGAGGCGGAAACCAGAGAAACGATATGCTTCCTTTGACGCTCCGTCGCCAGCGGGCCTACTTCCGTCGCCATATCCAGCGGCGAGCCGATGCGGATCGCCTCAGCTTTCGCCTTCAGAATATGGAGGAACCGATCCTTGACGCCTCTTTCGATGATCAGCCGCGAGCCGGCGACGCAGCTCTGGCCGGTCGCGGCGAAAATGCCAGCAACCTGCGCATTGGCGGCGCTCTCGAGATCGGCATCGGCAAAAACAAGGATCGGCGATTTGCCGCCGAGTTCCAGCGAGGTGGAAGCGAGGTTTTCAGCCGAATTACGCACGATATGACGCGCCGTTTCCGGACCGCCGGTAAAGGCGATATGGGCCACTTTCGGATGGGCGGTGAGCGCCGTGCCGCAGGATGCGCCGAAGCCGGAGACGATATTGACGACGCCGGCGGGAAAACCCGCCTCATGCACCAGCCGGGCAAATTCCAGAAGGGGTGCCGGCCCATCTTCCGAGGCCTTGACGACAATGGTGCAGCCGGCCGCGAGTGCCGGGCCGATCTTGACGGCGGCGAGAAACAGCTGGCTGTTCCACGGCACGATGGCCGCCACGACGCCCACGGGTTCACGCCGCAGCCAGACATCCATATCCGGCTTGTCGATCGGCAGATAGGCGCCCTCGATCTTGTCGGCCAGACCCGCATAATAACGATAATAATCCGCGACATAGGCAATCTGCGCGGAGGTTTCCCGGATGATCTTGCCGGTATCGCGGGTTTCGAGTTCGGCGAGCGTCTTCGCATTCTCACTGACCAGATCGGCGAGCCGGTAGAGCAGCTTGCCACGCTGTGTCGCCGTCAGTTTCGACCAGCCTGCATCTTCGTAAAGCGCCCGATGCGCGGCTTCGACCGCACGGCTGACATCCGCCTCGCGGCTTTCCGGCATTTCGGCCCATGCCGTGCCGCTTGCGGGATCGAGACTTGCGAAACGCGCCTCGCCATCTTCGAAACGTCCGTCGATATAGCACTGGAAACTGCGCATCGCGTTACTCCCCGAAAGCCGGCATGACATCGGAAAGGAAGCGCTCCAGCGAGGCCTTCTTGCGCTCGAAGCTCATGCCCGTATCGATCCAGAAGGAATATTCGTCATAGCCCATGGCCTCGTAAGCTTTAAGCCGGGTAATCACATCATCGGCATTGCCGACGACATTGTTCTTTCGCATGACATCGGTGGAAAGCATCGCGTTGGCGGCGATGTCTTCGGGCGCAATACGCTCGATCAGCCCCTGATGGATCGGTTTTTCGTTTTTGAACCAGGCGAAGAAGTAATTGTAATAGACGCTCATCTCATGCGCCGCCTGGGCGATATCGGCTTCATCGGAACCGACATAGGTGTGGCGAAGCAACATGATTTTCGGGCGCTGTTTTTCCGGGTTCTTGGCGCAGGCATCGTTGAAGCGGCCCATCAGGGTTTCCACCTCGTCATCGCCCTGCCAGAGTGGCGTCACCTGCACGTTGCAATCATTGGCGACGGCGAATTCATGCGAATTCGGATCGCGCGCCGCCACCCAGATCGGCGGGAAGGGCTGCTGCAAAGGCTTGGGAGCAGAGGTGGTGGCCGGAAATTTGTAGAACTCGCCGTCATGGGCATAGTCGCCCGCCCACACACCTCTGACGGCCGGGATCAGCTCGCGCATGCGCTGGCCGGCGCCCCAGGCATCGAGGCCCGGAAGCAGCCGCTCATATTCAAACGAGTAAGCACCGCGGGCGATGCCGATATCGAGACGGCCGTCGCAGATGAGGTCGGTCATCGCGGCTTCGCCGGCAAGCTTGATCGGATGCCAGAAGGGCGCGATCACCGTTCCCGTACCGAGACGCGCCGTCCTGGTGCGCCGGGCCAGATCGGCGATCGTCACGAAGGGGTTCGGGGCAATGGTGAAATCCATGCCGTGATGTTCACCGGTCCAGATGGCATGCATCCCGCCGCGATCGGCGATTTCGCAAAGCGTCACGAACTCCTCGTAGAGCGTCTTGTGATCCTGCGAGGCGTCCAGCCGTTCCATATGGACAAAGAGGGAGAATTTCATGGGTTTGCCGCCTTCATCGAGATGGGATGGACCCTGCCGGCAGTCTCGTTACCGACATAGACACCGAAGTTGCCGATTGAACTTTCCAGCGCGAACCGGTTGACAATGTCCGCCGTCGCGCCGGAGTCGAACTTTGCCGAAGCCAGCGCGCCGGGCAACAGAAAACGGCCCTGGCGCGGCGCATCGTCCCCATCTGCAAGCGCGTGGTAGACGATGTGCTGACGCCCATCCGCCTTGTTTTCATAAACCGAGTAAAGAAAACCCGTCCTGACCGTCAGTCCGGTGAGCTCTTCCAGCCGCGCCGTCAGCGCCGCGACCGGATCGCCGCCCGCCACGACGCAGCCGGGCAGCGACAGCACATCCTCCCCGACGAGGTAAATCTCGCCGCGCCGCTCAAGAACCGCGCCGACAGCGATTTCACCCTCTGCCGCAGCCGAAAGCGCCTTTGCGGCCAGCATCGGCGTGAAGTAACCGCCGCGCGCATAACCGAGGCCGTTCAGACCGCTATTCTCGAAAGCGTCGATGCGACCGAGCAGAATGACGTGGTCTCCGGCCTCGATAACCTCCTGCATCGAACATTCGAACCAGGCTGCAACATCGGCAAAGACCGGTGAGCCTGCCGGCGCATCCGACCAGATGGCGGCGGCAAAACGATCTTCCACCGGCCGGGCGAACGTATTGGACAGATCCTTCTGGCCTTCCGACAGAATATTGACGGCGAAATTTTTCGCACCCGTCATCGTCGCGAAATTGCGCGAGGTGCGGGCAAGGCAGATCAGCAGCAGCGGCGGATCGAGCGAGACCGAGGTGAAGGAATTTGCGGTGAAACCCACCGGCTTTCCGGCTTCGTCGCGGGTGGTAACGATCGTCACCCCCGTCACGAAGGCGCCGAATGCGTCGCGCAGGGCGCGCGGGTCAAGGGTTGCAACGGTCATTGCGGCTCCTCCTCTAAAGCCAGCCATTCGGCCATCAGTGCATTGACGGTTTCGGGTGCGGTCAGATTGACCATATGCCGGTGCGCCTCAACGATACGGGCATAACCGCGCGGCGTGATCGCCGCCATCTGCTCCGCCATCAGGGGCGTGGAGTTCGGATCGTCCGAACCGGTCAGAAAAAGCGCCGGGCAGGTGACAGAAGGCCAGCGGTCGGCATAGGTCTCGTCCCCGCCCGCAAAAGCGGTATAGGCGACCGCGTAACCTTCCGGATCGACCATTTCCAGCCAGCCTCTCGTCAATTCCCGGGCGTGCCGGCTTTTCAGATCATCGCCGAACCAGCGCAGCAATGGGCCTTCCTTGTCCACGCCCGTGGTGCGGATCGCCGCCGCACGCGCAAGCACCGCCGCCTTCGCAACGGGGTCGCGGCGATAAACACCGTTCAGATATCCGACACGCGCTATGCGATCTCCAAGGGTCGCGGCTGCCCCGCCGGAAATCAGCGCCCCCATGGAATGCCCGGCGACATTGGCGCGCTCTATCCGCATGTCGTCGAGAAACCGGCCGAACCAGCCGACGAAATCCTCAAGAGTGCTGCCGGCCGCAAGACGTTCGCTGCCGCCGTGGCCGGGCATATCGACCGCGATGACGCGGTGCGTCCTCGAAAACACCTCGATCTGCGGCGTCCAGGCTTCGAGCCGCATTCCAACACCGTGGATGAGGATCAGATTCTCGCCCGCGCCGGCTTCGAAATAGGCGGCCCCGCCTCCGGTCGTTTTCCGGGGGAGCGTGGCGGCGCCTGCCTTTGCACCATTGACCCGTGACGTGTCGGCGACCCTTTGCATTGGCGTTCGCCTCAAACGCCGGCCGGATTGGCGACATCCTGGCCGAGATCCTTCAGATCCTGATAACGGTCGCCGATGCGGTGATGCGGCCGGCCGCCAACGGAAGCACCGAGCGCGACCACAATCTCGTCCGCAGCCGGAGCATCGGGAATGGCCGTCTGGATCGTCAGATAATGCGAACGGCGGCCTTCATCATTCTTGTCCATCAGCGGGATCATGATCGGCGCATTGCCGGGGCCGCGCGTGTTGCAGAAGGCGAGA
This sequence comes from Agrobacterium sp. 22-214-1, assembly GCF_053522465.1. Taxonomy (NCBI): domain Bacteria; kingdom Pseudomonadati; phylum Pseudomonadota; class Alphaproteobacteria; order Hyphomicrobiales; family Rhizobiaceae; genus Agrobacterium; species Agrobacterium sp. 22-214-1. The sequence goes on along the minus strand of NZ_JBNWCK010000002.1, from coordinate 47,170 downwards.
TAGGATTTGGCGCCGACCGCCTGACGATAGTGATTGCCGAAACGCAGCGTATGGATGAGCGCGGAGGCATGTTCGATCTCACCATCCAGCCCCACGACGGCCGCCTTGCCATAGGCCTCCACCGCCTCGCCGGAACCGACGGCGTCAAGGATCATCTTCGTCAGCAACTCGCCAAGCACCGGCGCGCCTGCGTGAATTTCCGGCTTCAGATCGGCCACGAAACCTTTGCCCGCCCACGGATTTTTAACGACCGCAATGGCGGCGAACAGCTTCAACGGCGCTGCGGCAGCCTTGCCCCCCTCAATCAACGTCGTTTCGACCTGCAGCAGGGTCTTGCGGATCTGGATGGACATCAGCGCTCTCTCCGTAAATATGATGGCTTATGGTATGCCATAATATATGACTGTCAAGTACCGTAATCCCGCAAGGGCGAGCAGTTGAATTTTGAGGATTGTCGTCGCCGATAAGTCGAGCGCTATGGGCAACCGATTGCACTTGGCAAGCAACGATTGGAGGCGGGAAAATGGGGCAGATTTGACCGGGGCGTCATCAGCCGGGCTGGATGCGCAAGTGGCCGCCCGATATGGCGATAATGTCCCGGAAGATCGGGGCAACCGAGGCCGGCGGCCTCTATTCCTGACTTTCAAGCCGATATCGGGAACCGGGATAAAGCAGCCGTACGGACGTGACGGCACGGCTCGACGACCAGGTTCTGCGGCGCACGAGAAGGCAGGGCTCGTTTCGGCTGATGGCCATCAATTTGCATTCCCAGGGCTGGGGCGATGCCGCCTCGATGAATTGCTCGGTCCGCGAAATTGGTGCTGCCGCCGTTAGATAGGCATTCGGGGTGAGCGTATTGAAATCCTGCATCAGATAATCCGGAGCGATCTCCGCATTAACGAAGCGATCTTCGAGCTGGATCGGCACATCGTCTTCGTGGTGCACGATGATGGAGTGAAAAACCTTCGCTCCCACGGCGATCTCCAGTGCCGTTGCGAGATCGGGACCGCAAACTTCCGTCTGGGCGAGGATCAGGCTCGGTCGATGCGTCGAACCGCGCTCCTTGATCTCGTCGGCGATGTTGCGCACGCCCATCATGCCGGCGCTTCGCTTCTTCGGGGCGACAAAAGACCCGCGCCCCTGCACGCGAACGATCACCCCCTCGGTTGCCAGCTCCCGCAGGGCGCGGTTTGCCGTCATGCGACTGACACCCAGCATGTCGACGATCTCGTTTTCGGAGGGTATCCTGTGGTTGGTCAACCACTCGCCGCTGGCGATCTTTTCCTTGATCTGTTCTTTCACCCGCTCATACAGCGGCAGGGAGGAGCGATCGCCCGAGACAGGAAACTCGTTTTCGGTGACGGGCAGCATTGAAACTCCTAAAAATCGGGCGACTGCACAAAACGCAGCCAGAATCCGCGCAAGCACAAAATTATCACATCCTATCTTGCTTGTCTTTCGCAAATGTGTGAAGTTACATATACAACTTGAGGGGAAAATAATGGCAAGCGAAGACTCGATCTCCAGCGGCCGCAAGTCTCCCGCCGATGGTCGGGGCGATATTCGAATGCCCGCCCAGCGCAACGGCAGGAGCTGCCATACCGATGCCGAAGCCATGTTTGACGGCTCGGCCGGGCAATATGCGCTGAAAGCCCCCCCTTGCCAGACGCCGCCAACCGCATACGCCTTCGACCCGACATGGCCAATGCGCGTGAAGCATATGAATTTCTCAAAGTTGTATAGTGAACTTCTGACACACCGCTCCAGGGTGAACATCGAATTCCATATTGATTCGACGAGTGCCCGGCCGCCGATTTCGACGGGACATGAAATGCACCAATGACCGCCGGGCTCAGGGATAGACATCTACCCAGGGCACGCACGGCCGAAACCACAAAACGCATGCCAGCAACTTGCCAATCATCAAACCAAAAGGGGAATGCAATGCTGAATTCAAAGCTGAAAATCGCGCTGGCCACCACCGCGCTCATCATGGGAGCCTATGCCGGGTCCGCGAGAGCGGAAGGCTATTGCGCCGCTGGAAAGACCATCACCTTCGCCGGCATCGACTGGGAAAGCGGTGCTTTCATCACCGAAGTCATGAAGGAAATCCTCTCCAAGGGCTATGATTGCAAGGTCGATTCCATTCCCGGCAACTCCGTGACGCTGGAACAGGCGACCGCCAATAACGACGTGCAGATCTTCGCTGAAGAATGGATCGGCCGCTCCGACGTCTGGAACAAGGCTGCGGAAGCCGGTCAGGTAACATCGGTCGGCAAGACCTTCGTTGGCGCCGCCGAAGGCTGGTTCGTACCGGAATATCTGGTCAAGGGCGACCCGGCAAAAGGCATCGAAGCCAAGGCTCCGGACCTGAAGAGCGTCGACCAGCTTTCCGACCCGAAGATCGTCGAACTGTTCAAAGATCCGGAAGAGCCCACCAAGGGCCGCTTCCTCAATTGCCCATCGGGCTGGACCTGCGAAGGCGTCAACACCGCCAAGCTGCAAGCCTACAAGCTGGAAGCAAACTATGTGAACTTCCGCCCCGGCACCGGCACCGCTCTCGATGCCGCAATTGCCGCTGCCTACCTCCAGGGCGAGCCGATGCTGTTCTATTACTGGAGCCCGACGGCAATCATGGGCAAATACAAGCTCATCCAGTTGCAGGAGCCGGCCTATAGCGACGCCTGCTGGAAGGAACTGACGAGCGCCGATGGAAAGCGCGACGCCGGTTGCGCCTTCCCCTCCGTCGAGGTGGCCTATGGCGTGAACAGCACCTTTGCGAAGGAAGCGCCGGACATCATCGCGATCCTTGAAAAGGCGACATTCCCGCTGACCGAGATCAACTCCAGCCTCGCCTATATGACCGACAAGCAGGTCGATGCGACAGCCGCCGCCAAGACCTTCCTTCAGACCAAGGCCGATATCTGGGGCAGCTGGGTTTCTGCGGAGGCCAAGGCGCGTATCGAAGCCGCCGTCAAGTAAACATCGCAGGCGCGCCGGGCTTCCGGCGCGCATTTTCCCGTCAGGACAGGGGCCGGCTCCCGGACATGGGGTCGGCAGGCGCGAGGACGACACCAATGTTTCCTGAAGTTTTCCATATTTCCATCCGAGGCCCGATCAATGATATCGTGCGTTCGCTGGTGGTGAATTACGGCTCCGTTTTCAAGGCGATCTCGCAGACGATCCTGCAGGCGATCCTCTTCGTGGAATGGGTGCTGCGCGGTCTGCCGTGGTGGGTCATTTTTCTGGTCTTCCTGGTGCTCGCCTGGTTCGCGGCGAAGAAGATTTCGCTCGTCATCATGGTGGCGGTGATGCTTTTCATCGTCGGCGCGCTCGGTCTCTGGGACCTGACGATGCAGACGCTGGCGCTGATGCTGATTGCCAGCCTCATCTCCATCGTCATCGGCGTGCCCATGGGCATCCTGCTTGCCAAAAGCGAGTGGGCAAGGCGCATCACCCTGCCGGTGCTCGACGTCATGCAGACCATGCCGAGCTTCGTCTATCTCATTCCCGCCATCATGCTTTTCGGCCTCGGCAAGGTTCCGGCCGTGCTGGCGACCATCGTTTATGCCGTCCCGCCGCTGATCCGCCTGACCGATCTCGGCATCCGGCAGGTGGACCGTGAAGTGGTGGAGGCGGCGACCGCCTTTGGCGGCAGCCCGCGACAAATCCTCTTCGGCGTCGAATTGCCGCTCGCCACGCCCACGATCATGGCCGGCCTCAACCAGACGATCATGATGGCGCTCTCCATGGTCGTCGTCGCCTCGATGATCGGCGCGCGCGGCCTCGGTGAGCAGGTGCTGAACGGCATCCAGACGCTCGATGTCGGCAAGGGCCTCGAAGCGGGTCTCGGCATCGTTATTCTCGCAATCGTGCTCGATCGTATCACCCAGGGTTTTGGCCGATCCAGCCGGAAGGAAATGGGCAATGACTGATATCCATATCCGCAACGTGTCCAAGATCTTCGGCGGCAACTGGAAGGCTGCGCTCGCCATGGCGCAGCAGGGCGCGGAAAAGAGCGACATCCTGGCAAAGACGGGATGCAGCGTCGGCCTCGACAATGTCAGCCTCGATATAGCGGGCGGCCGCATTTTCGTGATCATGGGCCTCTCCGGCTCCGGCAAATCGACCCTCGTGCGCCACATCAACCGCCTTATCGAACCGACAACCGGCGAGATTCTCGTCGGCGACGACAATGTTCTCGCGCTGAAACCGAAGGACCTGCGCGACTTCCGCAACCGGCGCGTCAGCATGGTGTTCCAGAATTTCGGCCTGATGCCGCACCGCACCGTGTTGCAGAACGTCGTTTATGGCCAGCGCGTGCGCGGGTTGACCAAGGCCGATGCGCGGCCCATCGGCATGAAGTGGATCGAGACCGTCGGCCTTTCTGGCTATGAGGATAAGTTTCCGCACCAGCTTTCCGGCGGCATGAAGCAGCGCGTCGGTCTGGCCCGCGCGCTGGCCGCCGATACCGACGTCATCCTGATGGACGAGGCCTTTTCGGCGCTCGACCCGTTGATCCGCGCCGACATGCAGGATCAGTTGCTGCAGCTCGAAAAGAACCTGCACAAGACCATCGTTTTCATCACCCACGATCTCGACGAGGCGCTCCGCATCGGCGCGCAGATCGCGATCCTGAAGGATGGCAAACTGGTGCAGGTGGGAACGCCGGACCAGATCCTCAACAGCCCCGCAAACGACTATGTCGCCCGTTTCGTGGAGCGCCGCACGGGTGCGGGAGAAGGCCAGCATGTCTGATACGATCACCATCGATCGTCCCCTCACCTGGCAAGAGATCGCCGCTGTTGCAAAGGGCGCCACGCTTTCACTGTCGGATAAAGCGTGGCGGCGCATTGCCGAAGCCCGCGCCATCGTCGATGCGCTCGTCGAAAAACGGGTGCGCGGTTACGGCATCAATACGGGTGTCGGCGCACTCTGCGATGTGATCGTCAACATCCCGCAGCAGCAGGCTCTCTCCCGCAATATTCTACTCAGCCACTCCTGCGGCGTCGGAGAACCGCTCGGACGCGAAGAAACGCGCGCCATTATGGCCGCCCAGATCAACAACTTCGCGCATGGTTATTCCGGCGTGCAGGTCAAAACGGTCGAAGCGCTGCTCGCCCTGCTGAATGGCGATATTCTTCCCCTCATTCCGTCAAAGGGCTCGGTGGGTTACCTCACCCATGCCGCGGCCATAGGGCTGGTGCTGATCGGCGAAGGCCGGGCCCGCCACGGCGGCGAACTCATCAGCGGCAGGCAGGGGCTCGAAAAGCTCGGCCTCGAACCCATGGTTCTGCAGGCGAAGGAAGGGCTCAGCCTCGTCAACGGCACACCCTGCGCCACCGGCCTCGCCAGCCTCGCGCTCGCCCGCACGACTTCGCTCCTTGACTGGGCCGATGCGGCAGCGGCAATGAGCTATGAAAACCTTGGTGCGCAGGCCGATCCCTTCGCCGCAGGGCCGCTGGCACTGCGCAGCTCGCCAGGCATCCAGACCGTCGGCGCAAACCTGCGCCAGCTTCTGGCGGCAAGCCCGCTTCTTGCCCGGTCGGCCGGATCCCGCACGCAGGATCCGCTCAGCCTGCGCGCCGTGCCACAGGTGCATGGCGCCGTTCGCGACAGCGTCGCGCAGATCGCCGACGTCGTAGACCGCGAACTCGCAAGCGTCACGGACAACCCGGTCGTCGGCGGCACGCCGCAGGCGCCCGAGGTCCATTCCCAGGCCCATGCCGTCGGTGCGGCGCTCGGGCTTGCCATGGATGGGCTGGCGACGGCCGCAGCCGAACTTGCGGCGATTTCCGAGCGGCGTATCGACCGCCTCGTCAACCCGCTTGTCAGCGGGCTGCCCGCCTTTCTGGCGGAAAGCGATGGTGTCTGTTCCGGTTTTATGATCATCCAGTACACGGCCGCAGCGCTTGCCGCAGAAAACCGCCGCCTCGCCGCCCCCGCCAGCCTCGATGGCGGCATCACCTCCGCCTTGCAGGAGGATATATTGACTCACGCCACCGCCGCCGCCGACAAGACGCTTTCGATTATCGGCAATCTGGAAACCATTCTCGCAATAGAGATCATGAGCGCCGCGCAAGCCTACGACATGCAGCCAGACGAAGCCGGCCGTGCGCCCGGCACCGATACGCTCTACCGGCGTGTCCGGACGGCGGCGCCGTTTTACCGTGACGACCAGCCGCTCAACGATCTGGTAGCTGCCGTTCGGGAAATGCTGCAAACCACGCTTGCGGGAATAGGTGCCGACGCAGGCTAGATACTGCGCCGGAGATTTTAGCCGCACACGATGCGGAAGAGGTCACTCTTTGCCGGTCTTCTGGGCGATGAGAACGGCTTCCGCAATCGCGCTTGCGCTCGCGACATGATCCAGAGCCGCCTTGTAAGCGGCGTCTCCATCCCCCTGCCGAATGGCTTCGACGATCTTTTCCATTTGCGCCGGGCCTTCGGTATCGCGGCTTTTCGTCTTGATCGTCATCGAACGAAGATGGTTGATCCGCACCGTCAGCAGGTTGACGACGCCCCAGGCGACATGACGGTCGATCTTGCTGAACAGCGTCTGATAAAAGGACGAGGTATGCGCCAGAACGCCCGGCATATCCTTTTCGATATAGCTTTCGCGGATATGACTGAGGGACGCTTCGAGCGCTTCCACGATGGCAGGATCGCGGCGCTCCGCACAAAGGCGCGCCGCCATTCCCTCCAGCGCACCGCGAATTTCATAAATCTGCTTCGCCTCATCGAGATCCAGCATCGCGACCATCGGGCCCTTGTTCGGCAAATTCGCCACCAGCCCCTCGGATTCCAGATGCCGCAGGACCTCACGAACGATGGTGCGGGAAACGCCGAGCTGGGCGCAGAGATCGCGCTCCACCAGACGGTCGCCCGGGCGGAAATAACCGTTCACGATGGCGTCGCGGACCTTGTCGAGAGCGAGTTCCCTCAGCGTCTTTGTCGGGCGCTCAACGCGAATGGCAGTTCCGTGCGAAGCATCTGTCATGGTATCACCTCGTTTGACACCTCCCGTTTCGTCGCAACGCGGTTACGAACAAGAGCGAGAAATGGCTTTTGTATTATGGCGTACCAACTTATTTAGCGCCGCGCTCTCTTTATGGCAACATCAGCACGGCTCACGCAGAATGCTCATCCCATTCTTTCCGAAGCGTAAGAGCCGGGACCTGGGGGAAACACCACGGTTCGGCTGCCGTTCAGGAATACGCGACGGTGAATATGGGCGTGGATGGCACGCGCCAGCACCTGCGCCTCCACGTCGCGGCCAAGCGACACATAATCCTCGGCCGACTGGGCATGGGTGATGCGCACGGTATCCTGCTCGATGATCGGTCCCTCATCCAGATCGGCAGTCACATAATGCGCCGTCGCGCCGATCAGCTTCACACCGCGCTGATAGGCCTGCTTGTAAGGGTTGGCCCCCTTGAAGGAAGGCAGGAAGGAGTGGTGGATATTGATGATCCTGCCTGACATCGCCTCGCACATCCTGTCGGAAAGCACCTGCATGTAACGCGCCAGCACGATGAGTTCCGTAGCCGAGCTTTCCACGATCTCCATGATCCGGGCTTCGGCCTGCGGTTTGTTCTCTTTCGTCGCCGGAATGTGGTGGAACGGAATGTCGTGATTGACCACGACCTTCTGATAATCGAAATGGTTGGAGACGACGCCGACAATATCGATCGGCAGCGCCCCGATGCGCCAGCGGTAGAGCAGGTCATTGAGGCAATGGCCGAAGCGCGACACCATCAAAAGAACCTTCATCCGCTCTGCCTGGTCGTGCAGCGCCACCTCCATGCCGAACTTTTCCGAGATGGGCGCCAGCCCGGCCATCAATGCGTCGCGTGTCGCACCCTCCTCGGAAATGAAACCCACGCGTATGAAAAAACGGCCGGTGCCGAGATCGTCGAATTGCGAACTATCGACGATGTTGCACCCCTTCTCAGCGAGAAAGCCTGAAAGGGCGGCGACGATGCCGCGGGTGGATTTGCATGTCACGGTCAGGACGAAGTTCGTCATCTGGCACTCTTTCTGTCATCGATAAAGCATGTCCCCCAAAAGGGTGCAGCGGTTTTGGGACCAAGACATACTTAAAAACAAAGATCTAAAGCGCATGGCATGAATCAGATTGGACGCGACGCGCTTTAGCGAAAAACCCCGCGCTCTTGATCAGCGCGGGGAAAAGCCGCAAGGGCGGCGGGGAAAACCGGGCTCAGACGTCGAGAGTGGTCTGATGCTCCCATGCGGTGAATTGCGAGCAATAGCTGTTCCACTCACCCTGCTTGAGCTTCAGATAGGCCTTGGAGAATTCCGTGCCAAGCGCCTGCTGCAATTCCGCATCCTTCTCATATTCGCGTAGCGCATCGAGAAGGTTGAGCGGCAGCTTCGGTGCATCCGTGACCTTGTGGCCCTCGCGGTACATGTCGATATCGTAGTGCGGACCGGGATCGGCCTTGGAACGGACACCGGAAAGGCCGGCGGCGATGATGATGGCCTGCAGAAGATAGGGGTTCACGGCGCCATCCGGCAGGCGCAGTTCGAACCGTCCCGGCCCCGGCACGCGCACCATGTGGGTGCGGTTATTGCCGGTCCAGGTCACCGTATTCGGCGCCCAGGTCGCGCCGGAAATGGTGCGCGGCGCGTTGATACGCTTGTAGGAATTGACCGTCGGATTGGTGACGGCCGCAAGCGCCGACGCATGTTTCATGATGCCGCCGAGAAACGTCTTGCCCTTGGCCGACAGACCGAACGGCATTTCCCTGTCGGCAAAGGCGTTGACCTTGCCGTCGAGGTCCCAGACCGAAATATGGGCATGGCAGCCATTGCCGGTCAGGCCCTTGAAAGGCTTCGGCATGAAGGTGGCGCGCAGCCCGTGTTTTTCGGCGACGGATTTGACCATGAATTTGAAGAAGGAATGTTTGTCCGCGGTCTGCAGCGCGTCGTCATATTCCCAGTTCATCTCGAACTGGCCGTTCGCATCCTCATGGTCGTTCTGATAGGGCTTCCAGCCCAGCTCCAGCATGTAATCGCAAATCTCGGCGATCACATCGTAACGGCGCATCACCGCCTGCTGGTCGTAGCAGGGCTTTTCCGCCGTGTCGTATTCGTCGGAGATTTTTGCACCGTCCGGCGAAATCAGGAAAAATTCCGGCTCCACGCCGGTCTTGACCCTGAGCCCTTCGCCAGCCGCTTCAGCGATGAGCTTTTTCAGCACCACGCGCGGCGCCTGCTCCACCGGCTGGTCTTCCATCACGCAATCGGCGGCGACCCAGGCGACATCCTTTTTCCATGGAAGCTGGATGACCGAAGAGGCGTCTGGCACGGCGAATAGATCGGGATGGGCGGGCGTCAGATCGAACCAGGTGGCGAAGCCCGCAAAACCCGCGCCATCCTTCTGCATATCGGCAATCGCTTCTGCGGGAACCAGCTTGGCACGCTGGCCGCCGAAGAGATCGGTATAACTGATCATGAAATATTTGATGCCCTTTTCGGCAGCAAATTTGGAGAGGTCCAGTGTCACGTCATTCCCCTTTTTTTGAATATCAGACACTTCATCGAAAAAAGACGGGCACATCCTCCCAAATGCGCCCGTCCGTTCTTTATGGCTTAAAAGCTGCCTTTGCCCGGGAACCAGTTCGTTCCCGCCAGCGGAACCTGCGCCATGGCGGCAGCCTCCATCGTCAGCGCCACCAAATCTTCCGGCTCCAGATTGTGGAGATGGTTCTTGCCGCAGGCACGCGCGATGGTCTGCGCCTCGAGCGTCATGACCTTCAGGTAATTGGCAAGACGGCGGCCGGCGGCAACGGGATCGAGGCGCGCGGCAAGCTCCGGATCCTGCGTGGTGATGCCGGCAGGGTCTTTGCCCTCGTGCCAGTCATCGTAAGCGCCGGCCGTGGTGCCGAGTTTCTGGTACTCGTCTTCCCACTTCGGATCATTGTCGCCAAGCGCCACCAGCGCCGCCGTGCCGATCGCGACCGCATCGGCACCCAGCGCCAGCGCCTTGGCGACATCGGCACCCGAACGGATGCCGCCGGAGACGATGAGCTGCACCTTGCGGTGCATACCGAGATCCTGAAGCGCCTGAACTGCGGGGCGAATGCAGGCAAGCGTGGGCATGCCGACATTTTCGATGAAGACATCCTGCGTGGCCGCCGTGCCGCCCTGCATGCCATCCAGCACCACCACATCCGCACCGGCCTTCACCGCCAGTGCCGTGTCGTAATAGGGCCGCGCGCCGCCGACCTTGATATAGATCGGCTTTTCCCAGTCGGTAATTTCACGCAGTTCGAGGATCTTGATTTCCAGATCATCCGGACCGGTCCAATCAGGGTGACGGCAGGCGGAACGCTGGTCGATACCCTTCGGCAGGTTGCGCATATTGGCGACGCGATCGGAAATCTTCTGGCCGAGCAACATGCCGCCGCCGCCCGGTTTCGCGCCCTGGCCGACGACGACCTCGATGGCGTCCGCGCGGCGCAGATCCTTCGGGTTCATGCCGTAACGGGAGGGCAGGTACTGATAAACCAGCGTCTGGCTGTGGCCGCGCTCCTCATCCGTCATGCCGCCATCGCCCGTCGTGGTGGAAGTGCCGGCGATTGTCGCACCACGGCCGAGCGCTTCCTTGGCGTTGCCTGAGAGAGCGCCGAAGCTCATGCCGGCAATGGTGATCGGCGTTTTCAGCGTGATCGGCTTCTTCGCGAAGCGCGTGCCGAGGGTCACGGTCGTATCGCATTTCTCGCGATAACCCTCGAGCGGATAACGCGAGATGGACGCGCCGAGAAACAGGAGATCGTCGAAATGCGGCACCTTGCGCTTGGTGCCCGCACCGCGAATGTCATAGATGCCGGTCGCAGCCGCGCGGCGGATTTCCGCCAGCGTATGGTCGTCAAAGGTTGCGGATTTGCGCGGCGGGGTGAAAGGGTTGTGATAGCTCATCGGAATATCCCTCGCCTCAATACGCGTCGGCGTTGTCGATGTTGAAATTGTAGAGCGTGCGGGCGGAGCCGTAGCGCTTGAACTCACCGGGGCTGACATCGGTGACGCCGGCCTTTTCGAGGAGTTCGGCGAGCTTTTCGAGATGTTCCGGGCGCATCTCCTTTTCGATGCAATCAGCACCGAGGCTCTTCACCGAACCGCGCACAAAGAGCTTCGCCTCATAAAGGCTGTCGCCCAGCGCATCGCCCGCATCGCCGCAGACGACGAGATGGCCGGACTGGCCCATGAAGGCGGACATATGGCCGATATTACCCTTCACGACGATATCGATGCCCTTCATGGAAATGCCGCAGCGGGAGGCGGCATTGCCCCTGATGACCAGAAGTCCGCCGCGACCGGTGGCGCCGGCATATTGCGAAGCGTCGCCCTCGATGACGACGGTGCCGGACATCATATTTTCCGCAACGCCCGGCCCGGCCGAACCGTGCACGGTGACGGTGCCGCCATCATTCATGCCCGCACAATAATAACCGACGGAGCCGCGTACATCGACGGTCACAGGACTGTCGATGCCGACCGCCACGGCATGATGGCCGCGCGGATTGACCACTTCGAATTCGGTGTCGTTGGCTCCAGAGGAAAGGCCGTGGAGAGCACTATTGAGTTCACGCAACGGCGTGTGGGAGAGATCGAAAACTGGCATGGATTATGACTTTCAAAACAGGCGCCGATGACGGGTCTCAGGCAGCCTTTTCATGGTCCCAGAAATAGACGGTCGCCGGTTCCGGCTCCCAGACGCGGGCATTTTCAATGCCGGGCAGATTGACCAGCGCGCGATACTCAGAGCCGAAAGCGACATATTGGTCGGTCTCGGCCATGACAGCAGGCTTGCAGGCGATGGGATCACGCACCACGCCGAAACCGGATTTGGTGCCGACGACGAAAGTGAAGAAACCATCGAGATCATCGAGCGCACCGGTCAGCGCCTCGCCCAGATCCTTGCCCTTGGCCATTTCCGCCGTGAGATAGGCGGCGGCGACTTCCGAGTCGTTCTGTGTCTCGAAGACCATGCCTTCGCGCACCAGTTCGCGGCGCAGATTATTGTGGTTGGAAAGCGAGCCGTTATGCACAAGGCACTGGTCTGCGCCGGTGGAAAAGGGATGCGCGCCAAGCGTCGTCACCGCCGATTCCGTCGCCATGCGGGTGTGGCCGATGCCATGGGTGCCCGCCATGGAGCGCACGTCAAAACGGGTGACGACATCCTTCGGCAGGCCGGTTTCCTTGTAGATTTCGACGCTGTCGCCGGAACCCATCACGCGCACATTCGGGCGGATTACGGAAAGAACCGGACGGATACCATCCAGTTTTTCGGCGGGAATATCGAGAACAGCATGAGTACTTTTCACCGTGACCACGGCATCGACGCCGCTTTCCTTCAGCGCTTCGGCGAGGCCGGAAAAATCGACGGCGGGATCGGCCGACTGGATCGTCACTTTCGCGCGGCCATTGGCAGCGCTTCCGTAGATCGCGATGCCGGCCGAATCCGGGCCACGATCGGTCATGGTGACGAGCATGTCCGAAAGCAGCTGACCCAGCTGCGGTTCAAGGCTTTTGTCTTTCAGGAATAGTCCAACAATGCCGCACATCGACAGGCACCTCCATTCGTTTCTGAATGAAGGGCTAACATATGGAATTCCATTCCGTCAACTATCAGGAATATTTTTTTCTTCTAAGGCAAATTATCAATCGTTGCCCAGTCGCCTCTGCGGATAGGAAATGATCGACAGATAACGCGCGGGAAGCTTCACCAATTCCTCCGGCCCGTGCGGCGCGTCGGCGTCGAAAAACAGGCTGTCGCCGGCCTGCATGGTGAAAAGCTGCTCGCCGTGGCGGTAAACCACCTCGCCTTCCAGCATGTATAGAAACTCCATTCCCTCATGCTGGAAGGTCGGGAACACGTCCGAATCCTTGGTCAGCGTAATGAGATAGGGCTCAACGGTGACGCCGCTGGTATTGTTGTCGATATGGCCGAGCAGGCTGTATTGATGACCGGCGCGAGTGCCCCTGCGCTCGATATTCACGCCCTGCCCCGCCTTGACGAAGGTGGCGCTGCGCGGTTCCTCGAAACCGCGAAAGAAGGCCGTGATCGGCACGCCCAGCGCCTTTGAAAGCGTCTGCAGCGTGGTGAGCGACGGCGAGATATTGCCGTTTTCGATCTTGGAGAGCATGCCCACGGAAACGCCGGTGGCCGATGCAAGATCGGTGACCGTGATGCCGAGTTTCTTGCGATAGGCGCGCACCTCATGGCCAATCGCCATTTCCAGATTATTGACCCTTGGCTCGCGGATGGCATGGGGATCCTGCGACAGGAACTGCGCAGTTTCGGTCTTGGTGGTATCCTTCGCCATGGTGTCCTCCGGCATTATCGTGTTTTCCCTTCCTTACAGGAAAACTATTTTAATTCGGAGGAAATCTTTGCCGCATTGTATTTGGGGTATGGCCGAACCGGGCCTTGAAGCTCCCCGAAAAATGCCCGGCGCTTGAGAAGCCGGTGGCGAAGGCCACTTCGGCAATGGAGAGCGGGCTTTGCTCCAGCAACCGCCGGGCGTGATCGAGGCGGATCGCGCGGTATGTTTCCAGAAACGTCGTTTTCAGATGGGTTGCAAAAAGCCGGTCGAGGTGACGCGCGCTGGTTCCCACCAGTTTCGCCATGGTCTGCCGGTCGAGCGGGCTTTCGATGGTCGTCTCCATTTTTTCCAGCACTGCCAGCAGGGCCGGATGGTTGGTGCCATGGCGCTCGGCGGCGGAACCCCTTTGCGGCGCGCCGGGTTCGGCCACGGCCGTGTGCAGATACCAGTCGCTGACACGCCGTGCGAAATGCGCGCCCATTCGTTGCGAAATCATCGCATGCATCATGTCGAGGGGCGCGACGCCGCCGGCGCAGGTGATGCGGTCTCCATCGAAAACGAACCGCGCCTGCCGGGGCGTGAGATGGCCGAAGGCCTCTTTCAGCACCGGCGCATGCTCCCAGTGAATGGTGAAATCGCGGTTTTCCAGCAATCCCGCCGCCGCCAGCACATAAGCGCCGCTGGAAATGCCCCCGATCCGGACACCCTGCCGCGCCAGCCGCCTTAACGTCCCGTAAGAATTTTCCGCAACGGTCCAGTCCTGCGGCCCGCCCCCCGCGCAGACGAAGATCGTGTGGCATCTCTCGCCTGCGGTGGCGAGTGCCTCGCAGCCGACAACGATGCCGGAAGAACTTCTGACGGCCTCGCCATCGAAAGCCAGGGGAACCACATCGTAAAGATCGGTTCCGGCGATCAGATTGGCGGCCCGCAGCGGCTCTGCCGCCGAGGCGTAGGACATCAGCGCGAAATTCGGAACCAGGATGAAACCAATGCGCTGGACATTCTTCTGCTCAATGATCGTCATGTCTTTTTTTTAAATCATTATGTCCTTTACTTGCAATTCCCTTTCGAACGACGCCGGTAAGCTTGCGCCATATCGTTCGAGGTACGCAGATGCGCTATTCCGCCTTTTCCATTTTCAAAAACGGCCTTTTCGGCAACAAAGCGTGGAAACCCGCCTGGCGGGAGGTGTCTCCGAAACCGCATTATGACGTCATCATCGTTGGTGGCGGTGGGCACGGCCTGGCGACGGCCTATTATCTTGCGAAAGAATTCGGCGTCACCAATGTGGCGGTGCTGGAAAAGAATTATATCGGCTCCGGTAATGTCGGCCGTAACACCACGATCATTCGCTCCAATTATCTGCTGCCGGGTAACAATCCTTTCTACGAACTTTCGATGAAACTGTGGGAAGGGCTGGAGCAGGATTTCAATTTCAACGCCATGGTTTCCCAGCGCGGCGTGCTGAACCTCTATCATTCGGATGCGCAGCGCGACGCCTATACGAGGCGCGGCAACGCCATGCGGCTGCACGGCGTCGATGCCGAATTGCTGGACCGCGCCGCAGTCAAGGCGATGCTGCCGTTTCTCGATTTCGACAATGCCCGCTTTCCGGTGCAGGGCGGCCTGCTGCAAAGACGCGGCGGCACCGTGCGTCACGATGCCGTCGCCTGGGGTTATGCGCGCGGCGCGGACAGCCGCGGCGTCGATATCATTCAGGGCTGCGAGGTAACCGGCATTCGCCGCGAAAACGGCAGGGTCGTGGGTGTGGAGACCGCCAAGGGCTTCATCGGCTGCGGCAAGCTGGCGCTGGCGGCAGCCGGCAATTCCTCGCAGGTGGCCGCCATGGCCGGGCTGAAACTGCCGATCGAAAGCCATGTGTTGCAGGCTTTCGTGTCGGAGGGTCTGAAGCCCTTCATCGATGGCGTCGTCACCTTCGGGGCCGGCCATTTTTACGTCTCGCAATCGGACAAGGGCGGCCTCGTCTTCGGCGGCGATATAGACGGTTACAACTCCTATGCCCAGCGCGGCAATCTGGCGACGGTCGAACATGTCGCCGAAGCTGGCAAGGCGATGATACCGGCGCTCTCGCGCGTCCGGGTCCTGCGCTCCTGGGGCGGCATCATGGATATGTCGATGGATGGTTCGCCGATCATCGACCAGACCCCTATCGACAATCTCTATCTCAATGCCGGCTGGTGTTATGGCGGCTTCAAGGCGACGCCCGCCTCCGGTTTCTGCTTCGCCCATCTTCTGGCGCGCGGCGCACCGCAGGAAACGGCAACGGCCTTCCGGCTGGACCGCTTCCGGCGCGGTTATCTCATCGATGAAAAGGGCCAGGGCGCCCAGCCTAACCTTCACTAAATTTGTAGCGGGATGACGAAAACCGCTCGCACTTTTCGCCATCCCGCTATCTGGCGGATCAAGGACATCTGAAATGGCAAGTCTCGTGCCCTGCCCGCATTGCGGGCCAAGACCCAGGGAAGAATTCACCATCAAGGGCGCAGCCCTTCAAAGGCCCGCCGCCGATGCCGGCGCGGAGGAGTGGTTCGATTATGTCTATCTGCGCGACAATCCGCGCGGAGCCTATGAGGAATATTGGCACCACACATCCGGCTGCCGCCGCTGGCTGGTCGTCGCCCGCGATACCGCCACCCATGAGATATCCGCCTGCCGCGACGCCGCCGACAAGACGAAAGTGACAAACGCATGAGTGCCAACCGCCTGAAGATCGGCGGTCTGATCGACCGTTCCAAACCGCTTTCCTTCACCTTCGACGGCAAGCCGATGTCAGGCTTTGAGGGCGACAGCCTCGCCTCAGCCCTGCTTGCCAACGGCCAGAAACTTGTCGGTCGCAGTTTCAAATACCACCGCCCGCGCGGCATATTGACGGCGGGTGCAGCCGAGCCGAACGCGCTGATGACCATCGGCCGCGGCGGGCGCACGGAGCCGAACACGCGCGCCACCATGCAGGAGCTTTATGCCGGGCTGGAAGCCAGCAGCCAGAACCGCTGGCCCTCTCTCGATTTCGATATCGGCGCCTTGACCGGCCTTCTGTCTCCCTTCCTCGGGGCGGGGTTCTACTACAAGACCTTCATGTGGCCTGCCGCCTTCTGGGAAAAGGTCTACGAGCCCTTCATCCGCAAAGCCGCCGGCCTCGGCAAGGCGAGCTACGAGGCGGACCCGGATGCCTATGACAAATGCTGGGCACATTGCGACCTGCTGGTGATCGGCTCCGGCGCGGCGGGTCTGGCAGCAGCGCTTGCCGCAGGACGCGCCGGCGCGCGCATCATCATTGTCGATGAACATTCCGTGGCAGGCGGTGGACTTCTTTCCGAAACGGCAGCCATCGGCGGCCAGAGCGCTCCGGATTTCGCGGCGCAATGCGTTGCCGAACTCGAAGCCCTGCCGAATGTGACGGTGCTGACGCGAACCACGGCTTTCGGCTGGTATGACGGTAATGTCTTCGGCGCGGTGGAGCAGGTGCAGAAACATCTGCCCGATCCGAAAGCCCATGTGCCCGTGGAGCGCCTGTGGCGCATCGTCGCCAAGCGGGCGCTGCTTGCCACCGGCGCGGAAGAGCGGCCGCTGGTCTTCGGTGGCAATGATATTCCCGGCGTGATGATGGCCAGCGCCATGCGCAGCTATCTCAACCGTTATGCCGTAAGCCCCGGCATGGCGACGGCAATTTTCACCACCAATGACAGCGGTTATGCGCTTGCCCGCGATCTGGAAGCACAGGGTGTCACCCTTGCCGCCATCATCGACAGCCGCGAGCAGGGCAATCCGGGCTACGAAGGCAAGGCGCGCGTCATCAAGGGTGGCGTCGTCTCCAATGCCAAGGGCGGCAAGGCGCTTTCCGCCATCGAGGTTTATGCGAATGGCCGCGCGGAGAGCCTGAATGTCGATGCGCTGGCCATGTCGGGCGGCTTCAGCCCCATCATCCATCTCGCCTGCCATCGCGGCGGCAAGCCGGTCTGGTCGGAAGACGATGCCGCTTTTGTGGCGCCCGGCAATCTCAAGGGGCTGGAACTCGCCGGCGCGGTTTCCGCAATAAACGGTATCGCCGCCTGCCTTGAGGATGGCGCGCAGAAGGGCGCAGCGCTGGCGCAAGAGCTCGGCTTTGCATCAACCGCACCGATATTCGGCACGGTGGAAAACGATATCGTGGCCCCGCCCACAAAACCGCTCTGGTCCATCCCCGGCATCAGGGCGAAAGCCTTTGTCGATTACCAGAACGACGTTCACCGCAAGGATCTCGGTCTCGCCATCCGTGAAGGTTATGGCCATGTCGAACTGGCCAAACGCTACACCACCAACGGCATGGCGACGGATCAGGGCAAGCTTTCGAATGTCAACGCCATCGGGCTGCTGGCCGAAGCGCGCGGCGTTTCCCCGGCGGATGTCGGCACCACGACGTTCCGGCCGTTTTATACGCCCGTCTCCTTCGGCGCACTGACCGGAGCCTATCATGGCCAGCATTTCCAACCGGTACGCAAATCGCCGCTGCATGGCTGGGCCGAGAAAAACGGGGCCGTGTTCGTCGAAACCGGTCTCTGGTATCGCTCCTCCTGGTTTCCGCGCGAAGGCGAAAACGGCTGGCGGCAAAGCGTCGATCGTGAGGTTCTGAATGTGCGCAAGAATGCCGGGCTCTGCGATGTGTCGATGCTCGGCAAGATCGAAATCTGTGGCAAGGACGCCGCCGAATTCCTGAACCGGGTTTATTGCAACGCTTTCCTCAAACTGCCGGTCGGCAAGGCGCGTTATGGCCTGATGCTGCGTGAGGACGGCATGATCTATGACGACGGCACCACCAGCCGGCTGGAGGAAAACCGCTTCTTCATGACGACCACCACCGCCTATGCGGCGGGCGTCATGAACCATCTGGAATTCTGCGCGCAGGCGCTCTGGCCGGATCTCGACGTGCGGCTTGCCTCCGTCACCGATCAATGGGCGCAGATAGCGATTGCCGGGCCGAAGGCACGCGCCATTCTGCAAAGAATCGTCGATGAAGATATTTCCGATGAAGCCTTTCCCTTCCTCGCAGCCCGGGAAGTCTCCCTGTTTGGCGGGCAACTGCATGGACGCCTGTTCCGGATTTCCTTCTCCGGCGAACTGGCCTACGAGCTTGCCGTCCCGGCCGGTTACGGCGAGAGCGTCGCCGATGCGCTGATGGAAGCCGGCGAGTCGGAGAATATCATGCCTTATGGTGTTGAGGCGCTTGGCGTGCTGCGCATCGAAAAGGGCCATGTCACTCACAACGAAATAAACGGCACGGTGGTGCCGGCCGATCTCGGCTTCGGCAAATTGGTCTCCGCCACCAAGGCCGATTTCATCGGCCGGCGGATGCTGGAGCGCGAGGGTCTTTCGGCAGCGGACCGTTCGAGCCTTGTCGGCGTCGTGCCGCTGGATAAAAACCAGTCATTCCGCACCGGTTCGCATATTCTCGAAAGGGATGCGGCGGCAACGCTGGAAAACGATCAGGGTTATGTGACCTCAAGCGCGTTTTCACCCCATCTCGGTTCGACCATCGGCCTCGCCCTCGTCAAGAATGGCCCCGCGCGGCATGGTGAGGAAGTCATGGTCTGGAACGGTCTGCGCAATGAATTCACCGCCGCCCGCCTGTGCCATCCGGTTTTCTTCGACCCTGAGAACGAGAAGCTCCATGTCTGATTTCAAGCCCGATTTCAAATCTGGTTTCCGACCGACGCTCCGCCCGGTGCTGGGCAAAAAGAGAGCGATTGCTTCAACCGCCATCAAGCTCTCTCCCCTGCCGGAAGGCGCGATCATCCATGTGCTGGCCGCGCCCGGCGCAGCGGATATGGAAGTCCGTCTGCGCAGCTTCGCAAAAGGCGATGTGCGGGCGGTCTCTCCCGGCCAATGGTTCATCGTCGGCGAAGAGCCGCTGTCCCACGCGGAGATGAATGCGTTTCTTGCGGCGCTTGAGCCGCAGGCGACGGGAGTGGACCAGAGCCAGGGACGCGTGCGTATTCGTATCGAAGGCAGGATGGCCGAGCGGGTGCTGGCAAAAGGAACGGCGGTCGATCTTTCCATCGCGGCTTTTCCGGCGGGACGCTCCGCGACGACGCTGATCGGCCACATCGCCGCGCATCTCACCCGGCTTGATGGGCAGGTGTTCGAAGTCATTGTTTTACGCGGTTTCGCCGAAAGCCTGTGGGACGATCTTGCCCGGATGAGCCTTGAATTCCAGTGATCTTATCGGCCTAGGTCCAGATGCTTTCGGGCGTCAGGATTTCAAAGGGAACGATCCGCTGTTCGACGGAGGATGTGTCGCCATTCTCGACGCGCCGTAACATCACGTCGATCAATTGCTGCGGCATTCTGTCGAGGGGAAGCGGCAGCGAGGCGGTAATCAGCCCCTCATTCAGGCCCTTGCGCGTTTCCGGGCCGATATCGTTGCAAACGATCTTTATGCCGCGCTGCTTTTCCGTGGGCAGCTCCCGAAGTGCCCGCAGAACGCCGGATATGCCACCGCCATTGACATAAATCCCCTTGAGGCCGGGTTCGGAAGCGATCATGTCGCGGATGATGACATAGGCATTTTCAGGCTCTTCAAAGGTCAGCAGCGTTTCCGCGACCTGCAATTCAGGTGTGTTCTCGCGGATATAGGAGCGGAAGCTGGCATCCGAAACATCCTGACATTGATAGCGGTTGCTGCCGATCAGCGGCACGACCACCCCCTCGCCCTTTACCGTCTGGCTGAGGAACCAGGCCGCAGTCCGACCGCGTTTCCAGCTGTCGGTTCCGACGAAACCCGCGCGGCTCGCCGCCGACAGATCAGACACGTAGGTTACCACGGGAACGCCCCTGCCCCGCAGCTCGTCGATTGTCTGGCTGACGAGTGGATGATCGGCCGTCACCACCGCGATCGCGCTGCAGGATTGCCCCATCTTCAGGAGATTGGCGGAAACGGCCTCCGGTGAGAGGTCGTCCTCGAACACAACATCCGGCTCGATGACGCTGTCCGGCCTCTGGCGTGCAGCGGTAAGGATTCCCTCCGCCCACAACCGGTAGAGCGGCCGATGGGATTGTTGCAGCAGAAAACCGAGCCTGTAATGGGGCATGGCCTCACGACGGCGGTCCTTGATGGTGCCGAGACCATAAAAACCAATCTCTTCCGCGGCCTTGAGAATCTGGTCGATCGTATCCTGACGCACGGCGGTCGAACCGTGCAGCAACCGGTTGACCGTGGAGATGCTGACACCGGCTGCCTTGGCGAGATCGGTAATGGTCGGGCGGTTCATGGCACCTCACAATCGTATCATCTATGAATGACATGGAATGATACGAAATGCAACATTAAATGAAATATAAATTCCATTCTCAAGAAAATGAAAGATATAAACCATCCTGTCATTTTGGCCCATCGGGAGAATGGGCAGGGAGGAAACAATGGCATATTTCAAGAAACTTCTCATCGCGGGTGCTGCATCGCTGGTGATGGCATCCGGGGCATCTGCAGCCAATATTGCCGTTGTGGGTGGCAAGAATGACGATGCGTTCTGGAACCTCATCAAAAAGGGTCTTGATGACGCACGCCTCGTGGTCGAGGCAAATGGCGGCAAGGTCAATTATCTTCGCCTGCAAACCTACGACAATTTTGCGCCCGATGTGGTGCAGCTGATCCAGACCGCCATCAGCCAGAAGGTCGATGGTCTCGTGATCCCGAACTGGGTGCCCGAAGGCGAGGATCCGGCGATACGCGAAGCCATCAAGGCCGGCATCAAGGTCATTCTCATGAATGCCGGGGGACATGAAAAGGCGAAAGAACTCGGTGCGATCAATTATGTCGGCTCCGACGAATATCTGGCAGGTGTGGCCGGCGGCGAATATTTCGCCAAACAGGGCAAAAGCAACGTCATCTGTGTCAACACCGTTCCGGGCGCGGCCAATCTCGAAGCGCGATGCAAGGGTGTCCTGGACGGCATCACCAAGGCCGGCGGCACCGGCAAGCAGCTGCCGCTTCCGGCCACCAGCTTCGGCGACGCCAGCGCCGTGGCCGAAGCAATCAAGGCGACGCTGCTTCAGGACGGCAAGATCGACGGTGTTCTCACCATTTCCGCCGGTGACGCGGATTCGGCCGCCATCGGCGTCATGCAGGCCGGCAAAACCGAAACGGCCCTGCTCGGCACCTTCGACCTCAACCAGTCCGGCCTCGACCGCATCAAGGACGGGACACAGGGTTTTGCAATCGACCAGCAGCCCTATCTGCAGTCACTGCTGGCGGTAACACTTCTGGCCTCGGCCATCGATTTCGGCACCGATCTGCCGACCGCCCCGCTGCTGACGGGACCGAACATCGTCGACAAATCCAACATCCAGACCACGCTTGCCGGCGTCGCCAAGGGAGCGCGCTGAGCGGTTATCCATACCCGCCTCCGATCCCCAACGAAACCGGGGGTCGGGGTTTGACGGCAAAAGGATATCCCCACGGCACTTAGGGCCAATATTGGAGTGAACGACGTGAAAAATCTCTCTTTGGGCGACCTTTTGCGCCGCCCGGAATCCGGCGCCTTTCTCGGCCTTGTTTTCGTTCTTGCCTTCTTCGTCATCTTCGGCAGCATCGATTTCCTGAAACCCGCCGGCGCCGCAAGCTGGCTGAATGTCGCGGCCAATCTCGGCATCGTCGCCATTCCCGTCGGGCTGCTGATGATTTCCGGCGAGCTCGATATTTCCATCGGCGCGATGATCCCAGCCGGCGCGCTGACAGTCGCCATCATCACCGGTTATTACGGCATGCCGATCTGGCTCGGCATTATCGGCGCGCTTGGTCTTGGGGTGCTTGTCGGGCTGATCAACGGCTTTCTGGTGATACGGACCGTGGTGCCCTCACTGATCGTCACGCTCGGCACGCTGTTTGCGGTGCAGGGGCTGATCCTCGGCTTTTCCGTGCTGCTGACCGGCACGACCAGCGTGGCGCTGAGCCCGGCGCAATCCGGCCCCATCGCCAAATTCCTGTTCGGACAGTTCATCGGCGGCAGCTTTCAGGTCAGCATCGTCTGGTGGCTGCTGCTGACGGCGATCTATATCTTCTATGTCCATTATTCGCCCTTCGGAAACTGGATTTTCGCCATGGGCGGCGACCGCGTGAGCGCCCGCAACGCCGGTATTCCCACTGACAAGCTGACGGTGACGCTTTTCGTCCTTTCTTCCGTCAGCGCCTCCTTCGTCGGTGTCTGTCAGGCGATCCTGTTCAATGTCGCCCAGGTTTCAGCCGGCATGACCTTCATCTTCAACTCCATCATCGCGGTCGTCGTGGGCGGGGTGCTGCTAACGGGCGGTTTCGGTTCGGTGATCGGTATTTTTCTCGGCACCATCACCTTCGCCATCGTCAATCAGGGCATTTATTTCACTGCCTTTGATCGCAACTGGTCGAGCCTCATCATCGGCGTCATGCTGCTGCTGGCCGTGCTGATGAACAACACTTTCCGTGTCATGGCGCTCACCTATTCGCCGAAGAAGAAGTGAGGCAAGACGATGTCGACACCCATTCTCGAACTTAAGAACGTCAACAAATCCTTCGGCCCGATCGATGTTCTGCACGATATCTCGCTGAAGGTACGGGCAGGCGAGGTGCTCTGCCTGCTGGGAGACAATGGCGCTGGAAAATCCACGCTGATCAAGACGCTGGCCGGCGTCTACCAGCCGAGTTCCGGCGAAGTGCTGATGGATGGACAGCCGGTCGATTTCGACGGGCCGCGCGATGCGCAGCGCATGGGCATTTCCACCGTGCATCAGTTCGGCGGAACCTTTCCGCTGATGAGCATCGGCCGCTCCTTCTTCATCGGTGCAGAACCCACCAAAGGCTTCTGGCCCTTCCGAATCTACGACCGCAAAAAAGCCAACGAAATCGCCGTCAAGGCGGTGCAGGAATTCGGCATCACCCGCATCGATGACGGCGACCGCCTGATCGGCGGGCTTTCCGGCGGCGAACGGCAATCGCTCGCCATCGCCCGCGCGGTGCATTTTGGCGCACGCGTTCTGATCCTCGATGAACCGACCGCGGCGCTGGGCGTGAAACAGGCGTCCCATGTCCTGCGCATCGTGCTGGAAGCCCGCAAGCGGGGGATCGCGGTGATCTTCATCACCCATCAGGTCACCCATGCCATCGCGGTCGGCGACCATTTCGCCGTGCTCATCCGCGGCGCGGTCGCCGCCAATTTCCGCAAGGGCGAAAAATCCCGCGAGGAAATCACCGATCTGATGGCCGGCGGTGAGGCGCTCGCCAATCTCGGCGCAGAGGTGGAAAATTACATGGCCAGCCATGACGGCCATCCGCCGCAGCCGCCATCGAATTAAGACATAGAGAAGGATCAAGACCGATGAAAATCGCCATCGACCCCCACATGCACCGTTTCACCAGCCTCGATGAGTTGCCCGCCAAGGTGAAGGAACTCGGCTACGACTGGATCGAACTCAGCCCGCGCGCCGATTTCCTCGAATGGTTCAAGGCGCCGCGCGTCTTTCCCGAGCGGATCGGGTCCTTCAAGAAGGCGCTGAAAGACGCCGATGTCGGCATCGCCTCGCTGCTGCCGATGTATCGCTGGGCCTCCAATGACGAGACCGAACGGCAGGCGGCGGTCAAACACTGGAAACGCGCCATCGAGATCGCCATCGAACTGGAGGTCGACACGATGAACTCCGAATTCGGCCGCGGACCGCATCCCGACAAGGGTTCCTGCTACTGCTGCCATACCGGCTCTATGATCGAGGCCTGCGAGGATGCCTGGTGGCGCTCGATGGAAGAGCTGGTGCCGATCTTCGAGCGCGAAAACATCAACCTGCATGTCGAGCCGCATCCGGAAGACTGGTGCGAGACATTGCAGCCAGCGCTCGACATCATCCGCACCGTCAATTCTAAGAATGTGAAGTTCCTCTATTGCGCGCCGCATACGTTCTATTTCGGCGACGACACCAAGGCGATGCTGCGCGAAGCCAAGGATGTGCTCGCCCATGTGCATGTGGGCGATACCTTCAACCACAAGGCCAGCTCCGGGCTTCGCTACATTCTCAATCCGCCGGGCACGCAGGCGCGGGTGCACCAGCATCTCAATATCGGCCAGGGCGAAGTGCCGTGGGACGACTTCTTCGGCACGCTTTCCGAAATCGGCTTCGACGGCATCATGACCTCCTGCGTCTTCGCCTGGGAGGACAGGGCCGATGAATCGGGCCGGTTCATGCGCACCAAGATGCAGGACTATATCGACCTCTATTTCAAGAAATGACGCGGCAAACCGGCGCTGAGCCCGAGGCGGACCCCGCCTCCCGCCGCGGCCATTCGCAACATCAAATGGAAAGACGACTGACATGATCAACGGAGAAAGACTAATTTCACGCCCGCTGCGCTGGGCCATGGTGGGCGGCGGACGCACGGGACAGGTGGGTTACAAGCATCGCACCGGCGCATTGCGCGACGGCAACTACCAGCTCGTCGCGGGCGCCTTCGACCTCGATGCCGAAAGAGGCAGAGATTTCGGCGTCAATCTCGGCGTGGCGGCGGAACGCTGCTATGCGGATTACAGGGCGCTGATTGCCGGCGAGACGGCGCGCGAAGACGGTGTGGACGTCGTATCCATCGCCACCCCCAATTTCACCCATTACGAGATCACCAAGGCCTGCCTTGAGGCCGGGCTGCACGTCATCTGCGAAAAGCCGCTATTCTTCACCGTGGCCGAATGCGACGAGGTGGCGCGGCTGGCCGAGCAGAAGGGCCTGATCGTCGGCGTCACCTATGGCTTTACCGGGCATCCGCTCGTCCACCAGATGGCGGCCATGGTCAAAAAGGGAATGCTGGGCGACATCCGCATCGTCGACCTGCAATATACCCATGGTTTCAATGCCGGTGACGATGTGGGCGCGGGCGAGGCCGTCAAATGGCGCACCAATCCCCGCACCGCCGGCCCGACCTTCGTGCTGGGCGATATCGGCACGCATCTTTATTATCTCTCGGAAGTCGTGCTGTCGCATATGAAGGTGGAACGCCTGCTCTGCGACCGCAAGGCCTTCATTCCCACGCGCGCGCCGCTGGAAGACCACGCCACCGTTCTGATGCATTACGACAATGGCGCACGCGGCCGCCTCTGGGTCTCCTCCGTCAATGCCGGCAATATGGGATCGCAGCGTTACCGTTTCGTCGGCTCCAAGGCGTCGCTCGAATGGTCGGATTCCCATCCCGATCAGCTGATCTACGAGGTTCAGGGCGAACCCGGCCGCATCCTGCACCACGGCATGTCCTATCTGGAACAGGAAAGCCTCGCCATCGACCGCATGGGCGCGCTGCATACCGAAGGTCTCGGCGATAGCTGGTCGAACATTTATCTCTGGATCGCCCAGGCGATCGACGCGGCAAATCGCGGTGACAGGGCTTTCCTGAAAACCCACCATTATCCCGGCATCACGGCCGGCACCGAAGGCGTTCGCTGGCTGGAAAACTGCGTCCGTTCGGCCGATGCCGGCGCCGCCTGGGTCGATTTCGCTTAACCAGCTTGGGCGCGCGCCGGACAACTCTCCCGTCCTCCTCCTCTTCAGGCGCGTCCCCATACCTCCTCGGAAAGATGAACGATGAAACTCGCAATTTGTACTGACGTCATGGCAAGCCTGCCTTTCACCGATATGCTCGACAAATGCGTCGCGCTCGGTGTCGAGGGCATCGAGATGACCGGCGGCGGCTGGTCCAGCGGCCCGCATTTCAGGGCCGACGAACTTCTGGCGGATAAGGGTCTGCTCAAATCCAGGCTCAAGGAAATCGAGGCCCGTGGCCTCGAAATCGCTGCGCTGAATTGCTCCGCCAATCCGCTCGATCCCGGCGATATGGGCAAGCGCCACCTGAAGGAGATTAAGGACACCGTCCGGCTGGCGGGCGAAATCGGCGTGACGAAGATCGTCACCATGTCCGGCCTGCCGGAAGCAGCGCCGGGCGACACCGTGCCGAACTGGCTCGTCTACACCAAGAGCTGGCCGAACGAGATGCCGGAGCGCGACCGTTACCAATGGGAAGATCGCGCCTTTCCGCTCTGGCACGGGCTTGTGAAGCTCGCCAGGGAAGCGGGCGTCGAAAAATATGCGCTCGAGAATTTCTCGGCCATGCTCGTCTGGAACCCGGAGACCCTGTTCCGCCTGCGCAATGAAGTCGGCCCGACGGTCGGCATGAACCTCGACCCGTCGCACCTGATGTGGATGGGGGCCGATCCCATCGCGTCCGCCCGTGCACTCGGCAGCGCGATCCACCATTGCCACGGCAAGGACACCCGCGTCGAACGCGGACTGGCCGATGTGAACGGCCTGCTGGAGCTGAAAGAGGTGACGGATGTCGCCAACCGCAGCTGGAACTATGTGGCGGTGGGCGCCGGCCATGATCTGCAATGGTGGAAGGAATTTTTCTCCGTGGTGCGCATGGCCGGTTACAATGGCTGGGTCAGTCTGGAAATGGAAGATTTCACCATGTCCACCGAGGCGGGCATCCAGTCCTCCATCGACGCCCTGCAAGCCACCATCAGCCGCTGAGACCTGCTCCGGGCCGCACAAGGCGGCCCGGCGTCAATTGCGCCACGAGGATGTCATGACCAACCGGATCACCATCACCACCGCTCCCTGCTGCTGGGGCGTCGACGACGTCAAAAATCCCCATCTCCCCCACTGGGAAAAGGTGCTGGACGAGGCGAAGGCCGCTTGTTTCGGCGGTCTGGAACTCGGCCCCTACGGTTATCTGCCGCTCAACCTCGGGCGTGTTTCGCAGGCGCTCAATGAGCGCGACCTGAAGATCGTCGCCGGCACGATCTTCGACGATCTGGTCTCACCGGAGAACCGCAACAATCTGCTGCGCCAGACCGACGAAATCTGCGCGCTGATCACCCGCCTGCCGAAGCCGGAAACCCATGCCGGCCAACGCTTTTCCGCCCCCTATCTGACGGTGATGGACTGGGGACATGACGAGCGGGACTATGCCGCCGGCCATTCCGACCGCGCGCCGCGCCTCGATGGCGGCGCATGGAAAGGCATGGTCGAAAACATCCGCGCCATCGCAACGCTCGCCCGCGACAAATATGGCGTGCGTGCCACCATCCACCCCCATGCTGGCGGCTACATCGAATTTGCCGATGAGTTGCAGCAGATCGTCGAGGACATTCCTGCCGATCTGGCGGGTCTGTGCCTCGATACCGGCCATATGGCCTATTCCGGCATGGATCCCGTCACCACGCTTCGCCGCTATTGGGATCGTGTCGACTATATTCATTTCAAGGATATCGACGCCACGGTTTTCGAGGAGGTGATGGCAGAACGCATCCGCTTCTTCGACGCCTGCGCCAAAGGCGTCATGTGCCCGATCGGTCGCGGCTCAATCGACTATCCAGCCATCCGCAGCCTTCTGACGGAACTTGGCTACGGCGGCTATATCACCATCGAACAGGAGCGCGACCCGCGCAATGCCGGCGGCATTCTGGATGATCTGGCCGCCAGCAGGGCATTTCTCGCTGAGTGTGGGTTCTGAGCGGGCACAAGATAGGCAAGTGCATCGTTCCATGGACTGGCCCGGCACGGCGAAGTGAAAATGACGGAGATACTCAACTTCTGAGTGAAAGAGCTTCGGAACGAAAGTTATGGCGGAGAGGGTGGGATTCGAACCCACGATACCCTTGCAGGTATGCCGCATTTCGAGTGCGGTGCATTCGACCACTCTGCCACCTCTCCGCATGCGCGAACGCTTGCGTTGCGCGCTCCTCATAAACATCAATGGCCGGGCTGACATACATGAGAGTGGCCGGTTCGTGCCGGTAATCACTTCTCTATCATTTGATTGGCACGTTGCGCAAATGGGCAGCAATGCGCGTCCTCTCATCCTGCCTCGTAAGCCTGCCTTAGGAGAGTCTGCGCTTTCTCGAAATCTGCCATTGATCTCAGTATCACCTGCAGGTCGCCGCTGCCGTAATGGCCTATATTTCGAAAATCACGCGTAAAGCCTTCTTCGAGATCCAGCTCCGCAGGATTTAATTTGAGAAAAAGCATTACAGTCCGAGCTTGCGGATAGATTTCCATGCACACGAAATTCTTTAATCGCTTAAATGCTGTGTAGAGCTTGAGCTCCTTGACCTGGACGTCATCACCGAGCCCCACAAGGAATTGGTATACTGCATCGTAGATGTCACGAAGCTCTGACGATGACTGGGACAGGCGATAGCTCATCCGGTTGCTGAGATAGGGATCGTTGGCCTGTCCTACCTCCGTCGTGTGATCCGCAACTTGCGGCTCAGCCGATGCCTTTGTCACGCTCAACCGTGCGGACTTGGGCGCATGCACAAGCTCGATCATCAACAGGTCATCACCAAACTTACGGTAACGAATAAGCTCGATGTTTCGTGCAATCTGCTTGACTGCGTGCTCGTCATATCGCGTAAAATCGCCGGCAATACAAAGCAGACGCGGCGAGGTCCAGTCTACGGCTTTGGCTACCTCCGGCCCCAGGCGCTCCATCACCAGCCATTGAAACTCCTTGCGATGATCGAGCAACCAATCGAGGTAGAAGAGCCCTTGATTGATGACATTCTCATTGACCGAACGCTTATATTCGATGATGACGGGTGAATTGTCTTCATCCACACCGAGCGTATCAATCCTGCCGCCGTGGACTGCACCAGTTGAATGTTCGCTGGCGAGAAATCGAATTCCAAGGAGAGCTTCCAGGTTTGCCTCGAATAACTTCTGGAGCGATTTCTCGACCTGGACGGCAGCACCGGCAAGCTCCGTCACTTGGCCACCATTGAAATGAAACAGCTTGATATCGCTCAAAATTTACTCCGATAAGGATCAGAAATTGCACACAAAGTTCTATTCGCCTTAACGCCGTTGTCCAGATAAATTGCCACGCGGCTCCGATTTGATATTGTGAGCGCTGAGCATGACGGGGAATATGTAACGTGACGACTTTGAGCCTTTCGCAGCTGGAAAACCATCTCTGGCGGGCGGCGGATATCTTGCGGGGATCGATCGATTCCGGCGATTACAAGCACTACATTTTCGGTCTTCTGTTCTTCAAGCGCCTCTCGGATGTCTGGGAGGAGGAGTATGAGGAACGGCTGGCGCGCTACCATGATGCCGATCTGGCGGCCGATCCAGATGAGCACCGCTTCGATATTCCAAGGGGCCATTTCTGGAAACATGTGCGCAAGCACACGACCGACATCGGCACCCATCTGAACGCAGCCTTCCGCGCCATTGAAGACGCGAACATGAAGCTGCGCGGCGTCTTCCAGGATGTCGATTTCAACAACAAGGAGCGCTTTCCGGATGCCATGCTGGAAAAGCTGCTGCAGCATTTCGAGACCTATCGCCTGCGCAATTCCGATGTCGAGCCGGATGTGCTGGGCCAGGCCTATGAATATCTGATCGCCCAGTTTGCCGATGATGCCGGTAAGAAGGGTGGCGAGTTCTACACGCCGAAGATGGTCGTGCGGCTGATCGTTGAGTGCCTGAAGCCGGAAGAAGGCATGTCGATCTATGACCCAACCTGCGGCTCGGGCGGCATGCTCTTGGAGGCCGTGCATCATCTGGAGCGTCAGGGCAAGAACCCGAAAAGCCTTTCGCTTTTCGGCCAGGAGCGGAACCTCAACACCTGGGCCATCTGCCAGATGAACCTGTTCCTGCATGATATCGACGATGCACAGGTAGCGCGTGGGGACACGCTGTTGGAGCCGAAACATCTAACGGGCGACAGCGTGAAGGCCATCCGCACTTTTGATCGAGTGCTGGCCAATCCGCCGTTTTCGCTGAAAAGCTGGGGCCATGATATCTGGTCGAAGGGCGACGTCTATGGCCGTGACCGCTACGGCTGCCCGCCGAAATCTTACGGCGACCTCGCTTTCGTGCAGCATATGGTGGCGAGCCTGAAGGAGGACGGCGTATGCGGCGTGGTGCTGCCGCATGGTGTGCTGTTTCGCGGCGGCGCGGAAGGCAAGATCCGCGAGGGGCTGATCCGGGATGATCTGATCGAAGCCGTTATCGGCCTTGCGCCGAACCTGTTTTATGGCGCGGGCATTCCGGCCTGCATCCTCATCCTGCGCAAGCAAAAGCCTGCGGCACGCAAGGGTCAGATCCTCGTCGTCAACGGTGCCGAGCATTTTATTGAAGGTAAGGCGCAAAATCATTTGTCTGAGGCCAATGTCGCCACGCTGGCCAGGGCTTTTGGCGATTTTGCCGATGCCAAGCGGTTGGCGCGGGTGGTGCCAACAAGGGAGATCGAGGCGAATGACTTCAACCTCAACATCAGCCGCTATGTGCATCTGGGCGAGGAAGCGGCGGAGGTCGATGTCGCGGCTGAAGTGGAAAAGCTGATCGAGCTTCAAGCCGAGCGGGATGCGGCGGAAGCGCGAATGATGGACTTTATGCGGGAGCTGGGTTATGTCGCGTGATGTGCCCGGCGGGTGGCGATCGGTTCGACTTGGTGAGGTGGCGCGCGAAGATCGCAGTCGCAATTCAGATGGAAAGATTCCGAGTGAGCGACTGGTCGGAGTTTTCAAGAACGACGGCATGATACCGATGCGGGAGAGGGTAAAGGGCGTAAGCGTTGATCGATGCAAGATCGTTCAACCTGGTTCGTTTGCCTATAACCCCATGAGAATAAACATTGGATCCATCGCGAGATCGTCACATGCTGACGCCGTGATGGTTAGCCCAGACTACGTAGTCTTTTCTGCAAATGAACGCATGTTGGATGGTTCATATCTGGAGCATCTACGCCGCTCGGCGGAATGGGAAGCTTATGTGGGAAATGCCGGTGACGGTGGCGTCCGTATTCGAATCTATTTTGACCATCTTGCCGAGTTTCGATTTGCTCTCCCCCCACTCCACGAACAACGTCGCATCGCAGACATCCTGTCCAGCGTCGATGAGGCCATTGCATCAACGCGGTCGGTGATGGAGCAGACCAGAAAGGTCAAGCAGGGCGTGCTGGAACGCCTGCTCACCAAAGGCATCGGCCACACGCGCTTCAAGCAGACCGGGATCGGGGAGATCCCCGAGGGGTGGGAGATCGTTCGCCTCAATCACATCGCCGAAAGGACGACCTATGGATTTACGAATCCTATGTCGACCGTTGAAGACGGACCTTGGATGATTACAGCTGCAAACATCCTCGAGGGAAAGATTAACTATAAAACGGCGCGCAAAACGGATCGCATAGAGTTCGAGACACTTCTTTCCGAGAAAAGCAAACCGGCCGAAAACACGGTCTTGATCACGAAAGACGGCACGCTGGGTCGCGTGGCGATCGTAGACAAAGGCGATCTTTGCATCAACCAGTCGGTTGCTGCAGTTACGCCTATCGAATGGAGGATTCTGCCAAGATTCCTTTACTGGCTTTTGCAGTCTCCATCTGTTCAAACGAGGATACTTGCGGAGGCGGGCGGCTCCACCATCAAGCACATTTACATATCGAAATTGGCGGAAACAGTCCTGCAGCTTCCCCCGCTAAATGAGCAGGAAGAGATTGTGCGCAATATCGACTTGGTTGAGTTGAGCTTTGAACGCGAGCATAGCCATTTTGGCGCTTTGGTTGCCTTCAAAGCCGCCCTCATGTCAGACCTCCTCACCGGCCGAAAGCGTGTCACCGACGCGCTTCCCATGGCAGCGGAATGAGCGCCCCATGAGCAACGGCCCCGAATGGCATTTTGCCGAGCGCCCGACGATCGAGCATCTGAAGACCATGGGCTATGGATTCGTGGCACCGGCGGAGCATGCAAGTTTGCGCGAGGGCGAGAACCAGGTTCTGTTTCGCCCGCAGCTCATCGACGCGCTGATGCGCATCAATGGGATCGACCGCGCCTCTGCCGAGGCCGCCTATGGAGAGCTTGCGGCAATCAGCGACAACGAGGCCTGGCTGAAGGTGCTGCGTGGCGATTATGCCCGCAAGGTAACCGGCCAGGAAACGCGCCAGACGCTGCGGGTGATCGATTTTCTCGACCCCGACAATAACCTGTTTTCCGTGACACATCAGCTGCGGGTGAAGGCGGAGAACACGCGAAAGCCCGATGTCATGGTCTATGTGAACGGCATTCCGCTTGTTGTCATCGAGGCGAAGAGCCCGCTGAACGTGAAGGACAAGACCGGAGAGGCCTTCGAGCAGATTCGGCAATATGAGCGGGACATTCCGCGCCTGTTCTTCTCCAATGTCTTCAACATCGTCACCGATGGCGCCTTGGTGCTCTATGGCGCGACCGGCTCCGGCTCCAAATACTATGCCGAGTGGCGTGATCCCTGGCCGAAGCTGGAGGGTGATTTCTCTGACACGCTCGCCAAAGGTCTCTGGTGTCTGCTGGAGCCAAGCCGTCTGCTGGACCTGATCGCGCATTACGTGGTGTTCGAGAAGACCGAGACCGGCACGATCAAGAAAATCTGCCGCTACCAGCAGTTCCGCGCCGTCAACCGCATTGTTGAGCGCGTGATCGAGAGCAACCACCGGCAGGGGCTGATCTGGCACACGCAAGGCAGCGGCAAATCGCTGACCATGGTGTTTGCCGCGCTGAAGCTGAAGACGCATCGGACGATCCAGTCCAAGGCGCTGACGAACCCGAACATTCTGGTGCTGACCGACAGGGTGGACCTGCACAGCCAGATCAGCGGCACCTTTGTCGCCTGCGGCTTGCCGAACCCGACGGCGATCGAGAGCATCAAGGATCTGCACGCGCTGATCCGCAGCGGCAAGGATGGGCACACCGCGCTTTCCACCATTTTCAAGTTCCAGGGCTCGAAGGAGGCGATTGCCAATTCGGAAAACTGGATCGTGATGGTGGACGAGGCCCACCGCACCCAGGAAAAGGATCTCGGCGCCTATCTTCGCGCGACACTGCCCAACGCGCGCTTCTTCGGTTTCACCGGCACGCCGGTGAAGAAGGACGACAAGAACACCTATGAAAACTTCGGTGTGCCGGGAGAAGGCTATCTGGACAAATACGGCATCGACGACGCCGTCGCCGATGGCGCGACCGTGCCGATCTATTACACCGGCCGCAAGACCGACTGGCATATCGATGAGGCGAAGATCGACATCCTGTTCGACACCTGGTTTGCCGAGGTTGATGACGACAAGCTCAACGAGATCAAGAAGCGCGGGGTGCAGATCGAGGATCTGGTCAAGCATCCACGCCGTATCGAACTGATCGCCTATGATATCTGGACGCATTTCAAGCAATATGCCCGGCCTGATGGCTTCAAGGCGCAGATCGTCGCCATCGATCGCGAGGCCGTAATCCTCTACAAGCAGGCGCTGACAAAGGTCATTGCCGAGGATCTGAAGGCCGAGGGCATGGAGCCTGCCGAGGCGCTAGCCCGCGCCAATGCCATGTCGGCCTGCGTCTATTCGATCAACCAGGAAGACAGCAAGCCGAGCGAGGATGCGCACAAGCAGGCGATCCGCACTGAGCTGAAGGCGCATTATCTGGATGCCGAAGCCGAGAAACTGGCGAAGAAGGCATTCGGTCGCAAGGGCGACGACCCGCAGTTCCTGATCGTCTGCGACAAGCTCTTGACCGGCTTCGACTGCCCGATCGAAAGCGTCATGTATCTCGACAAGCCGCTGAAGGAGCACGGGTTGTTGCAGGCGATTGCCCGCACCAACCGCGTATCTGACGCCAGGAAGCGCAACGGACTGATTGTCGACTATATCGGCGTTTCAGGACACCTCGAAGAAGCGCTTTCCTCCTACCGCGCCGATGACGTGAAAAACGCCATGCGTGATCTCGACGATCTGCGCAACCAGCTACGGGCAGCCCGCTCTGCCGTCGCCGCGTTGATGAAGCCGCTGAAACGCGATGCGAGCGACAAAGACGCGCTGAAGGCGGAATATGATGCCTTCGTCAAGCTGCTCGGCACTGAGGACAAGTGGTTCGACTTCAAGGCCAAGGCGCGCAGCTTCATCGTCCTCTATGAAACGCTGAGCCCGGACCCGAGCGTTCTGGAGTTCACCGCCGATCTGAAATGGGTTGCCAACTTCGTGCTCTATGGCACGCAGCACTTTGAGAAGCGCCAGGCCTTCGACCAGATGAATTACAGTGAGAAGATCCGCGAGATGCTGGAGAAGCATCTGGAAGCGACGGGTCTCAGCGTCACCGTCAAGCTGCGCCACATCACCGATCCGGAGTTCTGGGACGATTTCGATCCTAATGGCAAGACCGAGGAAGACCTGATGACGGCAGCGATCCGCAAGACGACGGAGCTGCGCAAGACCGTGACCGAGCGGATCGACGACAGTCCGCATCAATACGGTAAATTTTCCGAGCGCCTTCGCCAGCTGCTGGAAAAGCTGGAAAGCGCGCAGCTCTCTTGGGGCGAGAAGCTGAAGGCAGCCGAAGAGCTGGCGAAGGACATTACGGCTGAGGACGCTGCCCATGTCGAAGCGGGTCTGACGCCCGGCGCCTATGGCATTCTGCAGATCCTCAACGGCTTCACCTCCGCGCCGGAGGGAGCGGCTCTGGCGATCCGCCTGGAGGGGCTCTACACCGACCCCGTCACCGCTCCATCAGGCTGGTGGGAGAAGGACGGGCTTCGCAAGAGCCTGCGCCAGCAGGTGCGCTCCATGGCACATCTGGCGGGCCTGACGCAGCTGAGGGAGATCCCGGAAGAGGTCGAGGCCTACGCGCTCAAGCATTTCGCGGGGCCGTGACATGGCCGTCTATCGCATCGGCGCGCAAGAGATCGAATACACCCTGCGGCGATCGCCGAGGGCGCGCAAGGCGAGCCTGAGTGTCACGCCGAAATCCTTCGAGCTCCTGGTCCCGGAGAGTGCGACCGACGAGCAGATCAGTGCCGTGCTGGACCGCCGGCGTGCCTGGATCATTGAGACGGTTCAGCATATGGCTGAACGCGCAAAGGCCCAGACCCGCGTCTACCAGTTCGTGACCGGCGCCAAGATCCCCTATCGTGGACGGATGGCGCGGCTCACCATCGAGCCCTTCGATGGCTCCCTGGTCGAGGTCAGTTTCCGCAACGGTTTCAAGATCCGCAAGCCCGCCGAACTGTCGCCGGAGTCATCCGACACCATCATCGAGAGCGCTCTCCGGCTCTGGCTGAAACGCCGCGTGCGCGACGACGCTCGCGATTTTGTTCACCAGCATGGTGAGCGCCATGGGCTGAAACCGCGTGGCGTGCAGATCAAGGACCAGAAACACATGTGGGGCAGCTGCGGTCAGGACCGGCAAATCAATCTGAACTGGCACCTGATCTTCGCGCCGAAGCCCGTCCTGGAATACGCCGTGGTCCACGAGATATGCCATCTTAAGCACCGCAACCATGAACCGGAGTTCTGGGACCTCGTGGGGCGTGTGCTGCCGGACTGGCAGGAGCGAAAGGCTTGGCTCGACAAGAACGAGCACATGCTGGGATGGGAGAAAGTGGAGGCGGTGAGATAATCAGACTGTTTTTTGGGGATCTTGGGGAGTGTGTCATATGATCAATCTCAACGAGACAGCGCTCCTCGGCATCGATGTGGGCTTTTCGACATCCAGACCAACCACTGGCATCGCCTGGAGCAAGAACGGCGAGTTTGGAGCGGCCAGGACGCACTCTGATTGGGAACGTCGCAGTCAGCACATACCTGCGTCTACTCAGTTCTCGGTGATAGCCATCGACGGACCGTTAGTCCCGGTCGGCTCCGATGACAGCTTGGACCGTCTCTGTGAACGCCTGTTCATTCGCGGCGCATTTCAGACGCGATGCAAGCCTGGTTTGAGTAATCATGGTTATGGCAAGGGTCTGCGACGGGCTGCTGCTGAGACGGCAAATCAGGTGGTCCACCTGGCTGAGCATAACACAGGCGCATCGAGGGCGATCCTGCAGGACACTTTCATAATTGAAGCCTTTCCGAACGCCTTTTTGGGGGTTCTGCTGCCAGAGGCACGGTTTGTCCTGCCGAAGGCGGGTAAACGCAAGAAGTTTGATTGGCTGTATGAGCATGCCGTCGATAGCGGCGTTCTTTCAGACCTGTTTCAAAAGATTGGCTGGCATAATCCTCAGCTGTTGACCGCAGTTCTTGGCGAGCGCGACCACGAAAAGCGAGCTGCATGGATCTGCCTGCTCACTGCGGCGTGTGCCGCAACTAATGAAGCTCAAGTCGTGGGCGACGATACAGGCGGCTGGTTTTGGCTGCCACCCCAGGATCAATGGGCAGGATGGGCGCGGGAAACGCTTAAGAAGAACAGGCTGGCTCTGGCGTAGCGCTATTTGACTCAGGGAAGCTCGCTGGCTGGCTCGGCGCTGCTGGACGTCGCCTTATATATCTGGATGCGCGGAACGTTCTGTTCATCTCATCGTTGAAAAAACTGGTTCAGTGGCGTTGGATAGCTAACGGAAGCTATTCCAACGCGCCAGCTATTTCAATGAAATATCTAATTCTGTGGAAGGCGTCCGATATAGCTTACAACAGTAAAATGGATGCACCGTTTCGATGTATGATAGAAGATTTGCATTGATAGAATAAACGGAATAATTGCGCTGCGCGAGATTATGCAGAAAGCGTAGGGACTATGGCGATTCAGGAACTAAAAAGCGCTTGGCTTAGAGCTAACGAACACGAGAGATATGAATTCGAAAGTTGGATCGCGGCGCAAGCTGCGTCAGCGGGGGAGACGCCTAGGATAGCGACACCTGAAACTCCCCTAGCGGTCCGCAACCACCTGCTGCCTTGGGTTAAATCCCGAATTAAAACTGTGATGGCAAAACGAGACCTTAGGGTAGGCGATGTGATGGTTGAGTTGGGTTTAAATCGACGAGATTCGTCACTCGGCAATTCGCTTGTGAATGACAAAAAGCTATCGAATAGCGTTTTAGCAGAATTGGAGATTTGGCTAAAGAACAATGAGGCGGTCTGAGAACGGTCATCTACCACTGCCGTGCAATATCCAAGTCGGTCTGAAACCACTCAACGCCTCGGTTGGGAACGCGATCAGAAATGACAGCCAACTACGGCTGACTGTCCTATCTGCACTTGAAAAGTGGCTCGATCAAATCAACACGTCTTATTTTCGCCGTTCGACGGGCTACCTCTTATAGAGCTGGTCCGTCACCGTGTCCGAGAATGATTTGAGCGAACGTTCCGCCCCCTCTGTCATCGTGTATTCGTATCTCTCAAGCAGGGCATCCGAACACGTTGGGTTGTATTTCATTACTTCGAACTCGAATGCGCGTTCCATCTGCCGGTCAGCTACGATCAAATCAGCATTGGGAATGCGTGCCAGCATCATTAACAGACGTTGCTTATAAGCAATATGGTCCCCATCTGGCTTTCCGCATTCAACGGAACCACGCTTGAGAACCACATATGGAATGGTCGCGTTGAAGAACCCTGTCTCCACAGGGCCAGCAAAGGCAGGAGTGCCGGAAAGTATCAACGGCAAGACGGTAGCGATTTTCAGCGCCCGAACAACCTGAATGATAGCAGATTTATCTATCTGAGCAAACTTGCGCATGAAACCTCCGGCGCTGAAATGTCGATTGTCACCGCACAAAAGGGAAGGGTTCCGTCATAACGAACCGACGATATGGCGTGCGAAGATAACGTATTGAAATCCTTCGGAGACGCTTTCTCGGTCAACAGAAAAGCCGCACCGCACGAAAAGGTTCCTTTTAATCAAGGGCTTGCCGGGTATCATGCACGGATAAATTGCACCAAAATTTAGGCGGCAGGCAGAATGAACACCTTGGGATATGCTCGCGTCAGCACCGTGGAACAAAGCCTCGACTTACAAATGTCGGCGCTGAGGTCGGCGGGATGCACCGATGTCCTTACTGATGAAGGATATTCCGGCGCAGACTTTACAAGACCGGGCCTGGCGCGCCTGCTTCGAAAGCTTCGGCGCGGAGATACCATCGTTGTCTGGCGCCTCGACCGTTTGGGTCGATCTCTCTTCGAATTGCTTAAACTCGTTCGTGAGCGCGGGGTAGAGTTCCGGTCGTTGAGTGAAAGCTTGGACACTGGCACGCCAGCCGGACGGCTCCTGCTGCACGTCCTCGCATCAATGGCTGAGTTTGAGCGATCGCTGATTAGCGAGAGGACGCGCGCAGGCATGGCTGCTGCTCGGGCTCGCGGCAGCCGTCTCGGTCGGCGCCCGGCGATGACAGACGATCAGCGCCGGGACGCTCGGCAGGCTTTGGCGAATGGCTCAGCCACCGCCGAAGCCATCGCGAAACAGCATGGAATTCACCCCCGGACATTGCTTCGAACTCTGAAGGTCGACGCCGAGCGTCTGGATACCTCTCATTGACTCAGGGGAGCTCGCTGACTGGCTTTCTCCCACCCGACGAGGAATTGTTCGTCTGAATACAAACGCGCTCAGGTGACTCGCGGTTGAAAAAGCGCTAAGGTGAACTTCAGCTTGATTGAAATTGGCACACGAGATCAGAAGGCCTGCTTTCCCATTTTTGCAAGTTTTTCTGACTAAAAAAGATTGCTCGCCTATTGATGCGGTTTGAAGAGAAGCATTGTGACGCTTGGGCGGACGGGGAGTGGTCGATTCCGCCGGCCTAATAACTTCTATATGGGTTAATGCATATATCTACACAGGAAACCTATTCACTCTTCACTCACTACGGAGCAGATGAAAATCCGTCGCCAACACGTTTACCAAGGTTTCTTAAAGCGACCCTGACCCGTTCATTCAAATCCTCAAAAGCCACGAAGGTGCTGGCCGCTCCCTGCGCATTTCTGTTCAAGACGCTCATCCGGAGACCACTTGCATGAATGTGGTGCATTACTCTGCGTCGCAAATTCCGCCTAGCGTCATCTCTCGTCGCATCCATAGCCTTCAGGCCAATTACTCCAGTCTTCGAGAATTTCGCCGCTCGCTCTGGATTACTCGCAGCAGCTAGCGCTTGCCTCTTTGAAGCCCTTACCGGTTCAGCAACAAACGTGGGAAGAGCGAACTGGAAATACTTTCCTTGAAGCTTTGTGAAGCTGAACGTCCTGAGATCATTCAACGAGCCAATGCCAATATTCTCTGTTTCCGGATGAGCCAACGTGACTTCGACCCTAGCTCTTTTTGACTTCTCATCGAGTAGGACAAATGTTCCGGCGGAAATGTTTTGCGTATCAATTACCTTGTCCATAACGCGCCACCGGACAGAGGCCTCCTTCTCGCCCACTTCCAAGGTTCCGTCTACATTGGGCGCGCGATCTCTGTCCGTTTCCAGCAAAAATTGCTCATTCTCAGCGGGCGTCAAATGCCTAGAGTCGTAAAGCAAGCGCTGGGTGAAATCAGGGCCTCTGCCCCAAACCGTCCTCGGCCTATCCCGGATATTTGTCGTTACATCTGGGCGCACTTGAAGATGGTTCATCAACACCCGGACCATACGAGCGCGTAGGAGATCATCGGGTGTCTTGGGAATAAAATCCACGCTAATCTCAATGGCGCGGACTGAAGGTTCGAGCGCCAAGCCAAATTTGGCTCGGACGGCAGCAATTGATTTTAGAACAGTGGCAATCTCCGGCTCTTGAAATCTGATATCGAAACAGTTCGAGGAGGCTGTGTTGTCGCCGTCAACATTCTCCACATAGCTCCGCCGGCCACCAATTGGTTCGATTTCTCGTTGCAACCATTGAAATTGAGTGTTGCGGTCGAGCGTGATCCAATCGATGACAGCACGAGCCTTGAACCGTTCGAGATCTAATACTGGTCGAATAGAATATCTACCGGAAAGGCGGGCTTGCGTATTCGACAAATCCTCTCGGCGGTAATCGAGATAGCCGACAAGGGATTTGGATTTCGCAGCAATCAACGGGATGAGCATTCCCGGCAACCTTGGCTTCATTTTCAACAACAGCTTTCAAATCAGTGCGTCTGCACTCACCATATCCTCATTTGAACATGGATTGCCAAGGGCTCGCACAAGCGCAAAATAGCTACTTCCACCGACTTCTGTCCGTGCGCCTCCCTAGAGCAACCCAGAGCGAACTGGAGACCAGCGCAGAAGAAGCTCGCAGATTTGTTTCATATAGTCAGAATACTGGTGGTTTAATCAAAGCGAACATCACCTCACGCAGAATGATTTTAGCGTTCTCAGAAGAGTTGGATAGATTAGGAGACAAAATCGCGTGGATTCAGGGAAAAAATTGCGAAATCGCCGGTTTAGCGTCAACTTAGCGTAAAAATAGTGGAAATGAGTTTCTTATTGCTCGTAAGAAACCCGTTGCCAGCCCCGCCTCTAATTCCGGTCGTTTTCGGACGGTTATCGCGCGTCCAAGACAGTCGATTTGTCAAAAAGTAAATCCCGTCTGCTCGCAGGAGAGGTGGTTTGGATTTCGAAACTCGGTGGCAACCCAAGGCATCCCCTACGGCTATAGCGAGTTTTTCTAGGACTTTGCTGTCCTCCTGCGCAGAACAACAGCGCGAACAGTTCGTGGATCACCTTACCCAAGGCGCGCCACGAGATCGTCAGCAGCGAGGTGCGTGTATCTTTTCAACATGCGCAGTTCCTTGTGTCCGCTGATGCTGCTGACCTCAATGACGTTCAAACCACGCTCGAACAGACGGCTGACGCCCTCGTGGCGCAAATCATGGAAGCGCAGCCCCTTTACCCCGGCACGCGTCAGCAACCTTCTCCATGCCTGTTCCAGCGTCCCGGCACGCATCGGAAAAATCATAGACCGATCCACGGTCGGGTGTTCTTTCCAAGCTATCAGCGTATCGAATGCCCGCTGTGACAAGGGAACCTCACGATCGGAACCATTTTTGGTAAGAGCGAGCGAGAGCACCCGGCGATTGTGCGAAAAATCTGTCCACTTCAGTCCGAGAAGCTCACCACGGCGCATCCCGGTCTCGATCGCGACTATCAGCAGCGTGCGTAGGAAAGGTATCTTCCCGGTATCGCAAGCATCGAGCAGCCATTGCTCCTCGTCGCCGGTCAAGCGGCGGCTCCGCTCATTTCTTATCACCGGACGACGAACCAGCTTCACGACGTTCTTCGCCAGCGGCAGACCCCAATCGCGGATTGCGACCTCGAGGACATGGCTGAGGATAGCAAGCTCTCTAACTGTAGTAGAAGGAGCTACGGATTGAAGCCGCTCGTCACGGAAGGATGCTATATCCTGCTGGCTCAGTCCGATCATCGTCCTGTATGCGAGTTCGTGGCGACGAAGCACGTCGATCCGCTGTATCTCTTGGACGGACCCGCGCTTCAGAGGCGACACTTCGCGTTGGTAACGTTCGAGAAGCTGCCCGAGCGTCGTGCTTTCAAGGATTTTCGTGTCCGGGGCAGCGCCGAACCTATCGACCTGCGCTTCGAGATCACGCGCCCACTTCTCTGCTTCGATCTTCGTGTCGAATGATTTGCACCGGGGCTTCATGCCACGACGACGAACCTGCGCTTGCCAGCGACCTCTGAGTTTTCTGATTGTCGCCATGGTGATCTCCAACGTTTGTTGTCAACAATGCGTAGGATGCCCCGACGAGGGGGCCAAGGATTATCCCGGCACGAGCACTTCAGTTACTCATCGGGACTCTACAATCTTCAGCGTGATATAAAGGTGCAGCTGAATTTGATTCGAAGGAAAGTCAGTGCAGTTTGGCGACTATATTGTGTATGTGGACGAAAGCGGCGACCACAGCATGACCTCCATAGATGAAAACTATCCAATCTTCTCGTTGGCTTTCTGTGTATTCAAGAAATCTGAATATGTTCAGACTGCAGTTCCCGCCATGCAAGACTTTAAATTCCGATGGTTCGGTCACGACACAATAGTTATGCATGAATCAGACATCGTGAAGCGTCGCGGCCCCTTTCACTTTCTTCAATACGACAAGTTGAGAGAACGCTTTTTGACGGATCTGACCGATGTCATCGCGGGGATGCCGATGACTGTTGTTTCGTCTGTGATCCGAAAGGATGCGCTTAGACGGAGATACGCGCGCCCAGAAAACCCATATCAACTAGGCCTGTTGTTTTGCATGGAAATGACCCATGCATACATCAAACACAATGGAAATCATGAACACCAATGCCACATAGTGTGTGAATCGCGAAGCCCAAGAGAGAAGGTGGGACAAGGGAAAGAGGACGCAGCACTTGAGCTGGAATTCCGACGCATCGCGGCTGGTGATCACTTCCTCCAGGGAGGAAGGGAGGAGGCTAAAATGCCGTGTTTCGATATCGTCTTTGCATCGAAATTGGCAAATTCTACGGGTCTGCAAATAGCTGATCTAATCGCTCGACCAATAGGTCTTCGCATACTTAAGGGCGATCAGCCCAATCGAGCCTTCGAAGTCATAAGTCAAAAATTCTGGAAAGGGCCTCATGGCAGAAACCAGTCGTTCGGTCTCAAAGTCTTCCCATGAAAAGCGAAAGGCCCCGGTAAACCGAGGCCACAACGCCGACCAGGAACGAACCCCAATCCATTTAGACTAAATATAGTGGCTGTTTGGAAAATATCAAGTAGATTCAATTGTTTGCCAAACTTTCTGCTAAGTGCATGTAAAGACTCCGATATTTTTTGTCTACCCTACAAGCAGATATCGCTACAAACACGAAGGCATATCGGTGAGTTTCTCGCACCTGCAAAATCTAATCCTGATCGAGGAAACGGCTGGCGAAAGCTGAAGGCGGCAACGAGCACCATGTGAGCGAAGCTGTCGTGATGCTC
Source organism: Agrobacterium sp. 22-214-1 (assembly GCF_053522465.1). Lineage (NCBI taxonomy): Bacteria > Pseudomonadati > Pseudomonadota > Alphaproteobacteria > Hyphomicrobiales > Rhizobiaceae > Agrobacterium > Agrobacterium sp. 22-214-1. Next base: position 4,183 of record NZ_JBNWCK010000002.1, on the reverse strand, counting down.
GCGTATGCAATGCATCTTTTCACGAAGGGCATCGGGCAGGTATAGTTCAAGAATCTATCCGACGTCGTGCTTTCTAGGACTTTCGTGTCCGCTGCGGCTCCGAACCTATCGACCTGAGCCTCCAGGTCGCGTGCTGACTTTTCGGCTTCGAGCTTGCTATCGAAAGGCTTCCAGCGGGGCTTCATTCCACACCGACGCACGTGGGCTTGCCAGCGTCCTCTGAGCTCCCGGATCTTTGCCATCTGAACTCCAATGGTTTTTGAAGGTCATGCGTAGGACGCCCGCTGCGGGGTGCCAAGGATTATCCCGGCAGCAGTCAAGCCAAGCCAATATTGCCCCCACGGCGAGGACCACCATGTCAGGTTGAAGCTTTATAGACTTTGTAACTACTAAGAGCCGTGCTGGCGGTAAGCTTTTTTTATGTCAGCTATAGCCTGCGCTCCATACTTGCTAGCGAGACGGGCAACAAAATCAGGCTCGATATCCTCGGCAAATGACAACTGACCTGCTAACCGGCAGGTGTCTGCATTGGACAGCACCCCCAACATCCACCGATGAACGCCAGCTCTGAGGTTTCGCTTTCTAAGCTGTCCCAAAGAAACACTCCCATCGTTTGTTAATATTAACCCAGTCACCATACGCTTATACTTTTTAGTCGCAAGGACAGTTTTTTCATAGTTAATTTTAAGTCGCGGAGACGTTAGATCCTTTACTATGCGCTCTAACGCTTTCGGAACACCTGTAAGAAAACCAGTTCTTTGCGCTGAAAAGGTTAAGTCATCTGCATATCTTGTATAAGTCACCTTCTGGGACGCACAATAAGTTTGAATCGCATCGTCGAACTCAAACATAAGTATATTAGATACATGCGGCGATGATGGAGCCCCTATAGCCAACCGTAAAACGGATGAATGACGGTTTTTTCTTCTGAAGATTATTTTTGAGCTTAACGCTACATCCTCTTTATTGTTAAAAACATCATGTCGATGGCAATATTCCTCCCAGTCCTCAGCCCGAAGTGATGGAAAAAAATCTTGAAAGTCAAACTTCAGGATCGGACCATTGTGGGAGTGGGCCAGAGCATTCTGTCTCAGGCCGATGCCAGGACGATAAGCCATCGCAGCCGGGTGCACCGGCAGTCTAGCGAGAAAAATATCGTGCAGGGCTCGCTGCAGAACCTTTAGCTCGCGAGCTGGCTGCGCTATTTCTCGCCGACCCCCCCGGCGCTTGTCGATGTGATAAACTTTATATCTATCCGGTGCGTTGCCTATAATCGCGCGGAGGTCCCAGTCACTTAGACCTGTAGCCTCGGACAGTGCTCTTAAAATCTCACTCATGCGACGCTGCCGTAAAATTGGGTAATAACGCTGTAGCGGAGTGGCTCATGGTCTTTCCAATGTTCGCGTATTGCGAAGCGACGCCGGCCCTTGTTTTGAAGGGATCTACCTGCTTTGGTTGTGATGACAGCGGCATCAGGAAGTGGGGTCGCAATGAAAAACTCGTCAAGACCCTTTTTACGTCGAACGATCCATTCAACAGACTCGGCGCATAGAAGATATCTCTTCAAGTCCGAAGTGGAAACATAGACCCCCACAGTCAAAAGCAATTCGTCTATTTCACTGAAAGTCAGCGCGCCGTATTCTTGTATCAAGCCAACAATTAGTTTTATGATGTGCCCTGGCCGGTCAACGTTGAAAGTTGTAGGATCCCGCGTGGTGGCCAATCTCAATTTTAATGGCGCCTGCAGTTGGTCTTTCAGGACCCCGATTTTTATGCCCCCAGGCGCACTCACGTCACCGACGTCGGCATCATCAATTACGAAGATTGAAGTATTCCCGTGCTTGCGTTCCAGAGAGCGCAGCGGACCAAGCCGAATAAAAGAGGTTTCGCCTTTTCCCCGCCAGTGTCTATCTCGAACTACGACAAGGAGCCTTGAAGCGATCTCTTGGATTACGCAAAATGCTCCGAGCTCCGCCATGCTCCCTTCGCTCTCACAGAAAAGCAGAACGAGATCGGATATTTCCGCCAAATCGGTCTCAAACTGGAGGACATCCTCGTATGCATCAGCGAAGACATGAAGCTTTGTAATATCTTCCGCCTGGATTATCGCCTTTCCTTTGATCGCAGGATTATCGAGTATCTTGAGAAATCCATCGCGCAACGAAAGCGCAACTGGCTCGTCGATGTTTGAGTATGGCCCCCCGCAAAGGAACACCACCGCAGAAGGAGACTGGACATGGATTTTGTCCACATCCATCTCCTCTGCGAATAGCAACATAGCTTACCCTTAAAGCCCTGTAAGGTAGGGATTGATTATCGAGCGGAGCGTCCCGAAGGGCGATGTTCAATCACTACCTTACAGGGCACCAAAATTCCGCAATATAATGAGGTCCAGCGAAACGCTAGACCAAGTGCTAAACGACGCACTCAATACACGTAAGCCGAGTAACGATAGCCGGACGAAGCGAAATGTCAATGTGGCTTGCATGCGATGAGCGCCATATCCTCGGGCGACGCGCTTAAATTTTTCCCAGCGTTCCCCTGAGCTTTCCGATAGTCACCATGTGACCTCCAACGTTTATTGTCGATCATGCGTAGAATGCCCTGAAGATGGGGCAAGGGCATATCCCGCGCTCAATGGTGACATCAATTTGTGCTGTTAAGGGCGATAATTACAAGAGGACAGTTGGGCCAGCATCGTTACACGCCCACTTGCCATCCTCTGAATGCGTGTGCTATCCGAAAAACTGGGTGATGGTGTAAGGGGAAGCACGCTCTTCGGAGAGGATTTGTAGGATTCGAATTCCTACCACCAAAAGACATGAGCTTATGTTTTTTGGTGGTAGGAATTTTTGGCATACAATCCGAGCAAGCTTTACAAAGCCCACGTGGCCAACCTCAAAGAGCTTGATATAGCCATTGCAGTTGTGCGGCGGCAAGCACGATCCGCAATAGCCCGTAAAGACCCGGAGCATTCACTGAATTCACTCGTGCGATTGCTAGCCTTCCTCACAGGCGCATGGGCTGAAACAAGACTTAATAAACTACTCCATGAAGAATTCGGCTTTTCCGATGCTCAACGAGATAAAATACTTGAAGAAGACGCGCAAATCGAGCGATGGAAAAAGGCTGTCGATGTCGCTTTCCGAAAGAACATCGGAAAGCCCAGAGCGAAGCTAAATCGTTCTACACTAGGCGTTGCTGGATCAGCTCGACGGGATGTGATTCATGAAATAATTGAATCCGATCTACGGATTATCATTGAAATACGAAATAAGTTAGCACACGGCCAATGGCATTTTCCGCTCAGCAATGACGGCACGAAAATTGAGAGTAAAAAATACACTCTAATCAACAAAGAGAATTTAATGTCTCTTCAGTTCAAGCAAGATATGATCAAACACCTATCGAGTTTGATCCATGATTTGATTGTGAGCCCAGTTGCTTTTGAACGAGATTTCGAGAGTCATTATGTTAAACTGGAAAACGCGAAGCGGTCACTACTTAATGAAAGCTATTCCAGATATGAAGCCACTCTTCTGACAAGCCGGGAAAAGTTCAGATCAAAACTGACCACCAAGGCTTAAATGCAATCGTCACAACCACGCCACTAGCCTTGTCTCAGAAAAATTTAGTGTAGATGTGCCTGAAGTGTGGCCCACGGCGTCTTAGATTGCACTATATGACATCCAGTTAATCAAAAAGATATGTGGGAAAGCCACTACGGTCCCAGAGTTTTATGGCGGAGAGGGTGGGATTCGAACCCACGATACCCTTGCAGGTATGCCGCATTTCGAGTGCGGTGCATTCGACCACTCTGCCACCTCTCCGCATGCGCGAACGCTTGCGTTGCGCGCTCCTCTTAAACATCAATGGCCGGGCTGACAAGGGGAATTTCGTGTTTGTGTCACAAATTATTCGTCATGGCTGAGGCTCGGGAAATGCATCGGCTTCTGGCCGTTTTCGCAGATATTTTTAAGGTGACGCGCACGATCCGCAGGGGTGCGCGTCACATTCGATAGCAGCGTCAGATCCGTTGATAACGCCGCAAGATTTCCAGGATTTTTTCATCCTGCTCCCTATCGGGCAGAAGGGCCGGTTGGCGGCTGGCGCCGACGGAAGAGTCCTGGAGATAAAGCGAGCGTTTGACCATGGCCGGTGCGAAACCGAGGGTGTAGAGATC